>NZ_AWNH01000083.1 GCF_000482245.1 Leptolyngbya sp. Heron Island J | reverse complement strand
CGGAATTGGGTCGAATATGGTTTGAAACAAAGCAAGAATGAACTGGGATGGGCAGATTTTCGAGTAACGAACTATGCCCAAATTGAAAAGTGGTGGGAACTGGTTATGAGTGCCTACTTAATGGTAACGCTATACACTCCGCCCCTCCGCCCCGACGGGATCATTCCTCCAGAACAGGCTGATTCAACAGTGTTCTCATCGTTTCTCAAACACCGTTATTGGGAGGATGGAGAGGGTTGGAAGAGTTGGCTGAACAACCTACGCTTAATTCTTCTTCCTTGGGTTAGCTTTAACTTACTCAAGCCTTGGTTAGAGATTTTTTCCATTCCCCAATTAACAGAAGGGTTTGATTGTTTGATTGCATGGATGAACCAGTTTCCAGGGATAGCTGTTCCCATACAAGAGAGTCCTCCTTGAAAATCATCTCGCCAGAGTCATTAAAGAGCGATAGTCTGATTCTGTTATGAATTGTAGACATTTCAGCAATGCCTCTTGACTATTTAGGGTGTCCGTAACATATAATACAGACATAAATATCGTTCATCCTTTAGCTCTGAAAGCTTTGAGCATTAAAGGACGGAAGTAGGGACATTTTCCTGAAGGAACGCGCCTCTTCGATGCGTGTTTTTAGGAGGCGATTCTCATGGCATCTGATGTTTTAACCGCAACTGAATTAATTGCAGTACTGACTGTTTATTGTGTTGTATTTTGTCCGATTTTGTATTGGGTTATTGGTGGTTCGCTGCCGTTTAAGCGATCTTTAGATTCGCTGGAAAAGCAATCTCACGCGTAAGCGTAATCGAGCTTTGCTTTTATAGTGCTCACTCAATGCAGTCTGTTGCTGTGCCTGGGCTTAACTTTAACTTCTGTTTTGAACGTTAAGCCCTATGGCTGTCCAGGCAATAGGCATAGGCATAAATGCTGCCGTCAGCATTTGATTCACTAAACGTATTTAGAAGCTAGGAAACAGGTACAGGAGTCAGGGGTAGCAAAAAAGCCTTTGACTCCTGCTTTTTTTATTTCATCCACCCATCCACATTGGATAGTGGGCAAACTTATGCTGCAGCGTACTAGTTCGCACCCTCTAGTAAAAAATTGAATGATCAAAATAGCCACAATTAAGCACGCTGACATTCTGAGTCGTTACCGATAGATTTTGGTTGAGCGTGTAATTTTTATAAAGCTCGGCACTGAGACTATCTTGAGTGCTAGTGAAACAAAGATTACCTGAAACCACAAAGAATGTACCGCTATTCATCCGGCCAATATCTTCCTGGGGGATTAAGACCGGACCACTGCAGGTGGCAAGCGGCATAACCAGATAAGCTTCAATATAATCTTCACCACTAATTTCCATCGTGTTATAGCCAACGCTGGCCATGTCTTCACCTTGATACACCAAGGCCTCACATAGCTCACTGGCTAGTTCCTTATTCCCCCACCATGGTTGGTTTCTGAGCACCTGACCCGTAGCATCGCGGTCTAACTCAACACTGTAGGATGAACCATAGACATCAACAGTAACTGCTTCACTAGGGGAGCCATAGCTAGCTCCTGCTAGGGCAAATAGCGAAACGAAGCCTAACGTGGTCCCAATGAAGAGTCTGTCTAACATTCCTTAATTTCCTTGAACAAACTGTTACCTATATGCAGAACGCTGATGTGGTTTGCCGCTGATTTCACCTGAGTAAAGAACAGGTTATTTTCCAGGGTGGTTACGCTCCGGTTGGGGAGACTATGCACTATGGCATAGAACCTAACGAGAGTCATGGTTCTGATACGTTAAGTATTGCCCAATACTTTTTGGTGCTAAACAGAAAAACTTGATTTGCAATAATGCTTAATACAGCTGCTTACTTAAAAAAGTAGTCATGTCAGCATATGCTGATTGATTTGCAACAACAGCACTATCAGCTACAAATTTCCCTGCATCTAACCGACGTTTAACAAACTTCATTTCACCTTTAAAGTCTCCATCTGAGTTGTCTCCATGAACAGTTCTATGGGGTGAGACTTGAGAGCTAATTCTAGGCAACTACATGGATATCCAACATTGCTACCTTCAAATGTGTGGACAACCTGGAACCCTTCGCTGGCATAGAGCCGTCGTGCCCGTGTGTTGTTACTGAGTACGACTGTCCAGGCTTGTGGACCGGCCAGTTCCAGACCTAACTGTAGTAATTCTCGGCCAATGCCTTGTCTAAAGTACTCTGGATCTACATATAGCCAGGAGATCAGATTTTCGTCCACGCCGATAAAGCCAACAACTTGCTCGTGAATACAGGCAACAAATTTTTCGGAACGGTGGAAGTTGTCTCTGTCTTCCTGCTCGTCGGCCAGTGGCACTAGAGCCTGTGGATCACAGGAGTCTTCTAGCTCATAGGGCCGAGCGCGATCATGAATGGCACATACTGATGACCAGTCTTCATGGCAGTATGCTCGGAGCATAATTGGGGTGTGTAGGCTGGGGCTGGTAGACATAAGCACCTTGGCTGCTGTCGCTTGTACAACAATCCCTTAAGTATGGATTTCGGATGACTGGTGTACATTACCCGTCGGGGTACTTTATATCAGGGATGACTCAAAAAGCTGGGACGAGCTAATATGGCTAGGGTTTCACGGGGCCAATTTCTATAAGGCTACGAATTGACGCCTATTACTCCTCCGTCATTATTAAAAGAGTGAAACCGTACTAATTTCTTACCTTGCAACATTTATGGCCGTTAAGCTAGACACCGTAGTTCCCTTTGGTCGATCGTTTGATGAATATGTCAAAATGTTTAACCTGACACAGATAGAGCTACAACAGCCCATCCTCAGTGTTGCCGATGGTCCGGCCAGCTTTAATGCCGAAGGTACCAGGCTGGGCTATCACATCAAATCAGTCGATCCGCTTTATTGCTTTAATGCCATCCAGATTAAACAGCGGTTTGATGCTGTTGTTGACGATATCATTGGTCAGGTCGAAAATAGCCTTGATGACTGGGTTTGGAGCTATCATCGCTCTCCGAACGAGCTGCGTAAAAATCGTGAGGCCGCTATTAAATTATTTTGTGACGACTTTGAGCAGGGCAAGACTGCAGGCCGCTATGAAGTTGGGGAATTGCCTCAGCTCAACTATCCAGAGGCCGCCTATAGTTTGGGCCTATGTTCTCATTTTTTATTTCTTTATTCCGAGCAGTTTGACCAGACATTTCACCTGGATTCTATTTGTGAACTGCTGCGTGTTTGTCGGGAAGTACGCGTTTTTCCGCTGCTTAATCTGGCTCTCAACCCATCTCCCCATCTAGATCTTGTCATAACTCCTCTGACATCTATGGGATATCAATGTGATGTGCAATCTGTCGTCTATGAATTTCAGCGCCATAGCAACAAGATGCTAAAAATCACTAAAGAACCTTAAAAACTCTCTCTCGCTGCAGCGGCACTAATAAACTATTGGGAAAATGCTATGATAACCAGACGACAGTTTCTACAAAGGACTTCCCTATTTGCTGGAGGGATACTGATGGGATGTAGCGGTACAGCTGCCCAACAATGGTATATGCCTGATGAAGCCGCGCGCCATCTTCTCACCTGGATGGCCTTTGGGGCCAGCGAAAGGATATGGGGGAGACGACTATTGCCTGAGGTCAGGCGTAATCTAGTGACCCTGGCTCAAACAATTGCCCAGTATGAGCCGGTGTCCATGTTAGTTAGAGCTGACGAGTATGATCTCGCAAAGGAGTTGTTGGGTGCATCAGTTGAGCTGATTGTTTCACCCCTGGATGACCTATGGATACGCGATACGGGACCGCTATTTGTTCTTTCTAAGCAGGGACAAAAAGCAGGTATTGACTTTAACTTTAACGGCTGGGGCCAAAAGCAGGTCTATCAGCAAGATGCAGCTGTTGCTGCGTTTGTATCTCGCCAGGCCGGGGCAGAGGTGATTAATACGGACCTGGTGTTGGAGGGCGGCTGTATTGAGCTAGACGGTGATAGTACGGCCATCATTACTGAAAGCTGTGTGTTGAATGACAACCGCAACCCAGGTGTTGCCAAGGCTCAATTTGAAGACCAGCTGATGCCATTGCTGGGTCTAGAGAAGATTATCTGGCTACCTGGGATTAAGGGGCAGGATATTACGGATGGTCACACCGACTTCTATGCTCGATTTGCTAAACCAGGTGTTGTGCTGGCCGCTTATGAACCTGATCCTAGCTTTTTTGACCATGAGGTAACTAAGCAACACCTGGAGATATTGGCAGAGGCTACGGATGCTCAGGGGCGTTCGCTGGAAGTGATTGTCCTGGAAGCACCCACCACAGTTCGAGACGCCTATGAAACGCCCGAGTTTGCGGCGGGCTATGTGGGGTTTTATGTCTGTAATAGGGCTGTGATTATGCAAGAATTTGGAGATAATCGTGCGGATCAGGCGGCTCGGCAGTCGCTACAGCGGGCTTTTCCAGAACGTGAAATTGTAGCCATCAACCTTGATGCCATTGCTGCTGGCGGCGGCAGTATTCACTGTGCTACCCAGCAAGAACCGGCTGTCATTGGATAATCAATCGTGGTATTGACTGTTCCGTTACAGGGGCAATGCTTGCGATCGCTTTTGCCACACTGGCACCATAGTTATAGGCTGAAAACATAGTTTTGGTTTTACTCTCATCACTATGCACAAGATTTCAGCCGCTGTCAGTTTATTAGGATTAACCTTGCTTGTCGGCACTGTCTATTTTTCGCGTCAGAAAGCCATTGCCCAGGCGACAGCACCCACGGGCTTAATTGTTAAGGCCAGCCCTTACAGCGTTGAAGAAACGGAAACTCGGTTTAAGCAGATTCTAGAAGCTAGGGGATTAAACGTGTTTGCCACCGTTGACCATACCCAAAATGCATCTGGGGTTGGTCTGGAGCTACGACCTACCCGTGTCGTTATTTTTGGTAACCCTAAATTAGGCACCCCCCTGATGCAGTGCCAGCAGACCATTGCCATTGATTTACCGCAAAAGGTGCTGATTTGGGAGGATGAACAGGGTCAGGTACAGCTGGCCTACAATGACCCACAATATCTGGGCGGTCGTCATCGGTTGGATGGCTGTGGTGTAGAGGCGATTAAGACGATTACAGGCGCATTGAATAATTTGACCAATGGCGCGATCTCGCCTTAACCGCTCTTCAATGGTCTGCACCGGCTGTCTTTTATTACGGACAAAGAGAATATGTGCTTTTTCAAGAAGGCGTTATTGTCTAATGCATGACTTAACTCAACTGTAATCATCAGCACAATCCAAGAAAAATTGATGAGAATGTAAACAAACAGTAGGCTGACGAGCAAAAGCGAGCCTTAGATTTTATTTCCGTCTACAGTAAGCACATAGACGAAAGCTCTATTGCAAACGTTCTATGTCTAAACTTCTATCTAAGTAAGCAGAATCCTGTATTACTTAACCCTTTATATCTAACCTGGAGCCCTCCGTGAACCTGATGTTTATGGAGGGCTTCGTATTGGTGAGGATTTAAATCTTTTAGGCAACAGTAATATAGTTGCGGCTTGTGTCCCTATGCCACGGCACAAAGCCTTGGGAATAAGGATTTTATAGTATCCACATTTGCACAGGTAGGATAGCCTAAAAAATAGGTAGTTTCAGAGAACCAATGCTTGTGTCCTATTCTGCTGAAATCGAAGTCCAGATGCAGCGTTATTACCAGGGGTAATTGAAGCGAAGCTGCAACGAAGTGCAATAAGCCCAAAATGCTTGTTATGATTGAGTTTCAGGCACTAACTTTTGTAAATACAGGATGCGACTCAGCCTCTTAGTCATAAGTTTGGCTTATATGGCCTAATCTCGTTTTACGCTCACTGGAGATGTGATTCCAGGGGTCTACCATGAAACGCAAGTGGGAAAACGATGAACTCGTTGAGCATTGGACAATTGACGAAGACGATAGAGTGCTGATCTCCAATAAGCGAGGGGCCAATCGCTTGGGGTTTGCCTTGTTGTTAAAGTTCTTTCAACTGAAGGGTTACTTCCCAGAGAAAAAACATGAGATACCGAAGGTTGTACGTCTCTTTGTGGCCGAGCAACTGGACCTGGATGAGAGTCTCTACCAAAGCTATAACTGGGAGGGTAGAGCCCTCAAATATCATCGCGTTGAGATCCGAAAACGGTATGGGTTTCAACGCATGGGCAAACAGGATTTCGACGTTCTACGTCAATGGCTTATTGATCAGGTGTTGCCCCAAGAAGTCGATGTGCGACGGATGAAACAAGCCCTCTATGCCGAATTAAGAACCCGTAAACTTGAGCCACCGACCTACGCTCAAGTTGAGCGGACTTGAGTAGCCGCTCAACGCCAATTTGAAATCCAACTGTGTGAATCAATCATGACGCAGTTACCCGAGTCTTGCCGTCAGGCCCTAGATGCCCTGACCGGTCCCCAATCTGATTCCTATATCCTGGACCCAGCGGATATTGTGCTCAACTCGCTCAAGGCAGATGTCGGTGGTATCAGTCTGAATAGCTTGATAGCTGAAGTCTCAAAACTAAAAACGGTTCAGCAAGTCAAGGTACCCACGGATCTATTTAGCCATCTGTGTGAGAGTATTGTGGAACGCTATCGGTTACGGGTTGAAACAGAGACGCTGACTGAACTCCGCCGACATCCTGACCCGATTCGCTACACGCTCCTTGCGGCGTTCTGCTGGGTGCGCTCACAAGAAAGTATCGACAACATTGTTGAGCTGTTTCTACACCTGGTCCATCGCCTGGAAAGTCGCAGTAAGAAGCGAGCGTCTCAAGAGGTGGTTGCAAACGCCCAGAAAACCGACAACCGCGATACACTCTTGTATCAGATCGCGCTGGCGGCCTTATCTGAACCTGACGGATTGGTTAGAGAGGTGATTTATCCAGTGGCCAATGAGGAGCAGTTAGAACATGTGTTGGACCAGCTTGACGGGGCAGGTGGCACGTTTCAAGAGCAATTTCAGGCGAAGCTTCGCTCTGCCTACACTCACTACTATCGTCGCTTACTCCCGTTGATTCTGGAGGCTGTAGAATTTTGTTCCCATACTCCCAACCTGAGCCCTTTGATGGAGGCCATTGCACTGCTTAAACGCTACATCGATAAACCGCTTCAAGAGCCCTTTGCAGCCGATATTAATGTGCCGATGGACGGAGTTCTCAGCCCAGAAGGGCAGGCAGCCGTGATGACGACTCAGGCCAATGGTGAGCCTGAGATTGACCGTGCTGCCTATGAACTAAATGTCTTGCGCACAGTACGCGAAAAGCTTCGATGCAAAGAAGTCTGGGTAGCGGGTGCCAAGCGTTATTGCAATCCTGATGACGATTTACCTCAAGACTTTGAAACGCGGCGAAGCGAATACTATCAAGATCTCAACCAGCCGATGGAGGTCGATGACTTTATCCAACAGATTCAGCAGGAGATGACAGTAGTCCTGACGGAGCTGCATCAAGGGCTACCGGATAACCCCAAAGTGAAGATTTTAGAAAAGCGTGGTGGCTGGATTCAGCTGACACCCTTGTCAGAGCAGCCCGAGCCTGAACATCTTAAGGCGCTCAAGGAAGAAATCTCACGACGTTGGTCGGTGCTTCCTTTACTGGATGTCCTCAAAGAAACCGAATTTCGGCTCCAGTTCACCGAGCACTTTCGGAGCACGGCGAGTCGTGAAACCCTGGACCCTGCGGAGCTGCGCAAACGGCTACTGCTGTGCCTCTATGCCCTGGGCACCAACTTAGGCATCAAACGTATTGTCCATGGTGACCATGGTGTGGGCTACTTTGACCTTCATTACGTCCGTCGCAAGTTTCTCAGTAAAGCGGCACTGCGACAGGCCATTACTGATGTCGCCAATGCTATCTTTCGGGTCCGCTTGCCGCATATCTGGGGAGAAGCGACCACTGCCTGTGCTTCTGATTCCAAGCACTTTGGCACCTGGGACCAAAATCTCATGACCGAGTGGCATGCCCGGTATAAACGTCGAGGTGTGATGATCTACTGGCATATTGAGAAGAAAGCCGTGTGCATTTACTCTCAGCTCAAGCGGTGTTCTTCGTCAGAGGCCGCCTCCATGATTAAGGGCGTCTTGAGGCACTGCACCCAAATGTCAGTGGATAAAAATTATGTCGATACCCATGGTCAAAGCGAAGTCGGTTTTGCGTTCTGCCATTTACTGGGGTTTCAGCTGATGCCCCGCATTCGAGGCATTCATAAGCAAAAACTGTTTTTGCCTGAGAAAGGGCAGCTTCAGCAGTATCCGAATCTCAAAGCGATTGTCAAACGCCCTATCCGTTGGAAACTGATTCGTGAGCACTATGACACCATGGTCAAGTTTGCCACCGCTCTCAAGCAAGGCACGGCTGACCCCGAAGCGATTCTCTCTCGCTTTACCCGAAATAATGCTAAACACCCTGTCTATAAAGCCTTAGCAGAATTGGGCAGAGCTATCAAAACCATTTTCTTATGTCGCTATCTGCATGATGAGCGGGTCCGTCAGGAGATTCAGGAAGGCTTAAATGTGGTGGAGAATTGGAATAGTGCCAATGACTTTATCTTCTATGGCAAGAGCGGTGATTTCACCTCTGGCCATGTGGCCTTACAAGAGATCTCAATGCTCTGCCTGCATCTACTCCAAATTAGCTTGGTCTACATCAATACCTTGCTGATTCAACAAGTCCTGTCTGACCCCATCTGGATGCAAAAAATGGGGCCGAACGAACTTCGGGCACTGACACCGCTCATCTATGCCCATATCAATCCCTATGGCGTTTTTCGCTTAGACATGGCTGAGCGGTTACCGATTGAAGCCATGGCCAGTTAGCCATCTCAGTTTCCCCCAGCCTCCTGAAATGGTTGGGGTGATCTCACTCTAACAATAAGAGGGCAAAAGGTGGATGGAAATATAAGCTGAACTTATGAAAAAGACCCTGATTTTTGGGATTTTGGGGTTAACCTCTCGCTTATTGCACTTTGTTGCAGCTTGTCGGGTAAGAGGGCACACGTCGCCGTGTCCCCCTCCCCTAAGAACGGCTCGTGACAGTCATCCCATCAAGCCGCTCAAGCCTTAAGCCATTCAAAACCATATCCTCATTGTTGTGTAAATATTGATGGCAGGTATGATGAAGATGAACCAGATTCTCTTCACGTTCTCTGCCACCCTGTTTTACAGGCAACCGATGATGGGTGTGTAGAGCCTCTCCATTAAACAAGGCTTCATGACAGACTGGACATCGCCAGTTCTGGCTCTGAGCTACTTTGAAGTATTTAGAGCCTTTATCCCAATAGGTTTTCCCATATCGAGTATGGCGATGACGCCAGTAGTCTTGAAGTGCTGGGTCATCCGGTGAGGCCGTTCCTTTAACCTTGACATGGCGTTGAATCGGAATATCCGCCAGACGTATTAGCCTCAGCAGTTTTCGATTGCCCGCTCGGTCAGTGACGTTAGTGGCAAATGTCCACGCACGTCCCTTAAAGGTTTGGTAGTACTTCCTGATAATCCATCCCTTCGACTTGTTCGGATGACGCCGGCAACACCATTTCCAAAGTCCTCTCCAGAGCTGATGGTCCACGTAGCCAAACACGTCTTTACTGACACCATGTTTGTAGTAGTTGCCCCAACCTCGCAGAATGGGATTCAGGTGATGAATCACCGCCGCTGGAGAGACCGAGGCGTTTTGCTTCAACCAACTCCGTAGCCGCGCCAGGAAGGCCAACACCTTTTCCTTTTGCGGTCGGCAGAGACATTTCCCGTTGTAGTGCCGAAGCGAGAAACCCAAGAACGGAAACCCCTGTTGGATGTTCACGATTTGGGTCTTTTCCATGTTCAGCGCTAGCCCGCGTGGTTTAAGCCACGTCTGCAAGACAGGGACAATGGCTTCGATGTCTGCTCTTGTTTTCGCCGTTACCAGAAAGTCATCCGCGTAACGACAGTAGCCATAAGTTGGCGAAGTACGTTTGCGCGGAGACTGTGATTTTGCTTTTGAAGAAGGCTGGTAGGTTCGAGTTGTTGTGAATGACAGCAACAAGTCCTGCATCCCATTCAAGGCAATGTTCAACAATAAAGGTGAAAGCGGACCGCCCTGAGGCGTACCTTCGGGGGTAGCATGAAACATCTCAGCCTCTACATATCCTGCTTTGAGCCACTGCTTAATCAGCTCTCGACCTGGCACCGGGCCAATGGTGTCGAGGATAAAGCGGTGATCTACTTTGTCGAATGCACTCTTTAGATCCGCATCAAGTACCCAGGTATCACCGCCACCTTTAAGTCGTAGGAAGCACTGCTCAATGGCATCGTGACAACTACGACCAGGGCGAAAGCCATAACTGTGAGACTCGAAACGGGCCTCCCAATGAGGCTCAAGCGCATGCTTCACTATCGTCTGGGCAACTCGGTTTTCGAGGGCAGGAATGCCCAGTGGCCTGAGTTTTCCATTCGCTTTTGGAATGTAGATCCGTTTAGTCGGATGCACTTGCCAGAGAGAATGGTCTTGCAGTCGATTCACCAGTTGGACTCGTTGTTCAGAGGTTAAGGCAGTCTGGCCATCTAAGCCCGCTGTCTGTTTGCCCTGATTCTCTTGAGTCACACGCCGCACCGATAGCAGCAGGTTGGAGTAGCTCTTAAGCATCAGCTTCATCAGGCTGCGCACCCGATTCCACTGACCGTTTTGAGTAGCACGATAAATGCGGTATCTCAGGTTCCTCACCCGTTTCTTTACTTGCCCCCAGTTGATGGAGGTCCAGTGTTGAAGAGGCGTCCTTGCTCCGATGTCTGATGAGACTCTATCTTTC
>NZ_AWNH01000082.1 GCF_000482245.1 Leptolyngbya sp. Heron Island J | reverse complement strand
GGCTTCCAGTCCCACCAACCTGCACGTTTTGTGGTGTTCGTTTCGATATCTCGGGCTCGTATCGGGCCATCTGAACGGATGCGGGCCAACAGCTCTCCCATGAGCTTTGTATCACGGTTTCTATACCAATGGGTTTGGCCGCTTTTAATGGCGTGTTTGTAGGGTAAGGAGAAGCGAAAATCGGTAATGGGGAGAAAAGCTGCCGCGTGGGCCCAATACTCAAAAATGTCGCCATTGAGCAACATTTGATTGGTCATGGCGGGCTTAAATTTCGGCACTCTAGAGTAGAAGACATGATGGTGTGCTCGTTCTACCACCGATATAGTGTCGATCTGTACATACCCGAGGTGGTTAATGGCTTTGCGTGCCCCCGCCAAACCACGTCCATAGGGTTGAGTCTGCAACAAACCTTGTGCAGCCAGGGCAAGGCGGCGTAAACGCGCCTGCTCTTGTGGGTGTTTAATTTCAATCATTGTCATACTTGACTAAAATCCAACTCAGCGGCGACAAACATGCAACAATTCGGTACCAATGGCTTTCGATCGCCTATTGCATTTAAATTATGTTCAGCCTGGCTCATGTAAAGCCACTCCTCCCTCATTTCAGCAATGCCAACAATGGCAATAGGCTAAACCTGATGGTGTTCTACCCAGTCTTTGAGAGTTTCCAAAAAGTCTAAGGCAGATTTGCCAAATTCGGTGATTTCGTAGGCAACCGCAATGGGGCGATCGCTGATCACTTCCCGCTTTACCAAACCGACTTCTTCCATTTCTTGCAGGCGCTGGCTCACCATTTTCTTACTGGCCCCACCCATTTGACGGGCCAGATCGTTGAAGCGCACCGGACCATCTTTAAGGTGCCAAAGAATTGAACCTTTCCATTTGCCCCCCAACAAACGCATGCCACGCTCAATGGGGCAAGGTTCTAAACAAGGCTCGGCTACGACCTTACGACCATTGCTGTCGGTGCTGATGTTGGTGATGGTGCCCATGAGAGAGAGTGGTTACTAAAAGTATACTGGTTGACTCGGGTTACTAGCCTAATTATCTTAGGACATGTTGCTGCGCCATCACTGGCCAGATTGCGAGATGGGCACTGGCACGATCCATCTCCTGTGTTCGATTTGCAATTCTTTCATCGTCAGGCATCGTTATGGCATCTCCCGATATTCATCTCTATACTGCTTCCACCATGAATGGTTGGAAGCCCGTTATCTTTCTCGAAGAAGCTGAGGTTGAGTACGAACTGACCTATATTGACTTTGGGAAAAAAGAGCAAAAGTCTGAATGGTATATGAAGCTCAATCCCAATGGTCGCATTCCCACGATTGTCGATCGCGGCAACGATAATTTTGCAGTTTTTGAGTCTGGGGCGATTCTCTGGTATCTGGCCGAAAAGTACCAGAAGTTTCTCCCTCAAGGTGAAAAAGCCCGGTCTGAAGCGTTGCAATGGCTGATGTTTCAGATGGCGGGGATTGGTCCCATGATGGGTCAGGCCATGTACTTTCAACGCATTGCGGCTCCCAAAGGCATTCAGGATGACTATGCTATCGATCGCTATGTGACCGAATCGCGTCGACTACTGGAGGTGCTGGATAAACAACTGGCGGGCAAAGCCTATTTGTTGGGCGATGACTTCACCATTGTCGATATGGCTACCTATCCCTGGGCGCGGTCTTATCCCTGGGCCAAGGTTTCGATTGAAGGGCTAGATAACTTTAAGGCTTGGTGCGATCGCATTGATGCTCGACCTGCCACCCAAAAGGCTGTAACCATTCCTAAGCCATTTCCAGCCTTCTTTGGCAAAGGTGATGAAGCCAAGTCTGAGACTGAGAATGCGGCTCGTTTTTAAGACGTAATTCAGCCCTTGATGCAATTAAGGACATTTCAACCATGCCAAACATTTTCATCATCAATGCTCACGAAGAATATCCCTTTTCCCCTGGTAAACTCAATTCCGCCCTCGTCGAAAAAGCCCAAAATAATTTGACGGCAAAGGGCTACGACATCAAAATCACCACGATGAAAGATGACTACGATGTGGACGCAGAAATTGCTAAACACCAGTGGGCTGATGCCATCATTCTGCAAACCCCGGTGAACTGGATGGAGGTCCCCTGGAGCTTTAAGCGCTACATGGACTACGTGTACTCTGCCGGCATGGATGGTCGTCTTTGCGCAGGTGACGGTAGAACCCGCCAAGATCCCCGCAAGCAATACGGCACCGGCGGTACGTTAGTAAACAAAAAGTACATGCTGTCGCTGACCTTTAACGCACCAAAAGCCGCCTTTGGCGATCCAAATCAGTGGTTTTTTGAAGGTAAAACCATCGATGATTTGTTCTGGCCGATGCACCTCAACTTTAAGTTTTTTGGCATGGAGACGCTACCGACATTTGTCTGTTTTGATGTGATGAAAAATCCGGATATTGAGAATGATTTTATTCGGTTTGAAGCACATCTCAATCAGAATTTCAATGTTGCTTAGAAATCCCTTCAGAACTCCTCTAATCTCGCCAATATTAACGGCAAATTGAGGCTTAGAATCATGAAAACCACCGTCAAAATTGATTTCATTTCGGATATCGTTTGTCCCTGGTGCATCATCGGCTATAAACGACTGGAAAAAGCTATGCAGATGGTCGAGGATACTGTGACCTTCGAGCTGCACTGGCATCCCTTTGAGTTGAATCCGGCAATGCCCCAGGATGGCGAAAACCTGCGTGAGCATCTGGCTAAGAAATATGGCACTACCTTGGAGGGCAGTATTGCCGCCCGTCAGCGCCTGACCGATATGGGAGCAGAGTTGGGGTTTACGTTCAACTACTATGACGAGATGCGCATGTACAACACGTTCAAAGCGCATCAGTTGCTCCATTGGGCTAAAAAATATGACAAGCAAACCGATTTACATCTGAAATTATTTGCGGCCTATTTCAGTGAGCAACAAGCCGTTGATGATACTGAGGTGCTACTTGCAGCCACCACTCAAATTGGTCTGGACAGCCATAAAGCCAGAGCAGTCCTTGATAGTGCCCAGTATGCTAAGGATGTCAAATCTATCGAAGCCGCATGGATGAGCCGTGGCGTTCAGGCTGTCCCGGCTGTCATCTTTAACGAGCAGTACTTGATATCGGGTGCTCAACCAACGGCTGTATTCAAAGCCCAAATTGAAGAGTTAGCCATGGCAACAACCTAGCGTTCTGTCACGCATAAGAGTCGGTATGCTGTAGCGTGGGTCACGCCCCGCTTGCCCCACGAAGGCTCATAAATTCGTCACTTGTTTGGAGACGCCTCATGTCACCCGCGTTCAAATATTACGCTGCAGATCGCCACGCTACCTGGCTTGAACTCTTCTTTGATTTGGTGTTTGTCGCCAGCATTAGCGTGATTACCCATCACCTGGCCCACGTCCATGATGGTCACTTGGAAGGTAAGCAAGTGCTATTGTACTTTACCGAATTCATTCCGGTGTGGTGGATCTGGGCCAGTCACACGCTGTATGCCAATCGGTTCGATACCGACAGTCGTACCCATCGGGTGGCTAGCCTGGTGATCATGTTTTTGATGACGACGCTATCGGCTTTTTTAGGAGCCGGATTGTTGGCATCTGCGGTACGCTTTATTGCCTATTACATCGTGATTCGCGCGGTATTGGCAGGGATGTACTTTGTCACTGGGCAGCGCTTTCCCCAGACCCAACCCTATTCTCAAACTATGGGGTTCACGATTTTAGGAGGAGCTGCGATCGCCCTATTGTCTGTTCTGTTTGATAATCCTTTACGCCCCATTATCTTCTTAATAGGTATTGGGTTAGAAATGATAGCCACAGTTCGTTTGAGTAGCGACAGAGAATTAATCCCTTGCCATCGAGAACATTTAGTCGAGCGGGTTGGGCTACTTTCAATTATTTTGCTGGGCGAATCGGTGATTAGCCTAGTAGGGAGTCTCAGTGGACTAGATTGGACACAGCTCGATATCGTAGCGGCGCTCACTGGCTTCTTGATGATTGGAGCCATTTGGTGGATCTATTTTGACGGTTTTCCGCTTTTGGAGCGAGCTAAGAATATCCGATATGGTTTTCCCTTGCTATATTCTCATTTGCTGTTTTTGCTGGGCATGGGGCTCCTATCTAACCTGATTCGACACGCCATTTTGAATGATTTGGCGATGGGAGATTTTAGAATGCTAGCGATTTCTGGCATGACGCTGTTTTATCTGGGAAAACAGATCAGCTATTACCTGGCGTTTCCGACAGCTCGAAAGATTATCGTAATCAACACAGTCGTTTGTATTAGTGTGACTATCGTCTCGACGTTTTTGCCCCGCCCTGAATACACCCTCATCGGCGTCACGCTGGGACTCTTTTTCTATGTCTACTCC
This sequence comes from Leptolyngbya sp. Heron Island J, assembly GCF_000482245.1. Taxonomy (GTDB): domain Bacteria; phylum Cyanobacteriota; class Cyanobacteriia; order Phormidesmidales; family Phormidesmidaceae; genus Leptothoe. Next base: position 7,083 of record NZ_AWNH01000082.1, on the reverse strand, counting down.
AATTTTCGTTGGACGTTAACGAAGGATTTCTCCGACTTTTTGTCAGAGCCCGAGCACTCATCTCAAAGCCTGCCAGCGTAGCTTAGCCTGGCTATTCGAAGAACGGATACTAGCAAGGTATATATGAGTTTACTGAGCTGTCTAACTTTTCCCTTCAGCGGCTGAACATCGAACAGAACTTGAAGAAAATAGACTGATAGCACAACCCATACGAGATCAAGTTTGGCAAGAAGGAAAAGAGATTGAATTACCCAATGGATTCTGGCACGGAGATATGCATTTAGAGAACGTGAACTTTGATGACATGCCCCGACTATCTTTGATTTTTAAGCTTGTGCAATTGGGCCTTACGTCTATGATATTATCTGTTACTGGAGAAAACTGATTCTTGTAAACTGGAACAAATCAATCAATGAGAAACAATGATCAGCATTTCTGCATAACTACCAAGTAGTCCGATTAAATTGTACACGCCCGGCATGGGCATGAACCATTGAGGTAAAAGTCTCCTCACACTTAGGCTCAGCTACCCGACACTTGCCTCTTATACAAGGGTTGAGGTAAGTCGTTGCATCAAAAAATCAATAAATGTTTGAACTCTTAGAGAATGCTGACGATTGGGTAGATAGAGAGCATAAATTCCTGTATCTAAATCCAAATGTGGATGAAACAGATAGTCCTCCAATACAGCCTCTAATCGATTTGCATAAAGATCTGCTCCGATTAACCAGGTTGGCATCAAAATTAAACCAACACCGTCTAAACAAGCTTGTCGCAATACTTCAGAGTTATTGGCAACAATTGCCCCTCTAACTTTTACTTCACAGACTTCTTGCTCTCGTTTAAATCGCCAAATATCTGCTCCTATGGAGTAGCGGAAACACAAGCAGTTATGATGCACCAAATCATCTGGATGAGTGGGTTTACCATACTGTTGAAAATAGGCCGGACTGCCACAGACTTTACGCTCATGAGAGGCTAGTTTACGAACAATCCAAGTTGATCCCGAACGATCGAGGTTACCAATGCGAATCACGACGTCTAGACCTTCTTCAACTGGATTGGCTAGAGAGTCACTAAAGGCCAAATTTAATTGCATCTCTGGGTATTGGGTCAAGAATTCTCCTAGAAGTGGTGCAATATGGAGTCTTCCAAAGGCAACAGGTAGACTAATCCGCAACAGCCCTCGGGGAATCTCATCTTGTTCAGTGACCGAGAGATTGGCAGCCTCAACATCCTGAAGGATTTGCACCACCTTGTCGTAATAACGCCGACCCTGGGGAGTGAGGGTGACACTACGTGTGGAGCGGTTAAGTAACTGGGTATGCAGCATCGCTTCCAGAGAATTGACCTGGCGGGTGACCGAAGAAACGGCCACTCCCAGTTGGCGCGCGGCTTCTGAAAACCCATTGGTTTCTACCACTTTGGTAAACGATCGCATGGCTGAGAACTGATCCATGATTGCTTCATTTTTGCAAAAAACGCAAAAGTGCTTATCTCAAAAGCCATATTAACATCTATATCGAATGGAGTTAGGGTGGAATTGTCGTCACAGAGATGACGTCAATAACGTATTCACAACAACCCAGGAGAAAAATCATGAAGACTCTACACGGTAAGACAGCCATTGTTACAGGCTCCTCCAAAGGTATTGGTGCAGCGATTGCCAAACAATTGGCGGCAGAAGGTGCCCATGTCATCATTAACTATGGTTGCTCTGCTGCTGCAGCCCAAGATGTGTTAGCAGACATTCAAGCTCAGGGTGGACACGCAACGATAGTTCAAGCAGACATGTCCACCGTTGAAGGTGTGGGAATCCTCTTTGCCGAAGCGGATCGAGTGTTCGGTGGTCAGCTCGATATTCTAGTCAACAATGCTGGATTTTTCCCATTGGGCACCTTAGACGACTCTACAACAGAAGATTTCGAAAAGATTGTCAATTTGAATATTCGTGGAGTGTTTCTTGCTGCTCGTGAAGCCATCAAGCGTATGGGTGAAGGGGGCAGAATCATCAACATCGGCAGTATCTTTGGTGAGCGCATGCCACTGCCAGGCATTGGGCTATACACCATGAGTAAGTTTGCGATCGCTGGCTTTACTCGCGCCTGGTCAAGAGACTTAGGCCCTCGAAAAATCACCGTGAACACCGTCCAGCCTGGCCCTATCGATACAGACCTCAATCCAGCTAAAGGTGAATTTGCAGAGCAGATCCTACCGTACACCGCCCTAGGACGCTACGGACACCCTAAAGAAGTTGCGGCCCTCGTCGCATTTCTCGCCTCAGAAGCAGCCGCCTATATTACTGGTGCAGCGTTGACAGTTGATGGTGGCACGAATGCTTAGAGATGAGAGCCCTAATAAAACTCTCACAGGTTAATACTCAGTCCGCGATCTCATAATCCAAGGAGGAGATGATGACTCAAACAAAAGAACACGTCTATCAAGCAAAGGCCATCGTCATCGGGGGCTCTCTGGCCGGACTCTTTACCGGCATTCTGTTGCACTCTATTGGCTGGCAGGTAGACATTTACGAGCGATCGCCCCACAACCTTAGCAGCCGAGGTGGGGGAATTGTACTCCAGCCAGAAATTGTTGCAGCGTTTCATCAGGCTAATGTCACCTATGAAGCACCTTTGGGTGTGGTTGCTAATGAGCGACTTTATCTGAAGCCTGACGGTAGCATTGCTCAGCGGATGGCAATGCGACAAACTCTGACGTCGTGGAATCTACTGTACGGCATCATGCGGCGGCACTTTCCAAATAATCACTATCATTCGGATAAAACACTTGCAAAGTTTGAACAAACCGATGACCAGGTGACAGCCACCTTTACCGATGGGACACAGGCCACTGCCGATCTGTTGATTGGTGCAGATGGGGCGGATTCCACTGTACGGCAACAGCTTTTGCCGAGCTACCAGCCTATCTATGCGGGTTATATCGCCTATCGCGGATTAGTCAATGAACCTGACCTACCCCAAGAAACAGCAGCTCTACTGACTAAGCGATTTGCGTTTCAACAGTTTCCCAACTCTCACATTTTGCAATATGTGATTCCTGGGGAAGACGAGTCCCTGGTACCGGGCCAGCGACGCTTTAACTGGGTCTGGTACGTCAACTACGATGAGGTGACAGAGCTGCCTGAGTTGCTGACTGATAAGACAGGACGACAGCGTGATGCCTCAGTGCCACCAGGACTTATGGCTCTAGCCATTGAGCAACAGATGCGAGACTACGCCAGTCAGATGTTAGCACCTCCATTTCAGACGTTGGTGCAAGCGACTCGGGAACCCTTTGTGCAGACCATTCGAGATCTAGGCATACCGCAGATGGCCTTTGGCCGAGTGGCGCTGGTGGGGGATGCTGCATTTATTCCTCGTCCCCATACAGCAGCAGGCGTTTCTAAGGGGGCAGCAAATGCACTCTCTCTTGTAGAAGCGTTAGTGAACTATAACCATAATGTGAGACAAGCTTTAGAAATTTGGGAGACCGACCAATTACGGTTAGGCATGCATTTGTGGCGCAGGGGTCAGGAGTTAGGAGATCGTTCTCAATTTACTCACGGCAAAGAGCGTTTTGGGACTCAAAATAAAGTTTCAGAACGGTTGCAGCATCTGCGTTGAGTGCTCTATGTTGTTAATATGAACCCATCGGACACAGACACCCATTTGAACCCAACGAAGGGCACTACATTCCGCTGCAACACAGTTGTTAGCCTGAGATCGCTACTTGGTCACGTAGATTTACCGGGGTTTTCGCCAACTCCAGACTTCGCCATCATCTGGATCAATTTTGCTTCTAACTCTCACAAATTTGTTCTTTTCTAGAACTCTCCAAGATGCTGCATTAGAAGGAGTCGTATAAGCTACAATCGTTTGAACCTCACTTTTTGAAAACCCTTCCTTAACTAGCAAACCAACAGCCTGAGTTGCAAACCCACGTCTCTGCTGGGAAGGCACAATTCCATATCCAATTTCAACGGAACCAGCAGTGTCTGGTGGACTTTTGAAGCCACACATCCCGACAATCAATTGATCTACCACAATTAATCGAGGAGACCACCAAAAGCTATTTTCAGGATCTTGGCTTAACTGATTTACTACAAACTCCAATAAAAACCGTGGCGCGATCGCCTCACTTTCAGGCAGTAGAAATCCAACAATTTCAGAACATTCAGATTGTTCAAGGAGTGTAGATAGCTGATGGATGGTGGCTTGGCTAAGCACTAACATAAATCATTCTGCAATTAAATCGACTTAACGAGAAAGACTAGCGAATTACTTTAAAGCGAATCGGTAACTCCACAATGCTCTGAATTTGAACACTAACCAATACCCTCTCAGCTACTGTGACAATCAACAATTCAAGCGGGCCAACATTCCTGCTCAGCGACTAACAGTAGCCTTTGAGAACGCCGATATGTTTCCATTAGTCCGTTACATCAGGATTATTAGACCACGAAACACTTTGCATGTAGTAAGCTGAATCGTCTTCTATGCTTATTAACTTGAAGCCAAATTTTTCCAGCACCCTTCGTGAAGCTGCATTTGCGATATGAGCATCCGCATGAATTTCAATAATCTTAGGGTATGCTACTTTGGCCCAATCTAGCACTGCTGATACTGCTTCACTGGCTAGTCCCTGTCCCCAAAGCCAACGTGCAATTTCATAGTGCAGGCTAGCAATTTCGGAAGACTCAATATTGAACTGAATAGCACCAATAACTTCTGGCTGATTTGTAAGGGCAATCGCCCAAAGATTTGTTCCCATCTCTCCAGCTAGCACCATGCGTAGGAAACCAATCGCATCGGCCTCACTGCTCGGAGCATCATAATCGAGGTACTTTGAGAACTCAGCATCGGATGTATAGCGAAATACTGCACTTGCATCCAGCATCACAAAAGGGCGCAATCTTAATCGTGATGTTTGGAGATTAATAGGATTGTACATGCGTGTTCAACAAAAATTTCATTCAATGGATTCTTGAGAGGTTTGGTGTGCGTGGGCATTGTTATACAGCAATCGCAGGTGGCTTTTCGGCTAGACCTAGATCAGACGGAAGCGCAACATAGATTATATGATCCACCCACTGCTCATTTTCGTAGTAAAAGCCCCGTCGAACACACTCTTTCTGCAAACTAACACTTTGGGCAAGCGCAATGGAAGGGTAATTATCAAGATTAATAGCCGCTTCAATGCGATGATACCCAAGATCCTCGAACCCAGCAATCAATGCTGCTTTCACCGCTTCGCTGCCAAACCCTTGCCTCCAATGCTGGTTATGGATGCCATAGCCTAAATTCGCCCACTGCTTTTCTTCACGAGAAATAGTCGATAAATCAACGTGACCAAGATGTTGAGCAGTTTGTTTTAAGAAAACTCCAAAAATGTAAGCGGAATCACTCAATGCTTGTTCTTGATGGCGATCGCATAAATTTGAAAACCAAGCAGGGTCACAGCCCTTTAAGCTAACCGGCCCTTCATCATACTTAGATTGTTGTGGCAAACGACTTGAGAAACCGTCATACCAAGCTTTATAATCGCTGGACTTTTGCGGTCGAAGGATAAGACGCTCCGTTTCAATTGTTAGCGTCCAAGCCACTTCACTCATCACATACTGTCAACTATAGAATTGATTAAATCAAGCTTATCATTGAGTATCGAGTCAATTAACTTTGTCAATCAGCAGCAACCCAAAAACTAACGACTCAGCCGATCTCTTTCTTGAGTCTGCCTCAGGGACTATGTTATGCCGCGTGAACTACAGTAATCAAACTGGGCGTTCCAAAGGTTCACCGTACTGCCGATAGCCAACCCGCTTGAACGCCGCAATCATTCTTGCATTATCCATCGCTGTGTCACAAAACACTCGCCAGACTCCGACTTCCTGTAAAATCTGTGTTCCTTTAGATAGAAGCTCATTCGCCAAACCAAGCCCTCGATACTTTGGCAAAACTCCCATATAGTAGATCGTTCCTTCCTCTAAACCCTCTTTGGTACATCCTGGAAAGATGACCGGAAGTACAAACCCTACAATTTCCCCTTTTCCGTTTATCCCAAACTGCCACCATTCATCTTGATACGCGAAGTCTTCTCTTGCTGAATTCAAAAACGTCTCAGTCGCTTTACGAGGATCATGCTCTGATGACCTGCGGCGATCACTCGCATCGACTGATTCAGCCATTACCCGCCTAACAATTTCAATTAATTGATCGTCTATTGATTTGACTGGTTCAAAGGCCAACTGAGACGAAACTTTAATTAACGCCTCCGACTCTTCCCATACAAAAGGTACTTTTAGAAAGGTTTGCTGACTTATAGGCATCGCAACAAAAACCTGTAGACTTCAATAAGTATAGTGCAAGGCAAATACTGTCTGGTTTCCGAGCACTCACAAACCACAAATAACTTATAGGGTGCTGTCTCATCCAAGAGTCAGCGACATAACGGTTGCAATCAGCGGCGGCAGGTAACCCAGAGCTGAGCCTTAGCGGTAGTTTTCCTGTCTGCCGCATTTCAATGGTTTATACGACTGTAAAAAGCGGTAGATTAGCGCTATCAAGTAACTTGATGATTTCTAATGCGGCTAAGTCTTTAGAGTCAGACGGCAAAAATTCCAGTACACTACAGCCAACTATATCAAAGTTGCTTCTTAAGCTAACTAATAAATCTCTGAGCTTGTCTATCTGTATTCCACCTGAAGTTGGGCAAGCAACATGAGGAAATTCTTCAGGCTCAATCACATCTAAATCAAGATGGATATAGAGTTTATTAGAACCAGTCTTGCCTATCATTGAGTACAACCCATCAAAATCTCCGTCGTTTATTGCTTTCGCAGAAACGACAGATAGTTCTTTTTGCTGAATGAATCTTCTTTCAGATAAGTCAAATTCCCTTGCCCCAATAAGAAACACTTGCTCTGGACGTAATGTTGAGAAGGTAGAGTTCACAATGTCTGCATCGCCTTCACCGAGCAATACGCGCAGCGGCATTCCGTGGAAATGAGCACTAGGAGATGAACTAGCGCTCTTTAATGACTCTAGCAGTATAAAATAGGAGTAGCTATCGGCCCAAGTTGGTCAA
>NZ_AWNH01000081.1 GCF_000482245.1 Leptolyngbya sp. Heron Island J | reverse complement strand
CAGGTCTCGATAGGACTCGCAGTAGTCATCGATAAATTTGACGGTAGGTTGAGCAGCTCGGGGTGTCACCATGAGTACGGTTTGACCAACTTGGGCCGATAGCTACTCCTATTTTATACTGCTAGAGTCATTAAAGAGCGTTAGTCCGGTCAAAGGCATCCACCGCTCGCATGATCGCGGAAATCCCATCCGCCACCTCCCGATCCACCGGCACTACCTGGGCTTCAAACGAGATATTTTCAAAGGACCGTTCTCGCCGCAACAGTTGCCCCGATGCCACAAACTTGGTAGCCATCATCTGCTGGAGAGGAATACCGCCAGATTTGAGAATAGTCTCCAGACTGCTCAGGCTGGACACGGCCTGCATGGCATCACTGCGACGGGCATAGAGATCCATCACAGCAGGATCTTTGGTGGCGGTAGCACTTAAGAAAGCAGCACCCGCGCAGCCATCGATCAACTCCCGGACAAACTCAGCCCGATTGGGTGGGCCACTGGTTCTCCAGGACTGGGATTGTCCCGTACTGCCCCCAGCTTCATGGGATTCATCAAAGGTAAAGACGGCACTGGGGGCCAGGGCTCTAAAGAATTGACGGCGAAAGGGTTCTTTGTTCTTGATGGTTTGTAACTGGCTGTAGGTGGTAAATACAGCCCCATAGTCCTGACCCAAATTTCCCTGCTGCACTAGGCGCAGCATTTCTGCTTCCTGCTCTCCGCTACTGGCGGTCCTGAGCCTGCGGCCATCGTCCAGCTCTAGAGTCAAGCTGTTGTTGGTCAAAAAAGGCGTGAACCCTGGCTTACCAATATCGGCCAGGTCGTTGATCATAGCGTTGTAGAGGTCCGGCTGACGGGTCACAAAAATGGGAATAAAGCCCTGCCGCTGGGCATCGATGATATTGGCCGCACCAAAACGCCCCTTGCCATTGCCGGTCTGGTCCCCGTTGAGAAAAATTTTGCCCTGGTCCCGTTGCTCAAAGGCCAGGGCCAGGGAGTCGATTTGCTCAGCATAGAGTACGCGCCACATGGCTTCGGTCAAGTCATAGCCCAACCGCTGACAGACAAACTCATCGATATTTCCCCGGCGCTGTTCCACATGATCGAGGGCAGTCTGGGCTGCAGCGGCCATGTTGGCAGGGATCAGCGTGCCCGGTGAGGTACCTTTACTGCGGGGAACATAGGCCACATTATGGGCTTGAGTATCGGTCGGTTGGTTCTGTTCAGGCGATATCTCAGGGGTGACCATGGGCAATTGCCTCAGCTCATCTCGGCGGTCAGGTAGCTCAACCAAATCTCCAGGGTGATCTCGTCGTCGTGTTCGCTCTGCCAGTCTTTTTGAATCGCTGGATCGCTCGGGGGCTGCACGGACATCGGGAAGACCCAGCTGTTTTGGAGTTCGAACTTGGTGGTCAGCGTCTCGTTGTGACGCACCAGGGTTTCGCTCCACTCTTCCGCCCATAGGTCGATGGGGCTGGGTTCTCCAGTCCCTGGGGTGTACAGGGCTGGCGGGGTTTGCTGGGAAGACAGTTTGCTCAGGGCCTGGGCTAATTGGCGAGCTGTTGTTTCCTGAGGTTCGTTGGTTTCTGTCATCCAGTGACAAATCATCCACTGAACCCGCAGCTGCATCAGCTGCAGATAAATCTCGTCGGTCATCTCCTGCAGGTCCGGAGGTACCCGCACCAGAAACAGACCCTGATCTCCCGTTTCCCTCGGTTTCCAGATCTGGGGATAGTTCTCGTATTCCGAGTAGGTCGGTGGTTTGATGGTGTAGTCTCTCATGGGGAATTAGCTCCTTGAGTTCAGTAAAAGACTTGTAAATCGGCGGAACGGCTGCTGCCGGTAACAATCGTTTAGACGCCCCTCGGCCTGCGATAACAATCAGGTCAATGGGAAATCCTGCCCCCTGTTTGCGGTAAAGATCTCCCCAGATAGTGATGTGTTGGGTAACGTTGTACTGCTGGTAGAGGGCATAGAAGAACCCACGACTTTCCAGGGTGTTGTAACACTCTGATCGCAACGCTTCATCGGTGCCCAACTTTCCACCCAGGATTAGGACCGCCTTGCCATCAGCTTTCATGGCTGCCAGGGCCTGAAATGCGATCGCATGATCAATCTGCGTTGTCCCTCGACGATTCCCCGGTAATGCAAATCGTTGTCGTTGTCCCTGGGCATCTCTAACCGCACCAAAAGGAGGATTGGTAATCACCACGTCATGCAGCTGGTCCGGCTGATAGGCCACCGCATTGTGCTGGGTTACCTGGTAGCCCTGCGATCGCAGATCCTCAGCCCGCTCAGGATTCAGCTCATTCACCGTTGCCCTGGCTGGATCAGTGGCCAGCAGCAATGCTCCATGGCCAGCCGTTGGTTCATAAACCGTGGTCTCGGGGGTAATTCCCGCCAGGGTAGAGGCCAGGTAAGCGATTGGGATGGGGGTGCTGTAAGCCTGCTGGAGCACACTGGTGGAAGAACGCACATTTAGTGCCGGTTGCCGGTCGTGCAAATCCACCAGGCGATCATAGGCTTCGTGGGTAGTTGAGGACCCTTGAACAAGGTTGCGGGCAGCTCGCATCAAACTGGCTTCAATTGCCTCATCCACCTGTTTAGCCAGGGCAGTACCAGGGCTTACCTTTTCTGCCAGAATATCAGCCGCATGATTTCTGGCTACGGTAATCGTGGCAAAGCGTCCACCCGTCAAAAAGTGGTGGGTAAAGGCGTTCACCAACGGTGGTTGCGGCCCTGCCATGGTTACTCACCAATGGCTATGCCGGTGGACCGTTCTCGCTGCCGGTTATGCAGGGGCGTTACTGTGGCAGGTTGAGCCATTTGCAAATCTCGATTTAGTTCCCGGTCAATAAACCGGAAATGGGCAATATCCCTTGGCCCCAGGTTCGATGTGATCTTGCCATTGTCGATGCTGAGAATCTGTCCCCGTTCAGCGGCCTGGATTTTTAAGCTGTTGGGGGTTTCCTCAATTCGATACTGACTACCTCCTTGAAATACCCGCTTGCCCTGAACATTGGGCCGACTGCCGGTGACATCCAACAGCTTACGCGCAGTTCTCGCCAGGGCCAGGGCGGTTAAATCTCGGGTCAGGCCAGCATCTCCTGCCGGTGAGAGATTGCCGAGCTGCCGTACCCGCATGGGTGGCTCTGACGAAATCCCCTCCAAACCCATAATCTGAATCTGTTGGCGGGCTTTCATAAAGTCGTTTTCCTGGGAAGCCACCATATCGTTTTTGACAATGCTCAACCCCCAGCGAGTCTTGCGGAACATCATCAGGTCAGTGCCTTCGCGATCGGCAATGGTGACCATCCGCCCCCTGAAACTGAGGGTATATTTTTCGGACTGGTAAAGACCGCGACCAGGACTGTCCGAAACACCATATTTCTGCAACAGATTGATGGCAGTGGCCGCAATCTGACGGCTGCGAATATTGGCAGCAATGGTAACCACCCGATCCGCTACGTGCTGGGAGGATCGCTGCATAACACGGGTTGTCTGCTGCATCCATTTTTGGGTGGCACGATCCGTCACCTGATGGTTCTGGCGTTCCAACGTATCAAGGATGGAAGCTACTCGTTGAGTGGGTTGTGGAGTAGTTTGGATCGCAACTGATTGAGGTGCCTGAGGTGCTTGCTCGGCTGCGATCGCTTGCTTCCCGCCAACAGTTGACTCCAAAGTCGGTTCTACTAAAGTCGGGGCAGTAGTGGAGATTTCACGCTTCTCAGAGTCTCCCAACTCGACATCCTGCAAAATTGACACCTCGGGAGATATCTCAGCAGATTTAGCCTGAGTTTCCAGAGACGGATTAACCTGCTCCGACTGAAGCCGATTAGTCTCAACAGCCCCTTTGCTCATGCGATAGACCAGCTCATCACCCGCCTTGATATTGATGGTGCCCTTAACATCTGTTGTCGGGTCTGCCCCCGACTGCTGAGGGGTATCCACAGCCGCTTGTAAAAGCTTCAGCTTGTTGGGATTCAGCTTGTTGACCGGATCCTTATTGGCATAGCCCTCTCGATAGACAATTTCTCTCCCCATCTTGATTTCGATAGGTTCCGATTGTTCTACAGGTAGTTCAAAATCTGTTTCGACCTCTTCATCAGCCTGTTCTGTTTGCTTTTCCTGTTGCCGTGCATCTCGGATGCGATCGCGCAACATCTGGATAAAGGCCTGAATAGCCTCAGCTGTTGACTGAGCTGTATCTACAACCATTTCGCTAGAGGCCAGCGTGGTATGGGCATAGTCCTGTTCAATTTGTTTGGCTTCGCCAGGGTTTACGGTTGCTTGCATAGGTCCTCCTTGAGGGATTCCAAAACGTCGATATCCAGCAGGGGCATGGCCTTGATGCGATTAATCACCGTCATGCCCCGAATTGAGAAAAAGGCGGTTTCACCATCTACGGCCCACTCCAGTAGGTCGGGTTGGTAGTCGGTTGCGATCGCGGGTAATTGTTGTTGTATCTGCCCGTCTTTCCACAGCAGCACAGTTACATCATCAAAGAGAATTTCAATCTCACGGGGTACATACTCTGACGAGAAAGGTTCCTGGTTGAGAACGGGCACCAGCTCCGCTGCAATCTGGGGATATTCCAGCAAGGCAGCAACCGTGTCGAGGGGCAACTTGTCCCCCAGAGACTGGGACAAAAATTGGTCAGAAGCCTGAATAGTAGCGGTCATGGGCAATCTCCTAAAGTAAGCTGCTGTACTTGTCGATCAGACCCGATGGGTCGGGAAATGCTGAATTAACCGGTGCTTTGGGTTCAGGCAGCATGGCCTCAACCAGGTCACGTCGTTTTTCTAAATCTTTTGTGGTGGGAATATGTTGGGGGCTGCGTTGCACCAGGCGTTTATGAATCTTGTCCCATAGGGCTTCGCTGGCTTCGGTGGTCTGGATATCGGCCTTAGGAATTTTGATGGTTTGTTGAATAGGGATGGCTGCTTCCCCCTGGGAGACAAAACCAGGATTAATCAGAACGCACTTGCCAGGGGGCAGGCGTAGGAACTGACTGGGCTCAAACAGTTTTCGAGTCCGATCCTGTTCCGAAATGGTGGTGCTGGCTTTACCACCCCCACGGTTGCGAGATTTTTGTTTGTACTGGATCTCCTCATCTCCCAGGAAATCGGAGAACATTCGGGCAGCCTCATATTCCTGGGGATTGAAGATGGCTTTGGTAGCACAGGCTCCCAGAATGGCACGGGCCAGTTCTCGACCATAGGTTTTCTCCAGCTGCACCAGATTTTGAAACCCCAGGGTGACCGCCAGACCGTCTTCCCGGTTTTCGTTGAGCCACTGCACCAGCGTGGGCAGATAGAGGGTGGGTAGCTCATCAATGGCGACCACCAGGGGATCTTTCCGACGCTTTGCGACATTACGTGTCACAATCATGTGCAGAACCGTGGCCACTAATGGACCCACTACGTCCCGCCGTTCCCGATCCATGCCAAAAATCAGGAGCTGTTTCCCTTCCAGGTCTAGCGGAATAGACGTTTCGCAACAGAATGCGCCCAGCACCCCTGCCTTCATAAAGCGGGTAAAGGTTTCACTGGCGCTGCCCACGATACCGCTAGCGGTTTTCTCCGCATCTTTGACGCCGATCAGCTGAGTAAACGATACCCGAATCCACTTGTTGAGTTTTTCGGCGGCAGCGATGCGATTGCCCAGGTTGGTTAGCCCCAGTACAGCCTGAGCCGTCATAATGTCAGGATATTTGGTAGCTTTGGCCAGCATCAACACGGCCTCTGTGAGCTGATCGCCTGCTGCCACAAAAATGGACTTTTATGAATAGTTTCACGAACCAGAGCAAATAGCTCTCAGTTCCGAAGATATGACTTTATTAAGAAAGATAGACTTCATATGTTACGTGTCATCTGGGATAGAGCCTTTCTGCAAAGTGCTATATCTCTTTTACAGAAAGGCTTTTCAACAATACTCAGCAAACACAAGTTCAGCTCAAAAAAAGCTTGACAGGAAAGAATATGTAAGACTACTATTTTTATGGTACAAATGTTCTAGTTTTCGCCTGGCGGTAGTGACTTCACAATAGGATATGACTACTATGTCTAAGTATTGCTGTGACGCTGATTTATCTCATCTGATTAAGAGTAACTTAATTGCAACAATCAGGAAAGTTTTTTGTCTCTTGACGAGATTGCAAGTGATAATCATGATTTGCAAAACTGCGGTTGCTAACGCCCCCACCGCACTACGTTTCTCCGGAGCTATCTCAAAAATCAGCAATTGCTTATCTTTTTGGTCTAACGAGATAGATGTATGGCTACAGAACGTGTCCAGGCCACTTGCTTTCATGAAGTGGGTAAAGGTTTCATTGGCTCTGTCTACATTGTTGCTGACGGTTTTCTCAATATCTTTAACACAAATTAGTTTCGGTAAAAGGCGTTCAAACCCACTTGTTCCGGTTTTTGGATAGCGGTGACACAAATGAATGTGATGAGCATTTTTGACTCCTCGCCACACATATCTCAAAGCCTTGAGATAGTGCCTACCCTAATACATGAGTCAAAAGCTCAATTCTAGATGATTTAACAGAATGAGCGTCCTCAAATAGCGTACTTTCGAGTTTTGGGTTTCTCCGAAATTCAAGGGTTTGACATAGATGTGTCAGGCAGCTAACAGGCGTGCCATCTGTTTTTAGTACAAATGTTTCAAGTCCCACCTAGCGGTAGTGACTTCTCAATGGGAGATGAGTATCATGCTTTTGGAATATTGTGGCGCTGAGTTGCTTCAGCTAAGTGAGTTGATCCAGATGATGAAGAATCAGAACTCCCTTGAGCAACATAGAGGATATTTAAACTATGTTCTAGAAAATAATAGATTAGAACCTGAGCTCAGAAAGGTTATAGAAGATTCCAGGGATTGGGCTAATGCAGTAGATTCAATTAGGAAGAGATATAAGGACGTCGTTGATAAGTCTTACGCAAGACAAATGCATTCGCTGTTTCTATATAACGTACACTTGAATGATCATTTCCAAACGTATCTGGAACTGCTTGGTCACTGTGTTATGACTGGTGATGGACAACTTATAGATAAATGGGGTATTCTATACCCTTTTGAAAATTCTTGCCCTCAACTTAACTCTCCAACCCCCTATATAAATGAATTTGTGAAATGGCAAAACCATCCCCAACTTTTTGGAAGTATAGAAGTAGACTATAACGATGTAGCTCAGTATCTAAATTACTTGATCGAGCGTTTTTCCGTAGTATTTATAGCACCCCCTACTCTTTAGACATGACATAGGGTTGTCTTATGCGCGAAAAAAATCTTTCTCTCTAGTCGTTCGCATCTAATTCTGCGGATGCCTTGAGAAAATCCTTCTGTTTATCTTTTGATAAAAGGTTTTGGCTTGATTTAAGCTCAGATACTAGTCCTTTTACTTGTGAGTCTGTCCATTCAAGCTGCTTAGCAATTTGTTTAAGTGCCTTGTCCTTTAATTTAATCCTTTCTTTTAGATTGTCGTAATCGCTTTCTGATTCAGCATATGACTTTTCTAAAGCTATTTTTTCACTGTAGACTTGCCAAAATGAACTCTTAAGATTATTCAAATGCTTCTGATTTTTTGATTCAAGAATACTCCTTAAATGGCTGCCAGAAAGCTCATTGAACTCAAGATTAAAATCATTAGAGGATAAAATTTCTAGATTACTGGAGTCAGGATTGGCATTAGAACTTTGCTTGTTCTCTTCATGAATTCGTTTGCTGATTTTGATATGGCTTATGCAGGTGAGAAGGACTGATGATAGAGAGGCAATCAGTGCTAGAGCAGATAAAAGTGTTGCTTCCATATTATCACCATTCTTATTAGTGCAAGTCGTACTTGTTTTTTGAGGGAAGATTATACAACAGTAAGTAGCTTTAAGCATATTGATATATTTCGGAGATATATCAATATGCTTAAAGCCTAAAGCTAAACTCCATAGGCTAATCTACTGCTTTTACTAAATTCTTCTTGACCTTTTTAATTTCATCATCATCTTCAATTGAAAATATGCTAGCTAGCTCATCTAAACTTTCTTTAAGCTTATGGCGCTCATCTATTTGAGGCAAGAGAATTTCTGGAACATCATTCTTTCCCAAGTTATTCAATCTTTCAAGTAGAGTATTAATCTCATTAAGTTGGCCTATAACCAATTCTTTCAGACCATCTATTTCTTGGCTATTTACCCCTACTTCTCCTGAAAGAGACTTTCTTAATGCTATTTCTTTTAATATTTTCATTGCACGAAAGCGACGTTCTATCAAGTAAGGATACTGATACATACTTTCATTAAAGGTTTCTTCAGCAGTACTTTCTAGTGTAAGAGTACTTTTCGCATGATGGTCTATCGAAAGATTAATTGATTGGTACTCAAGATAACCTAAGTGTTGATATACCTCGATGAGGTTGTTTCTTATACCTATCAGCTTTTCTTCGAAAGCTTTTGCAATTTTAGTTTCCGCCTTTTGGATTTCATCACCAATTCTCTTTTTGTTCTCATCTCCAAGCTTTTCCAGTATTTTTTGTTTTTCTCTTTCGTCAAGGATCCATGTCTTTATCAGGCTATAGGCGGCAAATGCCGTAAAAAGAGTAATTATAAAAGAAGAGTTTGATTTGAAATTTTCAAATAAACCATCTGATGTTTTTGTGACTAGGCTATCTAATCTTTTGTTAACCTCTTCTATATCTTGGTTAATACTTTGAATATCTTTTTCATCAACAGCTAGGGTTGGGGTCTGAAAACACATTAAGGTAAATAGAAAAGTGGAAAGGAATAGAAAATTTCCAGCAAGCCATTTATTTCTAGATATCAGATTTTTCATAATTCAACTTTCATCCTTCGTTTTATGAGATTCCTCGACGAATTTTGTAATACTTTTTAGTAGTTTCGGTTCTTCCTCCAGAGAGCGATAAATTCGAGACCGCATCACAGAAGCTGAATTTTTATTTACCTGTATAGCACTAGCAAGCTTACGGATACTAATTTTTTCCTCACTTTTCGAAATAAGATATATGGCCTGGAACCATTTGTCTAGGCTTAGGCGGGTCCGATGGAACATGGTTTTCACGGTTACACTGTATGAGGTAAAACAAGCGTTGCAGTGATACCGGAACTCACCTTTGATTGGACTAGACCTGTTAGATTCGCAATAGGGACAGACTGGAGTTCCATTCCATCTTAATTTTTCAAGGTGAGTCAGGCACTCTGCATGAGTTAATCGCATACATCACGCCCCATGTATAGCTTTGGCCATTAGGAGCATCAGAATGAAAAGACTTTACAGCAGCTGTGCCCTATGACACCATGGCAACCATTTCATGGGCAGTTGCAAATACTTGCTGAAGTTGACTTCAGCAAGTATTTGCTAGCACGCGTTAATTGTTAGGAAGTCTAAGCCTGCATTAGTACAAGTGCGGAAGAATTATGTTAGACAGACGCACAGCTGGGAAAACTCATTGGCCCAACCGCCGGGTTTTTCCATAAAGGTGATGGGAGCAGCTTACTGGCCGTTGACTTTCACCCATTTCTGACCAGCAGTGGGGACTCCCGCACGAGTAAGGAGGGTGGTGCTGTGAACCTCAGAATTAATTTGCTCATGCAGGCCCTGGTCATCCAGGATGATCAGCTGGGGAATGTCGATGGGCTCACTGTGATTAAACCGTTTCCACAGGCGATTCCACAGCTCAGTCTCACCCAGTGGTCTGACCTTCAGCCCCATCTTGTTGGAAAGCACCTGCTCCCACAGCAAAAAGCCATCGGTAAAGGCTTTCGTGATCACCGTTTGCAAGCGTTGATTTTTGGCCTGGCGGAGTTCACCCGTAAAGGATTTCCACAGAGTTTCACCTTTAGCGATCAGGCGCTCAATCAGATCCCTTGCTCCTTCTGACCCGCTCTCAACGGTATAGGTGGCATAGAGCCTGAGAAATTTAGGTTTGCGCAACCCTTGCTGGGTCAGCTGTTGGACTCGGGCACGGTCGGCTGTTAGCAAAAAACGTAACGGTTGGCTGGGAGCATGATCGCCCAACCCAGCCAAGTCTATCTGGCGCTCTGCATCCGACGAAAAGGACCCCAGATGTAGTGTCAGTCGCTCATTCCCAGGCAAATCCTTTAACCCCGACTCCAGCTGGTTGAACGCCGTTTCAACCTGTTCCTCCGTCAGGGTGTTATGGATACCCTTGCAGTCAAAACCAAAGACGAAGCACAAATGCTCACGATTCTTCCCTTTGGTCAGGACATAGGCCCCCACTTGTCGCCCCCGCAGCTCGATCCGCAGCAATGCCGCCAGGTGGAGAGCATCCTCAAATGGAGTGAGTGAACCGACGAATTGATTGCCGATTTTTAGCCGGTGTTTGCCGATTTTCTGTTTCATCGCTGGTAAACCTCAGATATCGGGCATAGCCACGACTCCAGGTAGGAGTCGGCACAAATTTGGCCGTAAACTTCCAGCTTTTGCCCCCGGTGAGAATCCACCAGGTAGACACGCCCCAGGCGGTAATAAACCCAATCGACACCCAGCTCAGATTGAACCCACGCCCAACCAGATACGCCGCCCCGGTAATGCAAAACCAGGGAATGATCTGATCGGCAGGAATTGGTCCCAGACGGGGTTGAGACCCCAGAATGGTATTAACTGGACGAAAATTGGATGGCATAACCGCTCAAGCATCCCTGAAAGTACGATTGGCTCTGCACCCTGAGCGACAATCAGCACTATGCAAGCGTTAACCGGTAATTAGAGTTGTGAGAATGTCACCAGCGGTGACCGCAATGATGATGATGAGTGGAGTTCGCGCAATCGTCTGCCAATCCTCATCTTGACGAGCGGAGTTGATCACCCGCACTAGCGAAATCCCCACATACAGTAGAAATAGCCCTCGCAGTACGTTAAAGACCAGCGGAATGGCGTCGCCCGTGTCAGCCCCGAAGTTGGTCTGCATCCAGCTCTCAGCATCACCAAAGAACTGAGCCTGGGCGGGATGGGCCATCAACGTCATGGATATCAATAGTCCCAGCCCCATTGCCAGTAGGACTCTGGCACGAAAGTTCTGACGCCGGATACGCGGTCTAGTCGGGGGATATCGGTGGGTAAATGCTCTGCGCCAGGTGAAACTACTGCCCAAAACGACGGTGAATGTTGGCAGCCACATCAAGCTATGCAGGAGCGCATCCACCCAGAGACAGCTGACAGACATCGCTGCCAAAAGCATAATTGGAGGCTGCAGATTTCTATTAGAAACCCAATTGATAAACTGGGTTAATTTATTAGATTTATAAAGCCATTTTTGCTGGGAATGACTGATCATTTTGACCTCCTAAAATCAGATCAGTGTGAAGCAATTTACAGGAATTTAAAAGAGCGATTGAATGTATCAGTCATCCACAGGATTTATTCAATATAGCAATTGAAAACTGACTGTCAACGCCTATAGATACAGACACATAAAGCGATAAACCTTGACTTTCAGGCTAGGCAAAAAATGAGTTTAGGGTCTTAATCCTTAACCTTTTAGGATATTAATCACGATATTGAGCCCTCAATGAAAATGGCGATTAATATCGAGCTGCTTATATATCTAAAATCAAAAAATGACCACAACAGATTGCGAAAAATTAATCACTAACTAGTGTCAGAAGTTAGATTGTTACGCTTACTACAAAAATCAATCTTTGTATCGTTATCCTGACTATCTAAAATCTAGCTTGCTAATGGGTTTAAACCTCAGAATTAGCCAAAATTTGTGGTGCTAAGCCTGTAGAAGCTAGCCGAATTTCGAAAGTGTAAAAGCCGTACATGTTTAAGTGTTGACGTCAGAACGTATTGACGTCTTATGACTCAGCAGCTTTAATGTCTGCATGTCTGTTCCCGTCTCGGTCAAAACATTCAGTAGTTGAGACAGCTTTGAAAAAACGCACTGGAAGCAAGTGCTATGAAGACATTGAGCTGTCTGTCTCTATCGGGGGGACAGGGAAAGACATCAAGTGCGTTGCTGTTGGGCCGATTGCTGGCGCATCAGGATTATCGGGTGCTGATGGTGGATGCTGACCCCCAGGCGAATCTGACGTTTTATCTGGGCCATGAGGTGCAGCCGGATGCGCCTACGCTGCTGGAGGTTTTGAAGCGGCAGGTGGAAATGGCGGATGGGATTTATCCGCTGGTTTACGAGAATCTGTACTTGATACCAGCTGATGAGAGCCTGCACAAGGTGCAGGAGTATCTGGCTACCAGTGGCATGGGAGCCCTGGCGTTGCGGTATTGCCTGGAAACAATGGCAGCATTGTTTGACTATTGTGTGATTGATTCACCACCCCAGCGCACACAGATTTGTCTGTCGGTGGTGGGAGCGTCTGACTTAGTGTTGATACCGGCGGAGGCTTCGACGAAGGGGGTAAATTCGTTATTGCTCAGCCTGGACCTGCTGGAGGAGTTGAGGACGAGCCGAGCATTTAGAGGGCAGGTGTTGGGGGTGCTGCCGTTTCGGGATAAGTGGTTTGGCCGATCGCAAGCGACGGATAGTCGGGAAGCGATTACAGCCATGCGACAGGTAGCCGGTCATATCCCAGTCTTACCTTCGATTTTAGAAAGTGAGCGATACAAGCAGGCGATTCGGTTGGGGCGGTTGCTGTCGGAGATGGGCCATGCTGACTTGGAATATCCGCTGCACCAGATTATTGAGTTATTGAGGCAGGCATAGGTGATGAATGAGGATGCTCTGGAACGGTTAATGCAGCGGAAGCGGCCTAGCGTGCCTCCTCGAACGGATGAGCTGGAGCCGAATCCAGTAGTTGTGAAGTCTGGTCAACCGGTTGCGATCGCACACGAAACCCCAGGATATACTGACGCTGGTGTGTCTACAGGTGTTGACGTCAATATGTCTACACAGCATGATGAGACGGACTTACCGCAATTGGTACGTACTACGACGCGGTTGGAAGAGCATATTGATAAGTCGTTACGCCATCTCTGTATGGAGGAGAAGGTGACAAAGGAGGTCTGGTTTGAGGCGGCCTATCTTTATCTGGCGGAGCATCCGAAGGCGATGAAGGTGGTGAATGGGTTGGCGAAGCAGCGATATCAGCGTAGGAAGCGGGCAGCGGATTTAAGGAAGTTGGAGACGATGCAGAAGCGATTGAAAGGTTAAATATTTCTCACGTAGAACATGAGTTAATAAGCATACGAAGTGTTCTAAATTTTATCCTACAGACTTGTATTGTCTAATTAGCGATTTCACTCTTTCACTCTTAACAGAATCCAGGCCCAAAATTACCACTAATGACTGTTTTACCTTGTTCACAGCACCTGAAGAGTTTTTGCAGGAACTCAAGGCTAGACAAGGAGCTGACTGTTGGGGGAATTGGCGAGGTTAGAAAAAAGAGAATATCTATTCTACGAAGAAGCCTTTTGGATTTTTACTGACTGTGGCCATGCAACAAGAGTGATCAACGCTTTCTTTTTCCATATGCCGGGTTATAGCTCTCAATAAGAGTTACGCTGGATAGCGTATGCGAAAAATGCTGACTCAGACTAAGCTTCCTTATCAACTAGGCACTACCAGAACTCACGAACTTTGGCTATCTAGTTCCCACTGTCAACAACCTAGATAAAAAAGATCTGAATGCCTCTGCTTGGTTTTCTATGCTTACGGCCTAAAATCGCTACATCGCTTTCTGGATAGGTGTTTGAGGAGGCTAAGCTATTTCTATAGACTAATGTCCGTAAGTTCTACATAAGCTAACAGTTGGAGTCTACTGAAGTAGTAATAATTTCATTTATTCCTTTGCCAGAAGAAGATATCTTGCGTAGAATAAATCGTACATAAATTGCAAATTATCAATAGAACGAGCTTGATAACCATCATCCGCATAGTACGATTCTCCATCAGAATCTGGGAGAGTTACCCAATAAGATGACGCGTTATAAACAGCTGATTTAAAGTTTCCTGTTTCTATCTGATCTAAAGAACCTTTTTCACGCAGTAATTCAATGGCTGCCAAATCTTGTGATGCTGGTGAGAAATCATTCAAGTTAAGCTGATCAGCTACCCAATCCCAGGTCTCAGGAATTATGTGATATCTTCCAGCAGAATATCCACATATCTCCTCCAGCCCAAAATAACTGTCTACGCAAGTTCTCTTACGAGGATGATCACTGAAATCCTCAAATTCGCTACCATCTAGAACAATGTCATAATTGCTCGGTAAACTTTGAGTCCTTAATGACCATGCAATAGTATCCAGAAAAGCCTTAACTCTTGGATCAAGGTCCTCTTTTGCGGTCTTTGCTAACTGTCCTAGAAATAAGTCCTCAATCACCTGGCGCTGTTCTTCAGCAATTTTGCGCTGTTCTTCGGCAATTTTGCGCTGTTCTTCGGCAATTTTGCGCTGTTCTTCAACCATTGTGCGCTGTTCTATTGCTTGCCTTCTTTGTTCCTCAGCAAGTCGACGTTGATGATCTGCATAAATGGAAAATGGAATTAATAGAATCACAAAGATAACAGCACCTAGAAAAGCTGTTGTTTTAATTTTTTTAAGCCAATCAGCAGAAAGATGCTCATAAATCCACTTTCTGCTAAATACAGTTTGGTAAATCTTATTTCTAACTTTTAGGAGTTTTCCATTCTTCTTAACAATGCCTGATAGCTTTAGATGAGACTTAACGATTGATTGTGCTTCATCTCTTACATTCCTTCGACCATAGCAAATTTTGCTATAGGTATTTAATACTTCTGATTTATAACGATTTGGACTTTGTCTGATTAACATGTCCCGCACAAATTGCAAATTATTATCTTGTTCGCTCTTCACTCCGAAGAAGTTACGACGCACAACTCTTGCAGTATCTGTTTCTGTCCAGTCAGTTGGTCTTTCTTCGTCTTGTAAATCTCTAGCGATATCTGCACAAACTCGTTGAGTAAGATAGGGATGTCCTTCTGTCCATTCCAATACCCCTTCCAATATTGCTCTGGCCTGTTTGTCTTCTAGGTTCAGACCGTACGCTAAGGGTTGAGCTTCTTCTATTGTGAAATCTGTCAAATCAATGCGCTGTCCAATATTAAAAGGGGTACGCTTAGAGTCACTAATTAAATCTGCCGGAGTCGCTACTCCGATTAAGACAAAAGAAATTTTACGTAACTCTGGATCTGTTGCACGGGCCACGTAAAGATAGCGAATCGCTGCATAAAAATCATCGGTGAAGTCCAGGCTCAAGGTGGTGTCAATCTCATCAACGAAAATTACCAATGGGTCTGAAATTTCTGCCAGCACCATCTCCTGAAAAAAGCGAATGAATCGGTGAGTAAGACCAGATTGACTATTGGCCTGCCACCACACTTTTACATCCGTACTCAGCATTAGCTGACTCGCCACTAAATCCAAGAAATCGCTATACCACTCATCTGCACTCACCTGAGTACCAATTTGGGTTAAATCAATAATGACGGCTTGAATCTCTTCATCAGTCAACCGCTCCGCTGTCCGAATCATCAGGCTGGATTTACCCATCTGACGGGGAGTCAACACATAGGCAAATGTAGATTCTCGGCAAAGTTTTAGCAGTTCTATATCTGCTTGACGGGGAATATATATCCCCTGCTCATTCACTTGAACCGTTCCGCCAACCGTATAAATCGATGCATCAGCCATGGAGATACTCCCGGAAGTAGTCAGCGTAAAGTTGACAGCGGGGCACCACACGTTGAACATCTCGAAGCACCAACCCAGCTGCAATCATAAGTCGGACAATCCGTTCATCTGGGCAGGTATTCGCTCGAATAACCTGTAATAACCCCTGAACTAAGTCCGGTTTGTCATAAATTCGAAATAGGTGATACCGCAAATGATCACCAAATGGACCTCGTTCTTGAGCTGCTTGAGCCAGCAATGTATCAAAATCAAGTTGTTCACTAGCCAAGAGATAGAGCGCTCGACGCACCAAATAGGGATGCCCATTGAGTAAGGCCATAAGCTGACGTTCTTGGGCAGGCATCAAAGGTGAACCATGGCGCTGGTTCAAATCGCTCACCTGCTCAGCTGTGAAGTCAGCCAACAAAATCACCTCCCCCACATTGAAAGGAGACTGATTTAAATTGGCAATCAAGTGATACGGCTCAGTAGCCGTTACTAGGGCCAAATCAAACTGTTTCCACACGCGCCACATGGGCAAAGCACGATTGTTATGCCAGTTGCGTAACATACTAAAAAAGTCCGACCGGTAGTCCGCATCAAACATCCGGTCCACCTCATCCATGGCCAACAACAACGGCCCACCCACTTCCTTCAAAATATGGGTTTGCATATAGCTGGTACAGCGCTGGACGTTTCCACCACTACCCTGCCAATGTTCCGCCACCCGATCCGGCAGTCCTAGCTGGTTACTCAAGCTGCTACAAAACTCTCGATAGAACGTATCGGCTGTTTTCAATACATCCTGGTCAAACAGCTGAAAATCCAAATAGGCGATCTGCTTATCCGCTTTCATCGCCTCATCCAGGGTACGGATCAGCAATGAACTTTTGCCCATTTGCCGAGGCCCCTTAATCGTCAGCGTCACCCCCTGGCGCTGAACCGTCGCTGAGGCAAGCTTGTCCGAAGGCCGCTCTACGTAGTACTTAGACTCCGGGGCCATGGTGCCTTCAGCAGGCTCCAAAGGTGCAGTGGGTGTGGACTTAATCGCAGATGGCTGCGCCGATGATAAGGGTCGAGGTAGGGATGTCGTCGCATCTGTTTGCAATAGATCAGCCTTTGACTGGTCACTCCGTATAGAAAGGTCACCCCCCGACAGGGCCAGGGCCAGCTCATTCAGTAAACTGGGTGTATCCGCATCCGTATCCCAAAAAGCCCAGTTGATAGGATTTAGATAGGCACTCAGGGGGTATACAAATGCCTCTCGGTACCCCACACGCACTGGCAGAACAACAGGCTTCCCCGATTCCTTAGCCAGACTATGGGCCGTTTCCACCTCTCCCAAAACCATCTCGCTATGGACTGAGTGGGTCGATAAAAACGTAATCAAATAATCGGAACGCCTCAGCTCCTGTTCAATCCGTTCTGCCCAGAGAGTGCCAATCGGCATGGTCTGGTCAATAAAGACATCATGGTCCTGGCTGAGAGATTGATGAACTGCCAGTGCCAGCTTTTCATCGGGTTCAACACCCCGTTTGTAGCTAATAAAAATTCGCGATCGCGCCCCAGCCTTAACCGGCTGAACGTTAGCAGAGGGTACTACATCATCAGACTTAACTGCCGTCGCTTCAGATGTAGTATCAACCGACGGCACAGAGACAGACGGCTTCACCGATTTGGGACGACGCTGTTTCAAAATAGGGGTACCCGTCTCTGGAATACCCTCCAGGTCAATACCCGTCAGACCAAACTCAAATGCCTCAGCATAGGAGCGATCTGCCCCCAGACCATCATAAAAGCCCACCGCAAACTCAATGGCTGCCCGGTCTCCAATGGCCTGGCTCATGCCAATCACACAATCAATATGCTTATGAATCGCCTTAGCCTGCACCTCCGAATAGCAGGCATTCAGCAGCACACACTCAACCTTGTCTTTAAACAGGCTGAATAATCGCCCTAAGGACTGGGCCGCAACACGTTTTGCCTGACCTGCATTGTTTTCAAGCACCAGTCCATCGGCCCCCACCCCATGCCCAGAAAAATGAACAATCTGAGGCTCATGGTCCAACAATGCCCGCCGCAAGTCATCTGGCCTCACGGCCCACTTGGAAATGATTTCAAACTGGTCTCGACTGCGTGAGCGCTGCAACCCTTCCTGAATTTCCCGCACCTCTTCATCCAGACGCAATTTCTCCGTCTGCTTAGGATTTGACGTCAGAATCAGGATTTTTTTCACAGGGTCACCAGCAGCTTGAGCATTACCCAGTCCTTAGGAATTAATTCTCAATGCAAAGTCAACTTATACAATTCAATTATCTCTATGTGTAGAATATCGCGCAACTACACATGCTACAGAAACGCACACATAAGTTAGCTACTCTTTGTGATCCTGTGAATGATTCAGCAACTGGCCCTTGGGGGGCAGTTGCTTGCGACAAATGCTGTCCAAGGTGGTTGATTTCCATCGATGCCACGGTTTTCAAGGATGCGATCGCAGAGTCAAAAAGCCCATGCGTGGAGCGCAGAAAATACCACGTTCAATGACCCCAGGTCGTTGCAGCACTAGGCCGAAACGTTGCAACGGTTTCAATAGGCACCCCCCTTCATAGTCAGGTGCTCTCCTGCGTGATTAGGGGCTTGCACACAAAAGTCATAGTTGGAAACGGGCAATGGTCAGTAGACCATAGTCAGTGGTGTTAATTTACTTAATTGAGCTCGCTATAAAGCCTCTTTCGTCCAGCTTATGAAGAGTTTTGTTAAGTCTGGAAGAAAAAACTACCTCAAACAACTCAGGATTAATCTTCTAGCTTGTGCCAAATCACAAACTTTCTTGTTGTTCTTGAGAATTGTTTGCCCCAATCAGGCGTACAAATTCAACGCTAAGTCCGACAGCGATACCTGGTGAGACACATACCAACCTGGCCCTTTTACAACGGCTATTCCTTCCTCAATGGCCTCAATCCTGAGCTGATTTAGCCCTTTCAACATTTTCAAACCTGAGCCGATATATTGACAAATATCCCCTACTTTTAGTCGCGGCTCGTCTGTCTCTACCTGTACTGCTTTATTTTCCAGACTCACATCCTCAGTAGACATTCCATCTGCATGTAGATCATTAGTAGACACTCCATCTACCATCCGTATTCCTTGAATATCACAGCTTTTAGCTATTTCAGTAGACAAGTAGACCCCTTGCTCTGCTGTAACCGTATCCACTCTGTCTACCCGTCTACCATTGCCCTGAAAATCAGATTTATCAGACTTTTCAGCAGTAGACCTCTCATCTACTCCACCATCACGACGGTCTACCTCGTCTACCATCGCCCGCCACTGCAACCGATTTCCCATACCCCTAGTCTCCCCATACCCCATGGCCTCCAGCTCTCTAAAATGCGAGCGAATAATATCCGAACTCGCCTTCCGTAAACTCCGCTCATAATTACGCACATCCTTTGCCCGCAGCCAACCCCGCACTCGTGACAACCGAATCAACTTCGTATAAACCGGCTCCAACGCCCCGTCTACCGTATCCCCCTCCGCGTACAGCAACTTCACCTGGCCAATAAACCACCGCGTCAGCTTGATCGCCGCCGTCATCGTCTTAGCCGATACCCCCTCTGCCGGTAGACAACCATCAACTGACGCATTCAGACAATGCAAGATCAACGCCAGCCGTCCCGTGTATCCCTGCATCTTCGAATAAACCGCCTGTAAACCCTGATGCGTCTCCGTCACCCGCCGCTGATCCAACTGGTCATACCAGTCCGCATATAGCACCTTCGCCTCGGGCGTCAGCTGGTAGCACCGGGGCGTTAGCTCCGCCAACTGCCGGTAGACATCATATAGCCGCTCCGAAATGTCATACCGCACCGTACTACGTGGAAACGGCGCAGACTTCAGTGGCAGTAGACACCATAAAAACCGCGCCCACTGACCACTGGCATCAGAAAAGTCTCCCATCATCCCCCGCAGGATATCCGGCTGTATCGTCCCCGTAATGCTGAGACTGGTACGCGGAATACTAATGCGAAAACCACTGGCCCGATCCACCTTCAAACCTGCCCCATCAAAAGCCGTCAGCAACGACTCCTTATCATTACCTCGCCCATTACGATACTGGTTCTGCCCCTTGAACAGTCCCGCCAATTCATCCGGCGTCACCAACAGACCCCGCGTTGACTGCTGTGATTGAATCCGCGCCAGTGCCTCTCGTGTAGCATCCGCAGTGTGATACTCATGTGGTGTCGGTTTCCTGGGGCGATCGCAACGTTCCTCCTTCTTCGTCAGCTCCCACTCCCGCAGATCCACCTCGTATTCCGAAATCGCCCAGTCATAGTCCTGATCCGCCTCTTCCTGAAATTTTGATAACGGCTTGAGAATCTGTCGCTGGATCGGACTCTTCTTACTACCCGAGGGAGCCACCAACCCCGTAAACAGAATCGGCGGCACATAGAACCCCATCCCCGCATCAATTTCCAACTCTGTTCCTATCTGTAGGAGAGAAGCTGCCACCGGCAACAGGGTTACCAGCATGGCCGCAGGCGTAGCCCCAATCCAGTTAGCAATTTGAGTCAGCGGTTCCGCCAGGTCAGCATGGAGATAATCATCTAGCTGTAACTCATAGTCACCAATCTTCAGCAGCTGGCTGATTTCAGCCATACGCTCATCTCTTTCCTCCACCTGCTCCAGCTCCGCCTGGATCGGCTTAATCAAGCTCCACAGATCCTTCGCCGAAAGCCCTACCTCCCGATGCCACTGCACCACCTGCCCCGACAGCTCCAGTTCAGAAGGAGCCTGGGCTAGATAGTCTCGAATCTGGGTCTGAAGTGCTGGCACATCCAATAATTGGTTTGACGCTGGTGGATCTGGATTCAGCTGTCGTCGCTCCCCCACCGCGGCCCGAACCTGCTCCGCCGTTGCCCCATCCGTAATCCAGTCAGCAATGTCCAGCCCGCCATGCTTGGGTAAATTCTGCCAGCGCCAACTATCCGGGTAGACATAGCACCACTGCGCCTGGGGAAAGTCCTCATAAATCTCTGCCATATGGGCCAACCCCACCTGATCTTGATCAGGACACAGCACCAGACGGGCCTCCTTGAGATCCGCGTTATAGTTCCCATAACTGCGATATTTTTTGGACCCTCCCAGAGTCGTCGTCGCCGGAATCCCCACACGCCAGAGCGCATCAGCACAGCCTTCCCCTTCCACCATCCAGATAGGCTGTCCGGCTGCGATCGCACGCTGCACTTCCCGATAGCGATAAATCGTTACCTGCTGCTTCACCTCTGGAGTTAGTTTCTTGACCCACTCTTGACCGTCCCAACGCTGCTGCACAAAGTATTTCGAGCCAGTCCCCTGATCCACCCGAGTCACCTTCACCAGTGGTTGACCGTCCCGACTGGGGTAAAAATAATCCTGTTTACGTCGTGGCCGCACCGGCTTGGTTGGCTTAGCCGCAGCTGCGAAGTATTGCCCCCACAAACCATCGTTGGTTGCCCCCCGGTAGACATAGCCTTTCACCTGCGCATCCTGGTCAATGTGGGAGTGGCAAAAGACCACCTCCTCATTCCAGCGGCAGTCTTTGTCTTTAGTGCGATCGCAAATCGGGCAGGGGTTCGAACGGCCTGAATATTGATACTGTGCCATGGTCAGCTCCTGATGGATAGGGAGCTGGGCCATCTATCTGAACCTGCTACAGGGCTTAATTTATGCCGAGGGGGCTATAGCGCCACAATTCCTTGGGCAGTTGCATATTCCATAGCGTCTGGCGCACAGCAGTTTGCCGGACTGAGCCACGGAGTTAGCACTATATTCCACTGGACATTTCGATCCAGTTTGCTATAGTTGAAGAACACAAATTCAGTAACAGGTTAATGGGCCTGGACGGTTAGGTCAAAACCATCCAGACACTCAAATTAACCCAGCTCAAAAAATAAAAAATTGAAAGTCAAACACCTTAGCCGATAAATAGTTGGGTATTTTTTATTGGGAACTTAATCCCATGAGTTATGCAGGGAACTCATCAACAACTTGATGAAAAGATGAAACCTTAATGCTATTTGCCTCGACTCCGGCTTTGTCTACGAGTGGAGGTTTGAAATGGCTTTTTGAACGTGCTGCTTTGATTACTTAATAACCGGGACTGATACCGCTCAATCGCCCACTGATGGGCGACTGGATCATGACGATTAATGGCCCAGTCTTTCAGTAACTCCAGGTTGTAACGGATAACGCGACTATTGATACGCACCCAGTGCAGCCCCTCAACCAAAAGCCCTTTAGAACGGTAACGCTTGAGCGTACTATCGCTAAGCTTTAGACATTGGGTAGCTTCTTGTTTGTTGACAAACTGATCCATGATGGATGACTCCTCGCTTATAGCGTTGAGGCCAAATTTCATGCGGGGCAAGCCCCACTTTACTGGCAATAAATCGTTCGATCCGTCGAGAGCGCTGTCGTGAGAGTGCATGGGAGACTGCCGAGGGGCCAATCTCCAATTCCCTGGCTATGCTCGCCAAAGTCCAGCCTTGCTTGCGCAAAGCTGCTTTAATGTCTTCTACATGCATAGAATCTACGTGGCTACATCAACATAACGATGAAAGTAGCAATTAAAAACTTGCATGTCAAGCGTAATAGTTTGCAGTCGTAAAATCTGAATGCCTGATGAGCGATGTGTCCCCTGATGAAATGCAGCCTAATCTGGATGAACCTGATGGCTTCCCCAGTCGTTTGAAGCAAGCGATGGGAGCTAAGAGTATTCGTGGCTTTGCGCGGGAATGTGGGTTCTCGGATACGGTGCTGCGGCAGTATTTGAGTGGGCAGAGTGAGCCGACCCGACCGGTATTGCTAGCTATTGCTCGCGCTGCTGATGTCAGCCTGGAGTGGTTAGCCGCTGGACAGGCCACAACGGATGTACTCGCAAAGAAATACATTTACAAGGAAACCCTAGCCTTTGAAGCTGATTGGCTACAGGCTGAGTTTCCCAACTCGTTTGAAAATCTTCTCCTAACTCAAGTCAAAGACGAGAGTATGGAACCCACGCTCAGGGCAGGCGATCTTGTTTTGGTGGATACCAACAGTCGAGATCTAGAAGACATTGAGCATGGCGTTTATATGTTTAAGTTGGATGATCGGATATTGATCAAACGACTTCAGTACCATGCAGGTAAAACGCTTAGGGTACTTAGCGACAATTCTGCCTATGAGGCATTTTCAATTGAGATGACTGGTAAGCCCAGTGGACTTAGCATTATGGGCAAGGTGATATGGTGTGGCCACAAGTTATAAATAACAGTGTTTTTTAACTTGAAGGAGATCACTTGAGTGATATAAAAAGAAAAAGAACAGATATACTTGAAAAAGTAAAGTAGCAGTTCAAAGTACTTTTAGCACACTATGGCTTTGGTGCGTGAAAAAGGGCGTTGCAGAGTCATAGGAGCCGGTAACGTGTAGTTACCACACAAACACGGTCCCGATGAAACGCTCTTACAAACTCCGCAACTGGTCTGAGTATACCGCCGCCTTGGTGAAGCGAGGAAGCCTGACACTATGGCTTAGTGAGGAGGTGATTGAAACGTGGGAAAACACTCAAAAGACAGGCAACCCTGGAGCCTCTAAGACCTATAGTGACTTAGCCATTCAGACATTACTCACCTTGCGAGTGATCTATGGACTAGCCTTGCGTCAAACCATCGGCTTTGCAGGGTCTATTTTTGAACTGATGGGGGTATCGGTGGCCTTACCAGTGCATACAACGCTATCTCGTCGTCAAAAGACTTTAATCATTGATTTGCCGACGAAACCCGCCACCGGGGGACGTCATGTGGTGGTCGACAGTACCGGCATTAAAGTCTACGGAGAAGGTGAATGGAAAACGCGGCAGCATGGGGTAAGCAAACGGCGCACATGGCTCAAACTACATCTGGGTGTCGATGAGCAAACAGGCGAGATCCTAGCGGCAGTCGTGACCTCAAACGCGATTAGCGATGGAGAGATATTGCCCGCCCTCCTCGACCAAATTCCAGACGAGATTGACCAAGTCAGTGCCGATGGTGCATACGACCGCACCTATTGCTACGATGCCATTGATGAGCGGGAAGCCACTGCCGCAATTCCACCTCGCAAAGATGCCAAAATTTGGTTTCATGGCAACCGTAAACAAGAGCCTCATCCACGAGATGAAAACTTAAGAGCGATTCGCAAACAGGGGCGTTCTAACTGGAAAGAAGAGATTAACTATCATCGACGCTCTCTGAGTGAAACGGCCATGTATCGAGTCAAAACCATTTTCACAGGTGAGGTATCTGCACGGTGTTTTGAAAATCAAACGACAGAATTAATGTTGGAATGTTCTATTATCAATAAGTTCAGTCACTTAGGAATGCCTGATAGCTACCTTGTTGAAGGCTAAGTCGATATCCCACAGGTCCGATCTGTCTGCCGCAATATTCACGCACCAAAGCCGCACACTATGCAATAATTCTATCGAGATCCTGTTCCCAAAACGCAATAGTGTTTCAATCTTTTGGATAAGTCTGGTTAAATGGCATGGCTGCGAAATGCTCTTGTAGCAACTTGTGCATAAAACGATAGCGTCCCCCAATCTTCTGAATGAGTAATTGTTCGGTGCAGCAATCAAGAAAATATGCATAGTTCCAGGGCAAAGAGCCTTTAACGTATAGAATCAATCGCGCTGTGAAGTGTTGAACGCATGCTAAGCCTCCGAGAAATATTCCTCCGAATATTCCTCCAGTGACTATTTGGGCTCCTAAAATGCCTCCAACAACTGCTCCAAGAAATGTACCCAAAATACTATTCTTTAGAGATTTCCAAATCGCCTCATTTGAGAAAATATTTTTGTCAATTTGTACTATTTGCAATCCGTTGAGAAACACTATGAAGAGAAACGCACTGCCAAAAACAATAAAATATGATGCGCCCCAGAAAAAAAATGTACTTAATCCTAATAAAGGAAGAAAAAGAATAAAATACCTACAATAGCTATCAGCCACTTTGCTTCGTTTCTCGAAGTTTTCTATCCAATGTTCTTTATAAAGTTCAATCGCTTCTTCACTTTCACCATACTTCTCATGGGCCTTTTTCTCTATATTCCTATAGGCTTGACGATGTGACTTTCGTCTATTTTCTTTATTAGACTTAATCGGAAATAATGATATTCGCTAGAATAGCGGATATTATCGCTACCCAGGTTAGGTCCGATGAAAATGCAGTACGAGACCCTTAAAAATAAGCCTCGTACCCTCCGCAGTTTGACTGGATTGAATCCATCTGAGTTTGAGGGATTATTGCCGAGTTTCGGTATTGCTTGGGACCAGTTTGTATCAGAAACGTTCGAGCGAACCGGTCGCAAGCGAGCCTATGGAGCCGGTCGCAAAGCCCATCTAAAGCTGCTAGAAGATAAGTTACTGTTCATCCTGGTATACTTCCGAATCTACCCCACGCAAGAAGTCCAGGGTTATCTATTCGGCATGAGTCAAGCGCAAGCTAATGAATGGGTGCATCGCCTCACGAGGCTCCTTAATGAGGCATTAGGGAAAGAGCAACAGTTACCCGAAAGACGCCCTGCCAACTTGGAAACCGTCCTGTCATCCTGTCCAAGCTTAGAGTTCATGATTGATGGGACCGACCGTGCGATTAATCGTCCCAAGGATAAAGACAAACAGAAGGATTTTTACAGCGGCAAGCAGAAAACCCATAGTGTCAAAAATCTTGTGATCAATGAGCGCAAAGGTAAAGTGGTTTACTTGAGTAGGACCTATGTCGGCAAGAAGCATGATAAGAAGATAGCCGATGAAGAAGACTACCATTTCCCAGAGGGGAGCACGCTGCTTCAAGACACGGGATTTCAAGGATATCAGCCCGAGGGAGTGACCATTGTGCAACCGAAGAAGAAACCCCGTAATGGAGAGTTAACTGAGGTCGAGAAAGTCATTAATCGGGGCATATCGAGTCTTCGAGTAGAAGTGGAGCATCATATTGGCGGGATCAAA
>NZ_AWNH01000080.1 GCF_000482245.1 Leptolyngbya sp. Heron Island J | reverse complement strand
CCAACTCCAGCAGACCAGTCGCTCGTTTGAATTGCCGTGCCCCCAGTTGACCTTTGCTCAAAAGGGCTTCTAGGTCGCTGCGGTCAGTGGCGCTTAACTCAAGATGACGTTTGTTCATTTGCGAATTGATCGGGGGTGGAGACGTTAATTCAGCCTATCGAACCCATCTACGATATGGCAATAAATTTACTTTCCAGAGTACTAAATCAAATTCATCAATGTGACTTCCCATACCAGACGCGGTTGTACATATCTGAGCAGCTGTTTACGAGCTAATTCGAGTTTTTCCATCCCGTGGGCGTGACCCTGCTGCCAGCGGTTCTGTTGTAGATAGTCCAGCAGCCAGAGTTGAGATTCGGGTTCCAGAGTTTGGACGATTTGACGGGCAAGTTCCAGGGCCGTGCGAATGTTGCGAATGGGCTGGCTGACTTGCTGCAAGAGGTCTGGTGGAATGGTTTGTAGCTGTTGCCAGCTTGCGATCGCAGCTCCCGGACTCCCCTGAGCCAGGGAGAGCACCTCGGGATAGTCCAAAATTTCTATGTGGTCCGTAGTGGTGAGTACCTGAGCCATATCCGATGGACCTAAGCGTCGAAAAGGAATGGTCTGACACCGTGAGATTAAGGTCGGCAAGAGTGTTTGCTGGTCGGGGGCGATGAGTACCAGGGTGGCCTGTCCAGGCTCTTCTAAGGTTTTCAGAAGACCATTGGCAGCGGCTTCAGCAATCAATTCAGCCGATTCAATCACGACGACTGACCGTTCAGCTTCTAGCGGAGGACGACTCAAAAATCGGGCGATGTCTCGAATTTGTTCGAGACGTACCTGGGGTAACCCACGGCGTTTAAGTCCAGCTGTCTGAGCTTCGCTCACCGTCAGCAATTTGCCCTGATGTAGATAGGTCGGTTCAACCCACAATAGGTCAGGATGATTGCGAGCTTGAATCCTGCGTTTGAGATTGTCCGATGATCCATCAGGACTATGGAGCAGAATTGTGGTGAACGCCGTTGCCACTAAGCTACGGCCAATGCCTGCTGGCCCTATAAATAAATAGCCAGGAGCAATCCGCTGTCGAATAATTGCCTGCACCAGCAATTCAACGGCCTGGGACTGACCAACAATGTGGTTAAAGTGCTGGTTGAATGACTGTTGCACTGGGGCCGAAAACAACTTAGAGGGCATACCACTGCTGCAAATAAGCGGAGACAATGGTTTGGACATGCTGAGCTACAGTTTCCGGGGCAGGACTGGCATCCACGGCAATAAACTTTTCTCCGTGGACCTTGGCTTGGGCAGTAAATCCTTTGTGGACCCGACGATGGAATTCAATTCCGGCTTGTTCAATCCGGTCAGTGTCTCCCCGAGTAGTAATCCGCTCTAATCCTGCGGTCACGTCTAATTTTAGCCAAAGAGTTAGATCGCTACTCAAGCCGCCGGTAGCTATGGTGTTGAGGGTGTCAATTAGAGATAAATCTAGCTGTCGACCATAGCCTTGGTAGGCGACGGTGGAATCGGTGTAGCGATCGCAAAGTACCAAATGGCCCGTCTCAAGCGCAGGAATTAAAATTCGTTCTACATGCTGAGCCCGGTCAGCTGCATAGAGTAGCAGCTCTGATGTACTGGTTAAACTCTCCGGGCCCTGAGACGGCTTTAGCAGGACCTGTCTGATATGCTGTCCGATGCTGGTACCACCAGGTTGACGAGTCACGATTACCCCGGTTGGATAGTTGGGCAACTCGCCATTGCTAAGCTTGTGATCCAACCACTGACGCAGATGATGAATTTGCGTGGTTTTACCACTGCCCTCAATTCCTTCAAAAACAATAAGTTTACCGCGCATCGTTTCCTCAACAGCAATACACTATCAACACTTATCCGATCACATAGCTCAGGCACTTAACCTATATTTATCCTGAAATGATTACCGTTCTCTAGAAGGGTAGTAGCAGATGCAGATCGATAAATAGATATAGCGGCATAATATTCTCAGATAAAAAATTGCAAGTTTTTGACTTATTGTTTAGTCTGAACTTACCCTTTCTGGTTGTACAAACTTTAAAAAATTTGAAATTGTACAGTAGCTCTAGAATTTTCTATGGCCCGGTATACCAATCTTTTTGTAAGCGTTCTTCCTGCCAACAACTTGCGCGAATCACTGCCAGGCGTGCTGCAGTCCTGTGGCCTTCATTTGGTTTATCAGGATGGCGACTATATGATGGCGAAAGAGCGTCCTGGCATGGTCTCCTTCAGCAAATTAGCCACGGTTGAGGTCTTGATCGGCTCTACGGACGAGACTGAGTTTGTAACTCAGAACTCAGCTTCCACCGTTAACCTGGTGGTCAAAAATGAGGAGCTGCCCCTAAAGGACAATAATCATTGCCACAGAGTTTTTCAGCAGGTGAATCAGGCAATCGAAAGCAAGGCAAGCTAGCCGATCATAAGAAAAACTAATAGAGGAAAGCGCTGGGCCGTCATAACTTCTAAACGCCGAGCAGCTCGACAGAGTAGCGGGCTAGTTTTTTGCACCGTTAGTTATATCAAGTCCAATCTGAGCTAGCTTCCAAGCTTATTAGTAAGTTCGTTAGCTTTCTTCGTCTTCAACAATCATATTGGGACTGATCAACGTAATATCAAACTCGTCAGGTGGAACGGTTGATGTGGTATCCCGCTTAAGCTGATAGTAAATTGCCCTGGCCTGAGGACCAAAAACAATCTCATCTTCGTTTTTTAGATCGTGAGCCTGGAGCTTACGACCGTTAATCATCATGCCATTAGCACTAGGCTTGCCCTTGAGATTGCCATCTACGATGCGATAGTAATAGGTTTCATCGTCTCTAGGCAGCTGCACCAGAGTGGCATGGTGTCTGGAGACAAACTGCGAAGCCAAACGAATATCACATCTTGCGTCGCGACCGACAGAATAGACGGAGCTATCCAGGACGATTTCCCGTCGTCCTTGACTATCCTCGACGATAAGAATACTACTGAGATGGGAACCTGAAGCCATGCTAACTATGAAATGATAAATCTTCGAGAAAAAATCAGGCTGTCAATAACGTTTTCACTGTCAATATTCTGTCAGTATTGAGAGCCTTCAGGATTCTCCTTTGCTCTTTGGCTTGATACGATGGAGATACCATACTGTGTAGATGACTTTTCCCTTATCCTTATAGAGGGCTAAGCCGTCCTAGCAGCAATGCATAGCTACTAATCGTCTCTATAAAGGCATAGCAGATAATATAGCATTCCCAATCAACTACTGGGACATGACAATCGTCATCTTGAAATAATTAATCACCTAGGTTGGTGCCATTTTTCACCCTAAAAAGTGCCACCTTGCCATGACAGCAAAATGACACTAAACCAATAACGGGGCCTCTTCACTCTAAGTGCTGCAATTAAGCTACAACAGCTGTACCAGCACTAACACCTGCTAACGAATTCGTCAGACGTTCGTAGGTCGCACGCATTTTCAAACCTACCAGTACCTGGAACAGACCTGTGCCATTGTTAGACCCCGGATATTCACGGTGCTTTAGCAATAGCTCAGTCATCTCACCATAGCTACGGGTAGAGATGTTGCTGAGGTGCTCTTCAACATAAATAAGCTCCTCAAGCTTCTCAAACTGACCGTCAATTTCCAGGATTGATACCTCATTACCCATATAGGTATCAGGACCGTAGGCCATGCGAATACCTGGGTAAGAACAGGTTAGCTTACGACCACAGGGGACCCAATTAATGGTGGAGCCTTCATCAAACAGGTAGGCAGGCTCAAACCCTTCCACACCTTCCTTCTGAATCATTTGCACTCGCAAAATTTTGCGCTCCTTATCATCCTTAATCAGGTTGGTGGGCAGAACCTGCAGGACGACATCAGCGTATTGCTTCTGGACATCGATATAGGCTTCAAAGTCAGGTTTGCGAGCCTGAATAGAAGCCAGGACATCTTCATAGGTATGTCCCCGCTCTGCCATGTCGCGCTGAATTTTCCAGGCGATCTTAACTTCGTCGCTAATATCTAGGTAGACACTGAAGTCAAGCAGATCACGTACGCGCTCGTCATAGAGAGGATGGAGTCCCTCAATAACAACAACGTGATTTGGTTCAATACGCTCAGGTGGGTCGATTAAACCTGTTTCGTGGTTATAAATGGGCTTATCAATAGGATTTCCTGATTTCAGAGCTTTGATTTGCTCATACATCAGGTCAAAATTATTGGCCTTAGGGTTGAGAGCCGTCACCCCAGCTAGTTTACGTTGCTTACGATCTAGACTGTGATAGTCATCCAAGCAGATGACGGTCATAAACTCTTCGCCAAAAAGATCGCTGAGACGTTTCAAAAATGTAGACTTTCCACATCCTGAATCGCCAGCAACACCAATTAAAACCACGCGGTCGGGCTGACTGGTCATGGAATCCTCTTATGAAAACAGTTAACAAAGTTTATGTGAAACCAATCAACGAGTCTATGAACCCTGACTCAGTTGGGTATCAGCAATGGGTTTTGAACGTTGCAAAAGTTAA
Organism: Leptolyngbya sp. Heron Island J; assembly: GCF_000482245.1. GTDB lineage: Bacteria > Cyanobacteriota > Cyanobacteriia > Phormidesmidales > Phormidesmidaceae > Leptothoe. The sequence continues at coordinate 97,441 of NZ_AWNH01000080.1, read as the reverse complement.
GGTTGATCCTATCAGAATCTGTAGTCTTTTGAAAGACTGGATTAGCGCCTGTTTTTAATGAGTGTTTGGAGTCAAGATATCTAGACTAAGGAGGTGTGTTCACTGGCAATACTTGATAGCCTGGTAGAACCTAAAGCACATAAAATAGCAGGTTCGATGAGGCCTTACCGTGATGCGCATAGGTCAGTCCGTTAACCTTGTTTTAATAATTTTTTCTAAACAATATGGCTGTTTCAAAAGCAACTGTTTCTGACACAACCGATCAAGACAGTGTCCTCTGCCGCAAGATATTGGGCTCTCGCCGTTGGAGTAACTACTGGTGGGCTGCGGTGACCGCTGTTGGGGGTACTGGTTTTTTGCTAGCTGGCATCTCTAGCTACACAGGGCTCAACCTACTGCCATTTGCCGATCCGACCCAGCTGATCTTTATTCCCCAAGGGATTGTGATGTGTTTTTATGGCACGGCAGCGCTACTGCTATCCCTCTACCTTTGGCTGATCTGTATCTGGAATGTTGGTGGTGGCTACAACCGATTTGATAAGGAAGCTCAGGAGGTGGAAATCTTTCGGTGGGGTTTCCCTGGCAAAAATCGTAGGATTGATTTCAAATATCCACTGTCGTCGGTGACGGCAATCCGGGTCGAAATTCGTGAGGGATTGAATCCTAAGCGAGCACTTTATCTCAAGATTAAGGGGAAAGGGGATATTCCTATGACTCGCGTAGGTCAGCCAATATCGCTGGCAGCAGTGGAAAATCAGGGGGCTGAACTGGCTCGATTTCTGCAAGTTCCCTTAGAGGGACTGTAGCCATTGATGCCGGGTTAACGTGAATTTCCCTATTGAAAAGGGTGTTTCCCTGTGACAAGATATGGTGCCCTTAGTCAACGAAGGAATTAATCATGGTTTTCGGTTTCCGAATGCAATGGGCCATCGGTTTAGTCGTGGCATTATTCATGGTGAGCTGTACGGCTGGGGCTACTGATCCAGATCCAGCCGCTGCGCCAGCAGAATCTGCTGAATCGACAGAGGTTGCTGCTGCGCCTGCTCCCGAAGGGCTGGTCAGGCTTGAGGGGACTGCTACGATCGAGTTTTTGATAAATGGAGAGCGAATTCTAGTTAACGTTGATGGTACGCAAGCACCGATCACGGCTGGTAATTTTGTTGATCTGGTCGAGCGTGGAGTCTACGACGGGACAGTGTTTCACCGGGTAGTGCGTGAACCTCAGCCGTTTGTGGTGCAGGGGGGAGACCCGCAGAGTAAAGATCCGTCAGTGCCAGTACAGCAGCTGGGTACAGGTGGTTTCGTCGATCCTGAAACGCAAGAAAAGCGTCTGATTCCATTGGAGATCACACCTGAAGGGTCTGATCAGCCGATCTATGGTCAAACCTTTGAATCTGCTGGGGAGAGTGCTCAGCCTGCTTTGCAGCATACCCACGGTGCTGTAGCAATGGCGCGTTCTCAGTTTCCTGACTCGGCGTCCGCTCAGTTTTATTTTGCGCTAGCCGATCTACCGTTTTTGGATGGTAGCTATGCAGTCTTTGGCTATGTGGCTGAAGGCTTAGAAGTGGTAGATGCTATTCAACAGGGTGATGTGATTGAGTCGGCACAGGTCATTGAGGGTTTGGATAATCTGGTGACTGAGTAGTGCTGGAGGTTGTTGTCACCGGCATTGGTTTGTGGACAGCTCTGGGACCAACGGTCCAATCTACTTGGTCAAATTTATTGGCTGGCAAAAGTGCGATCGCACTTCGCCAGCCTTTTCGTTTGCTCCCGGCTATGCCTTTAGCCATAGCAGGCAAATATCCAGCTGACCCCGAGCCTCTGCTGCTGGCCACGGTTCGGGCCGCTGTCCTGGATGCTGGTCTGCCCCCTCCTCTCAAAGACTGTGGCATCGTCGTCGGCTCTAGCCGCAGCTACTTAAACCGCTGGGAGGCTATGGCACGAGGTGAGCAGCCCTTAGATCGTTGGATAACAGCGTTGCCCTGTGGCCTATCTACCCAGGTAGCCCAGGCTTTGGGCAGTGAGGGACCTGTGTTGGCACCGATGGCGGCCTGTGCCACGGGTCTATGGGCATTGTTTCAGGGATATATGCTGCTACAGACAGGGCAGTGTCGGCGAGTGGTGGTCGCGGCTGTAGATGCACCAATTACACCTCTGACCCTGACGGGGTTTCGCCGCATGGGAGCGATGGCCAAGCAAGGCTGCTATCCCTTTGATCGCGATCGCACCGGGTTAGTTCTGGGCGAGGGCGCAGCCGCCGTAGTCTTAGAGGTACAAGACCGAGCCTCTGGCCAATGTTCCTATGGTCAACTGTTGGGATTTGGCCTGAGCAATGACGCATACCACATCAGTTCCTCGCGCCCAGATGGGACTCTGGCGGTGGCTAACCAATGCCTGCAGCGTAGTGGCTTACACCCAGACGACATTGACTATGTTCATACCCATGGCACCGGCACCCGTCTCAACGATGCCAATGAGGCTCATATGATTGAGCAGCTTTTTCCTAAGGCAGCCGTCAGTTCCACCAAGGGAGCAACAGGACATACCCTGGGCGCAGCTGGGTTAATCGGGACTGTTTTTAGTTTGCTCAGTCTGCAGCACCAGCGCTTCCCCCCCTGTGTCGGGCTGAGTAAGCCTGAGTTTGACCTCAACTTTGTTCGGGTTGGTTCAAGCGTTAATACGGCTGTAAAGCATGTATTATGCAGCAGCTTTGGTTTTGGTGGTCAAAATGCCATTGTTGCGATCGCTCGCTAGGGGACAGATCGATTGAGGAATATACATGATCCCTCCCCTGGTTAGTAGATTAGAACGCTAAACTGGGGGAGTTGAATTGGCAGTCTTGTCAAGCCCCTGACTCATTGCTGATTACCTGTAGCTTTAACTAGTAGTCCATTCTTTTATATGAATAAGTCCATCCCCCCCTCGTCCCATCAACCCTCATTTAGCCGCCGTGCCACTCGCACTCTGGCGATTGGATGGTTTGTCCTGCAAAGTCTGGTCGCGGCTCCCCTGGTTGGCGTACAGCCAGCATCAGCTCAAGTGGAGGGAACTGAAGAGACTAAAATCACCTACGGTCAGCTGTTGGAAAAACTCGATCAGGGTGTAGTCGAGCGGGTAGAGCTGGATAACCTGCGAGGGGTTGCCAATGTGCGGCTGATAGACGACGAAGAACAAGCACCCTTGCATTCAGTAGAACTATTCGCTAATGATGTGTACAACCAGCGTCTGTTGCAAAAGCTTCGTAGCAGCGATGTTGAGTATGAAGTATTAGAGCGTTCAGACAATAGTGCGCTGACGGGGCTCGCCGTGAATGCCCTGCTGGCAATGATTGTTGTCTTTGCATTGCTGATGATTTTAAGGCGGTCAGCCAATTCAGCCAGCGGTGCAATGAACTTTGGCCGTTCCCGTGCCCGGTTTCAGATGGAAGCCAAAACAGGGGTCATGTTTGATGATGTGGCTGGGATTGAGGAAGCAAAGGAAGAGCTACAGGAAGTAGTGACTTTTCTCAAAAATCCTGAAAAATTCACCGCCATTGGAGCCCGCATCCCTAAAGGAGTGCTGCTGGTGGGGCAGCCGGGAACTGGTAAAACCCTCTTAGCTAAAGCAATTGCTGGTGAAGCCGGGGTCCCTTTCTTTAGTATTTCAGGATCTGAATTTGTTGAAATGTTTGTCGGTGTCGGTGCCTCTCGTGTACGCGACCTGTTCAAGAAAGCCAAGGAAAACTCCCCCTGTATCGTCTTTATTGATGAAATTGATGCTGTGGGCCGTCAGCGCGGAGCCGGTATCGGCGGTGGTAACGATGAGCGAGAGCAGACCCTTAACCAGTTATTGACTGAAATGGATGGCTTTGAGGGCAATAGCGGCATTATTGTAATTGCCGCTACCAACCGTCCTGATGTACTGGATGCGGCGCTCCTACGCCCCGGTCGATTTGATCGACAAATCACGGTTGATCTGCCGGGCTACAACGGTCGTCTAGGCATTCTAGATGTACATGCCCGCGATAAAAAGATTGCGGAAGATGTGAACTTGGAAGCCATTGCTCGCCGCACCCCCGGTTTTTCGGGAGCCCAACTGGCTAATTTGCTCAATGAGGCTGCCATTCTGACGGCACGTCGTCGTAAAGATGCCGTCACCATGGAAGAAATTGATGATGCCATTGATCGCTTGACCATTGGCCTCACGCTCACACCTCTGCTAGACAGTAAAAAGAAGCGACTAATTGCGTATCACGAAGTTGGGCACGCTTTGGTGAGTACAATGCTGAAGCACTCTGACCCACTGGCCAAGGTGACCATTATTCCTCGTTCTGGTGGTGTGGGTGGATTTGCCAGTTACTTACCTAAAGAAGACCGGGTAGATGATGGCCTGATTTCCTATGCTGAACTGATTGACCGGATTACGATGGCGCTAGGTGGTCGTGCGGCTGAAGAGATTGTCTTTGGTCCAGATGAGGTGACTCAAGGCGCGGCCAATGATATCCAGCAAGTGACTAATATTGCCCGTCAGATGATCACTCGCTTTGGCATGTCAGAGCTAGGTTCGTTTGCGATGGAGTCTCCCAGTAGTGCTGTATTCCTAGGACGTAGTGACCTGATGCAGCGTTCGGAATATTCCGAGGAAATGGCCGCAAAAATTGACCAGCGTGTCCGAGAAATTGCGACGACGGCCTATGACAAGGCTCGTTCAATGCTGAAAGAAAACCGCATATTGTTAGACCGGCTGGTCGATCGACTTGTGGAAAAAGAAACCATTGATGGCGAAGAGTTCCGTGGCATTGTCAGCGAGTATGTAGACATACCTGCTGTCAACTCGTAGTGCGGCTACTGTCAGCCATTTCCAGTCAGCTAACTCAGTACCCTTGTTTTATCCAAGGGCACTGTGTATTGTAATCCCAACTATGAGCCTCAAGCTCAGGTCAGGTGTTATTCGAGGGGTTCACCATCCAGGAGTTCGATACGACCAGAGGAACGCAGACACTCTAAGCGCCAACGCTGCCCTGCGACTCGACCCGGTAGAAAACCTAAAATGGTTAGATGATTTTCACCACGGTCAGTTTTAACTTTGACCAGTAAGTCACTCTTACTTTGGCTGACGATGAGTGCCTCTATTTCAAACTCACCTTCACGGTTCCAGGGAAGTTCATACTGTAGTTCGGGCTCTTGAGAACGAAGAACAGCGCGAGTGTTTTCAGCTTCTGACATTGGAGCAGTCATAGTTAGTTGGGTGATGGTCGAACAGGGGTACAGCTGTAATGTACCCAGCCACTCGCAAAGATGGCTTTAGCTAGACGATAACATCTTGACTGGTTGATAGATTGTGCTGCAGATCATAAAGGTCAAGGAGTCACAACCATAAAGTTTTAACTACCCTTTTACCGCAATGCCTGCTGGTCGTCGTACATGGCTCGCAGCACCATGGCTGGATCGACCCAGCTGCTTTCAAACTTGAGGCCCCAGTGGAGATGGGGACCGGTGGTACGTCCGGTCATACCAACACGGCCAATGGGTTGGCCTGTGCTGATGGTGCCCCCTTCTCGAATACGGATATTGCCGCCTGGATCAACCATAACCCTGCTGCCGCCTTCATAGGTGACGTAGCCTTGCATATGACAATAAATATGTTGCCATTCTCCTGACTCAATCACAACGGATGTCCCACAGGCACTATCGTCGCTAACTTCGATGACTTCGCCTTCCCACCAGTTGCGGATGTAGCTACCCAATGGTGCGGCGATGTCTAGACCATAGTGAAACTGTTCACCACCGAAGGGAGACTGACGGTAGCCAAAGGGAGAGGTATAAGCCTGGAAATTTTCTACTGGAAACGAAGCGAAGCTCCAGGGATTGGCTGCTCTGGCCAATTCCACTTCAGCGGCAGCGGCCGATCTGCGCTGGGCAGGTAGAACCAAACCTGTCAGCATCCATAGGGACAGACAACCCAAAAGCAACAATCTGGCGTAAACATAGGAGCGCCTTCGACGAGATTGTATGAGCTGGCTGAAATGACCCATAAGAGCCTGGGTAAACCCCTTAATAGGAATGGCTTTAACAGAACTCGACTTCATATATTCCGAAAACGCACAACGATTGGCTTTTGTAAGTGTTTCCAGGTCGGCACAGCAACCAGGGATAAAGCGTAAGGACCTAGAGCAGTTCCAGTAGATGGAGCTTTGATAATGTGAGGCTACGACCACATGTAATTGATCAAGCTCACTAATTTTTTTGATTCTGATTGCAGCTTTGCCCGCTAATGTACATCAATTTCTTGAAATTGCATATATATGTTTTTTTAATCGGTGAAAAAGGATTATTTTTTGGATGGTTTTATGAAAACGGTATGGGTCACTAGCTGGGCTGTGATGATTAACTGATGAGGAGATGGGATGGATGAGTGAACAATGGCAAACCTCTGATCAGTGGTATCAGCAAGGCGTCTTGTTGGATGAACAGGGACAATCTCAACGTGCGATCGCATCCTACACCAAGGCAATCGATCTTCAGTCTGATTACTATGAGGCCTGGGTCCGGCGTGGTCTGGCCCTCATGCTATTGGAACAGTTTCAGCCTGCGATCGCAAACTTTAATCAGGCCGTGGCCCTCAAAATGGATCTAGATTTAGCCTGGTACCTCAAGGCTTACTGCCATGCCCAGATGCAGGCGGATGATTTTGCCCTGCTGGCTCTACAAAAAGCTTTTGCCCTCAACCCCAACCAGTGGATTGAAATGGCCCATAAAGATCCGGCTTTTGATGGTCTTAGACAAGATCCACGCTTTCAAGAATTAGTTGTTATCCGAAATCCTGACTGATAGCGTCCGATATCTAACGAAGGGCACTCACAAGGGAATGCCCCTACAGAAGAACAATCCATTTTTAATCGGGTTTGATGAATTCGGATTTGGTATGAGTAGGTCTTGAAAACTCCTCAGGGAAAACTCACGCGCCATCCAAATTTTTCTGCTATCTATAATGGTCGCGATAGCGCAACATAGTGGGCGCGGCGCGTGATGTTTATCGGTTCCCTGACAATTATGCAGGCAACAACTTCGATTCATACGGATTTATTTTTTGTGGGGGGCGGGCACACCCACACCATTGTGTTGCGCAAAATCGGTATGAACAGCCTGCCAGCCGGGGTACGGCTGACGCTGATCACCAACCTAGTGGATACGCCCTATTCAGGCATGTTGCCTTGCCATATTTCAGGGCTTTATGACTTTGACCAGTCCCATATTGATTTGAGACCGCTAACTCGGTTTGCTAATTGCCGGTTAGTTATGGATGAGGTGGTGGACATTGATGCGGATCAACAGATGATCTATTGTCGCCATCATCCGCCGATGAGATACGATGCCCTGTCCATTGATATTGGCAGTACGCCAGGAACCGTATCAGTGCCGGGAGCGAGGGAGTATGCGATCCCGGCTAAGCCGGTGCCCAATCTATTACGGGCCTGGCATCGCTATTTAGAGAGTCTGGATCAGGCACAGTCGGCCACCATTGGCATTGTCGGTGGTGGTGTGGGTGGGGTAGAGCTAGCTCTTAATATGCAGGTGCGGCTACAACAGAGCGTGGGCAGTGCTGTCAATGTCCATGTATTTCACCGAGGAGCGCGGCTGGCAACGGGGCGGAATCCCATGACCCAACGGCAGCTGGCTAGAATTTTTCGCGATCGCAGTATCCACACCCACCTGTCAGAATCCGTCTGTGCGGTAGAGCCTGTGGCAGACGGTGCTGTTCAGGTACGCTGTGAGTCGGGCTTGAAGGTAACATGCGATCGCGTTTTTTGGGTGACCAGTGCCAGCACAGCTCCCTGGCTGACACGGACCGGTTTATCGACGGATAAAGCCGGCTTTATTTTGGTCAAAGATACGCTCCAAACCCTATCTCACCCCAATGTATTTGCCGTGGGCGATGTGGCGACCATGGTCAATCACCCCCGACCCAAGGCTGGCGTATTTGCCGTTCGGCAAGCGCCTCCCCTTTATCACAATCTGCAGCGCTATTTCTATGGTAAGGCGCTCAAGCCCTTCAAGCCCCAGAGTCAGTTTCTCAACATTATTGACCTGGGAAGGGGGGGAGCGATTGCGTCCCGTGGCTGGTGGTCGGCTGAATCAGTTTGGTTTCGACACTGGAAACATCGGATTGATGCCAGGTTTATGTCCCTGTTTGATCAATTTCCGCCCATGGATAGCGGCAGCCAAACAGCACCGGGTAGCGACACAATGATGCCCCACTGTGCTGGCTGTGGTTCAAAAGTCAGTAGTTCAGTGCTGAGTCGTGCCCTCCATCGTGCCAGAAAAGATTTTCCAGAGATGGACCACTGGCCTAACCCGGTTAAGGTCGGTCTAGAATCGCCTGATGATGCTGCCGTGATTGCCATGCCCCCAGGCAAGTTAGCTGTACAAACGGTGGATCAGTTTCGCGCGCTGGTGGATGACCCTTACGTTTTTGCTCAAATTTGTGTCAACCACTGCCTGAGCGATCTATTTGCCATGGGGGCGACTCCCCAAACCGTACTGGCTCTGGCTACGTTGCCCTATGGTACGGATGCGATCCAAACGGAGACTCTCTATCAGCTGATGACAGGCACTTACCAGGCCCTAGCTCCCTCCCAGACCTGGCTAGTGGGGGGGCACACCAGCGAAGGTCCAGAGCTGTCCTTAGGATTTGCCTGTAATGGCTGGATCGCTGCCGATACTATTCTGACTAAGAAAAATCTGCGCCCCGGTCTGGGTCTGATTTTGACCAAACCTTTGGGGACGGGGGTACTCTTTGCCGCCGATATGCAGCGAGCCGCTAAAGGACGATGGATTGCAGCGGCTGTGGCCAGTATGATGCAGTCAAATCAACAGGCGGCTCAGTGTTTACAAAACCATGGTGCAGTGGCTTGCACCGATATAACGGGCTTTGGCCTTTTGGGGCACCTCCATGAGATGTTGCCGACTGGGATGAGCATTGATCTAAACCTGGATGCTCTGCCCGTGCTGCCTGGAGTATATGCCTGTTTTGAGACAGGCTACCTAAGCTCTCTGCACAAACGCAACCAGCAGGTCGAACGTCATGTGCAGACCCCTGCCCACCATCATGCTTATCCCCTATTGTTTGACCCTCAAACCTCTGGTGGGCTGCTGGCAGCGATTCCCCAGGACCGTATAAACGACTGTTTAGAGAACTTAAAAAAACAGGGGTATGTTCATAGTCGTCACATTGGCAATGTTGTGCCCGCTGTAGAGGGGCAAGCGCCTTTTACAATCAGAGGGTGAAATCCCCAGGGGTTTCCTATGTTCTCTAATTAGCCATGTGGTGACCCAATTTCTTCCAATTTCTGATTTTTGGCAGGCCCCCGGTCCAATTTTAGATGTCCGTAGCCCGAGTGAGTTTGCCCAAGGTCATCTCCCTGAGGCCGTCAGTTTTCCTTTGTTTTCGGATGAAGAGCGCGCTCAGGTGGGGACCTGTTATAAACAACAAGGGCAGGAGACAGCCATTGAATTAGGATTGGAGCTAGTGGCTCCCAAAATGGTGGGTTTAGTTAAACAGGCCAAGGCACTGGCTCCTGAGCGTCAGGTCAGAGTTCATTGCTGGCGGGGGGGGATGCGCAGCGGCTCTGTGGGCTGGCTGCTGGCAACCAGTGGTTTAGATGTCAAGCTACTACAAGGGGGCTATAAAGCCTTTCGCCACTGGGTTAGAGCTACATTAGCCACCGCTCGGCCCATCATCATCGTGGGGGGGATGACCGGCACGGGCAAGACCGATATTCTGCATGCCCTCCGTGATTTAGGAGAGCAGGTCTTAGACTTGGAAGGGTTAGCGAATCATCGCGGCAGCAGCTATGGCGCGCTAATGCTACCGTCTCAACCGAGTACCGAGCAGTATGAAAATTTAATTGCTGAACAGTGGTCCAAATTCGACCCTCAGCGGCCTGTTTGGATTGAGGCGGAAAGTCGCCGCGTGGGGACCTGTCGGATACCGAATGAACTCATGGGACAAATGGAAGCGGCCAACACGTTAGAGGTGGTGCGCTCCGAATCGGAACGGTTAGATATTTTAGTGGATGTCTATGGTCAAGCGAATCTAGAGGAGCTGATTGCAGCGACTGAGCGCTTACGGAAGCGTCTGGGCGGATTACGCACCCAGGAGGCTGTGCAGCATATTAAAAGAGGTGAACTGAGGGCTGCTGCTGCAATTATATTGACTTATTATGATCGTACTTACCGCCATGATCTGGTTCGTCGCGGTAAACGAATTCCTAAACTCGATGTGTCTGCTATGTCAGTTTTGCAGGCAGCCCAGCGTTTACGATGTCAGGTGGGGGACTGGGGCTGGTATAGCAGTTGACCTCTAACTATCTAATTAGGGGAATGTATTGGCTGAGCATTGTTGGTTTAATGCTTGTGGACCATCGAAGTTGTGTCTGTGCTTTTCGATTTTGATTAACTATGAGCTATCTGCACTACGTCCTGCCTGCGGCTATCACCTGTTTGATAGCGCTGTACGCATTTTTGAGGGATACTGATGCCTCAAAAAAAAGTGCTCTTAACTGGGCATTTGTGATCGTCGCTAGCCTACTCTGGCCGATTACCTTGCCGTTTATTGTTTGGAAAAGGCTGTTATCGCTTTTTACACCAGATAATGTTGACCTCAAACTCAGGCGGAGCTACATAGTTTAAGGTCGGGGGTAGAATTACAAAACCTTGGTTCATCCATATGGACCTCGGCTGATTCTAGATGTTTGAGCAGAGTGGATTTTGATAGCGGTCCTTCTAAGTGGTCCCAGGGCAAAGCTTGTTCCGTTGACCAGTCGGTGTAAACATAAAATTCTAGCGGGGGCAGTTGACCCTTGAGTTCTTTAAAGGCACGTCGATAGCTGCCCAGGGAGTCACCATAGTGGCGGGTTAATTCTAGTAGCTGTCCGATGCGTCGATCGCCTCTGGAAATCAGTGTTTGAATCACTGACCAGTTGTAGCTTTCGGGTCTAAAGTCAATACCTTGCGATCGCAACTTCTTTTGTAAAAACTTCAGACGTTTTTCGGCCTGAGGATTGACCCCATACCATTGAAACGGCGTGTGGGCTTTGGGGACAAAGGTGCTGCAACCCAGGGTAAGGCGGAGTCCTTTGGCCGCTTTTTTTAGTTCCAGCATCATAGTAGCCGTAGCTTCCAGGTCCGCTTCGGTTTCCCCTGGAATGCCAGCCATGCCATAGAGTTTGACGCTGCTGAGCCCCCCTGCTTTAGCATTGACTATGGCCCGCTCAATATCAGCGGTTGCCAGCTTTTTATTAATGATTTCACGCACCCGTTCTGACCCACTTTCCACGGCAATGGTGATGGACTTAGTGCCATGGTTGACCAGGGTGTTGGCTAATTTTTCGTTGACAGTATTGGTGCGCACCGAGGCAATGCTCAACCGCACATCGTCGTAGGTGGGTTGGTTAATGTAGTCCAATAGCTCTTCAAAGCCTGGGTGCTGGGTAACCGAGGCTCCTAACAGACCTAACCGTTGGGTGACGTTTAAGCCGCGCTCAATCGCTGGCACCAGGGAATCATCCAGGCTAGCGGTGCGAAATGGCAGTGTCAGATAGCTAGCTAGACAAAACCGACACATTTCTGGGCAGCTGCGCACCACTTCCACCATGAAAATGTTTTCCCAGGCGGCTTTTTCGGTGACCACCGTCGAAGCTAGGAGGACATTGCCCCGATAGGTTTGTTTTTTAACAATGGCCGGCACACCGCTGACGGGCTCTACATGACTAATGGGGCCTGTCGGCTCGGTGTATACGGGCTGATAGAGGCTAGGGATATAAATGCCAGGCACCTGGGCTAGGGCTTTGAGTTGCTCTAAACGACTGGCGGTGCGAACCAATTGGTAGGTGTCGATAAAGCTAGGAATCAGGTCTTCTCCATCCCCAAGCAGTACGATGTCAAAAAAGTCAGCAAAGGGTTCAGGATTGGCCGTGAGTACAGGACCGCCGCCAAAAATGAGGGGATGATCCTGGGTGCGATCGCAACTGCGAATAGGAATTTGCTGCTGTTCAAGTAAATTCAGAATATTGATATAGTCCAATTCCCAAGAAACCGAAAACCCCATCAGTTCGGGCTGGGCTGGCAGGTGATCGGCTACATCCGTAAACAAGCGTCCTACCGCCAGATCTTGACGCTGGGCCAGCATTGCCCAAATCACCTGGTACCCCAAGCTGGTAATACCAACAGAATATTCGTTGGGAAAAGCAAATACTAAAGGCACCGCATCGGAGTCAGGGACAGCGGGGTCAAAGAGTATGTGCTCGGCGGCAAAGATAGAAGACGCAGTCAAAACAAGTAGCCTACAGCAGAGTGGTTCTTATTACATGATAGGAATAACCGACAGCCCATACCAACCTAGGCCAGCCGATCAAACAAAATGACGGCAGGTGAGCTAGCTCATCATGGGGGTATGCAATACAAAATCCCCCCGAATGTATTATCCGGGGGGGATGGATGTTTAAGGACCAGTAGCTTTATGCTGGCCAGTTAGCCGCAACGACCTCAGCCAAGTCAACAACGCGCTGGCTATAGCCCCACTCGTTGTCATACCAGGCAACAACCTTCACCATGTCACCATCCATAACCAAAGTCAGACTGGAGTCAACGATAGAAGACTCATCGGTCTTACGATAGTCGATGGAAACCAGAGGCTCTTCCGTGTAGCCTAAGATGCCCTTCATATGCCCAGCCGCAGCTGCTTTCATGGCCTCGTTAACTTCTTCTTTGATTGTTTTCTTCTCAACCTGAACAACCAGGTCAACAACAGAAACGTTAGGTGTGGGTACGCGCATAGCAATACCGTTCAGTTTGCCCTTCATCTCAGGAATAACCAAGGCTACAGCCTTAGCCGCTCCAGTGGATGTAGGCACAATATTGATGGCTGCTGCCCGCGCCCGGCGCAAGTCACGGTGACTTGCATCTAGAATACGCTGGTCGCCAGTGTAGCTGTGAGTAGTGGTCATTGTGCCTTTAATGATGCCGAAAGCGTCATTAACGACCTTCACTACTGGAGCCAGGCAGTTAGTGGTGCAGCTGGCGTTGCTAACAATGGGGTTCTTACCATGAACATACTGGTCAGCATTAACGCCAACGACGTATGTATCAACGTTCCCACCCTTACCAGGTGCTGTGATTAGCACCTGCTTTGCACCTGCTTCCAGGTGACGGCGTGCGCCTTCTTCACTAACAAAGACACCTGTAGATTCAATTACAAGATCAATATCCCAAGCACCCCAAGGCAAATTGTTGGGGTTACGATCAGAACAGCACTTGATGGTCTTCTCGCCGACGGTAATGGTGTCATCGGTAAAGCTAACATCTGCATCTAAGCGTCCTAGCAAGGAGTCATACTTCAGCAGATGACAAGCTGTTTTAGGATCTGAAGTATTGTTGATTGCAACAATATCAAACCCTGAATTTTCTCTGGTCAACCAACAGCGTAGGAAGTTGCGCCCAATGCGCCCAAAACCGTTGATAGCTACTCTAATCACTGCGCTTACCCTCTGTCGTACAACTGCGTCAAATTAGCGTTTGCATTAGCAAAACCAATGATATCCCATTGTCTGAACGGCCCAGGATCATAGATGTTACAGTCAAGCCTGTTTAAGTCTGTAGGATCAATTGACTCCCGAGCCTGACCAATGGATTATCGTTCTGTGTTGGGATTAAGTATAATTGCTCACGGTATTGGCTTACAAGTCAGTCTCGCGAATCTACGTGAAGTTCTGACAAAGTCAGTAGCAATTCTGCCTGGGCAAGACTAGCTCTGGGTTTAAGAGGAGGTGCGCAATAAATTACGCAAAATCGCGAACGCTGGTAGGTGAGTGTGTAGCCATCCTATAGATTCCTGGTATCATACGCCTGAAATGTCCGTGTGTGGTGTGTGAGGTGAGTTTTATGCCAATGGCAGTCGATTTTGGTGGCAGGCCATTTCACTTTATTGGTGTGGGGGGGATTGGTATGTCTGCCCTGGCCCATGTGTTGGCGCAGCGACAGCTACCGGTATCGGGGTCTGACTCTCGTTTAACGCACATTACGCGTCGTCTGCAAAAGCAGGGGGTGCGTATTTTTTGGAGTCAGGAAGCCGAGAATATTGCCCAGGCGACTCAGCAGCTGACTACGGGTGAAGTCAAGCTGCCTCAAGTAGTGTGCTCTACGGCGATTGGCCCCAGCAATCCTGAATATAAGGCGGCGTTGGATGCTGGTTGTCCTATGTTTCATCGCTCTGATATTTTGGCGGCCTTGATGAATCAAACCCAGGGGATTGCGATCGCAGGCACCCATGGTAAAACCACCACCAGCAGTATGGTAGGCTATCTGCTCCTCAAGGCTGGTATTGATCCGTCTATTGTTATCGGTGGTGAAGTGGCGACTTGGCAGGGAAATGCCTACGTCGGTACCAGCGATTACATGGTGGCTGAGGCTGATGAGTCGGATGGCTCGCTGGTAAAGCTGTCAGCGGCGATGGGTATCATCACCAATATTGAGTTAGACCATCCGGACCATTACAGCACCCTGGATGAGGTTGTTGGTATTTTTAAGCACTTTGCTCAGCAGTGTGATGTGGTGATTGGCAGCGCTGATTGCGAGACGGTGCTGAGCCAAATTCAACCTACGATTACCTACAGTCTGCGACCGGAGTCAGGGGCGGATTACATTGCCACCGATATTTGTGAGACAGCTCAGGGGACAACGGCAGAGATTTGGGAACGGGGCCAGCGCATTGGAGAATTACATCTGGCCATTCTGGGACGTCATAATTTGAGTAATGCTCTAGCGGCGATTGCGGTGGCTCGACGGTTGGGGGTAGAGTTTGATGCGATCGCGTCAATTATGGCTACCTTCAAAGGCGCTAAGCGTCGGTTTGACCATCGGGGTTTTCATAACAACATTTTGTTTGTTGATGACTACGCCCACCACCCCAGCGAGATTAAAGTGACCCTGGCAGCAGCCAAGGTAAAAAGCACCGAGATTTTGGAAGGGGTTAATCAACGCCGTGTAGTAGCCGTGTTTCAACCCCATCGCTACAGTCGGATTACTACCCTACTACAGGAATTTTCAACGGCTTTTACCAATGCCGATCATGTCGTTGTCACCGATGTTTATAGTGCCGGCGAGAAAAATACATCGGGAATTACGGGAGAAGATGTCACCAGCGCCATTGGTGAACACCACACTCAGGTCAGCTATGCGGCCACACTGGACGACGTAAAAGCCCGACTAGCCACAGTGTTACAGCCGGGTGATCTGGTGATTTTTCTCACTGCTGGCAACTTAAACCAGGTGATTCCAGAGGTGATGACCTACCAAGCCGAACAAGCCGAACATGCTGCTCTGACAAGTGTTTAGGACAGTTAAGCGGCCATGTTATGCCAAGATAAAAATTTCGGCTAGCAACAATCCTTCCTAATCCGAATTTTTAGCCATGGCCATTGAAAAGCAATTAACGAGTACAGGTTGTGTCGCTCAGGCTCAGTATCCGCTAGCAACCCTGACCACCTTCAAGGTAGGTGGCCCGGCTGAATGGTTTGCGGCCCCCCGCAGCGTCAGTGAGCTGCAGGCTTGTGTCCAGTGGGCAAATGCTGAAGGGTTGCCGATTACCCGTCTGGGGGCAGGCTCTAATTTGTTAATTAGCGATCGCGGTTTGCCAGGTCTGGTGATCTGTACGCGTTATCTACGACAAACCGAGTTTGATCAAGCGGGGCAAGTCACTGCTGCCGCCGGTATGCCCATGGCCACACTGGCTTGGAAAGTAGCCAAGCGAGGATGGAGAGGATTGGTATGGACTGTCGGCATTCCAGGCACCGTTGGTGGGGCCGTCGTTATGAATGCTGGAGCCCATGGCAGCGATACCCAAGAAATTTTAGTCAGCACCGATGTCCTTAACCCTGACGGCACTCTAGAAACCCTCACCCCTGACCAGCTGCAGTTCCAGTATCGAACCTCTATCCTGCAGGCTGACCCTCGCATTGTCACCCAAGCCACCTTTCAGCTACAACCTGGTCACGACCCCCAGGTGGTACGGGCCGAGACCTCAGCGGATTTAGAACAGCGTCGTACTACCCAGCCCTATCACTTACCCAGCTGCGGCAGTGTATTTCGCAATCCCCAGCCCAAGAGCGCTGGCTGGCTGATTGAAAACTCAGGTTTGAAGGGCTTCAAGCTGGGGCAGGCCCAAGTAGCTGAACGCCACGCCAACTTTATTCTCAACTGTGGTGGCGCAACCGCTAGCGATATCTTTAATCTAATTCGCCATATTCAGGCCATTGTGGACGACAAATGGTCGTTACAGCTGAGGCCCGAGGTGCAGATTTTAGGAGATTTTCAGACAGTTTAACTCTAAGACTAGGATAGCCTGCTCCATAAATTATTTCTAGCCGATAGAAACTTTCACTCCAGACTCTGAATTTGTGGCCTAACTTAATCAATATCCTACTTCCCACTGTCCATTCCCCACTGCCTTTAGCTGCTCTAACTCCAGTCTGAACCCATCACTGTTCCCGCTAAAGATTGCAATTCCCGCCAAGGCGACGTATAGTTTGACAGTTAATTTAGTAAAATCACGCCGCCGATTATGAGCAAAGGGCAAGGTTTTGGCTTCGGTCTTGGAAAAATGAAAGAGCTGAGCGAAGCCTTTAAAAAGGCTCAGCAAGTTCAAGAAGGCGCTAAAAAGCTCCAGGAAGAACTGGAACTAATGGAAATTGAAGGCCAATCGGGCGGTGGCTTGGTTAAGGTTATCCTCAGTGGCAATCAAGAACCCAAACGGGTTTCTATTTCTCCTGAAGCCATGAACGAAGGAGCAGAGGTGCTTTCTGACCTGGTGTCAGCTGCCATGCGCGATGCCTATATTAAATCAACCGAAACCATGCGGGAACGGATGGAAGAACTGACCGGTGGTTTACAGCTGCCTGGCCTCTAAAACCGTCGCCATAGATAATTTCCTAGCGGCTAGCGTCTCCATCGCTAGTCGTTTTTACATGTCTAGTTTTATTTGTTCATTGAGCGTTTGTCATGACAACCCGACTGTTATTTGTGTGTCTGGGCAATATTTGCCGCTCCCCATCGGCGGAAAATATCATGAACTATCTATTGGAGCAGCGGCGTCTGCAATCGCAGATAACCTGCGACTCTGCCGGCACATCCAGCTATCACATCGGTAGCCCCCCCGACGGTCGCATGAGAGCTGCCGCCCAAAAGCGGGGAATTCGACTGATAGGTAGCGCTCGTCAGTTCACAGCGGCAGACTTTGATCAGTTTGATCTAGTGTTGGCCATGGACAACAGCAACTATCGCAATATTTTGGCACTTGATCCCGCTGGAAAATACGCACACAAGGTCAAGCGTATGTGTGACTACTGCCAGGAGTATCCCGATCGCGAAGTGCCAGATCCTTACTATGGTGGTGCCGACGGGTTTGACTATGTGATTGATTTATTGATGGATGCCTGTAGTGGTTTGCTACAGGAACTTGAGGTATAGGGGAATCAATGCGTTGTGAGTGGCGGTCGATCTGCTAACCCAACTCAAGTTTTATGAAAGAGTATGCTCAAAGCGTTAAGTCCCTATGGCTGAAAGACAAAGTCATAGCCCTTGTAAAGACCCTGCTCATACTTAACGACAAACCAGGTTTCTGGGTCGAATGCTAGAGGGTATGCTTCACGTTGATTGGCTTCATGGGCTTTGGAGAGGACGCAATAGGGTGGCGCAATGGTCTCATGCACGTTTGCCTGGGATGAATTTTGAGCAATCGATAAAAATTGGGTGAGCTGAGCGCGGGACAGCCGCTGGTCAGCATTGGCCATGGTCTGGCAGGTCTGATTTGTACTGGTACGGCTCAGCTGCCACGGTTGTGCAGACTGTGACTGAGTAGACCGAGTAGAAATCGGCATCGATAGTTGAGACCAGAGGTCTTGGGGAACTAGGGCTAAGGCCGCTAAAGCCAGGCTGCCAAGCAGCCAGGTCTGGGGCTGTGTGCGCTGCCGCCGTCTGGCACGGGGTTTAACATGATAGGTGGGCCTGGGAGCGGGACGCTTGGGTGATGCATAGGGACGAGACTGGTTCATAGGACAAACGTTCTAGAGGCTGTGAGTCAATAATAGTACACTTGAACTAAATCCACTTGAGTTTGCAGCTAGCAATCAAAAAAGTTTTTATCATTTAGTCAGCGAATTGTAGCGAGCCCCAGCAGTGCCTGGCTGTCAGTGGCTCGGGGGGAGGCAGCTGTGAATCGAACAGTGGTGTGGTTTCGCCGTGACCTACGCATATATGACCATGAGCCGCTTTATCGAGCTGCCCGACGTGGTGCAGTGGTGCCGGTGTTTGTGTTTGATCCCTCGCTATTGCAGCATCCAGAAACCGGAGCCGCTCGGGTGAGTTTTATGGTGGACTGTTTGCGACATCTTCAGCAGGATTTGCGGCGTTTAGGCGGATGTTTAATTCTGCGGAGCGGTGACCCGGTAGAGGTATTACCTCGCCTAGTTAAAGAAACTCAAGCAGAGGGGATTTACAGCTACACAGACTGTGAGCGCATTTATGGGCGAGTGCGCGATGCCCGACTCAATCAGGCGTTAGCTGCCCAACAGATAAAAATTCGCTGGTTTGAGCCTCCTGCCAGCCGTGCTGAGTTGATGGACTATCCTCAATATCGCCAGTGGTGGTATCAGGAGATGGCGACTCCTGTCGTGCCTGCTCCAGCTCAGGTAACTGTGCCATCTGAGGTGATCAGTGAGCCGTTACCGGGTTTAGAGCAGTTAGGTCATTGTTTAGATGGCAAACCGATTCCCCAAGGGAGTACTCGGTTTGCCCGACAGCTGCTACAGCAGTTTTTAGTAGAAAAAGCTGCTCGATACTATTGGCAGCTGTCCTATCCCAGTGCTGAAATTACGACGGGGCTCAGCCCCCACATTAAATTTGGGGCGATTTCTGTGCGTGAATGTGTACAGACGATTCAGCGAGCCGATGACCGGGGCGATCGCCGGATTCAACGTAGCTATCATCAGCTGATCTCCCGGCTACGGTGGGGGAATGGGTTTACTCAGCGGTTTCGTTATTTACCGCAGTTGGAGCTGCGATCGCTTTACAGCATTTTCGACAGCGACGGCTGGGCTTTTGATGAAAACCTGTATCAAGCCTGGCAACAGGGCCAGACCGGGTTCCCTATTGTGGACGCCGCTGCTCGCTGTCTGCAGGCCACTGGGGGCTATCTGTCCCTAAATTTTCGGACTCGAGCCATCTATGCCAGCTTTCTCAGCAACCTGTTGGGGATGGACTGGCGCTATGGAGCGCTGCATTTTATGCGCCACCTGATCGATGGGGACTGTCCCATTGATCACTATCAGTGGGCAATGCAGTCGGGTGTGACCCACTGTGTTGATAAGACCTGGACAAGGATTTATAACCCTCAGCAGGTCGCGGTCGATCGCTGTGATCCAGAGGGATTGTTTATTAAACGCTGGGTACCAGAATTGGCCCACCTGGCCCCGGAACAACTGGGAGCTCCACCGCCAACTCAAGGCTATCCGCCACCAATGTTGGATTATCGCCAGAGGCGATCGCAACGCGTACAACAATTAGAACAACAGCGGAATGCGTTCTTAAATACCGACAACATTGTGACTTATCTGAGCCCCATGCCTGAGAGCATCTTACCGTTTGGGGCCGAACGCTATGTCAGTGAGGTCAGCTGGGCCAAAATCAAGGCTCCCCAGCTATTCCCAACCGCCTTAGACTTAGATAGTTTGGATGCCCAACAATGTCGTGAGCTGCGTACATGGTTTGTGGCTCACGTTAATATTACTCCGCCCAAAATTCGACGACGAAATTCTAAGTTTTCATCGGATTTACAGCAATTGAGCCTGCTTTAGCAGCAGCTAGGAGATGCATGTAGCTGCGAGTGCCAGAAAAGTAGCGTATGCTGGATAACTTAACAACTCAATGGTTGCAACCAGTTGCAAACCTAAGCCGTGGTTAGTTCTCGTTCGATTGCAGTCGTAAAAAAGCGATTACAAATCTTTTTTATTGTCTGCCTGTTGTTGGGCATTGGTTTGCGCTGCACAAATGCTGCCCACAAAGTTTACTGGCATGATGAGGTATACACGACAATTCGTGTGTTAGGGCATTCTGGCAAAACTATTGAAACGCAACTTCTCAACGAGCCCATAGTCTCTGCTGCTGATTTGCAATCACTGCAGCAATTCCCAGAATCCAGACGCTGGGGCGATACCTGGTCGGCGCTTGTCAGTCATCCTGAACATCCACCGCTGTTTTATGTATTAGAGCGATTATGGGTCGGTATTTGGGGGCCTTCAATCACTTCATTTCGAGCATTGGCGATAGTGTTTGGGCTAGGGCTACTGCCGTTAACCTATTGGACCTGCCAACAACTCTGGCAAGATCATTGGTCAGGTCTGATTGGCACCTGTTTAATGGCACTATCTCCCATTCAGCTACTCTACGCCCAAGAAGCCCGAGAATATAGCCTATGGGCCTGTCTAATTTTGTTGGCCAATGGCTGTTTGCTCAAAGCGCTCCGATCGTCTAATCATCGATACTCCAGCAGTGCTGTCGTAGTACGTTCTCCTAAAACTGTGGCGTTACAACAGTGGGGACTTTACAGCATCAGCATGTCTCTGATGCTGTACACCACATTGCTGAGTGTTTTTGTGGTTGCCGCCCACAGTCTGTATGTCTTGATTAGTGGTTCGCGACAACATTGGCAGCGGTTTGCGATCGCCCTAGGGGGAGCATTTGTTACCTTTATACCCTGGCTGGTTATTATTCTAAACAACAGAGCTAAATTAGAGTCTGTAACAGAGTGGACCTCATTTCGGCAACCCCTGGGACAGCTGGTTAAATTTTGGGGGCTGCATTTGAGTTCAACGGTGGTTGATTTGGGCTTACCGTTGGAGCATCCATACACCTATGGGGTGCCGCTGATGGTGTTGATCCTGGTGTTGATCGCACTGTGGCAGTTACTGTTGGTGACACCACCAACGACCCTGGCCTTTTGTGTCACCATGCTAATGATACCTGCTTTAGGGCTTATCCTTCCCGATTTGATCAACGGTGGTCAGTTATCAGTGAGCACCCGTTATTTTATGCCGTCGTTGTTAACGGTGACCTTAATCTTAGCGGGGTGGTTGCGGCAGCTGATGCTGTCAGACCGTGGTTTCTACCGGCTCTGGGGCCAAGGTATTTGGGCCACTTTGTTGGTGGTAGGTTTAGTCTCTGGCACCCTGAGTGCGGCTTCATTTACCTGGTGGAACAAAAATATTGACTATCACAACAACACCATGGGGAGTTTGATTCGACAAACAAAAGAGCCGCTAGTTATTGCTGAACTGGGGGCGACGGGGCTGGGAAATATGATTTCGTTAAGCTATGCGGTCCCTACTGATACGACCTTTGTGTTGTTTAAGCCTGGACAATTACCTGAGATACCGACAGGCTATAGCGACTATTTTGTTCCCTATGCTAATGGAGAGTTATTAGCTGCGATCGCAGCCAAAACCGGCAGATCTCCTGTTTTGGCTGCAGGAGATTACCCCCTCTGGCGACTAGAATAATCATCTCTCTCAAAAAAACATAAACAACATAGATACCCCTGTTATAAAGCTCAAGGAAATTCTCCTCAAGTGTTTTGAACTCCTCGATTGAGGATTTGTGGGATCTAGAGTAGTGCAAAAAATAACCTCAAGCAATCCTGGTTCAAAACAACAATTTTTGATTTACATGCACTCAGCTTGATAAAGAGGGTGCGAACATTCTACTAACTTTTGGTAAAACGTTCTGTTTGTTGTAGTCAATCAGACTAATTTGAATAAAGACGCGGTCACAGCGGTTTTTTTGGGTGTTTTCAGTATTCAAAGCAGGTTGTTTTATGCCTCACTAGTGCAGATTACAACAAGGTTGCGTCTTAGATTATTCCGCTTAATCGTCCCATCGAGTTGGCAGACATACTGCTCTACACATCAACGATTATTCAACTATGATAAGTAGCTCTCATCGCCCCCAGACAGCAACAGTAAATCGATTAGTTGATGTTTGGGCTGCACGCTATCGTCCTGATTTTTCTATACTCGCCTCCAGTGCAAGATCTTTGATTATTGATGAGATATATCAGCTATTGCAAACGCCAGCTGCCAGGGGGATATCTGCGACATTAAACAGCCAGCAGATCGTTGAAGCTTGTAAGTTAGCAGCAATTAGGTCAAAAGATTTTTATGTTCATTTTGACGATTTTGATCTCCAGGAAATTACGAGCCTAGCCCAGGTAACCAGTCGTATTTACTTACAGCTTTTGGAGTTTTATCAGACACATACAACCGTTTTCGCCATTTCAGAATGGGAACTAGAGCATTTGCCTTTGGAGCGTTTGGGACAGCTCTATAAGGTGCCTAATATCAGTGAGTTGGCCAGTGTTTTAGCACCGTCTATAGATGAGTTACAAGCCAAAAGCGCTGGCTCAAACGATGAGAAATCCCTTGGGTTTATGACCACCCAAATCAACTTAACCAATGCGTTATTACTAAAAAGTTTAGACCCATTAGAGCGAGCGTTATTGGGCGCTTATTTCAAGTTCCTCGAAGATCATATGGCCATGCCATGGCAGAGAATGTGTGGGGCTGCGTTGCACCACAGAAACGGTACGCCAATATTTGGCATAGTCGAGCGGATGGTGCCCATGATGGCGGAAATTTCATTGGCAACCTATACCCAATGGAGTCATGATTTTCCTTACCACCATACCCGTCGTGGTCGACTCGAACATCCAGAGGTCAAGCATTCGTCTTTGCGAGACTTTGATATGTTCCAAGTCTATCTATGGCTCAGTTTTTTGCAGGGGCATACCAGGGTGATCAAAGAAGAACTCGTCGTTTTATGCCGTGTGGTTTACGCTCATATCGGTATTCCCTGGGAAATGACTCTCAGGGGGGCTCAGCTGCTGACCGATAAGGTACTGAGCTGTTTAGAGCCCCACGAGCTTAATTTGGTTGCCCCCTGTGTCGAGAATATGATGCTGGTGTTCAACCATAGCAACCAAGTTATGGAGAAATTATCCCTTGGCAACGGTCATGGCTTTAATCCGGACGTCCCCTGTCAAGACTCGGGGTCGGAAAAGGGTTTTGACTAAAATCCATAGGGACTGGAGTTCTCCAGGGGTATTCCAGCGTTTCCACTGTCCAGGGCGACAGTACAGCAGCTCCACTAATCTGCGGCTTTGTGACAAAGTAACATTCTGAAACTGTACAGTGACACAGGGAAATTCGCCGTCATTACCGATCCGGGTCAGTATGCCCTGCAGGCTGAATAGATCTTCGCTAATGGAAAGTTGGATGGGACGAGTTTCACCAGGAGCTAATTGAGGTAACCCCCGCTGGGTGAGAGTGATGGTCGCACCGATTTCTGAAATGGCCGTTGTTGTGCCCCACCAGATCCGACCGTCGGCATTATCACCAATTTGCAATCGCACTACCCGGCGTAGATCAAACCAATCATAGGGGTTGGGGCGGGGCACATCTAGCAGCACCAGCAATGCGGCTCCTAGCATCATCAGGTTGTACAGGCTCCAGATCCAACCAATGCCCAGACCGCGCAGGTGAGCGGCGGTTTCTGGGGTGACTTCTAATGCCCAGTTGCCTCTTGCTAAACATTCTCCCAAATTTAACCAGATGCTACAGGCGGTGAGCACAAACATCAACATCAACGGCCAGGCTAAACTCCAGTTAAACCGGAATCCCTGACTCGATGTGCCCTTGGGGGTGACCTTAAAACCAGTGCCAAAAGGCGATAGCATTGCCTGGACCACAGTGACTGCTAGGGGAAAGGCCAGCACCAGGGAGTAAACATCTGAGAGAATTGCGGATCGAGAATGGTGATTTAGCCAGGAAAAAACCGTAATTTGAACAAAGTAGTATGGCAAAAAGAAATAGATGATTTCCTCGGGGGTAGAGCGAATAGGAATCACCCCAAACGAGTAGAATAGCGGCGAAATCAAAAATATGATACGCGATATGCTGGTAAACCAGTGCAAAATGCCTTCTAAATGCCCCAAACGCTGAATCAACTTCAGTCCTGGAATTGTTAGCGGATTAGTTTCAATAAAAAAGGACTGTAGCGTGCCTCTCGCCCAGCGCAGTCGCTGGATGGCATGGGCTGTAATATTTTCAGCTGCCAAACCCGCACTTAATTTTTCGTCTAGATATATGATTTTGTGGCCCTTGGAAGCAAGCCGCACCGCTGTAAAGTAGTCTTCACTCAGAGAATCAGTGACAAATCCGCCGGCCCCTTCTAGGGCACTGCGACGGGCAACAAACGAGGTACCCGAGCAGACAACACTGCCGACGCCGTCTCGCATGGGCTGAATTTGTCGATAGAAGACTTCTTCTTCGGGGGTGAGAACATCTTCTAGACCCAGGTTACGGGCAATTGGGTCTGGATTGTAAAAACTCTGGGGGGTTTGTACCAGGGCAACGGTGGGGTCCTGGAAAAAACCGACGGTACGCAGGAGAAAGTTACGGGTGGGTACAAAGTCAGCGTCAAAGGAGACAATGAGTTCGCTGTTGGTGTTTGCGATCGCATTGTTCAAATTTCCCGCCTTAGCATGGTCATTAGTAGACCTCGTGACATACTCACAACCCAGAGTCTCCGCCAATTTTTTAATATCAGGCCGTCGGGTATCATCCAGCAAATACACCGTTTTACTGGGATAATCCATTGCCTGGCAGCCGATGATGGTACGCCGCAAAATAAACTCCGGCTCATCATAGGTGGGAATAAATACCGCCACCGAGGGCAAAAATGTCTGATCCATCACCGCCAACTGCATCTGATCGGCCTGGGCATGACGATCTCGCACCCGCAGTAGCAAGACCAGCTGAATAATACTCACCAGTAGCCCTAGCATCTCCATCACAAACAGCGAGGTACTAGCCAGGCCGTTGAGGGGATCATCAAAATTGAGAGTGGATAACGTACGCCAGGTCACATATCGGCCCACCAAAATGAGCAACACTGCCACCACCAGAGCCCGAGACCAGGGTTTTGGTTGAGGAGAGATGCGGGTAATGGCTACTGCAAACAGAAACAGAGCCACCGTTGGAAAAATCAAGTAGTGGCCTGCTACCATAGGCGCTTCTAGCCACATGGGTGGCGATTGCTGCAGCAGGTTGAGCTGGGCGAAAATTCTGCCGATTTGTCCTTCGCCGGTAAACCAGGCCAGGGCCAGGGCGAATGCGATCGCAACGATGGCTATCATCACCCCCGTAGCACTCGAAATAGAAAGCGGTCGCTGCAGTGGAGACTTACCGCTCCGAACCATCGATTCTTCCATGAGTTGACACGTATTGCTGTAATTAGGTCTATATAACGCTACGAATAAGGTACGAATATGGACTTATTCCAGATTCAATTTATACGTATCGGTCCTACACCGACTGTTTAATAGGTTGCATACCGAACTGAAAATTTGCTGAGATATCTGTGAATTGTCACCATTAAACTTTTCAGCTGATCATCAGCCAGTATTTTTATTTTCATCATGCAGCGATTTTATACTGCGTTTACAGTGGTCCTGTCGCAGATATTTACCCCAACGCGAGAAGAACGATGACCATCAACGATTGGCTTAGACTCATGCATCCGATACTGGCGGTAAGTGTGGTATTCCCGCTTATTGGTATGGTGACCTACTTTGCTAACCAAACTCGGCAGCGACGGTTAACGGTGCAAGCCAAAGAAAAATCAAAGATTCCACCGATTGTGGGTAAAGAGCATGTCAACTTAGGCAAGTGGCTAACGGGATCTGTAGTCGGATTGACCTTAGTAGGTGTTGGCCATCCAATTATCAAAAACATCGTCAAAAAAGCCGCCACCGATAGCCCGGTGCCCCAAGGTACGGTGATATTTATCGCCATCATGTTTTTGTTTACCATTGCCTCAGTAGTATGTTTGTATCGGGCAACGGCACCACAAAAGCTATGGCGGGGTGTGTTTGCCGCCCTTTCAACGGCGGGGCTATGGATTTTAGGGAGTCAGGATGGCGTCTTTCGTCGCACCTATGAATGGCAGGTATCGCACTATTACTACGGCATGGTAGCAGCAACGTTGATGATTATTTCACTGGCTATTTTGCCCGAGATTTATAAATCAAAGACCTGGCGCAAGGTGCACATTGCCTTGAACTGCATTGCACTCTTGTTGTTTATTGGCCAAGGAATTACAGGCACACGGGATCTGTTAGAAATTCCATTAAGCTGGCAAGAGCCCTTTGTGTTTGGCTGTGATTTTGTCAATAAAACCTGTGGTGGCTAGGGGATTCTGCTTGTGTTTCTGCTTGTGTGAAGCTATGTACCTGTCTTTTTAAAGTTATGGTTTGCTCAGCCTGTGACTTTAGAAATCCCTGGACAAAGCTCTGTTAAAACCCTTGTGCGCTCAAGTAAAAGCGAAAAACAGGGCAATCAATCTGTGCTTGGAAAGTTGGTAAAAAGACTAACGCTTGCCGTGGGTGTTAATACTAACCAACTGTTTTAGGCCTCTAGGTTGTTTGTCCTGTTATTTTCGCGCTTTAGTTGTCACCGATTACCCTGGTGCTAACTCTCGCATCGTCTGCCTAGCCAGCGTCGGTCGAATCTGTCTTTGCGGTTTCATAGGCTCAATCCATATCCTCTGCGATCGCTTGACGAGCATTGTCGAGCTCGCGTCGAGCTAAAATTGTCGCCCAGGGTTCTGTCGGCTCGATCACACGTCATCCCCCTGGGCGTTTTTTCAAACAGCTTTAGATTTATGGGATGGATCGATTAAGTTGGCCATAATGGCCCAAGGGATCATCGGCACCATGGGTAGCAAACAAATAAGCCACTGGTTCCAGGTGAGAGGAGCAGTCTCAAATAGCGTATTCATCACGGACCACTGACTAAATACAATTTGCAATACAACAGCACCTGCAATCCCTAACAGCAAGATAGGTGCATTGGTAATCGATGTACACCGGCGACGCGCAAAGCTGAGCAGACTAATTCCTAACTGGCTAATACTTAGTAAATAAACAATGCGAGCGGCGACTAGCGATTGGATTGCCATTGTACGGGCGATCGCAACATCGCCAGTGGTGAATTTTGCCCATTCAAACATACCGAAGATTAAGATCCAGTTAAACAGCGAAACCAGCAAAATACGGTGCAATAATTTTCGGGTAATGAGAGGCTCTTTCGGGTGACGCGGAGGCTGTTGCATACTCCCATTTGACTTGGGCTCAAACGCCAGAGGCACCGTCATGGTCAGAGAGTTGATCATGTTTAGCCAAAGCACCTGGAGTGAGAGAATCGGCAGATCCCTGGCCAATAGAGCACTGATCAAGATAGTCATGGATTCTCCGCCATTGACGGGCAAGAGAAAGGCAATAGCCTTGCGTAAATTTTGATAAACGGTGCGACCTTCTTCGACTGCGGCTTCAATGGAGGCAAAGTTGTCATCTGTTAGCAACATATCTGCGGCTTCTCTGGCTACCTCAGTGCCACCTTTGCCCATGGCAATACCAATGTCGGCTTGCTTGAGGGCTGGGGCATCATTGACCCCATCGCCGGTCATGGCAACAATTTCACCTTTGGTCTGGAGTGCTTCTACCAATCGTAGTTTCTGGGCTGGGGCAACCCTGGCAAATACATCTCCAGCGCTCACGGCTTGAGACAATTCAAAATCGTCCATGGTGGCTAGCTTCTGCCCTTCAAATGCCAGGACAGCGGCTGTCTTTTGAATACCCATGCGCTGGGCAATGGCCTGAGCTGTTGCAATATGGTCGCCGGTAATCATCTTGATTTGAATACCAGCCGTCTGACAGCTATGTACAGCGGCGATCGCTTCAGGACGAGGGGGATCGATCATACCCTGCAATCCTAAAAAGACTAGATCAGTTTCAATGTGATCATGGTCGATGGCATGCTGATGAGGCTCTACACGTTTCTGGGCAAAAGCTAGTACTCGTAATGCTTGGGCTGTCATCAAGTTCACTGCTTGATCAATCTCTTCTCGCTCTAGAGGAATGATCTGCCCAGAGAAATCTACCATATGGGTACACCGACTCAAAAGAGCCTCAACTGAGCCTTTAACATAAATGACGCGAGACTCAGCATCATGTAGGCTGGCCATATACTGATACTCGGATTCAAATGGGATTGAATCTAAACGAGGATTGGTGGCTGCCAGACCAGCCTGGCTCAAGTCGGCCTTAGCCGCTGAAGTAATCAAGGCTCCTTCTGTTGGATCTCCGATGACAACCCAATGTTCTCCGGTGTGTTTGAGCTGACTATCATTACATAAGACGCCGGCGGTTAAACAAGTCTCTATTGCCTGGGGTAATCCATCTTCAAAAGGCGTTTGCTTGTTGTTGTGACCAGCTTTAGTAATCTCACCTTTGGGGCTATATCCGCCACCACTGACTTGATAATGTTGTCTGCCTGCATAGATTGCCTGCACGGTCATTTGGTTTTCTGTTAGCGTGCCGGTCTTGTCGGAGCAAACGATCGTGGCGCTGCCTAGGGATTCAACGGCTGGCAGTTTACGGATGATGGCATGTCGCTGGGCCATGCGATTAACGCCAATGGCCAGGGTGATGGTGACAACGGCTGGTAATCCTTCGGGAATTGCACTGACTGCTAATGCAACAGCGGCTTCAAACATGTAGACCCAGGTTTCTCCCTGGGCTAAACCAATGGTGAAGGTGAGGGTAGCCAGGGTCAGAATGCCGTAGAGTAAAATGCGGCTGAATCGAGCAAACTTGCGGGTCAGTGGGGTGCTGAGGTTAGTTCGCTCCTCCATGGACTGGGATATTTTGCCAACTTCTGTAGCGTTTGCGATCGCAACAATCACCCCCCGGCCCTGCCCAAAGGTGACAAAACTACCCGCATAGGCCATATTAGTCCGTTCCGCTAATACCGTATCCGTTGCCAACGACTGAGTAGATTTTTCAACAGGTACAGATTCTCCAGTTAAGGCAGACTCATCAATCTGCAAATTACGCGTTTGCACCAGCCGGACGTCTGCAGGCACCTTATCCCCAGAAGTCAGTAATACGATATCTCCTGGCACCAAATCTCGTGAAGGCACTTGCAATAGCTGTCCATCGCGCAGAACCGTAGTTTCAGTAACCACAGCTTGGGCTAACGAGGCAATTGCCCCTTCCGCTTTAGCTTCTTGCACATAGCCAATGACAGCATTGAGAACAGTCACTCCCCAGATGACAGCGGCATTGGTCAATGAGCCGAGAGACGCCTTAACAGCACCTGCAATCAACAGAATATAGAGAAGTGGCTGGTGAAACTGCAATAAAAACTTAAGCCAGGCCGGTTGCCCAGGCTTTACAATCAGCTCGTTCCAACCATAGGTTTCGTAACGTGTGGCAATGTCTTCTGCCGTTAATCCCTTTTCTATATTGCTATGGAAAAAGTCAATTGTTTGTTGACTAGAGAGATGGTGAAATGCGTGCGATTGTGATTGGGTTGACATGTTTACTCCTGCAGCAGCAGCAGCAGAGAGTATTTCTACCGCTGCAAACTAATGCTAACAAACGTAAAATCTCATGATAATAAAAGAAATGCATCGTGATGATAGAAATGCCTATAGTTCTTCGGGAAAACGTAAGGTTGCAGCTCTTATTGGCGTTAGTTAAATTTAAGTAAACAATAGCCAGGGCTGGTTTAAAGGATAAAGCAATCGATTAGAAACGCTATACAGTCACATCCTTAAAAGAAAATTATATTTGGATCAGCAACGCTAAAAACATTTATGCGCTCACCCCGTTCATCCCTGTCTGATTCACATATTGAAGAAACGTATCAACGAACCCGACGGCATCTATTAGGTGGGGCGATCGCACTTGGTTGTGTAGTGATCACAGGCATTTTCTGGTACAGAGTGATTGAAGGATGGACCTGGTTAGATGCAGCCTACATGTCTGTCATCACCCTAGCAACAGTGGGGTTTGCCGAAGTTCAGCCCTTGGGTGCCAGAGGGCGATTATTTACCATTATCTTGATTTTAATGGGCGTTGTTGTCATCGCCTATATCTTAAATTGTTTTACAGAAGCTCTAATTCAAGGACACTTACAGTCCGGTATTCGCTTAAGACAGCGCCGTAAGCTTATGCAATCCTTAACAAGCCATTACATCATCTGTGGATTTGGCCGCACCGGACGGCAAGTTGCCACCGAGTTTTCAATTGAGACAATCCCATTTATTGTAGTGGACTCCCATGAGGCTTCGATTCAAGCTGCTCAGCAGATGGGATTTATCACCTTTCAAGGAGATGCCACCCTGGATCATGTTCTCTTGCAAGTAGGCATTGAACGAGCCTGTGGTTTAGTCGCGGCGCTGCCCTCTGATGCCGAGAATTTATATACAGTTCTCTCCGCCAAAACCCTTGCTCCGAATGTTCGAGCCATTGCTCGGGCCAGTACTGAAGAAGCTGTTCAAAAACTGCAGCGAGGTGGTGCAGACGTGGTTGTTTCTCCCTACATTACGGGGGGGAAGCGCATGGCTGCCGCCGCTTTACGTCCTCAAGTTGTCGACTTTTTAGATGGTATTCTCACGGGCGCAGATCGCACTGTCTATATAGAAGAATTTCTGATTTCTCCAGAACATTGTCCCCAAATTGGTAAAACTCTTGGAGAAACTAAGTTAAGAATGAAATCAGGGGCCTTAATTCTGGCCATTCGTCGAGCCGATAATTCCCTAATTGTCGGCCCGAATGCTGATACTGTCCTCTGTTCTGGGGATCTGGTGATCGCCCTCGGCTCGTCCGATGAGCTATATCGACTAAACCAAATTCTTGGCCCAATTCGTCGACAATACTAGCCGTTGCTGATTCAGAGGATAACCTGATCAAGCCGCGAACTCATCCATGCTCTTGAGACTTTATCTGAGATTTCCTACTTCGCGTTTGAGCATTGCCCCTGCCGTAAAAATGCCCACTATTGCCAACAAAGCCATGGGATAAAACACATAGAGATAGGTCCCTAACCAATCTCGAATTTGTCCAGTGGCCACTGTGCCAAGCAGTGCACCTACACCATAGGCTGTGAAGACAATGCCATAATTTTGAGCATACCGATTAGGGTCAAAAAACTGTAGCGTTATGGTCGGAGCCATAGCTAACCAGCCACCTAAACAAAACCAAAATATACAGAAGGCAATCAGGTAGGTGAGAACCTGGCCTTGTTGAGCCCCTAACATTAACAAACAGGCAATCATTGATAAGGTGTAGGAGCCAATGGCTACATAGTGGGGTTTAATGCGATCGCACAGCCAACCAAACAGAGGCCGACTGAATCCATTAAAGAGTGCAAATAGCGCCACACTGCTGGCCGCCAACTCTGGCTTAATCTTGATAATCTCCTCTCCGACCGGGCCAGAAATACCGATAGCACTTAAACCAATCAAAGTACCAATGCAATAGCAGATCCATAGACCATAAAACGATTGACTTTTAAGTAAACGAGACGGATAGCGGCGTCTGTCAATGGATCCTGAAGCTAGCTGATAGTGACGTGGTTGCCAGCCCTGAGGTGGCAACTTGAGCAAAGCGGCAATGCCTAGAATAATCACCATAAAGATAATACCCAGGAGCCGTAGCGTCGGTCTTACCGTGTAGGTATCAATGAAGTAATTCGCTAGAGGTGCTGTGATTAGAGGAGAGAGCCCAAAGCCCACAATCGTTGCGCCCACCGCTAATCCCTTTCTGTCTGGGAACCACTGAGCAGCCACCACCATGGGTACCCCATAGGTAATACCAACGCCAGTACCCGCAATCACGCCATAGGTAAATGTTAAAACTCCAACATGTGTGGCAAAGCTGGAAAGAATATAGCCACAGCCCACTATAATCCCCCCAATTATTGTTACTAATCGAACGCCAAACCGAGGGATATAGGCACCTGTAACTAGCACAAAAACAGCATAGAAAATAAGCACAAAGGTGTATGGTAACAAGCTGGCTGTTGCACTAATATTTAGCTCATTTTCTAGAGGTGTTCTAAAAATACTCCAGGAGTAAACACTACCGGAACACAGCAAAATCACCATGCCCAAAGGGATAAATAACCACCTTCCTTGCTCTGCGGGTAAGCCCAGCACGGTTAGCCTCGACGTATTATCAGCAATCTCCATGGCTATTTCTGTCGTCCTCACTGAATGCTTCTGAATTATGGACGTGTTCAACCTACAGAACTGTATTTTGACTAGCGTTCACCGAATCAATAGAATATCTTCCTATTTTGTTAAGGGTGCGATCGCAGAACTTTATGTAGCATCTACCATGACCCTGCACTGCCCGACCTGTGTTAACGAACTGTGGCTCTAATTGCCTCGGCATCAATGGCAGGGATTAAATATAGACGCAGCAGGTCTCCGACCGTACCAGCCACCAAAGAAACCTTGCGCAAGAACTTCCACACCTTAGGAGCTGCACTTTCGGCAATGGTTTTCATTTTTAGATTGCGGGCAGCGCAGCGATCGAGGCGCTTAAAGAATTCGGGATGATCAACATCGAGAATTACCGGGAAAGCACGAGCTGAAGTGTTATTCGTCTCGCGAATGACGTCGGTGTCAAACTGGGTGGCGTCGAGACCAAGCATTTCGTAAAATTTGGTGCGCTCGTGGACGGTGAGGCTATGGGTGGCAAAAACAGAGAGCAGGAAAAAGCGGCTCCAGAGGCGAGACTGCCAGGTTTTCCACATGTTGGGCTGCGATCGCAACAATGCTTTAAAAATATCTCCGTGGCGATTCTCGTCCTGACACCAGCTTTCAAAGTAGTTAAACAACGGATAAAAGCGATTTTCGGGATGCTGTTCCAAATGACGATGGATCAAAATATAGCGCCAGTAGCCAATTTTCTCTGATAGGTACACGGCATAGATAACCCACTCCACCGGGAAAAACGTATAATCTCGTTTTTTAGTAAGCTTACCAAGATCTAATGAGATATTAAAATCTGCCATGGCCTTATTGAGAAAACCGGCATGGCGAGCTTCATCGCGGGCCATCAACGAAAACATTTCTGCCAGTATTGGGCTGCGTCCCTTGAGCTTACGCGACAACTCCTTAAATAACAAAAAACCTGAGAATTCTGAAACACATGAGCGTTCTAGATAGTCGATAAACGCTTGTCGCTCTTCCCCCTGAATGTGGTCCCATGTCTGCTTAAAAGCATCATTACGAACAAAATGATGGCGATTGTAATCAGCCCTCATCTCGGACAACATTGCCTGTAAATCCACTTCCCCTTCAGAAAGATCTAAATTAGCCGCTTTTTCAAAGTCTGTCGTGTAAAAACGAGGCGTCAGTAAATTCTCTTCAACCTGCGATTTTTGACTGGCGGCAACCTTAGCTGAGGACGATGTGGTGCTGACCATAGCGTTTTGATGTCTCCAATGTCTGTTTATAGCTTTGTGGGCATTATAAAGAGAAAAGCAAACCAGATACTAGAGTATTGGTGCCCCAATGCTAAAACTTAATCTACTGCTATTGTTGCGGTCAGAGTAAACTTAATTAAGCATTGCTTGTAGCCATCAATGGTGAAATAGACGCACACCTTAAGCTGATATTTACTTGTTTTATGAGTTCGGATGGGTCAAATGGTTTTGCCAAAATGCTGTTGATTCCTAATCGTTCACTTTGTTGTCGATCACTGGTTCGCACGCGGGGAACAAGAAAAATCATCGGGGTTTGCCGTAGCACGGGAACTGATCTCAAAACAAACAACTGGTACTCTTGAATGACATCAGTATCTAATAACAACAGATCGGGCTGGTAAACTGTAGCAATACCAATTGCTTGGGTAATTGTAGAGACAGTTGAAATGTGGGCGTTGGCGATTAATTCAAGACTCAACCGTAGAATCACTTCCATATCTTCAACTGGAGTAATCACTAGAATATGTCTGGTGGTTTGAAATAGAGATTTAGCCATAGGGGGGCTCCTTTGAATAGAGGTATACACTGGCCCTGCTGATAAATGCAATAGAGCCAGTGTTTTTTTGTCATTGTGGAGCAGGCTGAATCTTTTTAGTTATGGCTTAGTTGCCAGCAACTTCAGTCTGTAGTTGAGGGGTGTGAGGACTGCTAAATTGCAGGTGAGCATCAGGCTGTTGACAGGCGACCATTGTTTTGACATGTTCCATCTCGTCATCACGAATGGCAACAAAAACATCATAGAGATTGTTGATCTCGGGTCGACGTTGGGCCGGTGGCTGAGCTGTTTGAAACTCATCAAACATGTAGAGATCGCCATCTCGGTAATAATCAATGGCAACTTGAGGGGCAGGTAGGGTTTTGAGATGAGTTTCTTCCTGGATCAAAAACTTGTCATAGCTTGCATAGGCATGCTGTTCAACTAGCTCCATAAAGTTATAAGCAGCATTAGGTGCTACTAAATAGAGCCCGATCACAATCCAGTAGTAAAGCAAGGCTGTATGACGAGCCAAAAATCGATCGATCCAGCGTCCATCACCTCCTAGCTCTTCCATGATTAACAGGTGATGCAACTCATTCCAAGATTCAGCAAAATGAACTTTCAGCCAATCTATTTTACGCCACCATCCAAGCGTTTCGTAGAGGTGTAAGACCGATAAATAGGAGAAGTAAGGAACACGAGCAACTGTTTCAAGAACATAAAATCGTGGATAAGGGCGGTTTCGATAGACAACATTAATGACAAAGACCAGTATGCCAACCAATAGTCTAATCATGCTAAAGCTCTCTTTCTTGGTGCTCCTTATATCCTCACTTGTCTCTCAAAAATGGCAAGACCGTTTCTTTAGGGTCTCTTAGGGGAGTAATAGGAAAAATTAGAGTTTCTTTCAGTAAAAAAATGATTACTAGGTGATTTGGGCTTTCACCTTAAAGAAAAATTAAACTTCAATCCATTTAAGAATGTCTTAATTTTTGTCGCAAACTGATCAGACAAAATAAGAGGTAAGTAGATACAGGTAGGCCTATTTTTTCGGACAATATGCTCGACACCCATAGTTGTTTTCAGTCCCAATGTCCGATTCAGTTCATCCTTGATATGTTAGGTGGCAAATGGTCATTATTGATCTTACGCCAGCTTTGGGATCAAGATTGTCGCACCCATGAGCTGTTAACTGCTTTACCTGGAATCAGTAGCAAAACCCTAACGGCCAAACTGCGAAGCTTAGAGGAGCATGGGATTATCGCTCGACGGGCTTACCCAGAAATCCCGCCTCGTGTGGAATATTCTGTCACTCCAAAAGGTAAAGAGCTGAAGCCTGTATTTATGGCCCTCTATCAGGTTGGTCAGCAGTGGTTGCATCGAGACGACTGTGTCTGTCCCATTACCGAAAATGCTGAACCTACGGTTGCCGCTACCACAGTACCGGTTAAGGAATTAAGTAATTGTCGACGCAGCAACGACATACTGTACAGTCCATCATCCATGGATGTTATCTAAAAAGACGACTAAAAAAAACTCGTGCTGGAGCAAATGCTCCAGCCGAGTATTGGCTTTAGAAGAGATAAGAGAACGTTAAGTAGGAATTATGTGGTTGAATCCTGGTTGGTTTTCCGGGTGTTGATACCCAGTAGACCATAGAGAGCGCAGGAACCAAATACTCCACTGAGTAAAGCCACACTGCCAACAATATCTAACACCATTCCTAAGGTTGAACCGGCATAAACCGTCAACCCAAAATAAAGGGACCCAATTGCTACAAGTAATCGCAGCAGGCGATCAACAGTACCAACATTATTAAACATGGAACGTAACCTCCAAAATCTAGTATTAACTACGGCTCATCTGTTCTGTCAGGCTTAAGCTACAACCGGCGTTGCAGCTGGCAAACGATCCATTACAGCCTGCATCTTCTGACTGGCTTCTAAGGCGATCTCTTTAGCTTGAGGACTGTGAATCATCAAAAACATAATTAATGGATCGACTGCTGAGACTTCTACTCGTCCATCGTCGTGCTCTTGAACGACAACGTTACAGGGATAAAGCGCTCCAGCTTTGTCGTCAGTTTGCAACATGCGATAGGCAATTAGCGGATGACAGGCTCCGAGAATCTTATAGTTGCGGAAATCGGTGTCTAGCTTTTTCTTAAAAGCGGTCTGCACATCGATTTCGGTCAAGATTCCCAGTCCTTCGGCTTGAAGCGCTTCAGTCACCTGAGCTATGGCTTCATCAAAGGAAGCCTGAATTGTCTTACTAAAGTGATACATAGCGAATGTGAGTTTGTCTAAATTGCTGAGAAATGTATCGGACTGGCGTGATGCCTTAATCTCTAAAATCATCATATAACTAAATAGTGATTTAATCAACCACTTTTTTTATCCTTTGATTAGAATCTCTCAGGGTCATTGACAGAATGCGATGGTTTTTAATATCTGAATAGCTAAAAGATAATAAAAATGATGTGCTAAGAAATCAGAATTTATTAATGTCTAGATTTTTGCCCACTCTGTGAGCAGCCCCTCAGGGGGTGAGGACTGGGGTAAGGGCTATCCGAACATCAGCAAAGTCAAAACTGTTGGCTCCCCATTCCTAAGCCCTCTTAGATCCAAAGATGGAAGGGTGAGACAGAGACATGAAGAGGATATCTGCACTGGTCAAGTTTTAAGCTGACCTAAATTGTTATAGCTAATTCTTCATCGGCTATATGCGGTAAGCTATGTTTAAGCGAAAACCAGAGGTTTTTACAGAAAAACTCAACTGCTCAACGTCAACAAAGATTAATTGATTGCTGACGGCTCAGATAGCCAGGTTAGTAAAAGGAGACATTAATTATGGCAAATGTTGTTGTCATTGGGGCTGGTTTAGCGGGGTTGCCAACAGCCTATGAGCTACGCCACTGGTTACCTAAGCGTCACACGGTAACGCTGATTTCTAATGAGTCTAAGTTCACGTTTATTCCAGGGCTTATTCAGGTGGCGCTAAACCTGAAATCGTTAGACCATATTCAGTTAGATCTGTCGCGACTGGCCCAGCGACATCAGCTCAATTGGGTGCATGGTCGGGTGACTAACTTGACCCCTGATAGGAAACAGCTTGTGATTGAGGAGAGTCTGGTTATCGAATATGACTACCTTGCGATCGCAACCGGTGCCGCTCTTGCCTTTGACCAAATTTCAGGCTCAGGCCCCAACGGCTACACCCAGTCTGTTTGTACTCCTCACCATGCCCTGGCGGCCCGACAGGCCTGGCTCGACTTTCTGAAAAATCCGGGACCTCTAGTTGTTGGTGCAGCTCCGGGTGTGGGGTGCTTTGGCCCTGCCTATGAGTTTGTTCTCATGGCCGAGCACGAACTCCGCCGCCTTGGTTTACGTCAGCAGGTACCCATTACCTACATCACGCCGGAACCCTATGTAGGACATTTAGGTGTTTCTAATATTCAGCATTCTCAAAAACTAACCACTGCTCTGATGCAGGAACGAGAGATTAAGGTGATTGAGAATGCTGAAATCACCGCTGTAAACCAACAAACGATTACTCTGGCCGATGGCCGCACCTTGCCCTTCGCGTATTCCATGATCCTACCCACCTTTCGCGGTGTTGACTTTGTGCGAGCAGTGCCCGGTTTAGCGGATGACCAGGGATTTATTCCTGTATTGCCAAACCAACGCCACCCTCAGTTTTCAACAATTTATGCAGCAGGTGTCAGCACTCAACTCGAACAGCCTGATCAAACTCCTATTCCCATCACATCACCCAAAAGTGGTCAAATGGCAGAAACCATGGCTGCTGCAGTAGCCCACAACATTGCTGTTGAACTAGGAGCAATGCGTGCCCCGTTGCAGGTGCCAACGCTGGATGCCCTTTGTTTTGCAGAATTTGGTCAGACGGGTATTGCCTACATTGCCGCCCCAGTTCTCCCCGACCCTGAAACCGGCAAACGTAAGCGTTCCTATGCAGTGCGAGGGCCATGGGTTGTCTGGGTTAAGACCGCATTCGAACACTATTTTATGCTCAAAATGCGATCGGGTCTGGGGATGCCATGGTTTGAAAAACTGGGTCTGCGTGCCCTATTTGGTCTCAAAATGTTAAAAGCAGACACGTCGTCTGTGGTGGGATCTAGGGCTACAGGCGTTGACGGTTGAATACTCGAAAGGTGAGTGAGCCAGCAATAAAAGCAGCCAGGAAGATAACAGGGTTCCATGCATTTAATGTCAGTGCAACAATGGCAGGTCCTGGACAGTAGCCTGCAATGCCCCAACCGATGCCAAAGATGGCGGTCCCTAGCACTAAAGATAGGTCAATGTCCCTGCGAGTTGGCAATCTAAATTGAGTGGCGACAAGTGGGTGGGGCCATCGCAAAACAAATCGAAATGTAATTACGGTGACGCTCACGGCTCCACCCAGGACAAATAAAAGTGTCGGGTCCCAATTACCGGCGATGTCTAAAAATCCTAACACCCGCTCTCGGTCAATCATTTGCGATAACCCTAACCCCAGGCCAAATAGCCAACCCGCTAAGATCGCAATCAAATTCTGTCTCAAAGCTAATGTTTGTTGTAGTGAGAGTCTGTTCATGTCTTTTATCCAGCAATGCCATGACGGGTAATCCAGACAGTCACCATCGCTGTAGTCAGAAAGGTAAGGACTGCCACTAGCGATCGCAATGACAATCGACCCAACCCACACACCCCATGACCACTGGTGCAGCCATTGCCTAAACGAGTGCCAAATCCCACCAAAAACCCACCCAATATCATCGAGCCAGGCGCTAGTATCGGTCGAGGCGTCACCTCGGCTGCAAGACCATGCTCATAGACGAGCCCACCCAGCAGCATGCCAGCGATAAACAACCATCGCCAAATCTCATCACCCTGGATCGCACCATTAACAATGCCGCTAATGCCTGCTATGCGACCGTTAAATGCCAGCAGCAACGTTGCACTCAGACCAATTAACAGACCTCCCAAAAACCCCGTTACCCAGGTTGATTCCATCATGGTAGCAGCAATATCTCAGAAAATTATATAATTAATTAGTAATATAATGCCATGACATTTCCCGAGTTGTGCAAACATTCACCATTGAAATTTCACCATTGTCACCATTGGTATATTGGCTACCTAAATGCTGAAAAGGCCTGATTCCAAGACGATCAGGGCGAAAGTGCTGCAAAAGCTTTATAATACTTTATGGTAATATAGTTAACGGTCCATCACCTGTTCTCATCCCTCACAGTTCCTGCCAAGCGAATTGCACCTATGCCTGCTACTAA
This sequence comes from Leptolyngbya sp. Heron Island J, assembly GCF_000482245.1. Taxonomy (GTDB): domain Bacteria; phylum Cyanobacteriota; class Cyanobacteriia; order Phormidesmidales; family Phormidesmidaceae; genus Leptothoe. The sequence continues at coordinate 58,189 of NZ_AWNH01000080.1, read as the reverse complement.
GAAATCTAAGAAGAAAACGTTCAGAACTTCAACGGCTACCGTCGAGTCGTCTGACAGCGGTATCACGTCTCTTTCACCAGCGGCCCTGGGATTGATGGCTGAGTTTTTTAAGGTTTTATCTGAGGTGAGTCGCCTACAGATTGTCTGTGCCTTAAAATCAGGGGCAAAAAATGTCACAGAGATCATTGAGATTACTGGGTTGGGGCAGGCTAATGTTTCAAAACACTTAAAGATGCTGACCCAGGCTGGTGTGGTCAGCCGTCGTCAGGAGGGTGTATGCGTCTATTATCAAATTGCTAACCCATTTCTATTTGAACTTTGCGATCTGGTTTGTAATGCGTTATCGATTCAGATCGAACAGCAGTCGCAACAGTTTCAGCAGTTAGGGGTCATGCGTCAGCCCCGCTAGGTGCGATCTTGGTATCAACTGTTTCGATGGCAGGCTATTGCTAGCGGCTAAGGACAAAACACTTGTAAGGCCCTGCATTAGGCTGCGTTCTTCATAAGTTCCTCAGATTTTTGCCCTACCCTAAGAGCAATAGTGGGGCATCTCCTGTGGAGCAGCTGTGGAGGGACGCTCATGACAACTCGATTTTGCGATCGCACCGATGCCGGGCAACAACTGGCACAGCAGCTAAACGTCTATGCTAACCGTGCCGATGTTTTAGTGCTGGCCTTGCCACGTGGTGGGGTACCGGTTGCCTATGAGATTGCTTGCGCCCTGAATCTAGCTTTGGATATCTGTCTGGTTAGAAAGTTGGGAGAGCCTGGTAACCGGGAGAGTGCCGTCGGAGCTATTGCGGCCAACGGTGTGCGCGTACTCAATCACTATGCTCTGCGCTATTCAGGGATTACTCAACAGGAACTTCAAAAGATTACAGAAGGCGAGCGTCAGGAATTAAAACGACGCCAACAGGTCTATCGTGGTAATCGTCCTCCAGTGAATGTCTATGATCGGATTGTCATCTTAGTAGACGATGGACTGGCTACTGGGGCAACTATGCGAGCAGCGGTGATGTGGGTGCGATCGCAACAGCCAAGACAACTAATTATTGCTGTTCCTATTGCTGCTATGGGCGCTTATAAACAACTTAAAACCCAGGTTGATCGCATCGTGTGTCTATCCATTCCCCGTAACATGTATGCCATTGGTCTTTGGTATGAAAATTTTAACCAAGTCACCGATGAGCAAGTTTGTACGCTACTAGAGCAAGCAACAGGTGTCAGTCATTTAACTAGCCAATCCTAGAAGTACAGCGTCTCCTAGTTTATGTGAATGGCAGGTCTACAGCCGGTATGTGCCATCCATGGATCGTGTCTGATACCAATGTTTTTAGCAAGAGCGAACTGGGAGTCTGCCCCACTGCCAGACTCCTGATGTCATACTTCAAAAAGTGGTCGTTCTAAGTTTGTGACGTTGAAGTATCCGCACTATCTGTCGCATCTATAGTTTCTTCTGCGCGGCTGAGCATAGTTTCCTTTATGTGCCGGGCTTCTTGTCGTTGTTGTGTAACATGTTCACGCTCTTCAGCAGTGACTGAAGAGTCTTCGTGTAAACTGTCTGCAGCCCGATTAAGTACTTTCTCATCTAGCTGTTCTGTATGCTGACGAGCCTGGGTAGCAGCTGTTCTGGCATCTTGTTCAATAGTCATCTGGGTTCCTTATGTGCGACTAGCATTAATGCTAACGGTTAGCATACTCGAATACTTTGAGGATGTTATGAGGTTTGGTATCTTTTAAAGAAAAATAAACCTACACAACAGTGATTACTTAGCAGGTATTTGACGATGTAACAACCACTGTTCAAACAGCAGTATAGATGCCAACAAGGCTACTTTGAGCGCTAAGGGAGAGGCCCCTATGGCAATCATTAAACAGGCTGTGGCCACCAGACCCGCCGAGATCACCTCAGTTTGATTGTGGGCGGTTAAGAAAACTCGGAGTGCAATTAAAAATAGGGCTGTTACGATAATTAATGTTGTCCACATGCTGAGCTGTCTCCTAAGAAAGGTTTACTCAAGATCATCATGTTTAACGAAGAAACCAGGATCAAAACTAAGACCTTTAGATAGGCTGTAGGGAGTAGAGAAAGCTCCTTAGTTCTTCTCTATAAGTATAGACGAATATCTTGAAGAACTTATGGGAATGTTTTTTTGTCAGCGAATGTCGGTTGTTATGACGCTCCTCATAAAGTCTTCAATCTTTTTGTCTAAGATTTACAGCAAGGTAATGGTGACGCATTTTTAATGTTCGGTGCTGTGGGAGTGATGAGCTCAGGAAAATTCCGTGCTTACTGGCGGTTAGTATGATTTCGGACGTAACGTCAAGTTCAGCAGCAATGACATCGCCTGCGGTCTTTCACATAGAGCAGGTGAGTAAAGTCTATGTGATGGGTGAAGTAAAGGTTCACGCCTTGGGGTCAGTTGATTTAGACCTGTATGAGGGCGAGTTTGTGGTGCTACTGGGACCATCGGGTAGCGGTAAGTCCACACTGCTAAATATTTTAGGTGGGTTAGATGTGCCCTCTGGCGGCCAGGTCTATTTTCGTAATCAGGCAATGAACAAAGCCAATGAACAGGCGCTGACCCGGTTTCGCCGTCAGTCGGTGGGGTTTGTGTTTCAGTTTTACAACCTCATTCCAAGCTTAACGGCACGGGAGAATGTTGCCCTGGTGACTGATATTGCCCGTCAGCCGATGAAGCCGGAAGAGGCACTGGCACTGGTGGGTTTGGCAGCCCGGCTTGATCATTTTCCGGCGCAGCTGTCAGGGGGGGAACAACAACGAGTTGCGATCGCCCGCGCTATTGCCAAACGCCCCGAAGTTCTCCTCTGTGATGAACCCACTGGTGCCCTTGACTTTGAGACTGGTAAACGAGTGTTAGAGACCTTGGAACAGGTGAATCAAGAGTTTGGTACGACAACCGCTGTAATTACCCACAATGCTGGGATTGCGGCCATGGCCGATCGAGTCGTGCATATGCGTAGCGGGAACATTGCCCATATTCAACGCAATCAGCGAAAAGCATCCCCAGCAGAGTTGGAGTGGTAAAGGGTATGAGCTTGAAAGCCCTCGACCGTAAACTCTTACGCGATCTACTCCGCATGCGGGGGCAGGTGCTGGCAATTGTCCTGATTGTTGCCTGTGGCATCGCTACCCTGGTCACCATGATGAGTACCCACGGGTCGCTGCAGCTGACCCAAACTACCTATTATGACCAGTACCGGTTTGCAGATGTGTTTGTACAGCTGAAACGGGCACCAAAAAGCTTGGGTTCTCGATTTGAGCAGATTCCTGGTGTAGGTGCCGTTCAGACTCGAGTTGTGAAGGATGTCACCCTGTCAGTGGAAGGATTAGAGGAACCGGCTACTGGACGGCTGATTTCTATTCCGGAACGGCAACACCCTATGCTCAACGACCTATTTATTCGTCAGGGGCGCTATCCGGAACAAGGAGATGAGGTGCTAGCGAGCGAGGTCTTTGCCAAGGCGAATCACTTAGAGCTGAATGATACGGTGGGGGCAATTCTCAATGGCCGTTGGCAAACCCTGCGAATTGTGGGCCTTGCCCTATCGCCCGAGTATATCTATGAGATTCGTGGTACCGAAATTGTCCCCGACAACAAACGCTTTGGCATTCTTTGGATGCCACAACAAGCCCTGGCTACGGCGTTTGATATGGAAGGTGCATTTAATGACGTGAGTCTCCGGTTGATGCCAGGGGCCAGCGAGGCGGCGGTGATCTTTCAGCTTGATCAGTTGCTAGAAACCTATGGTGGATTAGGGGCTTTTGGTCGAGAGGATCAAATTTCCCACACGTTTATTTCTGATGAGATTCGTCAGCTGTCGGCCCATGCCATCTTTGTGCCCTCTATTTTCCTTGGAATTGCTGCTTTTTTACTCAATCTGTTGTTAAGTCGTTTGATCAGTACCCAGCGAGATCAGATTGCTGTGATGAAAGCCTTTGGGTACGACAATCTGACAGTGGGGCTACACTACTTAAAGTTAGTACTGGGCATTGTATTGCTAGGTATGGCATTGGGCAGCGGTCTGGGCTGGTGGATGGGACGAGGCATGACTCGTATATATGCAGATTTTTATCACTTCCCAGTGCTGCAGTATGAGGTGCCACCAGTGGTGTTGCTGACGGCGTTGTTGGTAAGTTTTGGGGCCGCTATTCTGGGAGCGGTGTTGTCGGTTCGACGAGCGGTGATCCTGCCCCCGGCTGAAGCTATGCGACCGGAACCGCCCTCCACCTATCGACCCACGGTGGTGGAAAAATTGGGGCTGCAGCGATGGTTTTCTGCCCCTAGTCGGATTATTCTGCGCAATCTGGAGCGCCGGCCGGTGCAAGGATTGTTGTCAGTGGTGGGAATTGGTGTTGCGATCGCAATCCTGATTCTGGGGCGTTTCTTTACCGATGCAATGGATGCCCTGGTTGACATTCAGTTTCGCACCATTCAACGAGAAGACATTACCCTGGTGTTTAACAATCCCCTATCAAGCCGGGCTCAGTTTGAGCTATATCATCTACCTGGAGTTTTACACGCTGAGCCATTTCGAACAGTACCGGCCCGACTGCGTTTTGGCCATTACCAAAAACTCAGCGGTATCAATGGAGTGGAACCGGGTGGCGAACTGCGTCGCCTGCTGGATCGTGAGCAGCGTCCCGTTACATTGCCACCCGAGGGCATTGTATTATCCACTAAACTAGCGGAGACCCTCCAGGCTCATCTAGGCGATCAGCTGACTGTAGAGGTGCTAGAAGGAGGACGACCCACACGTACTGTTCACGTCACGGGCATCTTTGATGAGTTGGTGGGTATTTCTGCTTATATGGACCTCCACGCCCTAAATCGGCTCATGCGAGAAGGGTTTACCCTCTCCGGTGCCTATCTGCAGGTGGACGAGCAAGCACAACAACAGCTCTATGCCCAGTTAAAAGAAACCCCTGCCGTGGCCAGCGTTGCCATGCGTCAAACTACCATTGACCAGTTCAACAAAATTTTAACCCAGAGTATGGCTGGGTTTACGGTGGTCTTAGTCGGGTTTGCCTCAGTGATTGCCTTTGGGGTGGTGTATAACGCGGCCCGGATTGCTCTATCAGAGCGAGAGCGAGAACTCGCTACCCTACGTATCATTGGCTTTACCAAAGGTGAAATCGCATTTATTCTTCTGGGAGAACAGGCTGTACTGTTAACCCTGGCGATTCCGGTCGGGTTTTCGCTAGGCTTTGGCTTGGCAGCACTGATGACGGAGATGTATGACTGGGAATTATTTCGTTTTCCTTTAGTGATTACTCCGACAACCTATGCTTTTGCTTTTGTGGTCATCATGGCGGCGGCACTGGCCTCAGGCCTGTTGATTCGGCGACAGCTAGGTCGGTTAGATTTAATTGCTGTTTTGAAGACGCGAGAGTGAGGGAAGAAAAGAAAAAGAGAAAGAGAGAAGAACGAGGAAGCAGCGGATCAGGGGACCAGGGACAGAGGAAGTGGGAGGCTATGGCATGACTCAGATTCAAAAACAGACGGTAAGAGACTTTTTTCGGCGGCCTCGGGAGACATTAGGGGCCGTGACTCAACGGCGTGTGCGTGTGCCTCGCTGGCTACCTTATGGTCTGGCGGGGACAAGTCTTGCAGTTTTGGTCGGTCTGGCTTTTCGGCCTGCGCCAATTCCGGTGGATATCGGGACAGTGACGACGGCACCGCTCCAGGTAACTATTGATGCTGAGGGAGAAACTCGGGTAGAGGATCGATATGTAGTCTCAGCTCCGGTGGATGGTCGGCTGCAGCGGATTGATCTGGAGGCGGGGGATATGGTGGAGGCTAATGGGATGGTCGCGCAGATTGATCCACTGCCCCTGGATTCTCGGGTACGGACAGCTCAAGCACGATTGCAGGAGCTACAGGCGGAGCTGGTGGGGGTAGATACTCAGCGTCCTAAAACGGAAGCGTTAGCTCAGGCAGCAGCTCGATTGCAGGTCGCTGAGGAAGACCAGCAGGCGAGAGCCGCTGAAGTGGAGGAGACTCGGGTGGCGCTAGCTCAGGCGCGTCGCGATCGCAACCGGGCGCAGGAACTCGAAGCCCAGGGTGCTATTTCTCGCCAGTCAAGAGAGGCGGCTGAACTAGAAGAAAATCGTCTGATTCAAGAGTTGGCAGCGGATGACAAACGGTTGGGTAGTGCGATCGCTAATGTCACAGCCGCCCAGGAAGCATTAGCCCTGTTACGTCAGGAACAGCGCGACCCCGACTATTTAGAAGACGCCTACCGAGCCCAAATTGCCGGTGTAGAAGCCGAGCTAGCTAATCTGGTGGATGAGGCCCGTCGCACCGCTATCTCAGCTCCGATTAATGGGACCGTACTGCGGATTCCCGATAAGAGTGCTCGGTTTGTCCAGGCAGGCGACCCGTTGATTGAATTAGGTAATCCAGGAGAATTAGAACTGGTAATTGATGTCCTCTCTACAGATGCTGTCAAGATTAGACCTGGTGACTCGATTATTGTTGACCAATGGGGGGGGGCAGAGCCGTTAATGGCGACAGTGAGCTACATCGAACCGGCAGCGTTTACCGAGGTTTCTGCCCTTGGCGTAGACGAACAGCGAGTGAATGTGATTGCTACCCTAGCAGAGCCTGCGACCAGTGCTTTAGGCGATCAGTATCGCATTGAAGCCCAGATTGTCATTTGGGCTGATGAGAATGTTCTACAGGTACCGGTCAGTGCCCTTTATCGCTGTGGTGAGAGCTGGTGTGTGTTTGTCGTAGAAGCCAATCGAGCACAGCCCCGTGAGATTAGTATTGACCATCGCAGTACGATGGCAGCTGAGGTAACAGAGGGACTAAGCGATGGTGAACAGGTGGTGCTACACCCTAGCGAAGAGCTAGAAGCTGACCGTCAGGTAAAGGTACGCTAGTGAGCCTGAATGTAAGATTTGATATTACATCCCTGTATGAAGATGTAGAATTTGCATTTGCTCCAGAAAAGTAGATTCTGTGTCAACTCGTTAATAAATCTCTTTGAGTTATTCAAGTCGTCGTCAGGCATGGTACTGATAATCGATTGGCTAGTGTCAAATTCCTCCAGCTCAATCTCTATGGCGGCACCTTCGGCCAGATTTTTTTTATATCACACCTCAGTTGAGCGAGTGATATGTCTATATCGCAGATCTCCATACAATCCTCATAACTTTTGTCTAGCCTGGTCATGTTGCGTCGGTTCGCTGTTATGACAACAACGGTTATTCATGCCATTGGTGGTCTCGGATTATTTCTACTGGGCATGATTGTCATGACAGATGGGCTGCGGGTTCTGGCTGGAAATGCCATGCGCCGGGCGCTGATGCGGTTTACTGGTAATGCTGGCTCGGGAGTCCTGACAGGAGCGATCGCAACCGCTATTTTACAATCATCCAGTGCCACCACTGTCGCAACAGTAGGGTTTGTCAGTGCCGGTTTAATTAGTTTTTCAGGGGCACTGGGGATTATTTTTGGCGCAAATATTGGCTCCACGTTTACGGGTTGGGTAGTGGCTATTTTAGGCTTTAAGCTAAAGCTGGGTACAGCGGTGCTGCCGCTCCTGTTTATTGGCGCTAGTTTAAAGCTGTTTACTAAGGGCCGCTGGGCTAGTTTTGGCTATGCGATCGCAGGGTTTGGTTTGATTTTTGTCGGCATCACCTCAATGCAGGATGCCATGGGCACTCTGGACGGGCTGATCACCCCTGAACAACTGCCCATGGATACGCTCATAGGTCGCCTACAGCTAGTGGCATTGGGCATACTTGCAACAATTATCACCCAAGCGTCTAGTGTCGGTGTAGCCGCTACCCTAACTGCGTTATATGCGGGTGCTATCAATTTTGAACAGGCCGCCGCCTTAGTGATTGGGATGGATGTGGGCACCACGATAACAGCCATCATCGCCACCCTGGGTGGTTCAGTCAATGCTCGTCGTACCGGTCTTTCCCACGTTGTCTACAATATATGGACCGCCGGTCTGGCCCTGACCTTAATTACCCCTTATACCACTGTCTGGCAGCGGCTAGCACCAGGGCAGCTGATTCAAAATGCAGAAATTGCGCTGGTGGCCTTTCACACCTGTTTTAACCTGGTTGGTGTGACTACAATCTTGCCCTTTACCCAACAGTTTGCTCGGTTAATTATGCGGTTGGTACCTGGCAAAGACCGCGCCTATACTGACACACTGAGCGATGGTCTATTGGAACAACCCGATCTGGCCTTAAACGCTGCCCAGTCCGCAATTCAAACTGAACTATTGCTGCTTTTACGGCATGTGTCTGCCATTTTAGGTGACCCCCATGGTCAGCGGGGAGATTTGATTGAACTGCAAACGGCGTTGGATGAAACCCATGCATATCTGGACCAGATTCATCTTAAAACTGGTGCAGGCCCCAATTGGGACCGGCTGGTGAGTATGATGCATGCTCTAGACCATCTGCAACGTATTCATGAACGCTGTGAAGAGGATGAAGATCGGGCTAAAACTGCCCAGGCAACTCTGGAACTAATGGCAGAAAAGAATCTTCTCATTGACAGTATTCAGAAGATTATGATGTTGGTACAAGCAGGCCGCTGGCAGGCTGCTGCTGACCAGGCACGAACAACCTCAAGCCAAATTCACCATAAGGTTGAGCCCTACCGTGCGACAACAATTACTCAAGCGGCAGTGGGGCAAATTGATGTACTCACCAGTACAGAACGTCTCGAAGCCATTCGCTGGCTCCGTCGAGTTAGTAAACATATCCGACGCATCACCGACCACATGAGTCAGGCTGTGCTGGCTGTGGGGCAGTGAGCAAACAGGTCCATCATAAGTTCCTCACGATTCGGCGATAGCCTAAATGTGGGGCTGCTTGTGCTGTTGTCTTATGTGAACCATCGGGAGTTTATTATGGAAGACTTTGACTATGTCATTTTAGGTGCAGGGCTGGGTGGATTGTCAGCAGCGGCTTGTCTGACTCGTCAGGGAAATCGTGTCGCTGTTTTAGAACAGCATTATTTGCCAGGCGGGTGCTGCCATACGTTTGCCTACGGAGACTATTCCTTCTGTGCCGATGTTCATTACATCTATCAGTGTGGTCAGGGTCAGACGGTTGATCAGTTTCTCAACTACATTGAGAGAGATGTGCCGTTTAACTCGTTAGATCCAGACTGTATTGATCGGGTAATTACCCCTGAAGTGGATTTTCGGATTCCCTCAGGCTGGGAGACATTTCGTGAACGTCTCCTGACTACATTTCCGGATGAAGCCACTGCTATTAATCGCTATTGTGACGAGATTAAACAGCTGCACCGAGAGATGGTAGACCTGGGGCAAGAGGTACATTGGTATGACATAAAATGGTCTGACTGGCTGAAATTGCCTAAATATTGGCATCTATTCTCAAAACGGTTATACACGCTGCAAGATCTTTATGATCAAATTGGCCTGTCTCCTAAGCTACAGGCATTGTTTGCTGGACAGAGTGGCGACTATGCACTCCCCCCTAAGGATATTGCTTTAATCACCCATGCCAGCTTGGTGTCAGACTATGCAGACGGGGCTTACTATCCTCAACACCATTTTAAGCATTTGGTAGACACCATCGTTGAAGCAATTACGGCAGGCGGTGGTTTGGTGCAGTTTTCCACGCCCGTCGATCATATTGAAGTTTGCGATCGCACCGTTCAGTTTATCAATGCCGGTGGCATCTCTTATCGTGCCAAAAAAGCCTATATCAGCGATCTAGACCCAAAAAAAACCGTTGCACTGATGCACGAGAAGACTGCTGTCAGCCCGCAAGAACGCCATCGTCTAACAGATTACGAATACTCGATGAGTGCGTTTAATATTTATCTCGGTCTCGATAGCCGCTTTGACCCTGCCCGCTATGGCATCGGCAGCTGGAACATTTGGTACTACCCAACCGGCAACCTGAATCAAGAATACCAACAACAGTATCAGGGGAACTTAGACCATCCCTGGATTTTCTTGTCTTGCCCCACGTTAAAATCCACGGCACCTGGCATGGCTCCAAACGGTCATCACGTACTTGAAATTGCTACCGTTTGTCCCTATGAGCCGTTTCACCAGCTTTATGAACAGGATCGGCAAGCGTACAAAGCAAAAAAACGAGCCGTGTATCAATCAGTAATGACCAGCGTTCGAGATCTGATTCCAGATATTGATGCCTACACTCGGATGAAACTGTATGGCACCCCAACCACCAGTGAGTACTACCTGGGGCAACCACAGGGCAATATCTACGGTGCTAATCTGATTCCTAGACAGGTTGGCCTGGGGCGGATTGGATATCGTACAGAGTTACCCAATCTGTTTTTGGTGGGGGCGAGTGCAGGCTATCCCAGCGTGCCTGGCGTCATTGGCAATGGGATGAATGTGGTGGAGCTCATCACTGGCCAATCGGTATATAGAAGACCAATGTCCGTATTGCAGACGGCGTTAAGTTCATAGGCGTCTGGGCTTAAATGGGCTGGAAGAAAATTCATGATCGGGCTTGTTTATCGCACACCTAGAGGCGTTGCTGCGATGCGATCTCACGCCCGATCAACTGATCCCTCACAAATCAGCTGATATGTAAGCAAAGCTAGTAGTCTGTCAGGACTTATTTTTGGGTAGAGAGCCGATGAAGAGCCAAGGGTAAAGAGTGGCTCCTCATCACTGTCCACTCTTCACTCTGTCAACACATCACCCAAATTTCTAAACTTGACGAGCTAATAGAATACATCTATCCTATTACTCCTTTACATCTTCAATCCAAAAGGGAGCACTAGCTCTGGAAAAGTAAAGTTGAATCACAAAATTCTCTAAAAATGTCGATACATTAAGTTTTTGGTACCCTCAGAGGGTACTACTCATTTGTAGTTAGTCCGATTTTTCATTGGCTAGACGTTGCTTTGTGAGAATATTTTTCATATGCTTCTTGACCGTATTCGGCATAATATTTAATTTCTCTGCAATTTGCTTATAGGTATAGTGGGATTTATGTAATAACCAGACGTCCGTTTCCCGTGGCGTTAATCCATAGCAACGGGCTTCTTTAAGAACAATTTCTTGAATGCGTTGATTAGCGTCTTCCATCACGAACAGCAAACAATCACTATCAGACGATCGTACGCGAATCCAGCGGGTCTGAATATCCAAGAAAGCATACGTGTTTGTTGAAATTTTCGTAGTTACAGACCAATTTTGATGGGGAAAATGATGGCAGATAGTAGACTGGAACTGAAATAAGTGATAAATCTCTCTGGGTAAACAAGGATAGTCTGCTTGAGCACCATTCATTTCTTCAAGTACAGTTTGACCTGGTTTATTAACATATACTATATCCCCTGTATCAGACAAAACCAGGACACCTTGCATGTAGTCATTAAATAAGTCAAATAAAAACTGAGCATCTCTCTCTACGAAGAAAAAACTATCTTTACTGGTAGTATGCTTTATCTGGACGATATTTTTTTCAGGTTTCATTGCATCTCTTAATGCCGCAGAACAAGGCAGTCCAGTCATTTCATATATCTCCCAAGGCCGAACTTAAAACTCTCAATTGCTGTTTTATTTGCTGATTTTGCTATAAACACAGACTGCGCGAGCCGTGTCAGCTTGTGTTTGCAGCAAATGAGGAAAGATAAACGTATATGCGTCACTTTTCTGGTGACGTCATCAGGATGGGCAAGTGCTGTATGCAACCAATCAAAATGTATGCTGCTAACCTTACCTGCTTATAACCATAATGGTTTAATTCCAAGATTCAAAGTCTGGAAAAAGCAGTTTTCAAATCAGAAACGAGAGGTATAATTACCTATTGCTTTTTGTAAAGGGTACCCTTTTAGGGGAATTTTCGAAGCTGGATAAGTTTGTCATGATTCAAGGTGTCAACAAGGTTAGAGACCCATATCGGTTTTCACTCAATGCCTGTTGAATCACCGTTTAGTCAGAGGAAATTCCTATGGCAAGCCTACCTGAAGTTGAAAAGACAGTATCAACGTTACCCTCTGAAAGTGAATTACCCGCACCTCCAGAGGCAGCGTCTGCTCCAAATGCCCTATATCCCCCCCAAGGCCCTCTTTATTCCGATACTGAAACATATACCAAGCAGATTCTAGGAAAGACTTCCTTTGAACTGTATTGTTTGCTTGTTTATGGCACTAGAGGATATCCCCCCTATCCCTGGCAAGTAGGTCCTAATCAATCTCCTTTCATTGTCGATGATGATGCAGAGAACATGGTTGTAGGGCTGTGCATGCAGTTTGACCACAGTCCCTTGACGCGACTGCTGTTGTGTCTAGGAGTCACTCTTTGTGCAAAATTCCATTTCGAAGGACTGGGTGGCTGTTCCGCTGAGAAAGATCTAAAAGTGTGCATTAAGTCCCGAGAAGGTCAGCATCGTTACTGGATTGGCGATGTGATCACACCCGAAGAGATTGGTCTAACACCTGGCTACTATCTGGTTGCAGCCACCGTTGAAGTAGGACCGCTAACCCATAAATGTGGTCAATATATCTTTGGCTATGGCTACATTGGTGAGCGGCGACTTCAAGTTGCAAAACAACCCAACTTCTAGCCACTACTATCACACTCTGAACATTGTATTAACGTTCAAATCGTTAATACAATCACTCAAACTCCCAGATATCATCGGGAGTTTGAGTCCCTATCGTGATGTGTGACGAGACTCCTGCCAAGGCAATAATACGTAAGTTACCCAAAACCTATAAGGGGGCATCAACATGAGTGGGCCACCAACTGATAATACAAAAGATCGCGACAGCCAATCCCACGATCAGCTAACAGATATTGCCGATATAGGTCGTGCTAGACAGCAGTGGCTAAACGATTTAGGAATTTATACCTTCTCAGAATTGGCTGAGTCGTCCGCCGAAGATCTGGCCACTCAGCTGCAGGCAGCAGAACATTCAATTAAGCTTGCGATGATTCAACAATGGATTGAGCAAGCCAGAAGGTTGGCACAGGACCAAGACAACAGCCGTCAGGAGCAGAACCGTGATCCATTTACCGATTTAGAGGGGATTAATACAGCTAGCCAACAGTGGCTTTACTCATTGGAGATATGCACCTTTGCAGATTTAGCTGAATCTTCTGCAGAAGAGGTTGAAGCTCGGCTACGGGAAGCAGGGCATACAGTCACAGTTAATGAAATCCAGGACTGGATTGATCAATCTAAAGAACTTGTACCTGAACCAGCTGAGGTACATGCTCCTGATATTGCTGAACAAGAGACTGAAGAGGAGACTGAAGAGGACAGCAACGCCCTTGATAGCGCATCTCCACTAACGGACAGTTTAGGCTCAACAAGTTCAACCGATGAGCCAGCGCTCCATTCCTCAGAAGTGTCGCCTCCAGAAATCTCTCAAGACACTGATTGGCATAGCCTGATCTCTTTTGTCGTCACTTACCAAACCCGACAAGTGGCTAGCCAACCTGAAGCACGTATTCAGGTGCAGCAGACTGAGACCGATATACAGCAGACTTGGCCGCTTGGGGATATCGAACGGCTACCTGCGTGGATATTGGCTCGTATTGACGATACCGCTCTTCCAGGATCTGCTCCAGAAACCACAGTAACGGAGCAAGAGGTTGAACAAGAGGTTGATATGCCAACCCCCGTTCAAATAGAACAGGTACGCTTCTTACAACCCCCTCACATTGAATATGGGGCTCAAGCTGGGCAACCAACTAAAATGATCGGCCCTATTCAAAGCAGTCGCCCCTTTTTATCAGAAGTTAGTTTAAGCTTCAATGTTGAGGCGTTGGAGGACCTGGAGGAGTCGCTGCATTTGCAGTTGCAAGCATTTATCGCCAATCGGATAACGGGTGATAACTTTTCCATAACCAGTTCCCACACTGTTTTATGCAAAGACGTACAGTCTACTGTCAAAGTTGACTTGCCAGAAACCGTGTTAGAAATGGGAATTTATCGGTTTCAGCTGATTGTTAATTTTGCTGATACTGTGGGCACCTCAGATTTATTTGAAATACCTGCTCTGCAAGTTATATAACCTATGGCAATTCCAGTCATCCAACTGGAAACAGTTTCACAGCTGGCGTATCCCCATTTCTAGATTTTCCATAATTGTCTAAGGCCATGAATACATTTGACTGGCACGAATTTCTAAGACGGTGGAGTCGAGAAATCTTAGCTTCTATGGAAGATCGAATTAATCAGTTACCCACAGAAGTTATTGAATCTGGATGGTTAGGTTATCCGGGTGCCACTGAAGAACTCATTGTGCAAACTGAAGTTCGATTACAAACCACACTGCCACCATCCTATCGAAACTTCTTAAAAGTCTCTAATGGTTGGAGACAGACTACACCTTTTATATATCGCATGTGGTCGATAGAAGAAGTTGAGTGGTTTTCAATTAGAAATCCTACCTGGCTTGAGCAATTTATTTTAGAAAACAATGAGATACAACAGGCACAGTCCCATAACAATAATGGACTGTCTTGCCCCCAGGAAATATCGGATCGTGACTATTTCGTTTATGGAGAACGCCAGGACTGCAGTAAATTACGAATCGAATATTTAAGAAACACCCTGGAAATCAGTGATAGGGGAGAATCATCTATATATCTCTTAAATCCTCAGGTCGTTACCGGAAATGGCGAATGGGAAGCTTGGTTTTTTGGAGATTGGCTGCCTGGAGCCGATCGTTATCGCTCCTTTCGGGAGATGATGCAAGCTGAATACAAAATTTTTCTTGAACTTACCAATACCTGATGTTTTATGGTCCGCCACATCACTAGGATGGAGCCCCCCTTTTTATAAAACCCTGTAAATTAATCTTCTGCGAAGCTTATTATGAAAAGGTTGATTAACACTGACACTTCTGTCAAGCCCCCGAATCACAAGAGTTGTGGAGCAGAAGATTCTTCAATAAAAGATTTAGACAAATCTTTTATTGAAGAAGACATTATTTCAGAATTAGTTAGCGGTATTCTTGTACTAACGGACCAAAAAAAGATAGTTTATTCAAATCTATATGGTAGACGCGTCTTGAAACAACTCAATTCAGTTGTGGATGAGTCTGTCCAGGTGCCCCAAGAGATTTGTCAGATTTGTCAGTCGTTAATGGAGGTTCGTAATCTGTTTCCCAATCAGTGTTGGCTAACTCAGTTCGATATTTTCATTGAGAACCTGGCGATCCTGCATATTCGTGCTAGGTGGCTAACAGTAGACAAACTAGATCAACCCTATCTGCTGTTGCTCATAGAAGATCGACAAACCACAATCAATAAAATTGTCTCTCAAGAGGCAGAACAATATGGTTTAACGCCTCGGGAACGAGAGGTTTGGTTACTGCATAGACGAGGTCGCACCTACAAACAAATTGCACTTGAGCTGGAGATTACCCCCAATACGGTGAAAAAACACATGAAAAGCATCCATTCAAAACGTAAAAAGGTAATGTTTTCAAGCAGTGTAGGCTAACCCCTGATAGTAACAACCGTGGACCTTGCGACTTAGATCTTACGGTGCTCATGCAGCCATAGCTCGCCCAGTTAAGCAACAGGTCCACGGCCATAAAAGGCTTTGTAACAGTATCAATAAAACACGTACTAATTTAGCCAGCTTTACTCAATGGCATAGCTCAACACTAAGGGTTCCAGATTGAGCATCTCTGGAGCGCAAAAATTTACTTCTAAAAAGGCGACAATATCTTTTGGCTGAGGATTACCTCGATTGCGACCGGTCACACCTGCCGCAATCATGATGCCGCAGCGGCCACGACTTTTAATTTGTTGTTGATGCCATTTTTCTAGAGCTTCGCGATGATAGCGATCGCTACTGTCATATTCATGGAATAGATGTAAACTGCGATCGCCAGCTTGCCAAATACCCAGTTGAAATGTGAGCTGGTTAAATGGATCGTGACCAGGATTAAAGCACATTGCTTGAATCCCACCTATGGATTCAATTTGCTCAAATAGCACCATGGCTTTAGGGCGCGATGTCTGAATAATAACCACAGGCCAGGAAGTGGTGTTTGCGTTGGCTGGCTCTGTGGCAGTCGCCTGATAGCGGGTCGTGGTTTTCCGTAGCTCTGTTAACCGCTCAGGAGAAAGCTTAGTCAGCAAAATCAGTGAACCATCAGGCACCAGGTCATCGTGTAGTATGGGCTCATTCTCTATATCGTTACCCATGTCCAAAATCTGTTCTGTCTCCGCCATCAGGCTGGCAGAAATCTCTGGCAACGACTTAATCTTGACCGTACATTGTTTAGGAGAGTCTCCTTCTATGGGGTTAGGGATTCGCAGAGTTTTTTGTAGGGGTTGTAGTACGTCAAGTGGATCAGGGGCTTTTTGAAAAAAGCGGTTTAGAGCCTCTAAGGTGATAATCAAAATAGCCGCTTCGGTTTCATCCAGTTCATGACGCATGCCTTCGAGGGGATGAATACTGCCAACTTCATAATTGTCAGGCTCTGTTTGCCGTGGTCGTTCGACAACATAGTTGAGAAAAAAGCAGTCCTGGGTTAAGAAGACTTGCTGCAGCATTTGGGGTGACATGCCAGTGGATAAATCGGTTGTTGTGCGATCGCAATTCAGCACCTGTTCACGAAAATGCAATAACGATTCCAGACTGCGATAAAACAGCAGACCATAATCCACATCGGCCATGCCCAAAATAGACACATAGAGCGTGTCCGTATCCCAACGATTGAGCTCAACCGCTAACAGCTCCTGCTCACTGAGACGATACCAGGGAGCTTGATGCCAGAGTGCCAGGGCTTTTTCGCGCAGACAATCATCGTAGGCTGCCGGTACCGACGATGACGGCACACTGATTTGAGAAAGCAAATGATCAAAAATCTCATCTACCCAGGGCAGCGTCGCGCCATACACCACATCAATATCCAGCTCCTGCAGCACACCCCTCAAAAAAAACTGCAGCTCACGATCATTGACTACCACACGCTGGGGGCGACTGGGTTCGGCAGGCCCCTGGGGATGCTCAATCGCCTGGAGCAAACTCCGCGCCACAGCTTCATACCCGCTATTAGCCGCAACCATATCAACACTGCGTACGTATCCCTGATGGCCATCCACCCACAAAATACAATCGCGGTCGTCATGTTCCACGTCAGGCATGGAACAACGCCCACCTTCCCAAACGCTATTTGTTTGAGGCAGTTTCTGAATACGACGGCGGGTAAATGGACTCAGAGGGGGCATAAAAGATGGGGATATGAACAGACTCTATTGTGGAAAAGAATCAAACCATTGGCTACGACCCGATAGATTTGTTCAACTATTGCCGATCATGGATTGCAGAATCGAGCCTCAACACCGGACTTAGTCAATACCAACCATTAAAGCTAAAAACATTCTCCAACAATGCCTGAGCTAAAATAGACTAAAGCATTGAATTCAAACGTCAGTAACGTAGTAAACCAGACGACCCATGACCCAAGCTACCCAATCGCAACAGGGCATCCTGATGACTGAATCAGCCCTGAATCATGTCCTTGCTCTTAAAGAGAAGCAAGGTGACGAGCTGTGTCTACGAGTAGGGGTACGCCAAGGTGGCTGCTCTGGCATGTCTTACATGATGGATTTTGATACCTTAAGCAACATTGGCGAACATGACGAGGTGTTCGACTATGAAGGTTTCAAAGTGATCTGTGACAAAAAGAGCATGCTCTACCTCTACGGACTTATGCTCGATTACAGTGATGCTCTAATTGGCGGAGGATTCCAGTTTACTAACCCCAACGCGGATCAAACCTGTGGCTGCGGCAAGTCTTTTAGTGCTTAAGACCGCTAAAGCCGCGTCCAGATGATTTATTAAACCCTGGGCTCTAGTTGAAAATCGCCTTCCTGGGTGTGGACACGGTTTAGAATGGGAAGGTTTTTGACAAAGACTTTCCCTATGAGCCAAACCATTGAAGAACAGTTTGAAGACGGTTTAAACCGTTACCAGGCTGGCGAAAGTGCAGAAGCTTTGATCCCCTTTTTCAAGGAGCTGAGTGCACAGGCACCTAAAAATAGTGCCATCTATACCTGTTTGTCATGGCTCTATCTATTGGTAGGGAAACCGAATGCTGCGTATAAGGCAGCTCAGAAAGCCATTAAGATTACACCGCAGGACCCACAGGCTCACATCAATATAGCGATCGCAATTCTTGAGAGTGGCCGTAAAGGAGTGCGCGAGCACATTGAGTTAGCGACTCAACTGGTGATGTCTGTAGAAGAAGTTCAGGAAGATATTCGCCAGAACTTTGAAGAAGGATTAACAAGAAAACCCGATTGGGACAGTCTCAAAAAAGTAGAAAACTGGATCTTTAACAGTTAAAACACTTGCACTGAAACGGTTTTGCATATCCCCATCACTCGAACAGATGAGATTAATAGCTTTACAAAAGTTGATTAACTTTTGTCTTTTGTCCTTACTTAGTCGTTAGTTAGGCCATCTTTTCGCATCAGGCATGAGCAGCCGTTCTTTAGCTTTATATAAGGATTGCGGGGCAATGATCCCCGCTTTTTTTTTGACTGTTTTTCTTGGTCAGATAACTTAACGCTCGGAATAAAAAGGAACTGATAAGCTTAAGAAAAGATTCCAATAAGTTTTTCTTTTTATTGGAACTCACCCCGTTGCAAGGAGCCTTTTAAAAATGGATAAGCATGCTGTAGAAGTTAAACCTGATACTAGAAACCACAAGGGATTTTTTGTTCAGGATGGCCCCTACGAATTAATGGGGATTGAAAAGTCTGGATGGGCTTTAATTTGTATCGATGAGTCAGTTTGTCACTACGTTGATCCTGATAATTTGAAAGCATCTCAAGGATTGGATGTGGATGCTGTGTAGGGGTTCAACCCTACACCCCTGTACTTAGCAGTCGGTAAAACTCAACTTCTACAGTATGGCTAGTCTGCCAAGGCTAGTCATATTTTTATTGATAATCTAGGTATGAACCAAGGTTTTGATTATCGTTCTAGAGCTTGATAATGTGTTGAGGGCTATCCTGAAACATCAAAAACTACTGACGTTCTATTGCTTGCATGAAAGACCGTTTAATTAACTGGTTAAACACTGCATTAACCCTAAATCTTTTCTTTGTTCTATTTAGTTTTGTTTGGTTTGCTTCGGCTTTAGTGGGGCGAGCAGCCAATATTAATCTGGGGTTTGATCTGTGGTACAGCCTTTGGGAGCCATTATTTATGCCCGCCATTGGCATCTTGATGGCAGGGGCGATTATTAGCGGCATTATTGGCTGGGTATCCAATCGTTTTTTTGCCAAGGGATAACCCTGTAGGGACGTTCCATGGAACGTC
Organism: Leptolyngbya sp. Heron Island J; assembly: GCF_000482245.1. Lineage (GTDB taxonomy): Bacteria > Cyanobacteriota > Cyanobacteriia > Phormidesmidales > Phormidesmidaceae > Leptothoe. Next base: position 38,877 of record NZ_AWNH01000080.1, on the reverse strand, counting down.
CCTACAAAATTATTAATACACCCTGGCGTGCCAGCGCATGAGCACTTTGGCTAACTTAGGTGAGTCATGGCGAATGGTGCCTTTTTCGGTTTCGTTCATCACATTGGCAATGACAATCCGGCGGCCAGAAGCAATGACGGCATCTCGGTCAAACACCACTCGTTCTGCGCCTTCTTTGCGATAGCGTTCTAGGGCTGCAGCTGAGGGTGAGCGTTTTTGTACCAGAACCGCATCAAAAAGCCGACGACCACAGGCGCGATCGATGGCACGGATATGTTCGGATACGCTGTAGCCGTCCGTTTCACCCGGCTCCGTCATAATATTGCAGACATAAATGCGAGGCACCGGGGTAGCGGCGATCGCATCGGCAATGTCGGGCACCAACAAATTCGGCACGATGCTGGTGTAAAGGCTGCCGGGACCAATGATGATGTAGTCGGCCTCTTTAATCGCATTAATAGCTTTTGGTAAAGCAGGCGGTGCCGCAGGTGTACAGCCAATATTGATAATCCGACCGCGAGCCTTAGTAATATTGGATTCGCCTTCAATCCGGCGACCATCGCTGAGTTCGGCCCACAGTTTGACATCGCTCAGGGTGGAGGGCAGCACCTCACCCCGCACGGCCAGCACTTGAGAACTGGCGGCAATGGCCTTTTCCCAGTCGCCGGTCACTTCGTTCATGGCGGCCAAAAATAAATTGCCAAAGCTGTGACCGCTCAGCCCACTACCGCTACTAAATCGATATTGAAATAATTCAGTGACTAGCTTTTCTTGATCGGCTAAAGCCGCCAGACAGTTACGAATATCCCCCGGCGGCAGTCCCCCCATTTCTCGACGCAACCGCCCCGATGAACCGCCATCATCTGCCACGGTAACAATGGCGGTAATGTTGGCACTGTAGCGTTTTAACCCCCGCAACATGGTCGAGAGGCCGGTGCCACCACCGACTACCACAATCCTAGGACCGCGATTGAGTTTGCGGTGGTTTGCGATCGCATCCCAAAGACTATTTTCAGGACTGCCTGGTAGCAATACCTCCGTAATTGAACCCAGGGTGCGACTCTGGCCCCAAATAATCAAAGATAGCCCAAATATGATGGCCAGGGGACCGCTAATGTAGCGAGGAATAATCTGGGTGATTGTCCGTAATACTGTAGATACAAATCGGACTGTCAGAAAGACCGGTGTCAGCCGCAGCCAAATCATGGCCCCCAGCCCCACCAGGAGCACGCCAACGGTACTCAAAAACAGCCAGCGCTTGACTAACAAGCCAGGTAGAAGCCAGCGTACCCAGCGATTATGCACTGGACTCAAGTCCCGAGTTTCACGCCAAACAAAGCGAATATTACGCTTTAGAAACTTCCTGATTGCACCGATCCATAAGAGCATAGTCTGTCTCTCACGCCCTTTTCATAGCCATGGGGTATGTGCCCTAGTTAATTTAGGACAGTTTTCAAGGTCTTAGGCTACCTTAAATACCTCACATCAAAAAAAAATATCTTCTCTGCAAAGTAAGGTGAAGGTAAATATTGGGAGATACCGGGGAGTCGATATGCGATCGCACCTGCCAGAGTATGTGAGTCGCAAATCAACAAGCAGTACAGATTAACTATAATTGGACTCATCACCCTGGATACTGTAGGCACATTAAGAATTTATTAGTTCAGTTAGCTGGGGAATCATGCCACGACGAAAACGAGATATTCCAGCAGACATCGCAGCGATGGTAACACCTGAGCACCTGGCGATACTTGAAGAAGCCCTCGAACATTTCGATGGCAGCTATCGCAGTTTGATGGATCATCTGAAGGCATGGAAGACCTGAGTGACCCTGGGCAGGTGGCCCATGATTCGTTTATCACAGCCCAAAAGCTAAATAGCTGGTTGCTGTGGGATTAGTGCGTATGAAATCTATTGCCAGTCATCATTCTGTCATTGCAGAGTTAAACCAGCTGGGTAATTACGATTACCTCGAAGCGGAGGGGTTGATATATCTGTGCTTGGAGCATGGTTTGCTTGAGTGGTCTAATCCGAAGTTTCTTAGGTTTTTGGATAAGATGATTACGGGGCTGATGTTTAGGGCTCAGCATGAGTGCCGGCAGCTGCGGGGGCTGATGTATGCTCGCTATGTGGTGGATCATATGCCGGTGGTGGGGGTTGATGATGGCGTATTGTTGAGATCGTAGCTGAGGAGCCTCAGGCTAAGTTGGTGCGTGGCTAGTGGCGGGGGGCTGCGTGTGTGATCGTCGCCAAGGGTATGGCCGATGTCTGGGTTCTGGCTTTATCAAGAGCGTATTGTTAATGGTCGTTTATCGATAGAGATGAGGAGACGGCAGCTTAAGCTGGAGCGCCAGCGTAGGGCTTCATAATCGCGTGGGTTGGGTGAGCGATCAGCGTCATCCAACATTTTGGAATTATTATTGGGTAATATCTATTCTACATAGGCTGGCAATGCCTTTAAATCAATGGGTAAAGAAAAATAGATGGGCAATTGTTGTTTCCGTTTCCATCGGAACTATGCTCTTCTTTTACTTGCTAATAATAGCCATCAGGGCAAATAACTGGGCTAGCTGGACAGGACTTGGGGGAAAGGAGTCGGTTTCCATAACCGTCAACAACAGAGACGCCAACGGAAACATTATCTCAACTGCAACAACGACCCGTGAACCTGGTAAAACACTCTGGGACTGGCTAGGTTTAATATTAGTTCCATTGACATTAGTGATTCTAGGTTACTGGCTACAGCAGAGGGATAAAAAGCGTGCTGAGATAGCGGCTAAAGCACAACAAAAGATTTCAGCTGACGAGACTAGAGAAGAAGTTCTACAAACTTATATTGACCGACTATCATCGCTTTTAGTTGACAAAAATCTTATCGCCTTAGCCGTTAAAGTCCATAGCCAGAATAGAGAATCTCAGCTATTTAGTCTCTCGACCTCACCGCCAACAACTGAGCAGCAGGAACTACTGAATGCATCTGTTGACATCATTCGAGCTAGAACATTATCTGTTTTGCGGAGGCTAAAGAATGATACAGAGCGCAAAAGTAGTGTCATCCGTTTCTTGATCGATACTGAAGCGATTAGTAAAGCAAAGCTTAACCTTCAGAGTTTTAATCTCAGTGGTATTAACCTTAAGGGAGTGGTCCTAAAAAACACAAATCTTCGCTTTGTTGACCTCAGTAACGCTAATCTTACTGGTACTACCCTTGACAGTGCAATCTTTAGCAAAGCTATTCTTAGCAATGCCAGTCTCCATCAATCCAGTCTTACTAATGCTTACCTTGACCTGGCTAAGCTCAATGGTACTCTCTTACGTGGTGCTATTCTTCCAAAAGCAGACCTTCTCCATGCCGATCTTAGCAATGCTGATCTTAGTGGTGCCAGCCTCCAAAAGGCATGTCTTATAGGTGCCAATTTCAGTAATGCTAATCTCTGCGAAGCGAATCTCAGGGGTGCCACATTCAGCAATGCAAACTTTAGTAGAGTCAATCTCATGGCTGCAAACTTTAGTGGTGCTAATCTCCGCGATGCTGATCTGAGAGATACTGATCTTTCAAGCGTTGATCTTAGCAGTGCTAAGCTTTGCCGTACAAAACTTCCAGATAATATAAGAGACTTGCAACGCAATAAGCTTCCGATTGTTTGGCTACTCCTTAGAGGATACAATTGCATGACTGGAATTCTATTTCTACGCCAGTCGCTGAATCTAGATCCCAATCGTGATTGTCAAGAGCTAGGTATTGATGCGTAGATTGACGATGCACTAACCATTCCTATAATTGTGTGGATCGGTTGCTAACGGTGCAAATAATCAATCAAATCACAGGAAATATCCTTGAATACCAAACGTCCTTTCGACTAATACACACGTATGTTGAACATGGGGCTGTTCCGACACTACGTGCTCTAAAAAACCTTGGAATTCAGACTTAATGAGGGAAAAGGGATCCACTTCAAAATATCTATTGATATCCTCTTGTAGCTTTTCCTCTGACATTCGAGAGCTCCCATCATCATGCCAGCGATTAGGAACAGTCTTGAAATGCACAGACTCATTTCTAATTGAGTTTTGCTTAAGGGCAATCTGGCACTGACGCTCAGTCAACTTAACATCCAAAAGTGGAAGAAGAGTATTAACTTTAGCGATGAAGCTAACACCTTTGATCGCTTCAGTAATCTTACGATGACTAAAGTTTCTCAGTCGCATACAAACCCGAGTTGTAACGTTGATTTGGCGTTCTACGAATGCACTGACAAGAATCATTGCAGAGAAGGAATCCCCGGAGTTCAAACAAGTTTCTATAGACGACAGATCTTCATTAAAGGTATGACCATAAAACTCCATAGGATCTTCTGGACTCGCTCCAAATTCAAGAAGAATTTGAGTTAGAGCTTCTAGACTTACATCTTGATATAGATCTAATTCATTAGCATTATGTTTACGTACTAGTGATAATACAAACGCAGAAAGTGTACGGGAAACAAGAAGATCTTTAAGATCTTTGTCTAGCTGATCTACTAACTGGCCTTCATTCATGGTGCTTATAAAAATCCAACAGTTTATTAGATCTACACTATCCATATATCCACCCCATATAAGCTGGATATATGAACAATTCTCAGCATACCCATAGGAGGAAAGTTTCCATATAACTTCCAAAACTCGCAGTAATAGATTAGTTGCTATGGCCGCAGCCAATCAACAACTGAGAGAACCCTGAAATCCGTTATTATAAAAGAGCCATAGCCTTAGCAACACAGTTTATCTTAGCTTCTCAGAGCCAACGCCAACATTAGGCTTTCAGGTAACTGTCACACTCTCAAACAGTGCATTTTTAGTCCAAAAATGAGACTAGCTGTCACAGCCGAGGGTATCAACTTAAGCCGCAAAAGTATTTGCGTATGAGGGATTCGGCTGCTGTGTTTTAGATGACCTCCGGGGCATCGGTAAATCACCGATATGTTCGAGAATCCACTCAAATACGTCCGGGAAAGGGTGACCAAACAGTCGCTGAGCGGCGGTGGTCCCATCCGGTCGTTTAAGATCAAAATTATGAATAATAGTGAGCCCCTTGAGAGATTGCTCAGAAAATCCCCGACTGGCATGGTGGAGCTTGGATAGATAGCCATTACGTCCCTCCACCGCTGAGGAGGTGCGCTGATATTTGGCACAGAAGTCTCGACACCAGAGCACCCAACACTCCAGTTCGTTGGCGTCCAGTTGCAAGGTTATCGATTGCTCTAAGAGCCTGTCAAAAGTGCTGCTAGCCGCTTGCTGATAGCGATGTTTGAGAGCGGGTTGTCGGGTTTTATCGGCTTGCTGTGTCCAATAGACCCATGGCAATAGGGCCATGAGCACCCAGTCACGGATAGCCGGGTCTGGCGTTTGAGTTTGCAGGGTTAAGGTCACCCATTGTCGCCAAGCATCAATCCCTTGAGCCCAGGAGGTGATGTGTTCTTCAAAGGTGTCAATGGCCTTTTGCGCCTTCTGCCCACCATAGGATTGGGCAAGATCCCACAGGTTCTGCAACGGGGGAGCCAGGTGAGTCAACAATGCGTTTCCTGTTTGCCATTGTTGGTTATCCAGGGTGAAGGGATGGATGATTTGGCTAATTTGCTCAAGCATCTCGTGGTAGGTTTGTTGGTCTTGTTGTAGGCGTTGTTGAGCAACGGCGTTGCTCTCAATCAGCGACTGCAATGATTGAGGAGGAGGACTCACATCACTGCGTTTGCTCAGTTCTTTCTGAAGTGTGTTGTGTTGTTTTTGCAGCGTCGCATACTGACTGCTCAGCGCACGACCAATCGGACATCCCAACGCACGCAACGCATGGAACAAGTCGGCGACACTCACACACCCGATACCCGATACGGCTAACTTCACCAGAGCTCGAGCCCCGTCACTGACCAGGTAATGACAGTGCCATTGGCTGTTATCCCACCACTGTTGCACCTGTCTCATCCAGGTCTCATAGGTGCGATTCTCACATTCGGTTTCGATAAAAATAAATCCACTGGCAAGCTCCAGCAGCACCAACACCGGTAAGCCAAAGAAGGTTTCATCGGCTCCGACACAAATACCTTGGCCCGCTGACGGTTGACAGTGCTCCGCTTGGGCAGTGGCCTAATCGAGTAGGGTTTGATTCACACGGTGCTTGAGTTGGCGGAGGGCACTGGCCGAGCTAGCCACATGGGTGTCCAGGTGAATGGCTCGGATGAACTCGGAGAGACTCTCAGCGCCGACCCCTTGCTTGATGCCGAAGTAGTAGATGAGGCCGAACACCAGCCGCACCAGCCACTGATACCCCACCTCGGTTTCCCAAAAACTCGATTCTGGGTACTGATTGCGCCGGGTGATTGCCTGACGATGCCGATAGACACTGCTTGGGCTCAGGCCCGTCGCTTCTGCGATGGTCTTGAGCGTTTGGCGAACATTCGTTTTGATGCAATTGGCGACTTTTTGGCTGCGTTCTCGTATAGTGAGTGGCATCGTACCCATTGTTTGAATTGATCAGGGCTACGATACCCGGCTCTCGGCCTCGCCGCAGAGCTTTTTTAGCATGTGCTTATTGATACATCATTCCTGGTACTTTTTCATTTCGCCTTCTGTGGCTACCCTTTGACTGTAGTCATACGAATACCAAAAGTAGCAACAGTCGGCATACCTAGAGCCCCAGGTTTTTTAGGTCGTCTGGTTTTCCCGCGAGTATCCCCTTTAGAATTCTTCTTATCCCAAGAAAGTACCAGCGTTTTACACTCAGTTAAATCACACCCTTCTTCAATCCACCGGACTAATTTACCCGCTCTCCCTTCTACTAACTCATTACCTACTTGCCCACCCCGCACATGCAGCTGGCCCAGGACCTTAGCGCATTCACCCCACTGCAGCCGATAGTAACGACGCCCATGACTAGGGTAAACAAATAACCAAACAATTCTGAACTTCCAGCTAGCGAGGCCTGAGAACGGACAACATGACTATGCTTCTTCATCGCTGCTTTTATCTGTAAGAAGCATAATCTCCCCCTGAATCCGTTTCAGGTTAGTTAGGCGATTCTGGCAAGCCGCTAGCTCTGTATGTAATTCCCCCAGCAAATCTTCCGTTTCTTGGATTAGCTGGGAGAGGATTCCCCCAAGCCTGTCAGGGAGTCGGGTTGCCGGGCCATCTGCTCCAGATATTCCGTTAGCGAAACCTGCGCCTTGGCTGCCTTTTCCTTCAATAGCTTGACGCCTGTTGGGGTCATGCGCAGCGGTAATTGCTCCGACTTCGTTTCCCCCCACTTTCGATGTCCTGCTCTCTTGGCCACTTGGTTGACTCATCGTTCTACAGGACTAAGCTTATCAAATTCACTATACAAATTATGCTATGCATTTTTCATAATTAACGCTATACAAATTATGCTATGCAAATTAATATTGAATGTATAGCGCTAGCTGCTTTCGATATAGGGCATAAAAAATGAGGTGCATCAGAAGGTATAAATTCACGACATACCGGTCTGATGACTTCAAGAAATCTAGTTCATATAGCCATCCGCCTGATGAGATCCCCTGGGAAGGATCGAAACCCTATTAATCAGGGTCGCGGGGTTACCCGCATGGAGCAAAGTCTTAATGACAAGATGGTCGGCAAACGACTTAGTGTTATACCGGACGCTCCAAAAAGTCTTGCTTTGAGAGGCAATGTGACCGAACTTTCGGTTTAAGGAAATCAGGAACTAGACTTTATGACCAAAATAGTCGGATGCGACTGCGGTAAAGACAGTCTGCAAGTTTGTGTTGTCAACGAATTACCGAGCAATTTCAAAAGCTTTGCCCGTAGCTACAAGCCCAAAAAAGTAAAAATCAGTAGCGATGCTATCGATTACCTTTTAGAACTCAATGCCGATGCCTATGTGCTAGAGCCTACCGGTTCATATGGATATATCTGGATTGACCAGCTCAAAAAGAATAACAAGGAGGTTCGCCTAGTCGCTCCGAGACGAGTAACCGCCTATAGAATCGCCAAAGGTGTTGCCAATAAACAAGATCGTCCCGATGCAGCCGCAATCGCCTGCTATGCCCTAGAAAATTTCAACGACCCAACCGCATTTGTCAGCCTAGACAAAATCGAGCTCAGACAGTCCTATCTAGCATTAAAAATACCGTCCAAAATCGTAGTCCCATCCACAACCGCCTATGCCAGCGGCTAGCCTACGAGTGCCCAGAGCTAGTAAAAACGGTAGAAGGAAGCAAGCGAGAATGGCTAGCCCCCAAGGCCCCCGCTACAATACGCGCAATATCAGGGGAGCAGGTCACCGGAACATGGGCCGCCCAGCGAGAAGAGAAGATCAAAAATACATTAGGTAGAGGAATATCACCACACACCAGGTTCCTAGCCAAGCAACTATGCAACTGCTACGAAGAGGAATACAGAATCGAGCAACAGTTAGACACACTTATCTACCGTAACGAGTTAAGCACCTACAACAAAATTTTTGACGAGTTCGCAATACCAGCAAAAACCAGGGCCGCTTTACTATCAGCCATCTATCCATTCGAATCATTCCTAGATAAAAATCACAAAGAAATCATCGAATACGTTTCCGGAAAAAAAGGACAGCCATCCCGCAGAAACCGCAGCGAAAGCGCATTTAAACTCAGCCTAGGCATGGGCTTAGTATTCAAAGAGTCCGGTAAAAAGAAAGGCTGGGTCAAAGGCGGCCCAGGACATACAAGAGCCAGTCTATGGGGGTACGTCTCCACCATCGTGATCATCAGAAGCGGATCAAAACGAGCAAAAAACGCCACCGATGATATTGATCAAGCTATTAACACCCTGGGCACCGCGAACACACCCCACTGGCTAAACGGAGAGCTAATCAATGCGATCGCACGAATTACCGATAGCCCGAAGGAAGTAGTAGCACTAAGGCTTCATTACCAATTCGCACGCCCTGGAGAAATAGACTTTAAAAGAAGAATGGCCACAGCTTCAAGATTTATCAGAAGGCTATACAAAAAGCTGGCCAACGAAATAGCCCCGTAACATGAGCTGACCAGCGGGTAATGTCCTGCGCAATAAGTCAGCTCATGTGGGCTATGGTATGCATTGTAAAATGCTGAAAGCTAAAATCGTAAGAAATCTTGTCATAAGCTGTTACCAGCTTGTTAGCGAGTTATAGCAACTGCCGCCATGTCTGTCTCAGAATCAAATGGGATTGTTCCCGAATCCCCCTGTGAAAGTGACTCTCCTATTCTTGAACTCAAGGGAATTTCCAAACAATTTGGGAGTAACCAGGTACTTGATAATGTCGATTTGACTATCAAACCTGGCGAAGCAGTCGCCTTGATTGGACCGTCGGGCACTGGAAAATCGACGATTTTGCGCATCATTGCTGGTTTACTAGCGGCTGACCAGGGGGATATCTTTGTCGCTGGCCAACAACGCCAGGGACTGATTGAAGATGCGAAAGATCCGGTCAATATTGGCATGGTATTTCAGCAAGCCGCCCTCTTTGATTCATTAACGGTGCAAGAAAATGTTGGGTTTTCGCTCTATCAAAACTCAAACCTGTCGGACTCTGAGATTGGTCAGTTAACCCGCGAAGCACTGGAAATGGTAGGACTCCCTAATATTTGCGATCGCTACCCCGCTGAACTCTCTGGCGGTATGCGTAAGCGTGTCAGTTTTGCTAGAGCCGTCATTACCAATCCCCGTGAGTCCCAAGACAAACCCACCGTTTTGCTTTATGACGAACCCACCGCTGGATTAGATCCCATTGCATCAACTGTAATTGAAGATTTGATCCGGAATATCCATGGCAATCGAGGCTGTAGCACCTACGTTATTGTCACTCACCAGGACAGCACCATCCGCCGTACCGCCGATCGGGTAGTCATGCTGCACAAAGGCACAATTCAATGGATGGGCCCGGTCGATCAGATTGACCACACCCCTAACCCCTATATGCGACAGTTTTTTAGTGCCGCCATTGAGGGTCCCATTGGTATCACCAATTGAGCCCCCCGCCTCTAAAATTCTCCTCAAGCAAAACCACACGTCCAGGTGGACGAGGTTTAGAGTCCCCCGTATAATTTCACCCAGGGTGTACGACTGGCTGTACCGTCTACCGTTAATCCATAGGAAACCATGCGTGCAAGAACCATCCGTGAAGGCTCTGTTGGATTGCTGATTCTAGCAGGATTACTCCTGTTTGGAGGATTGGTAATGTGGCTGCGTGGTATGGCCTTTGGCCAACGGAGCTACCGATTTTCTGCAGATTTTGAAAGTGCTAATGGTATCCAGGAAGGGTCCGTTGTTAGCTATCGCGGTGTGCCAGTGGGGCACATTCTCAATATTTCGCCAGATTCTAATACGGTATTGGTAGAGATTGAAATCCATCAATCAGGCTTACGGATTCCAGCTGATTCAGTGGTCAAAACCAGCCAGTCTGGCTTGATTGGTGAAACAACGATATCCATTGAACCGCCAGTAACCGCGATGCTCGATGAAGCGTCAGTTCCAGGCCCCAACGATAGAAACTGTGACAGTGATAGCATCCTGTGCAATGGCGATCGCATTGATGGTGTAACCGGTGTTAACTACGAAGATCTCCTAGAGTCCTCCCAGCAAATTTCCGAGGCCCTTTCTAGAACCTTGGATGACCCTGAAACCCTTGCCAACATTAGGGAAATTCTGGCAAATACCCGAGCAATTTCAGGCAACGTCGTCAGTCTGACCGATGAGGTGACGCTGATGACACAGGATTTGCGTGATGAAATTCGACCGCTGTCCGCATCGGCTCGCCAAACCCTGGAATCGGTTTCTGGGGCAGCCAGCCAGCTGGAAGCCACCACCATCCGTACATCTGAGCAATTAGATACGACCCTGACCCAGGTGAATACTATTTTGACGAGTAACCAGGATAATCTCGCGGTTACCCTGGACAATATCAGTGCTAGTACAGGTCAGCTACGGCTGGCCATGGATACTCTAGCGCCAGTGATTCAAGAAGGATCCCTGGTTGACAACATAGAGCTGCTGGCAAATAATGCTGCGATCGCATCCCAGGATCTGCGGGACATTTCCTCTACACTCAATACCGGCGAAAATCTGGTGCTACTGCAGCAAACCATCGAATCGGCTCGCGATGTATTTCAAAGCGCTCAAAAAATTATGGCTGATGTGGACACCCTAACCGGTGATCCATCCTTGCGCAGTACCGTCCGGGACTTACTCAACAGCTTGTCTGCTTTGATTTCCTTTACAGGCGATCTAGAAGATCAAACCGCTGTCGCCGAGCAGATTGATCAACAGCTGCAGACAGTGACGGAGCTGGATGAACAATTGCTAGAACTGGACGAGTCACTGCAGCCGATCATGGCACTGGATGAATCAACGATGCCCGAAGCCACAGAGCTACCGGAGACCCAACCAGTGCTCAGATATGATGGCGAGCGCTATGTTATCGATCTGGCCGATCGCTCAGCAGTTCCGGCTACCGACCAATAGGCTACAGCCGCACATTCTGCAGATCCTGGCGGGGGTTATAACTCCGTAGCTCGCGCAGCTGCTGGTATAAAGCCCGCTCTTTATCAGTCACTGTTTTGGGTGCTTTGATCATAACCTTGACTAGCTGATCGGTACGGTTTCCCTTTGGTTTAGGCCAGCCCTTACCTCGTAATCGCAGCGTTTGTCCCGAGCGGATACCGGCTGGAATATTGACAGTAACGCTACCGTCAGGGGTCGGAACATCAATCTTGGCCCCCAGTACCGCCTCATCGGGAGAGATTGAGACCTCACAGATCAAATTGTGGTCACTATCAAATTGGAAAAATGAATGGGGTTGAATCTCTACTGTTAGATAAATATCGCCCCGTTGTTGGGTATAAGGATTCATCTGACCCTTGCCCCGCAAACGGATTTTACTACCGGGCTTAACGCCAGCTGGAATTTTGACTGTCAGCGCATCACCACCAATGCGAAATTTCTTTTGGGCACCGTTAAAGGCATCGGCCATCGCCAGGGTAATACTGGCCTCTTGGTCAAACTGAGCGCTGTTGTTAGCACTGGCGGTATCAAAGCCAAACCCAGGGCCAGCACCGGTAGTGGACTGACGATAGCTAGTCCGGGCTCCACCGGGGAAGCCCCCCCCCAAGCCACCTAATAGTTCATTGAGCAGTTCGTTAAAGCTGCCGTAGTTACTAAAGTCAAACCCACCAAAGTCGCCAGGGGCTGCGCTAGTACGACCGCCCTGCTGCCAGTAACGGCCAAACTGGTCGTATTTACGGCGCTTTTCGGGGTCCGATAAAATTTCGTTGGCTTCGTTGATTTCTTTAAACTTGGCTTCTGCAACCTTGTCACCCGGATTGACATCCGGGTGATACTTGCGAGCCAGTTTACGGAAGGCTCGTTTAATATCCTCAGTACTAGCAGATTTACTGACCCCGAGAATTTGGTAATAATCTTTGAAGTCAGTTGCTGCCATAACCAAGCTCCTCGTTGCGATCGCAAAATCCTGTCACAGTATTATCTTGAGTGTCACTGATCGTTAGCAGCATGTCATCCGACAACTCCTGATCGATAGCATTCGATGTGGATCAGTTTGCCCTAAAATCAGCAACAGCCTCTCATTTCTTAGCCTAGCAAAGCTTGTGAGGTAAAGAGGTTCGGTATTCCGCCGTTCCAGTCCCACCCTGGCTCAAGATTAGAATCTGGCATCTGCGACCTGATTATCCCCTAGCTTTAGTGGCTGTTTCTTAGAGGCGCTGAATCAGATAGTTAATTCTTCAAACCGCTCCCCAACTATCCGGGGGCCAAAAGCGCACAGTAGCATGACCAATCACGTTTTTTATGGGTAAAAAGCCCCAGATATGGCTGTCGTTACTATCGTTGCGATTGTCGCCCATCACAAACAGCGTATTGTCTGGCACCGTCACCGACTTCATTTCATAGTTAGGCAACGCCAGAATGTATGGCTCTGTCAGGGGCTGATTATTTAAATACACCCGACCGTCATGCACAGTTAAAGTATCGCCAGGTAGACCCATAACGCGTTTAATAAATGCCTGATCGGGTCGATAGCCTACTGCCTGGAGCTGCGGTGGTGGCTCAAACACCACAATGTCACCGCGCTGGGGGGGATGAAAGCGATAGGAGAGTTTTTCCACCAGCAGCCGATCGCCAATGTGCAGGGTAGGGTCCATCGAATTGGATGGAATAAACCGGGGTTCTGCAATAAATAGCCGAATGACCACAGCGATAGCCACGGCGATGGCCATTAGCTTGGCATTAGACCTCACCAAATGTTGAATTGAGGTGCCAGTAGCCGTCTCAGCGGTGGATTTTTGATTGGTCATGCCGGGCCTAGTAACGTGCCTAGCAATTCTACCGTTTTAGACCGATGGCCGCATTTGAACTCAAAATCCCCTATTTTTGTGCCACATAATCTGCCCGCGTCCCCCTGGCATCCATTGCGGCTCCCAGACTATTTAAGGCATGGACATAGGCCGCCGTGCGCACTGATGTGTTCTGAGTTTGGGCAATTGTCCAAATGGTGTTAGCAGCGGCAACCATCTGTTGCTTTAGCCGCTGGTTGACTTCTTCAAGCGACCAGTAAAGACCGCTACGGTTTTGCACCCATTCAAAGTAGCTAACGGTGACACCGCCGGCATTGACCAAGATATCGGGAAATACCGTAATTCCCTTGGCTTCTAAAATGTCATCGGCATCGGCACTAATCGGTCCATTGGCCACTTCAAAGATGTACCGTGCTCGAATGGCATCGGCATTGGCGGCGGTGATCTGATTTTCTAAGGCAGCTGGGATCAAAATATCGACATCCAGCTTGAGTAGCTCCTCGTTGGTAATAATCTCGTGTTCGACCAAACTACAGACGCTACCGTCACAGTAGACGGCTTTAACCGACCGGGTATCGGCCTTAAATTGTTGAATGCTGGGAATGTCTAATCCGCTGGGGGTATAAATGCCCCCACGAGAATCACTGACCGCAACAATGGTGTAGCCAGCGTCAAACAGATGTCTCGCTACCACACTGCCAGCGTTACCAAATCCTTGAATAGCAACTGTTTTTGAGGGCAATCCCTGGTTAGTTTGCAGCTGAGCCATGATTGCTTCTAGCACATAAAATGCGCCGGTGCCGGTGGCTGTTGCTCGGCCTAAACTGCCACCCAGGGCCACGGGTTTGCCGGTGATCACCGCCGGAGTGCGCTGCTGCCGGATAATGCTGTATTGATCCATCATCCAACCCATAATCATGGGGTTGGTGTAGACGTCAGGGGCCGGAATATCGGTGTCGGGGCCAATAAAGTTGGCGATCGCATCAATATAGCCCCGGCTTAAGCGTTCTAGCTCTGCCTTGGACAGTTCCTTAGGGTTTAGCGTGATCCCCCCTTTGGCCCCACCAAATGGAATATTGAGAGCGGCGCACTTGAACGTCATCCAAAACGCCAGAGACTGGACCTCATCCAGATTGACCTGGGGATGAAATCGAATCCCCCCTTTAGTGGGACCACGGGTATCGTCAAAATGAACGCGATATCCTTCAAAAACTCGCAGGGACCCATCGTCCATACGTACTGGGATCGACACCTTTAAGCTAGCCTTTGGTGCCTTTAACCGTTCCGTCGCATCCTCAGAAATTGTGATGTATTTGAGAGCACGATCGAGACGACGACTAGCGTCAGTTAGCAGTGAGTTAGTCATAGCCCCCATGGTACGGGACTAACGTGACGGTAAATTCCTAAAGCCAGGGCAACGCAACTAACCGCAATAAATATTAACTAGTGATTGTTCACTGATGGCTATAAGTGTTGCTGCGGGAACTTAGTAAGAGTGTTGCTAAACTCTCTTGAGGTTTCTGGATCTCCTGAGTAATTTTTCCGTCAGCTTGGTGAAGTTTTAAAAGAGCCTGTATCTGATTCCTCAAGACATCACCAGTCGTAGTCTGCCCATCTGTAGCCGTAGCGGCATAGATAGTTGCGATCGCAGCAGTCATGGCAACAGCTGTAATGCCTCGATTAATTGTCTCCTTGACCTTTCCGAATCCCTGCATGGTACTGACTCTATACTTATCTCAACCTACTGAATTCCACAGGCAGACTCAGAACAATCCCATAGAATTTGCAGACAACTTAAGTAAACTTCGCCTTTTACAAGACTGGTGTGAGTCCCATCACCAAAACTTGATATAACTATCACCCTGAGGCATACGGAATGGGGCATAGAGGGGGTCAACTCCAAAGCTGGCTAAAATCGCAGGTAGTGTAATAAGGCTGTGATCACCTGTGGGGGCAACTGTAACCGGTGTTTGAGGTCTAACCAGTCTTGATAGGGACCAAACCGTTCTCGGTAGTAAACCAAACGCTTAGCCAGTGACGGTTCAATAGTGGGAATTAACGCTAATTCTCTGGCACTAGCCCGATTGACATTCAGCTGTCTGGGAGTGATCTCGCTGTCTGGGTCGTAATAATAAAATTTCACCACATCACCAAACGCCCTGAAGCTGTGCGCACTGATCCCAGTCGCGGCTGCCACATCCTCCCAGCAGGTGAGAGGACTGCCCGCACGACTCAGCTCTACCAGAGTTCTAGCCTGATGAATGGAAATACCTGGCAACCTCAACCAGTCATCAACGGTGGCCCGATTAGCATCTATACAGACCCCTAGTTTGATGCCCAGCTTGACCTCTTCAACGGATCGAAAGCGATAGTAATGGTCCTTTGCCAGCTTTTTTTTCAGAGGATTTAACTCACCTTCAAGGGCATCCAAGCTATGCAGCACCTGTCTGACTAACAACCGTCGCCATGCTTGCCAACTGTTTCGCTCTCTACCCATGGCACCAATCTACTGTTGTTCTAAAAGGAAGCCGGTGCTCATATTAAGGAATTTGCTCCAGTAAACTGCGCCGTTTCTGCTCAAACTCATGGTCTGATAGCAGTCCTTCTTGCCGCAAATGCTCAATTTCGCGGAGGCTGTTGGCCACATTTTCCACCGTCTGGTCGAGCGGCGAGTTGTTAGCTGGCAGGGACAAGGCTGCCATAGTTAACCAAAGTCTTTCACACATCGGCCCCACCAAATACCAAATCCCCTCAGCCGCACAGGCAATCCGTGGCACTGGTGTCAGGCCCAACAGCATATAAACTATTCCCCAACCGTAATCACCTAAATAAAACTTGTGTATACCTGCAAACGGTATTGGTGTTGGCTGTACTGCCCCTACAAGGGCCAGGAGGCCGACAAGTTTCCTGTTTTTTTGGTGATTAGCTTGAGTGGCCTCCATAAACTGTCCTAAACCCCAGTAATGAGATACGCCATCCCTGATCCGATCAATCCGCAATATAGCGAATGCCCCGTCCATGAATGAAACCGTTAAGATTTGATATGTATCTATATAACATGATGGATTCAGGACGCTGAATCTTCAGCGATGTTTCAGTTGTAGCGTCTAGAATTTACTAAGAGTAGATACATATTGATTGATTAGTCTTGGCCAATAGCCAATGTGCTTTTTGTAAATTTAATCTGTATAGACTCCTGAGAGTGGGGCCCGAGGTTAGAAATCAAACATGAAACCCTAGGTATCCGAGTATGACATTTCATTCAACTAGCCCGTTTAGGGGGCTCGTCACCGGAATCTAGTGATCTCATCCTGTTTATGAATTGTACGTGACCCAATTCCAAGCCTGTCATTGCATGACCAACGCCAAGTCATTTCACGATGAATGGATTACAGCGGCTGAGAAAGATCCCTATGCCGCCCTGGGACTTTCTCTTAATGCTGAGGATCGCCGTATTCTCAAGCGCTATCATCAAATAGCAAAGCTCCTTCATCCAGATGTTCAAGCTGGCAGCAATTCTTCGATTAACCAGATGGCTGACCAGTTAATTGCTAAGGTCATTAACCCTGCCTATCAGCGGCTCAAGCAAGAAAAAAGTCGTTCAGAAACCTTAGCCAATATGCGGTTCCGGGTTAGGCAGCTAGATCGGCAGGGCAAGCTGGCCCCTTCATTTGAAAGTGCTCAGCAGCTTTTGCGCATTCCTGAGGCTGAGGTTGAAGTCTTTTACGAAAATACCGTCAATCAGCTGGCGATTAGACAATTGGAATCAGTCAGCGAATTTGGCACAGTGTTGTCTGGTCTGAAGCAGCTAAATTTAGCCTTTCTCCACCGCACCATCAGCAAACCAATCCGACCTAAGCGCACCGGTCTAGTTGCTGTTGACTCCGATCTTGCTACCGAAGAGCCACAATCAGAAGACCCCAAACCGACAGAACCTCCCGTCATTAACTATGCCGAAAAGTACGGTATTCGGGCGCGGACATACTTGAATCAGCGTAATTATGATTTAGCGATTCAAGAACTAAGAGAGGCGCTTAAAATTGTCCCCAACGGCATTGAGCTGCACTCTATGCTTGGGCAGGCCTATCTGATGAAGAAATCCTACGGTATGGCCCGTGCCCATCTCAAACGAGTACTAGAATTGAATCCCAATCATTCAGTGGCTCTAAAATATAGTCAGGTGTTAGAAAAGCGCGTAGCTGAGAAACGCAAAGCAGCTAGCCAAGAGGTACAAGCAGCTCCTCAGTCTGAACCAAAACAACAATCTTGGATTAACAAACTGTTAGGACGCTAGCCACAGGTAGGGATATCTCACCTTTGCGTACACTCAAACAAGCTTTTACTCTGAAAGAGTAGTCGGCTTGAACGCCTACTGATAGCGTGCCGCCAACGAAAGTAAGACCCTGGGAGTAGATGTATGAGCTTTTTTGATTCAGAGATCGTGCAGCAAGAAGCCACGAAGCTCTTTCAGGATTATCAGGCCCTCATGCAGCTCGGTAGCAGCTATGGCAAATTTGACCGTGATGGCAAAAAGCTATACATCGAACAGATGGAAAGCATCATGGAACGATATCGCGTTTTTATGAAGCGCTTTGAGCTATCCGAAGACTTTACTGCTCAGCTAACTATGGAGCAGCTCAAAACTCATCTGGGCCAATTTGGGATGACCCCTCAAAAAATGTTTGACCAGATGCAGATGACCTTAGACCGCATGAAGTCTGAAATTAGAGAGTAAAAGAGTCGGTGGGCAACCCCACCGACATGGGGTGCTAAGGACGAATAAACTCCGACGGGCGACGGAAATTCTGCACTGGTTCATTACGCAGTGCCTGCGCCATATAATCACGCCAGAGGGGAGCCGCGTAGCTGCCTCCGGTGGCCCCCCGTCCCATGGGACTGTTATCATCATTACCCACCCAGACGGCAACTGCTAGCTGCGGTACATAGCCCACAAACCACACATCTCGTTGAGAGTCAGTGGTGCCAGTTTTGCCAGCTGCCGGTCGGCCAATCCGAGCATTGGTAGCTGTACCGCGCTCAAGCACGCCTCGGAGGACATCGTTGAGAGCAGCTGTGGCCCACGGATCAAGCACCAGTTGGGGTTTAGGTGTATTGTCGAGCAGCACATTGCCATCACTGTCGGTAACCTGGGCAATCAGGGTGGGGTCAGAGTGCCAGCCGTTGTTGGCAAAGGTGGCATAGGCTCCAGCCATTTCCATTGGTGTCAGGCCTACCGAGCCGAGCGGTAGAGAAATAATGGGGTCCATCGGGCTTTCAATACCTAAGGTGCGAGCTACTTCGATCACCCGAGAAATCCCCACTGACTGGCCAATCTTAACGGCTGGGATATTCCGTGACAGCTCTAAAGCGCGGCGGATCGGCATGTTGCCCATAAACGAGCCACCATAGTTTTTGGGTGAATAGTAACCAGACCCGTCAGGATAGGTCACAGGAGTATCGCCGATGATGCTGTCAGGGGTGTATCGACCTGAGGCAAAGGCGGCGTAATAAACAAAGGGTTTAAAGGCTGAACCGGGCTGACGCCGAGACTGCACAGCCCGATTAAACTGGCTGCTCTCATGGTCTACGCCGCCCACAATGGCTTTGACAAAGTGGGTGCGTGGGTCGATGGCAACGAGCGCAATCTGATCTGCGATCGCACCGCTACCAAACCGATTCCTATGGGCTGATTGAACAGTTTGCTTAGCCAGGTTCTGCAGTTTGATATCGATTGTCGTCTGTACGCGCATTCCTCCCTTCAGTACCGCCTCTTGGCCAAACTGCTCCAGCAGTTCTTGAATAACTGCCTCGGTCACATAGGGCGCTTTACTAGAAATAAAAGATGTCACCCGACCCAACCGCAGCGGTTGCTGTTTAGCCGCTTCAGCTTCGGCTGGCGTAATCCAACGCAGCTTTGCCATCCGGTCCAACACCAAAGACTGTTCCCGCTTCGCGGATTGATAGTCAACAAACGGGCTCAAATCTTCAGGTGCTTTAATCAACCCTGCCATCATTGAGGCTTCGGCCAGGGTCAGGTCTCTAGATGACTTATTAAAATAGCTTTGGGATGCCGTTTCCACACCGTAGGTATTGTGGCCCCAATACACCTGATTGAGGTACATTTCGAGAATTTCATCTTTCTCGAAAATCTGCTCTAGCCGCAGAGCTAGAACAATTTCTGCCACCTTCCGGCTGATCGCCTGCTGCGGACTCAAAAACAGATTTTTAATCAGCTGCATGGTGATAGTTGAACCACCTTGCACCGTATTCCCCGCTTGAAAATTGGCTAAAAATGCTCGACCAATACCAATGGGGTTGATGCCAGCATGACCGTAAAAATCGCTATCTTCAACTGCCAATACAGCTCGCTTAAGATGGGGCGAAATCTCATTGAGGTCTACGACTTCCCGGTTAGCTTCATCGTGCAGGCTGTCGAGCAGGGTGCCATCAATGTCATAGATATAGCTAGTTTCAGTGGGGATATAATTTCGCAGTGCCCGCACATCTGGCAAATTACGAAAGCTAATTGCCAAACCCACTAACCCACCGGCTGCCACAGCACTACCGAGCATCGTCACCGTTAATAGTGTGGCCCCACTGATTTGCAGCACATCTTGAATGTGCTTCATCAGCTTAGGCCCGCCGCTTAACTGCAGAGGTATTCGGGTTTGACGGATAGTATTAAATGCCACAGATACGCTATATCCTTACGGAAATACACGGCAGGCCATAAATTATAAGGGTCACTGCCATTAAAAAAGGAGCGAAATCACATCCAAGTTAAGATATTAAACTTTGTCTGCAAAAAAACTATGGATGAAACTGCTGAAAGTGATTTCAGACTGCCCTGATTGTCATGCAAACGTTCACCTGAACCATCTATATACAAAGGCATTCCTCTGCAGATGTTTCAGCTGATCCATTCGACCAGTAAAATGATTTGCGGCAAGCGCATCGAGCTGATGGTGTACCTACAATCTGAAGAACCTTGGGTGGATAGGTCGCATCAAAGCTCGGTACATATCCTGGACTAGGACTGAGCCACCTCATACCTATGAGGATAATTACTCGCCACTATAGTGGATCTCCGCCTAATGTCTAGGAAAATTTGCAAATCCAGGCCGTGAGTTCACTGCGCATCTCTTAGTTATATCAACAGTTATCTCAACCCACCATGACCGAGGCCACTAATTTTGTAATGCCTGCTGTCCCTGACGAATTTCAAAGTATTTATCGTGGCGTCAGTGAAGTTTTTCCCCATCAGCCTGAGTCGAACGACCCCGACGAAAGTCTACTGGCCAGACTCCAGCAGACCGATCGTCCCCTACGCGTTAAATTAGGCATTGACCCAACGGGGGCAGAAATCCATGTGGGCCATAGTATTCCGGTGAGAAAGCTGCGGGCATTCCAGGATTCTGGTCATACAGCTATTTTGTTAATTGGCGACTTTACCGCTCGGATTGGCGACCCCACGGGCAAATCGGAGGTGCGCAAACAGCTGACGGAGGCTGAGGTCAAAGCGAATGCTGAAACCTATATCGAACAGGTGCGGCCCATTTTGGACTTTGATACCCCCGGTCGCTTAGAAATTCGATATAACTCAGAGTGGCTTTCAGAGCTGGATCTCAGCAAAATCATCAACCTGCTGGGTACCATGACCGTTGGCCAAATGCTGGCTAAAGAAGGGTTTGCCAAGCGCTATGAACAGGGAAATCCGGTTTATCTGCATGAATTTCTATATCCGCTGCTCCAAGGGTATGACTCGGTAGCACTGCAGGCGGATGTGGAGCTAGGGGGAACTGACCAAAAGTTTAATATTGCTGTCGGTCGAGACATGCTGCGTCATTTTGGCCACAGACCCCAGTTTGGGCTGTTGATGCCGCTGTTGTTAGGGACCGACGGTAGTCAAAAAATGTCTAAATCCCTAGGCAACTATGTCGGGCTGCAGGAAGATCCACTGTCAATGTATTCCAAGCTAGAGAAAGTACCAGATGCATTGATTGCGGAGTATTTTGAGCTGCTGACAAAACGACCGTTGGATCATCTGCCAGACAATCCTCGGGAAGCTCAAAAACAGCTGGCTCTGGATATTACGGCTCAATTTCATGGCGAGGCAGCGGCTCAGCAGGCCCAGAAAGATGCCATTAACCTGGTGCAGGGTGGAGCGGGCAAAGCCGAAGCGGTGCCCGAGTTTTCCCTGACAGCGGTCAATTTTCCAGCCAAGGTTTTCTATTTGCTGGGGGCTACACCGCTGTGTAGCAGCAGCAGCGATGCCCGGCGTCAGATTAAGGGAGGTGCGGTCAAACTAGATGGGGAAAAAGTGAGCGACCCTAACCTGGAGTTTGGCGGCCCTGACGAGTTGGCGGGTAAAGTTTTGCAGGTGGGCAAGAAAAAATTTGTGAGGCTGGTGCCATGATGGCGACAAATTCAGTTGCGGATCGGATTATTGTGCCGTTGGATGTACCTAGTATGGAGGATGCGATCGCACTCCTCGACCGGTTGCCCGACGTCACCTTTTGGAAAGTCGGTCTAGAACTATTTGTCAGTGCTGGCCCCGCCATTTTGGAGCAACTCAAACAGCGCCAAAAGCGGATCTTTCTCGACCTCAAATTCCACGATATCCCCAACACCATGGCCGGAGCCTGTCGTGCTGCCGGTCGCTATGGCGTCGATTTAGTCACCGTTCATGCCCCGGCGGGTAAAGTAGCTTTGCAAGCGGCCCAGGCGGCCGCTCTGGAGGGGGCAGCTGAGACCGGCTGTCCGCCGCCCAATCTAATTGCCGTTACCTTGCTGACCAGCATTAACCCTCGGACCCTGGCGATGGAACTGAAAGTATCCCTGGAGCTAACGGACTATGCCTTACAAATGGCACTATTGGCCCAGGAAAGCAGTCTGAGTGGGATTGTCTGCTCGCCCCAAGAGGCTGCAGACCTGCGTCGGGTCTGCGGCGATCAGTTTTTGCTGGTGTGCCCTGGGGTGAGGCCGACTGGCGTGGCTAAAGGCGATCAGCAGCGAGCGATGACTCCCGCTCAAGCGATCGCAGCTGGGGCTAGCTATTTGGTTGTTGGTCGACCGATTACTCAGGCGGCCGATCCGGCGATCTCATTTCGGCAGATTTGTGATGAAATTGCGGGGAGTAGAAAGTGATGTTTTGGCGATCGCAACTGCTTTAGGAATGGCTTTTTTTACTCCAAACTTGAGTTCCCAAAAACTGGTGAGCGGTGTGCTGAGTCTATTGAGCATTGTCCTGGGCAGTTCTCCTAGTCTGGCTCAGTTACCAGAACTACCAACCCCCACCCCGTCTGCTTCTACCGCAGCCCCCAAAACGCCCACATCCCCAGAACAGGAACAAACCGAAACCACGTTTATTCGCCCCCAGACCAGCTGCCCTACCGACTTAGATAGTCTCTCTAAACTGCTAATCCGAGATATTCCCAGCTACACAAACCGCATTTTGCAAAGCAGCGTTGCCGACATTCCTACCGCTTATCGGCCAGCCTATGTCATTGCAGCCAGCCAGCCAGATCAGGTGCCTCTGGAGATTAGAGATCGGGTGTATACAACACTGCCTGACAGCAGCGAGCAGCTGCGACAGCTCTTTTTCACCACGTTAGAACGACAATATTCAGGTTTAGAAGCCACCGCTATTAACCATTTCCATTGGCTGTTTCTGGCACCTGATGATATGGGCTGGCGCATGGTATTTATGTTTTCTGCCATTGCAGCGGGTGATGACGCCCAAATTCCACCCCGCGACAGCAGTCAGGGCAGCGTCGGTCAAGCAGTCCAGCAATGGTTGAGAGATTGTCGTGCCGAGGCCATTTTTCCTGAGTAGCCGATTGTGGGCCCGGCTTGTAGGGGCGTTCCATGGAACGCCCCTACAAGCCGGGGAAAATTTATTCCACCGATTCATCTAGCTTTTTACGGATGGCCTGAATGTCCTGCCACATCAGCCATTTAGGCTTACCCTTTTCACGCGATGGATTGCGAAGTAAATAGGCTGGGTGGAAAATTGGCATGCAATGGCGGCCTTCCCATTCCATCCACTGACCTCGGACTTTAGTAATGCCTCTGGTTTCACCCAGCAGTCCTTTGAGAGCTGTTCCGCCTGTTAGCAAAATAATTTTGGGGTCTACCAGTCGTACCTGTTCTTTTAAATAGGGCACGCAGGCGGCGGCTTCCTTGGCCGTAGGTGTGCGGTTATTAGGTGGCCGACATTTCACGACGTTGCAAATGTAAACATCGTTTTTGGTATCTAACCGCACCGAGGCCAAAATTTTGTCTAGTAGCTGACCGGACTTACCGACAAAGGGCAATCCCTGCTCGTCCTCTTGCTGGCCTGGACCTTCACCAATAATCATGATGGCAGCATTGGGGTTGCCACGGCTAATAACTACATTGATCCGACCACTGGCTAAACCACAGCGCTGACACTGATTGCAATGCTGGGCTAGCTGGTCTAGATCCTGGTAGGTACCAGCAGGAATTGGAATGCTGGCGCTGGTGGGTATTTGCTCCCAGGTTTCGGGGGTTAAGGTTGCGGCTGGCTGATCACCAAACAGACCAATTTGCTCCGTCATGAAATCGTCGAGTAGCAAAGGACACAAAGACCTAGTTTAAAGGGAAACCATGGAGGTGGAATCTCTCATTGGATTTACTTAAGCTACAAAAGCCGACGATAGTGTTCAATCATGCGGGATGCGATCGCATCCCACCCATAATTCTCCTTAGCAAAACCTCGGCCATTCTCCCCCCGCTGCCGTCGTTCCGCATCATCCGCCAGCGCCTCAGCCAAGGCCTGGGTCAGTTTTCTCTGCTCACACCCCGTTACCCATCCACTCTGACTCCCCTGAATATCCTGCCAGATATGGACCTGGTCTGAAATCACCACAGGTTTACCCGCCATCATCGCTTCAGCCACAGCGATACCAAAGTTTTCATAGTAAGACGGCAGCACAAACAAATCCGCCGCCTGCAAAATTTGCAGCTTGAGTTCGCCGGAGACAAATCCCGTTATCGTGGTGCAATCTGCGAGCACAGAATCCTTGATCTGCTGACCAATGGCCTCAACATAGGCCTGGTCCTGGGGATTACCGCCACTCAGAATCAAGTGAAACGAATGGTTCGACTGTCGCAGGGATTCCAGTGCCGGTAGCAGTAAATCCAGCCCTTTTTTAGGGTCGAGCCGCGACATAAACAACACAATTGGCACGTCAGCCGGAATGCCATAACGCTGTCGAATTAGCTGCTGCGCCTCGGCATCATTGCAGGTAATCTCTGGTAGCGTCACTCCTAAAGGCAGCACCATATCCTGAGTTTTGACGCCAAACCGCTCTGATACCCTGGCCTCTTGCTCACTGGTAAAATGTAGTGCCGCTGCACCCTGAATATTAGGCCGCTCCAACAGGGCGGCATAGAGCTGCTTAAACTGTTTTTTCTTAGCTAAATCCGCCGGGTCTAGGGTACCCAGGGGGCGCAAAATATAGGGAAGCTGCTGCCAACGAGCTACCGTTGCCGCCGCACTACTCACTGGCGAAAATAATGCGTGAATATGGGCAATGTCGTAGTCGGCACCATAGCGATTTAGCCACTGCAACAGCTGGAGTGAAAACTTGTAGCGTCGAAACGGAGAGCAGCGAAAGTAAACCGTTCGATAGCCGTCTGTCTCCACAGGCTGATTTAGTGGCACATCTAATGGAGCCTGCCCTTCATCCCCGTTGGCGTCTGTGGTCAGTACGGTGACGTTGGCACCCTGACGCGCTAAGGCCTGGCTCAAGCCACGGACCATCTGACTAGGTCCGCCATACACCAAGGAGATGGATGGCACAATTTGCAAAATATTTAAGGCCTTAGCCATGGGCACCGCGCCAACTAACGATTGATTCGACTATAAACCTTCTGGCCCAGGGGTAAAACTAATAGCCAGGTTAATAGTGACGGGGAAGCATCGGGTACGGCGATGGGGGTGGGGGATGTAGAGGCCAGCAGGATCGGGGGTGCCTCCTGGGGGATTGCATCTGCGGCGGCGATCGCAGGTAAGCTCTCATCTGCCTCGGCATCCGTTAAGAAGCGGCTAGTGCGAGCGACCTCAATTTGCTCAGATGTCAGGGTTGATAAGCCGTCACCATCTGGAAAAATATCGTCAATTGATTCGGGTACGGTGCGATCAAGACCGCTACTCATCAAATTTTCGGCAGGCCCGGCTCCGAAGGTGGAATGGCGCAAACCCAGATTATGCCCCAATTCATGGGCAATCACATCGATTCGACCAAGGCCGTTGTTGAAATCTAAAATGTCATCGCTGATCAATATCCCGTTTAAGCCAATCCAGGCGTTGCCATACTGTATGAGGCCTGTGGTCGTCTCAATCACATCCACAAACCAAAGGTTAATCGGACCGCTATCTTCTGTAGAGTCAGGATGACGGCCAAAATCACCTGGATTTCCAGAAAACGATAAATCTAAAAATTCATCCTCATCGGTGGTCAAGTAGGTGCTGTCGTTGAGCTGATTAAGGGGTAAGAACTCGACATCAATATTGGCCTGGCTCCAAATTTTGTCGGTAATGGCTTCAAAAAACTCAACCTGGGCGCAAATAAAGCCAGTATCATCACAGACTTGAATCGGCTGCACTTCCAGCACGAGCATATCTGACTGACGCAGGGAAACAGGGGTGGCAGGGGATGAACTATCGTCGCTAGCGGCATTACCACCACAGGCCGCCACCATAACAGTGATGCCTGCCAGTACTGGTAACCGAGTTATTAATGCCTTACTGACCCGTGTTGATGATATGCTCACTGGCTGAAACCGATGCATTCTACTGGTGAGCTAAGGATTTAACCAGCTCAACCTAGATTTTATCGGAACATCAAAAAAAACATGCGAGTGATAGCTTATGAAGCTTCTTGAACTGTCAACTTGGAGGTTGGTGCCGCGATGAGGTGCTTGTATGCGTACGCAGGTTGAGGTCTAGGGGATTGCCCAAATTGCCCAGAGATCAAGTCCCAGGTTGAGGCTGTAGATGGTTGGATGGGGTAACGGGGGCATGATTTTAGGGCGCGAGCCTAAGCGGCTAATAACTCCTGGTAAAACGCTAAAAGTTCCGTTGCTAGGGCTTTGTTTGTGTAACGCTGTAGGGCTCTGGCATAGCCTTTTTTGGCAAGTGTCTGATGGATATCGGGCTGTTGGATTAGTTGGCTTAATCGATCGGCCAGGGCCTGGTGATCGCCTTCTGGAAAAACTAAGCCACTGTCATCAATCACGTAGGGAATCTCACCAGAATCGGAGCCAATCACCGGAACCTGGCAGGCCATGGCTTCAATTAATACATGGCCAAACTGTTCTTTCCACCCGACAGACGTCAGGGTTTTAAACTCGTAGGTGGTTTCAGAGGGTAGCACCAGACTGTCCATGAGATTGATGTAGTCAGGCACAGCATCATGGGGCACGCTCTCGATCCAGCGAATCCGCTGGGCAATTCCCAGGGTTTGAGCCTGGTTCTGGAGGTCTTGCTTTAAGGGGCCACGCCCCAATAACACCAGGGTCCAGGGCAAATTGGTCAGCGTTGCCAGGGCTTTGAGCAGTGTCACTAATCCCTTTTCTGGGACAAACCGCCCGACAAATCCCACAACAAACCTATCGTCAGAAATGTCCAACTGCTGACGTAGCTGAGGTTGTTCCTTGGGGCAAAACAGAGTCTCGTCTACGCCTAACTGCGGCATTACGCGCACCGGCCCCTGGTAGCCATGGTCTTTTAAAATATTGGCCCCGTCCTGGTTGCCCACCACCAGGCCATCTGTATGGCGTAGGTTGTAGGCTTCCAACCAAGAGAGTGGAAATTTCACCTCATAGGGTAAATTCCACCAGGTAAAAAAGAGATTTTTTGCTTTGTTGCCCAATAGTCGATTTAACGTGATTAACTCGGCATAGCCCAAGGATTTTGAGCCCTGTTCCACCTGAATAATATCGGGTTTAAATGTCTTCAGTAGTTCTATAAGGCCCCAACCAAAACTGAGCAACCCTTGATTGTTCTGGCTCAAGTTGGCGATGGGCACTACTCGAAAAGAGTCTTCTTGACGGGGCTGAGGTTCAACAATGCGGTTTTGCACTCCCCCTGGATTCCATCGCTTTGGTACCACTACGGTGACGTCGTGCCCCATGTGGGCCAGGGTGCGCAGCTTCTCGCAGTTAAGATCAACAATATAGCTGTGGCTGGCAACTAAAACTTTCATGGATTAATTAGGGAATGAGAGTAGTGCAGGCTCACAGGTGGTTAGTTGGCAACAGTTTCTGGCTTGGTCATGGCAGCAGGCATGGCTTGGCTCGGTAAGCTAAAGCGTCTGCCTTTGCTGGTAAAGGTGGTGATCAGAGTCCAGCAGGCTTGTAAAAAGCCTAGGGTGTAAAATCCAAACCGACTGACAATTTTGATGGGAGACCCGCTTTTGTTGCAGGGGGGATTGCCCAGGACGTGACAGTCAAATAAACGTCCTGAGAGTCTGAGTAGCTGCCAGGGAGTGAGGTTCTTTAGCGCCATTAAAAAATGGTTGTGATAAAACGTCAGCTGATATTTAAGGGACCGGGTACTAATATCGTGGCAGCCACCGGTTTCTTCACCCAGGTGGATTAAATTAGCCTCTGGGTCATACCAAATTTTTAACCCCGTGCGGCGAAAGCGGAGACAAAAATCTGATTCTTCGCGAACAGCGCTGCCCTGAAAGCGTTCATCAAATCGGAGATCGTGGTGGGCAAACACATCCCGCCGGAAGGACATGTTGCAGCCTCGGGCGGTGAGTACCTGCTGGGGTTTGACCGTATGCACCAGGTCGATATGGTACCAGGCAATGCCGGGGTCCATCGCTTCTGGTGGCAGGGTTTCGATTCGTTTGGCGGACTTGGTCTCGGCTAGCTTCATCCGGTCAAAGACGCGTCCGGCGACGGCCCCAATGTCTGGACGGGTTTGATAATTTTGCGCGTGGGCAGCCAGGAATCCTGGGGGCAGTTCCACATCATCGTCCAAAAATAGAATGATGTCTCCATGGGAGCGTTCAACTGCATAGTTACGGGCGGCGGGTAGGCTGGCCCAGTCTACGGTATACAGGGTGACTTGGGTATGGGTGGTGACGCTGTTGAGAAACTCTGTGGTGGCGGGTTCATGGCGCTGAGTTTGATCAACAATGATCACTTCAAAGGCTGGATAGGTTTGTTCTAGAACATTTTTAACGGTGCTACAGAGCACGGCTTCTCGGCCATAGGTGGGGATCACAACCGATATAAATGGTTCTGAAACGTTAGTCATAGGAAATAAAAGTAGTAATTGGCATAGTAGATAGTGTGTTGACAAGCGTCTCCTGGCTGTACCCTTCAGACCCTATCTGCAGCTGATTATGGATAGCTTAAGCAGACTGCGGTTGTTCTGGGGATGTGGGTTCTAGGGTGGATTGTTGACGCGATCGCAACCGTTTTTGCCTTTTCTTCTTCGGATTCGCCAGTTCCCGCTCCTGTTTATCCAGGGTAGGAATCTTTAGCGCAATCCCCGCCGCCAACCAATAGTAAACAGAGACCGGGTCCACATCCAGCGGATAGTAATAGGGAAAGAAACTAATAAACAGCACAAACACCCACATTGACGCCGCATATCCCCGCAGGTTTTTATCCCTCGTTTTTCGATAGGCCTTAAATGTAGCGATCGTCAGTGCGGTATATAAGACCAGCACAAATAGCAACCCTAAGGGACCCAGCTCATAGAGCAGCTTTGGATGGTAAGTCTCAACGAGGCGCACTCTACCAAACAGCCGTGCTCCGTTAGTTGCCCGCGCCACACCATTGCCCAGAATGCCGTTCTGAGCATCCAGGACCTCCGTAAACTGCTGCACTACAAACTCCTGGGGCGGCGAAGCATTCCATCTAGCCTCAAAGCTATCAATACGCTCCTGCAGCAGCGCTGGATTACGGATAGTCAGCCCTACCAGAATCAGCCCTAAAACAACACCAACGGGGACAAAGCGTTTCAGGTTGGCCACCTGTCCTGTCAGGATACTTAATCCACCGACCACAATCGGTACAAGCATTAACGCAATCCGCTGGCCAGAAACCACCGCCATCACAAAGATAACCACCAGCGAAACAATGCCCACCAATCGCCAGAACGGTGAGCGATCGTTAAAAGCGGTACCAAAGCTAAAAAAGGCACTAGAAATCAAAAACCAGCCCCACTGCCAGGGGGCAACAAAAGTCCCTGGCAACCGAATTTGACCCTGGGAGGGACTATACAGCAGCGATCCCCCCACAAAACAGCGGGATTGGAGCGATGCTTTAAACAAATCGACCCCCTGGGCTCCCGTACCCTCAGTACCCGCGCAGACTCCCGTTTTGAGCATCAAATATTGGGCAAAGCCCAGGGCACAGGCCACAATTACCAACACCGCCTGAATCCGCAGCAAAAAGTAAAGGTCTTCTGAGGTGCGCATCAGGTAGTAGATACAGGTAATGACCGGCAGATACCCCAATAAAATTTTGATTCCCAAAATACCCATCAGGAAAGGTTGTTCACCCCCACCCGCCTGGAGCTGCTGGGGTAAGTTGATGAGCAAAAGATTTAAGATGACGATGGCTAGCACCAGCACCAAAGGCACCTTTAACGCCTCTGGCAGTAAAATTGGCTGACGTTTTCGACGACACATCTGGATCACGCCAATCAAGGCTGGGATGTAGAAGGCATCTTTAGCCAGCTGCAATAAAGCATTGCCCCCCAGCATGTAAGTGACGGTACCGGAAAATGGAATATAGATAATAAATGCGTAGAGAGCGTAGCGCTGGTACTTAAACGACAGGCTAAGACAGAGCAAACTGGCCGTCGCCGCCACCCCCAGAGTGGGTTCTACGATCAGACCCAATAAAAGCCCCACCAGCCCAGAGGCGATAAAGGCCAGAACCGTAAACTGGATCAGCTTAGCCCGTGCTTTTGCAGCTTCTCGTTCCTTGGCCCGTTGTTCCTTACGTGTGAGTACTGGTTCTGTTGGTTGATCCAGGACGACCGCTGCTGAGCGAGAACGTTTTCTAGATTTGCGAGGAGTGATAGTGGATGAGCGTTTTTGGGAGCGTTTCTTAAGCTTTGTAGGGACCATGGGCGACGAAAAAAGGCAGTGGGCAATAGACAGTGGGCGGTGTGGTCAAAGCATCGGTCGATGATGGCAGCACAAACACCAACTCGCCCCTTAACTCTAGAGCTTTAATCTTGGAACACGGCTAATCAGGGTCACTAGTCTCAATTTACCCAAACCTGGTGCGATTGATAGATAAATCGCACTGGAATTGAATCAACCTTACAAGAACTTTTTATACAAGCAAGTTTACGTAAGGTTGGCAAAACTCCCCTTTCCTATCTACCTAAGCGATTTGGAATATCATGACACCCGCCTGGAATAGTAGCGCGAGTTTTGCTGCCACCCCACTGGCACAGGTAGCAGCGTTGGGCTTCAGACAGCCGCTGCATGTTGGAAAAATCTGCACCTTCGATCACTGCGCCGGTAAACTCACCAGTTTCGTAATTGGGGACATCGTTGCGGGTGCGGGGTGTGGCAGTTTCTGGAGGGCCATAGAAAAACCGGGCACCCATGACATCGGTCCCCGATAAATCGGCATCGCACAAAACTGCGCGGGCCAAGTCTGTACGCACTAGATTGCACTGGGATAGATTCGACCGAATCAGGTTGACATCGCTCAGGTCGACCCAGCGCAGGTCGCTACCCGATAGGTCCCCTGCTGCCAGCATGACACCAAGGTCAATGACGCGGGTACCCTTGAGTCGGTCCTCGGCATAGCCGCCTGCCCCATCCAGAATGGGACGCCCCAGTCGCTGATCGCGGGCCAGGGGGGTGAGCAGCTTAGAGCGGGACAAAAACCGTAATACTTTCGCTTTCCCGGCTCCATCGATGCTGCCTAAAATAGCAGCGGTGCGGGCTTCAGCAATAATCCGTTCCTGGGGCCAGTCTTCTAACAGGCCTTCATCGTCCAACACCAGTTCGGAAATGCCCTGAAAGTAAGCATCAATAGTTTGCTGCTGGGTGATTAAATTTTGCTGCGTCGTCAGATCGCGAGAAATAATAAACTGCCGCCAGGCAACATATAGGGCCAAAACTGCGATAAAAATTTGGCCTAACGCTCCAAGAAAATCCCCCAGGGCACCGATGGCATCCCAGCGTAATGTTGCTCCCCACCGCAGGATTTGGGCATTAATGCCGCTCACCTGCATCAGACCGTAGATCCCTAGGAGCAGCCCAGGGATGGCAATAATCAGTGACCGTTGCTCGGGGGATAGATCATTGACGACGGCCCGCAGGGTAGGCATAGCCAGCCGAATGGAAATGGCCAGGGCAATTAAGGAGCCAAAGAAAATTAACCAAAAGCTATCTAACACTAAACCGACAGCGGTGATTAGTGTGGATGCGATCGCAATCAATAATGGTACAGACACCTTCATTTGACTATTGACCAGGTCCACAGCCAGTTCTTCAATCTGGGGGTCAGCATGGGGCTCAGAAGCAAAATCAGGATCTGGGTTGTAATCAACCGTAAACCGCTCTTTTGCAACAGGCGGTGTCGGTGGTGCCAATGCCGCTGAAAGTTCCTCAGCATCACGATTAAATGGCTTTTGGGCACTCATAATCAGGTTGCGTTTTCTCTAGGCCAGCGAGTCCAAATCGGGGTTGAGAGGGCAATAGTCATCTACGCTATTACGCAGTTGAGTTTAGCCCGAAAGGAACGTCTACCATTAAACTATCTTCAGAGTTTTAATGGTTTCTCGGGTTTTCTGCGCAATGGTGACGGTCCTAATTTTGTTAGCCGCAGTTGGTATTCTGATTTGGGGGTTTATCCGAGCCCGGCCCGATGGCAAGCTGGGAATTTTTGCCTGGCTACAGTCGGTGGTGTTGATGGTGCCCTGGTTGGCCTTTTTTGGTTTATTCACCTTTGGTATTTATCTCAACCTGGCCTGGGTGCTAACCCTGGTTGTGATTTCCACTGGGGCCTATATCTATTTAGGACGTCAGCTGAGGGCATTGGCGAATGCGGCCCCGCCGCCTAAAGAGACGCTAGCAGAACCGCTGGAAGCATCATCGGAGCCAGAGGTAGTTCCTAGCTCAGATGCTGAAATCAGCGTCATTGAGGTGAAACCAGAAAGTGCGGTAGACGCCCCACCGGCCCGACCCCCGGCTATTCCACCAGAAGATCTGGCCGAGATTGAAGAGATTTTTGGTGTTGATACCTTCTTTAAAACCGAAACGGTGCCCTATGCGGCAGGCGTGTTCTTTAAGGGCAATCTGCGGGGAGAACCCGATGCCACGGTTAAGACATTGGTGGCGCAGCTGGAAAATCGCTTTGACGATCGCTATCGACTGTTTTTAATCAATGGTCCCGATGAGCGGCCTGCCATTATTGTGCTGCCCAGCAGCTCCGATCCAAAAGCCGCTGATATTCGCCAGCAGCTTTTGGCAGTGGCCCTTGCGATCGCAACATTTATCACCAGTTTAGAAACCGGAGCCCTGCTCAAAGACTTCACCCTATTTGAACAACCCGATCGTTGGCCACAAGTTTTACCCACCGCCCTGGCCGTTTTAGCCATTCTGGTGGTGCATGAAATCGGCCATCGCTGGCAGGCTAGGCGTTATACCATCAAACTCAGTCCCCCCTTTGCCCTACCCGCCTGGCAGCTAGGCTCCTTTGGAGCCCTCACCCGGTTTGAATCCCTGCTACCCAATCGCACCGTCCTATTTGACATTGCCTTTGCGGGTCCGGCAGCCGGTGGATTGCTTTCCCTGGTCATGCTGGTAGTGGGGCTGGTCCTATCCCATCCCGGCAGCCCCTACCAGCTACCAGTAGAGTTCTTCCAGGAGTCAGTTTTAGTGGGTACTCTGGCCCGCACCGTCCTGGGCGATGCCCTGCAAACCAACGACCTAATCGACGTTGATCCGCTGGTGTTGATGGGCTGGCTCGGTCTAGTAATTACTGCCCTCAACGTCATGCCTGCTGGTCGCATTGACGGCGGTCGAATCGTCCAAGCCATCTACGGTCGCAAAATTGCCGGACGCGCCACTGCCGTTACCCTGATTCTCCTCATCATTGTTGCCCTGGCGAACCCTCTGGCCCTTTACTGGGGAGCCCTGATCTTATTTTTACAGCGCGGCGAAGAACGCCCCTGTATTGACGACATTAGCGAACCGGACGATGCCCGTGCGGCTTTGGCGTTACTGATCCTCTTTCTCATGCTGGCCACATTGTTGCCCCTGAGCCCGGCCTTAGCCGGACGTCTTGGTATTGGCTAACCCAGCTACATTACAAGCCGCGTAGTCAATCTGGATGGCAAATGAGTACAGCTTAGACTCACCGGCAGAGTGATACGCAGCGTAGTTCGCCTCGCGAAGCGTGGCCAACACTTTTTCATCCAGCACATCATAGCCAGAACTGTTCAACAGTTCTGGGTCACCGCTCAACATGCCATCAGGACCAACCTCCACCATCACACTGACGGAATCTCCAGGTGCCTCATCCAAACACTCCTGTAAAGGAACAGTCACTGGAGATAATGCCCGCTCTAAATCACGCAAACGACTGGGCAAACCACCCTGCTGTGATATCTCCCCTAGTCGGCTCAGGGCCACCGTATCACCAACTCGTGTTCCGTCAAAATTACTATAGCTATCAAGGCTGGCCAGACGCTGATCGAGCGTCGGCTCAGATGTTGCCTCATCCTCACCATTACCCAGATCGGTCTGGTGATTTTCTATACCTGAATTATCTTCCCACTCACTATCATCCAATGGCTCGGGTTCCGGCTCAAGCTCATCTAATATTTCTGGGTCAGCAATAACAATGTCCTCAACGGCTTCTTCCACAGTTGGCGGCTCTACCGGGAGCGGCTCGGCTGGCTCCGGCACGGGGGACTGCAGCGAGTCAGGAGCTGTCGCCAGCTTTGGCAAGGTTACCACCTGAATCACCTCTGGCTCAGACGGTTCTGGCGGCTCGTTTTTTTCTTCAACCAGGTTTGGCATAGGTAGTGCCAGCACTAGACCATGTAAACCAATCGAGACCATCACCAGGGATGTTACCCAGCTATTTAATTTCGACACGCGAAATTTGGTCATGGTAGGAGGGACGAGGAAAGAGGAGAGAAGAATTAAGCGGGATGACAAAGAACGGAGATTGACTGCTTAATGATCATTCCTTGCAGAATTTGGCAGTGGACCCTAGCCTGGTCAATTTTTTAATTGGAGCTGGGACAAGAGTATGCCCTTTCCAGGGTAAATTAGCCAACATTGAGTCGCATTGATATCGGTCACTCAGATAGTGTTTTCTGGGCGACTACTTGCTAAACCAGACATCAGCAGGAACTCTCCATGGCCCGAGCCAAAACCGGCAAAACTAAAACCGGCACATTAGTAGCCTTGGGACTATTGTTTTCCCTGGGCGTGGTGCTATTTGTACAGTTGACCAACCGACAAATAGTGCCGCTGCAACCCACGTCCATGCCCCCCCAAGTTACCCTACTCACCGATCCATTTTTACAGTCACCAACTGATTCATCCGTACGAGTGGTCTGGTTTACTGAATTTGCAGGTCGCGAGCATCAAGTGATTTATGGTCCCGGCGATCAGATAGCGATTGCCAATACGACCCAACTTAGTCGCACCCGTGAAGATGCCAAATCTAAAACCACGGAACCCTACGAAAATGTTACAAACCGACCGATCTGGCGACATGAAGCAGAAATTACAGGATTACAGCCTGGCTTCAGAGTCCCCTATAACGTTATTAGTACTACAGAGGATGGTACTACGGTGCAAAGCGATCGCTTCTCCCTGAATGCATCTCCCCCGGCAGGTCAGCCCCTGAAGATCCTGCTCACTTCCGATCATCAGATGATGCCGATGACCGCGGCCAATTTACAAAAAGTAGAAGAAACCATCGGTCAGGTTGATGGTGTTTTTCTGGCAGGCGATTTAGTCAATATTCCAGACCGGGCATCGGAGTGGTTTGACGATGCTCGCGGTGGAGCCTTTTTTCCTTGTTTGCAAGGCCGGGGCAACTACACCCTGGTAAAGAATGATACTAGTACCGTGTATAAAGGAGGGCAGCTGATCCAAAATGCCCCCCTGTTCCCAGCCATCGGCAACCATGAAGTCATGGGTCGCAACAGCATCATGGTGGACCTGAATGACCAGTTTAATGATCCGGTTCCCTGGAGTGCCGCCAAACAACTCTATGACCAGCACCCTAATGTGTTTAACCCCACCAATAGCGATGACGTAGAACAACGCTGGCTCAAAAACAACTCGTTTAATATCGATACCTATAACGAGATTTTTTCACTACCGAAAGTCTCCCGTGGTGATGGCCAAACCCAGCGCTACTATGCCACCACCTTGGGGGATGTACGACTGGTGTCTCTATATGTCACCCAGATTTGGCGCATGTTTACCGTCGATGATGAAATCCGGGGACGTTATCAAGAACGGGCGGCTGACCTCGATAAACCACAAAACTGGGGCCATGGCCATATGATTTTTGAGAGCATTGAGCCCGATAGTCCTCAGTATGAATGGTTGCAAACAGAACTCGCCAGCGACGAATTTCAGCAGGCCAGGTACAAAGTTGTTATGCTACACCATCCGGCCCATACCCTGGGTGACAATGTAGTACCTGCGTTTACCACTCCGGTGCCGGTCTATGATCATGATGATGATGGAAATCTCACCGGGATTCGCTACGAATATCCTCAAGATGAAGACCACATTATCAAATATCTGTTGCCGCTGTTAGAAGACGCTGGCACCGATCTGATGTTTTATGGTCACTCTCATGTTTGGAACCGGTTTGCTAGCGATCGCGGTTTGCATTTTTTAGAATCATCTAATGTGGGCAATACCTATGGAGCCTATACCGCTGCCAACCCCCGGCAAGTAGTCCCTAACGATAGCCGCTTTCAAGAAACCTATATCGCCGCTGGCGACCCCAATGGGTTAACCCCGATTATACCCACACTCAAACCCCTTAAAGATGATGCGGGTCAGCCAATGCCCTACGTTTCTAGTAATGATCTAACCGTTTTTAGCATTCTCGATACTAGTTCAGGTACCGTCACCAGCTATTACTTTGATACCCGTGAACCTGACTCAGATGTCATGCCGTTTGATGTGTTTAGTATTGGTCGATAGAGGGGGAAAACAACTATGAAAATACCGTTTGATGCTGTTGCTACCCAGCGCCGTGTCGACAATTTCTGGAAGCTTGGTGCTAGCTTTGGGATGGAACGTAATGCCTACCACAACTATTTAAATGAGATTGTTAGCGATCGCTATGCCCTGATCAAAGGATTACAGATTTTACGGGATGAACTCCAGTTTGCGGCTGCCAGCCCCACCGATATAAAAGCCTGCGGTGCCGACATGAAGCTACCCAGCGTAGTCACGACGTTGGCCTATACCAACTGTGGCGATCGCATCCACCAGGGTGAAGCCACCAAACGCTATCGCGATGTCGTCGCCTCCCGATTTGCCACCCTATCCGAAATTGGCGAACTGAAGCTAGAAGCCTTTTTCCCAGCGGGTGGGGGCACGGACAATGGTGCCACCCTGGCCCATGTGACCGTAGCCCATGAGCTAGACGAACAGCTAAAGCAGCGGATATATGCTGGCAATCCCCAGTCCATCTCGCTAGTGGCCATTGACCTGAAGACCCATGTTGGTCGATTGCGGGATGGGGACAAACAAGTGTACGGTAAAACCCGAGAGTCTCCCTGGCGTGAGCCACGGGCAGCCTGCGGGGCGATTGTAGGAGCCCTGACCCAGTACAATCCCCAGAACCTGATCCATCGCCGCATTCGCGACGATTTACGAGAGCGCAACTTTCAGTATCTATCCAGCAATCGTATCTTTACCGATGATGGGGTGGATATTACTATGGCGGTCGCCGCTGCGATTGTGGCCATTCGGGGAATTCGCAATACGGCGATGGCCTTGCCCCAGGAACTAGATGAGCGGGGCGTAGCGCATTTGACCGCCAGTGTGACGGTGAATCGGCCTTCGCGGGATGACCTGGTGATTTATCTAGCGCGGGCAACGGTATTTAATGGCAAGGTCCGGATTCAGGGGCTGGGCACGGATGCAGACAAGTTTAGCGGCGAGCTGGTGGAGTATGCCAAAGAGCGACGGCTGCAGCTGCGTTATGGCGATTGGGATTGCGAGAATCTGCCAGTGGAAGAGATTGATTATAAGGTGCGGGGTGCGGGGGTGTAGGAGTTGTCTTTGTGTGTACACGTGCTAATCGAATTTGGCAGACAGTGTCTGTCAAATTGAGTACGCTATTAATCCTAGGAACACCCTGCACTTGGCACTTGACTATTGCTAATGCGAACTAGAATAAAGGCATAAGGTGCTCTAATATCGGTGCATAATGCCTGCTAAAGATCTCTATCATGATGCTGTTCGATTTGCGCTAATCAAAGATGGTTGGGTTATTTTGGCAGAGGATTACAGCCTAGAGTACGGTGGCGATCGTCTGTATGTTGATATTGCTGCGGAGAAACCAATAGTTGCTGAAAAACAAGGCAACAAGATCCTCGTTGAAGTCAAGAGCTTCTTAGGGCGCTCATTTTTTAATGATCTTGAAAGAGCGGTTGGTCAATAGACTTAATCGGAAATAATGATATTCGCTAGAATAGCGGATATTATCGCTACCCAGGTTAGGTCCGATGAAAATGCAGTACGAGACCCTTAAAAATAAGCCTCGTACCCTCCGCAGTTTGACTGGATTGAATCCATCTGAGTTTGAGGGATTATTGCCGAGTTTCGGTATTGCTTGGGACCAGTTTGTATCAGAAACGTTCGAGCGAACCGGTCGCAAGCGAGCCTATGGAGCCGGTCGCAAAGCCCATCTAAAGCTGCTAGAAGATAAGTTACTGTTCATCCTGGTATACTTCCGAATCTACCCCACGCAAGAAGTCCAGGGTTATCTATTCGGCATGAGTCAAGCGCAAGCTAATGAATGGGTGCATCGCCTCACGAGGCTCCTTAATGAGGCATTAGGGAAAGAGCAACAGTTACCCGAAAGACGCCCTGCCAACTTGGAAACCGTCCTGTCATCCTGTCCAAGCTTAGAGTTCATGATTGATGGGACCGACCGTGCGATTAATCGTCCCAAGGATAAAGACAAACAGAAGGATTTTTACAGCGGCAAGCAGAAAACCCATAGTGTCAAAAATCTTGTGATCAATGAGCGCAAAGGTAAAGTGGTTTACTTGAGTAGGACCTATGTCGGCAAGAAGCATGATAAGAAGATAGCCGATGAAGAAGACTACCATTTCCCAGAGGGGAGCACGCTGCTTCAAGACACGGGATTTCAAGGATATCAGCCCGAGGGAGTGACCATTGTGCAACCGAAGAAGAAACCCCGTAATGGAGAGTTAACTGAGGTCGAGAAAGTCATTAATCGGGGCATATCGAGTCTTCGAGTAGAAGTGGAGCATCATATTGGCGGGATCAAA
>NZ_AWNH01000079.1 GCF_000482245.1 Leptolyngbya sp. Heron Island J | reverse complement strand
TGTTGTTGGGTAGGAGAGAAGAGCCTCACAGCCCCTCTCCCCCCTCAGAACCGGACATGATAGTTTCCTCTCATCCGGCTCAAGCCTCCTGCAATCGAGAGGCAGCGGCTGCCTGTCCATGCACTTGCCTGTGACAGTGAGCATGTAAAAGTTCAAGATTCGCATTCGTATCCCGTCCTCCCAGTTTAACTGGATGAAGATGATGAGCATGGATACCTCCCCTTGGAGCGACCAACGCCTCACCACACTGGGGGCAGCGCCACTGTTGCCGCTGTGCCAGCTGATAATATTTGGAGCCTTTGGCCCAATACCGCTTGCCATGCTGCAATTGCCGCTGCAGCCAATAGTCGCGAAGGTTGGGGTTGTCCGGGGAAGCGGAGCCTTTAACTTTGATATGCCGGTGAATGGTCAACGAGTCCAATCGAAAGAGTGAAATCGTCTTCTGATGACCGGCCAAAGTTTGAATCGTCGCGGCGAATGCCCAGTGCCGATGGCCTAGGGTTTGGAAGTAGCGCTTGGCCACCCATGTTTTGGATTTATTGGGATGCCGTCTAAGACACCATCGCCAAATCGCTCTCCAAATCTGGTCATCCATCGCATTGAAGACTCGCTTGCTAACGACATGTCGGTAGTAGTGTCCCCATCCTTGTAACCGAGGATTGAGAAATCGAATCACGAATTCTGGCGGGGTGTGCAGATGGGCCTTGAGCCAAGCTCTGACCTCATGCAGTTTGGCGTTCACCTTGTCTGCTTGAGGTGTAATCAGGCACTTTCCCCGTCGCGATTGAATGTGAAATCCTAAGAAGTCGAAACCTTCATCCTTATGGATAATGCGAGTCTTCTGAGGATGCCATCGCAGTCCGCGCACCGCCAGCCAATCCTGGAGAATCGGAATCACCGCGTCAATGGCCTCTTTGCTGCGGGCCGTCACCAGAAAATCATCCGCGTAGCGAATGAAGCCATAGCGACTAACCTTGCGTTTCCCTCGTTTGCCCGAGGCAGGCACCCTATAGGGCTTGATATCATGGAACTGCTTGAGCAGGGCATCCATGCCATCGAGTGCAATGTTGGCCAAGAGTGGCGATATCACGCCACCTTGCGGCGTTCCCGCTGGGGTGGAATGAAACACGTCCGCTTCCATGTATCCTGCTTTCAACCATTGTTTTATCAGCTCTCGACCTGGGCATTGCCCAATCGCTTGCAGAATAAAGTCATGGCTGATGTTGTCGAATGCGCCTTGAATATCGGCATCTAACACCCAACTGTCGTGACCTTTGTTCAGACGAATCCACGTCTGGTCTATCGCATCTTGGCAACTGCGACCGGGGCGAAACCCGTAGCTGTTAGCCTCGAAGCGTGCTTCCCAAGACGGTTCCAATGCATTCTTAACCATCGCTTGCGCGACACGGTCTCGAATACAGGGAATGCCTAACGGGCGTTGTTTGCCGTTGGCTTTGGGGATATAGATCCGTTTGGCCGGGCGTACCTGCCCTAGGCTGTACACGTGCATCTGATGGACCAGTTTTACCCGGTGGTCCGGCGTTAAAACCGTTTGACCATCAATGCCTGCGGTGGTTCGTCCGGCGTTGAGTTCACTTACTCGTCGCACTGACCACAACAGATTTGTGTAGCTGCGCAGCATCAGTTTCATCAAGCTTCTCACCCGATTCCACTGGTGTTTCTCGGTCGCCTGATAAATTCGCTGTCTCAGGTTCCGCACACGTTTGTTAATGCTCTTCCAATCTAAGGAAGACCAGTCCGTTAACGGTGGCTTTGCTCCGATGTCGTTGCCGACTCTATCTTTCACAAAGATTAGGTTCCCTTACGTTGGTTTATCAGTTGAGACCCCCTGGAAGTCAGCACCCTTTCAGGTCAAGGTAACGTTTGAACCTCTATCTGCGGCATTACCCACAGCGTTCGCTTTCTCCAGATTCCTTTACCCGCTGGGTCTCTCGGCATTCCTTACGGTTTGCTTACTTTGATAGGTCAATCCCCTCAAAGAACCCATCGGGTTTACCGTGTTCCGCACCTATGAGAGTCAACTGTTTCGGGTTCCATCTATATTCCGGTGGGAGTGCGAATTCTTCACTATCAACTGATCGACTTTGATAGCTCACCCACTTACCTTTTGGTCAGAGTGTTTCAGCCTCTTTCACTCGGCTACTGTAACGAAACGTATGATGATTCACTGGCGTTAACCCTTAACAGTCTTCGTCTTGCATTCCCACCGGTTGGAGGCTATCAGTGGTCTTGCTTTCGTGCCTTGCATTCCATTGCGTTCATTACTTACTAACAACGTAGGCAGAGTCAGTGACTCCGTTACGTGACGATGGGGAGAAGAACATCCCCAGAGAGGACGACCTCTCACTCAATAAGTGCAACTTTCACGTCGCACCAACAATCCAGTACTCTTGAACACCAATAGATTCATACTCAGCCAGCTTGGTCAAGTAGTCATCTCGCCAGTTAGTAGATACCACTTCAATCACTAGGGGAGGAGCAATGTATGCCATCGCTGAGCTAGATAAGCCCTTCATACGTTCCCATTCAGCTTTTGTAAAAACAACAATGTCATCACGTCTAGCCGTTTCTCTCCCATTTCGAGAGCCAATGGAGATTAATTTTGAACGCTTTGGTATAAAGGGCAGGTTTTTCTCCAAGCAGTGTAGCCTGAGCAAATCATATAGATTATCTGCCACATCCTCATGATTGGCAGTTGGATCGCTCATTGGCATAGGCTCACCCTCGATTAACTCATGCAGACGAGCATCATTACTATCCCATGCAAGAAACTCTTGCAATGACATTGGTGGCGACGAGGATATTAAACTAGCAGCTTGGATCATGACTCAAAAGACCAATCACATTTCAACTATAGCGAAGGAACGCATCATCGACTCGCTACCCACTCGGCAACTCCATTAGCTAGAGCCTTGGCTAACTCTTGTTGTGCCTCTGGATCAACAATCCATTCAAACTCATAGGGATTGATCATAAATCCCAACTCCAACAAAACACTGGGGGTAACACTGGGTCTGGTGAGGGCCAAATTATTCCAATACACGCCATAGGCTGGGCGGTCTAACGTCTCTACCAAATAATTGTGTAAAAACAGGGCTAAATCATGAGCCTGGGGGTGATACCAAAAGGCACCTATTCCAGCGGTGTTGAGAGCGTCACCATTGTCTGGTAGCGCATTGTAATGAAGACTGAGGGCCATTGTCGGTTCTGTTGCTTCGATGACAGCA
Source organism: Leptolyngbya sp. Heron Island J (assembly GCF_000482245.1). Taxonomy (GTDB): domain Bacteria; phylum Cyanobacteriota; class Cyanobacteriia; order Phormidesmidales; family Phormidesmidaceae; genus Leptothoe. The sequence goes on along the minus strand of NZ_AWNH01000079.1, from coordinate 67,582 downwards.
ACGCGATCGCGCGGAAACAGATCATCGTCGCCTTCACGGGCCATGATAACCGAGGCTCCCAATGCCTCTAGCTCATCTCTCACTAGCTTCGAGATTAATAGCACAACATCTTTTTCTGGATAGCCGGTGGGACCACGGGCACCCAGATCCTCACTGCTACCATGGCCAGGGTCAAGCAAGATGGTTGTTCCCTGTAGCGGTGCTGCTGCATCTAACAGGTCAACAGCAGGTGGATGTTTGAGGGACAGAATTAAATTGGTTCCTTCATAGCGCAGCTTGTAACCCCACTGTTGTTCGGTCTTAAAGTGAAAAGTGTAGGAGGCTTTGTCTGGCAAAATCGGCTGCCAGTCCATACGCTCTACCACCGGATTATCGGAGAAATAAATGGTGTCGGTCTGGGGAACCGTGTTGTGTAAAATTAGGGTCAAACTGCTAGTGTTTTGTTCCACACTCATAGGTACTGGCACCTGTAGTGGAAAAATGACTTCGGTCCACTTGGCTATTTGACGAGAGCTGACACCGCGAATAGTTGTTGTCGGTGGTACTGAGCTCGGAGAAACAGAGACTTCCGATGCGCGAATCCAAGCGCCATAGTCCAAACGCACCCAGTCGCCTTCATGGCCTGTCACCGCAGCACGTGTCCCTTTGGGTAGGGGCGTCAGCCGAGAATAATCAGTACTGGGACCAGTGCGGGCAATACCAGACTCGACGGTCACTTCTGCTACCTGAAAAGTAGTAGGTGAGAGAATTTCTATGGGACCGTTCCCTGCTTGGGTCACTGTTTGACCATTGAGGGTGAGCTGAAATTCAGGAGTACCAAAATTTTGGGGTTCGCTAAATGTGGTGCAGCCGCCATACTGGGACGCATTTAGTTCATAGGGCTCGGTTTGCTCGGTGAGGACGGCATAGTTGGGAGGCAGCTCAATGCTACTGGCCTGGGGGGTGAGGGGAATGCTTTGACCGGCTAAGCTGACGGCGACCTGGGCCTGTGGCGGGGCTATGGCTCCAAAGCAAATCAATTCGCCTGGTTGCCGAGCCAGACTGCGGCTAGGTTCTAAGGTGTCTTCAGCGAAAGCAATGCCATTGGGCTGGGGGGGCTCTAGGGAGTCACGCGTGATGTTAAATGTAATGCGCTCACTGCCTTGGGTAATCGTAAATTGATTCTGGCCAATGGCTAGAGGTAAGGTGGGGGCAAAGTGTCCGGCGGGGCTACGGTCTGTAATGGGGGTGTTGTTAATTAAAACCTCACTGTCAGGATCGCCTGTGCCAATAAAGAAAATTCGATCGGACACAGTGGTATGGTTTGACGGCGGATAGGCCACAAATAATTCAGCCATGGCAGGTTGAACAAGCGCAAACTGACAGGTTAATGCTGGTACTAATGTCCCCATTAACCTGTGCCATCGATTTGCCATGATATTCACCCTCTATTTGACCCACGGGCGAAATTATAGCTGCTGTTGCTCCCCTCGTCGGTCTAACGGCTGGACATTAAGGATCAATGGAGAGAGTTTTGAGCTGTTAGTCAACTCGAACTCCAGAACCTGGAGCTATTTCTCTACTCTTGAGAGAATAATCTGGCTCTCTGAGGCTATGGCACAATTAACGGGTTCAATCACATTCAAGTTCAATGTCATGGTTTCTAAACTGAAATCTGATGGTTTTGGGTGTGCATAGTTAGCCAATCTCCGCTTTGCGATCGCATTATGACTAAGTTTGTGTTTGTCACGGGTGGTGTCGTTTCCAGTATTGGGAAAGGCATTGTCGCGGCTAGTTTAGGCCGTTTACTCAAGTCCCGTGACTATTCGGTATCTATCCTCAAGTTAGATCCCTACATTAACGTTGACCCCGGCACCATGAGCCCGTTTCAGCACGGCGAGGTGTTTGTGACAGAAGACGGAGCCGAGACGGATTTGGACCTGGGTCACTATGAGCGCTTCACTGATACTTCCATGTCACGGCTCAATAGTGTTACCACCGGCTCGATTTACCAGGCGGTGATTAATAAAGAACGGCGGGGTGAATACGACGGGCGTACGGTGCAGGTGATTCCCCACGTTACCAATGAAATCAAGGAGCGGATTCGACGGGTGGCTCAAAACCGTAACCCTGACGTGGTGATTGTCGAAATTGGTGGCACGGTGGGTGATATTGAGGGTCTACCGTTTTTAGAGGCAATCCGCCAGTTTCGTAAGGATGTAGGCCGAGAAAATGCGATCTACATGCATGTCACGCTGATTCCTTACATTCCGGCAGCAGGGGAAATCAAGACCAAACCTACACAACACTCGGTGAAAGAGCTACGTTCGATTGGTTTGCAACCTGATATTTTGGTCTGTCGTTGCGCTCAGCCAATTCCTGAGCATATCAAAGCTAAGGTGTCAGACTTTTGCGATGTGCCTGAGGCCTGCGTAATTGCTGCGAACGATGCTCCTAGCATTTATGAAGTGCCCTTGCTGATGGAGCAAGAGGGGCTGGCAGAACAGGCGATTCGTCTGTTGAACCTGGAGGAACGAACACCCGATTTGGAGAACTGGTCCACCCTGGTGGAACGGCTGTACACGCCTACTCAAACTCTGGATATTGCCATTGTGGGTAAATATGTCAGCTTAAATGATGCTTATCTGTCGGTGGTGGAGGCGTTGAGGCACGCTGCGATCGCAATCCATGGGGAAGTCAGTATCCGATGGATTAGCTCGGAAGATATTGAAACCAACGATCCGGCCCAATATCTAGACGGTGTCCACGGTGTTGTGGTGCCAGGCGGTTTTGGCAGCCGGGGAATCGATGGCAAAATCCGCGCCATTGAGCACATCAAAAAACAAGGCATTCCATTTTTAGGCCTTTGCCTCGGTATGCAGTGTGCTGTTGTTGAATGGGCGCGTAATGTGGCCCAACTGGCGGAAGCCAATAGTGCTGAAATTGATGCTGAAAGTGAAAACCCAGTGATTAACCTGTTACCGGAGCAGCAGGATGTGGTGGATTTGGGTGGCACCATGCGTCTGGGCCTGTATGCCTGTCGGCTTGAACCTGGCACCCTAGCCAGTCGTTTGTATGATCAGCCAGTTATCTATGAACGACACCGCCATCGCTATGAGTTTAACAATGCCTACCGCAATCTATTTTTAGAAACGGGCTATGTGGTGAGTGGTACTTCACCCGACGGACGGCTGGTAGAGATTATTGAACTACCGGATCATCCTTTCTTTATTGCTAGCCAGTTTCATCCCGAGTTTCAATCACGACCCAATGCTCCCCACCCGCTCTTTCTCGGCCTGATCAAGGCTGCCGCTGAACGGGCGGCGGAGACTCAGAAGCAGCCTGGAGTAGCTCAGGGTACCTCTACCGATGTTCTCTCAGTGCCAGAAAAGGCCGCATCCATTGCGGACCCGGTGGCTTAAGAGTCTAGTATGGGAGGATCATAAGTGCGGCCTTCATAGGACCGACACTCCTCACAAGGACCCATCGGGTTAACGGCGCAGCGGATATGGGGCGAGCGAGCATTTAGCTGGCAGGTAATATCACCAATTACCAGGCCAATGCCATCAATGTAGTGCTCATCTGGATCACGCTGCCGCCAGGGGCTGATAGTGGGATACTGGGCGGATTCTATGGCCAGATCAAAGCGATCAACAACACGTCGCTCGGCCCGATAGGTTGCCCACACTGATAGGGCCGGTGGTAATAGGCCTATCAGAATCAAAGACACCACTATGAACATATATAGCGATTATTTAGGGGTAATTCCCCCTGATCGTACCGCAGGTTTTTGGTGGGGCAGATGTAGATTTTTTGGAAGGAGATTATTCTTTTTCTTTCTCCTTTGGTTTATAGGTTGATTTCACGTGTAGCTCCTTGAGCTGCCGAGCATCTACTTTGGATGGAGCCTGGGTGAGCAGACAGCGAGCTTGCTGGGTTTTGGGAAATGCGATCGCATCGCGAATTGACGTTTCCTCCGCCATCAGCATCACCAGTCGGTCTAAGCCGTAGGCAATCCCCCCGTGGGGTGGCGCACCAAAGTCAAAGGCATCCACAAAGAAACCAAACTTCTCGCGGGCTTCGTCGTCGCTGAGGCCAATGGTTTCAAACACTTTGGCCTGCACATCAGGCTGATAGATACGAAGGCTACCACCGCCAATCTCATAGCCGTTGAGCACCAGGTCATAGGCAACTGCACGAGCTGTAGTGAGGTCGTCTACTTCATCCGGGTGAGGAGCCGTAAATGGATGATGTAACGCCTCATAACGATTTTCATCGCCATTCCACTCAAACATGGGGAAGTCTGTCACCCAAAGGAAATTGAGTTTGTTGTTATCAATTAGGTCTAGCTCCGCAGCAATTGCCTGACGCACTTTGTCTAGAGCCGCATTCACCGTATCGGTAGGTCCAGCGCCAAATAGCAGTAGATGACCGGCTGCCGCCCCGGTACGCTCTAGCAGGGTTTGCTTTTGCTCATCGCTGAGGTTGTCTTTGATGGCCCCAATCGTGTCGATTTCGCCACCTTCACGCACGCGGATATAGGCTAGCCCCTTAGCACCAGCATCAGTTGCCACCTTAAACACATCGCCGCCGGGTTTAATCCGCACATTAGAAATGGCATCATTGCCCCCCGGAATCGGTAACACTTTGACCTGACCGCCAGACTTGACGGCCCCGGAAAATACTTTGAAGCCAGAGTCTTTGACGATATCGGAGACTTCCACCAGCTCTAGACCGTAGCGAGTATCGGGCTTATCGCTACCGTAGCGGTCCATGGCCTCGGCATAGGTCATGCGGGGGAAGGGATGCGGCAAATCAATCCCTTTCACCGCTTTGAAGATGTGGGCCACCAGACTTTCGTTAAGCGCCAGGATCTCTTCTTGATCCATAAAGCTCATTTCCATATCCAGCTGGGTAAATTCCGGCTGGCGGTCGGCTCGCAGGTCTTCATCGCGGAAGCAGCGGGCAATTTGGTAATAGCGGTCCATGCCTGCCACCATCAGTAGCTGCTTAAACAGCTGTGGAGACTGGGGTAGAGCGTACCACTCACCGGGGTTAACCCGCGATGGCAACACGTAGTCCCGCGCACCCTCTGGTGTGGAGCGAGTGAGGACTGGGGTTTCCACTTCAACAAAGCCTTCTTGATCTTCTAGAAAACGACGGATTGCCTTCATCACCTCATGGCGCAAGCGGAGGTTGCGGCTCATCCGTTCTCGCCGCAAATCTAGATAGCGATACTTTAAACGCAGCTCCTCGCGCACGTTCTCTTCTTCTGCCGTCGAAATTTGAAACGGCAGCTGTTTGCGCACGGCACTGAGCAACTCAATGTTCTTGGCGTAAATTTCAACCTGACCTGTGGGCAGATTGGGATTGAGTGATTCCGGTGGGCGCTGACTGACCCGACCTTCAATTTTCACCACATATTCATTACGTACCTGATCCGCGACTGGATAGGATGCAGGAGTCCGCTCAGGGTCGCTGACAATTTGTACAACACCATCGCGATCGCGCAAATCCAAAAAAATCACCCCACCATGATCGCGACGGCGGTCGACCCAGCCAAACAGGGTAACGGTCTTATCGATATGCTCGGCCCGCAGCTGGCCGCAGTATAAGGTACGCATGGATATAGGAAGAGGGTGATTTTTCGTAGGTTTCAACAAAGCCTACCCATTATCTAGGATCGTTAGGTAGTTTTGAGTGTCGAATTTCGAGTTTTAAGCTAACTGCCTTGAGTCTGTTGTAACAGGACCAATGGCATCTCCTCGAAACTCTAGTCTTAAAACTCAAAATTCAATGACAAAACCTCCCGTTCCGTACGAACACTACCTGACAATTTCAGGTCTGCGCAGTATGTCCGACAGCATGGACGTTGGCTGTTGCTGATGGGGCCAGGCAAAGGCATGACGAAACGCAGCTTCTTGACAAGCTTGGAGGCCATCAAAGCCGATCACATCCTGAGTCAGCAGATTCTCATACTCAAAAGGCAGTCGCACATTGTGTAAACCAGCATTGTCTGTGCAAATAGCAATATCAACGCCAGCATCAAAGCAGCGGCTAAAGACCTCCTTCAGCTGACTAATTTCGTCCAGGGTACCCGTTTGCAAATACGTCGTCGGACACACTTCCAAACACTGCCCACGGGCTGCCACATCCTTTAATAGCTCCGGATAGTGTAATGGAATCTGGATGCCGTGGCCGATGCGCATCAAATAAGGCAACAGCTCTGGATAACAACCATTGGGCGTTTCATATAAATGGCCAGTGGTCTTAACTCCCAACGATTGAGCATAGCGATACAGCTGGATAATCTCATCTAGCTTTTCGCTATAGGCTGCATCCCCACCCGCAATGTCGACAGCACAGACATAGTCTGGATACTGTGCGGCTAAATCAACCGTGGCTCGATTGATTTCATAGGGAAGGCGGGAGTGCATACATAGGATTTGCCGAGTCACGACCGGATATTCGGTCTGCTCACTGGCACGCCCTACGATTTCAACAATTTCGGCCATCATATCCATCCGCTCCCCCTCACTCAAGCTGTGGGGCGTTCGATAGAACGGTGTATATCGCAATTCCAAATAGGCCAGATTTTCAAAAATATAGGCTCCCCGAATTAAGCGATAGATAAAGTAGGGCAACGCTTCTCGGGTTTGCACACTCTCAACCAGAGTGTGTAGCTCCAAGTACTCTTCTAAAGAGTCTTTGGGCTGAACATAGAATTGCTCAAAATTACCATAGTCGGTGAATCGAGCCGCTAGATCAGGACGGTTTCTCTGAAAGTAGCGCCATAGAATTCTGGGTACGACAGAGCCTCCCAGATGGCGGTGGAGTTCTGCATAAAGACTCATGATGCCTCTAAGGTGTGGGTGGATTAGTGGAAAAGGAGTTGCTTAATGAGGGTTCAAAATAATCGCATTAGTACTCAACTCTATCGGAAGTATGTAGGTACGAACGATTAATTTGCTGAAACAAAAATTAAAAAAGTGTGAAATGCCTATTAAACTAAGTTTTACCTTAGGATTTAATTTTTTGCCTAAAAAAATGTTCAAAACCCTAAGGAGCTTAAACTTTAGTTAATCTTTGAGTTTCGCTGGAGGCTGGCTAAGGTTGACAAATTTACTTTGATTCAGCGGCAAGGTTTATGTTGCATTTATTGACACTAGCTACCTTGCCTAATCATAATTGTGATTTGTTTGAACTCTAACGCTCGAAATTCCCTTGGCAAACGTTATTGTAATTGGTGCCCAGTGGGGCGATGAAGGTAAAGGTAAAATCACTGATTTGCTGAGTAAGTCAGCAGATGTAGTTGTCCGTTATCAAGGTGGTGTCAACGCTGGCCACACCGTTGTTGTCAAAGATCAGACCTTTAAGCTGCACTTGATCCCGTCGGGCATCTTGTACCGTGAGACAGAATGTTTGATCGGTAGTGGTACGGTTATCGACCCCAAAGAGTTGATAGCTGAACTCGACAAACTAGATGGCTTAGGGGTTTCCAGTAAGAATCTTTTCATTTCCGAAACAGCCCATGTGACCATGCCTTACCATCGCCTGATCGATCAGGCTTCTGAGGAGCGTCGAGGAAATAAAAAGATTGGCACCACTAAGCGTGGTATCGGTCCTACCTATGCAGATAAATCTGAGCGCACAGGTATTCGCATTTGCGACCTGATGGATTTGTCGGCGTTTCGAGAGCAGTTAGAGTGGACGATTAGCTACAAAAACATCGTCTTAGAGAAGCTGTATAACTTGCCGCCTTTAGACGCGGAAGAGGTGTTTCGGGAGTATGAACTCTATGCTGAGCGGTTGCGCCCCCATGTGGTCGACAGTTCTCTGCATATCTACAACGCATTGCAAAAACGTAAGAATGTGTTGTTTGAGGGAGCCCAGGGGACGCTGCTTGACCTTGATCATGGCACCTACCCCTATGTGACATCCTCGAATCCGGTAGCTGGTGGAGCCTGTATAGGTTCTGGCATTGGCCCCACTGCTGTTGATCGTGTGATTGGGGTCGCTAAAGCTTATACCACTCGTGTGGGTGAAGGGCCCTTTCCCACTGAGCTATTTGACGACCTGGGCAATGCTCTGTGCATGCGTGGAGCTGAGTTTGGTACGACTACGGGACGACAGCGCCGCTGTGGCTGGTTTGATGCTGTTATTGGTCGCTACGCTGTGCGGATTAATGGCTTAGACTGTTTGGCCATTACTAAACTCGATGTCTTGGATGAACTAGATGAAATCAAGGTTTGTGTTGCTTACGAGCTAGATGGTGAACGCTGTCATGATTTACCTGGTAGTGCCAGTTTGTTTGCTCGTTGCAAACCAGTGTATGAGGTCATGCCCGGTTGGAAGCAATCAACGGCAAACTGTCGTAAACTGGAGGACCTGCCTGAACAGGCCCTTGATTATCTGGAGTTTCTAGCCAAACTGATGGAAGTTCCCATTGCCATTGTGTCGTTGGGAGCTAGTCGGGATCAGACAATTATTGTGGAAGATCCAATCCATGGCCCCAAACGTGCACTGCTTTATGAAAATGGTGGTGCATTCAAGGTGGCGTAATCGGCAGCCTCAGGTCATGGCTGCGTAAATGTGGCATTCCTAAGTGGCTGCTGCGATTTAAAAGTTTTAGGGCAGTCGCGAATTTGATTTACAATGATTGGCCGCTCAGACAGCTTAACGAACCCGGAAAACTTAGTTTTATCGATTGAATAATAGCAATGGAACTGACTCTTGACTGTAGCAAACGTGCGGATACTGAAAAGCCTAAAGTATTGCGCCGTGAAGGTGTAATGCCTGCCGTACTGTATGGACATGATGGGACTAATTCGGTCTCACTTAAGGCGAATACTCGCGAGGTTGAAGCTCTCCTGCGTAAAGCGAAGGGCGAAAAAGTTGAGCTTAGCTTGAACGTGGCCGACATGCCTTGGAATGGCAAAGTGGTTTTGCAGGAAGTGCAAAATCATCCCTGGAAAGATGAGGTTTATCACATTAGCTTTTTGGCCCAGTAACGTTTAGTTTTGAACAAGCTTAGTTATAGAGGGCCTGGTTTTGCAAAAAACCGGGCCTTTTAGTACAAGCTTTGAGGGTGGTCGGTATAGTATAGGCGTTAACCATTCAGTCATAGTCTGTAACAGATATGAAAACGCCTAAATTTAAGCCTGTTATCAATGATATGACCGACCTGATTGTGCCAGCTGCGCTACGAATTTGGCTGGTGTTCTTGCTGATTTTTGCCCTGTTGGGGTATTCGGTGACAGTCAGTATTTTGTTTGGGGCGGTAGGTGGTTTTGCGGGTGGTCTGGTGTCTGCATGGTGGCACGCTCCGGGAGGAGAGCCTGCTGTCAGGAAAGATGATAAGTCGTTATCTATGTTGCAGATGCCTAAATTGCGTTGGCGCGGTGAGCGTCGTCATTTGCGAAGGCGACAGCGATAATACTGGGCTAATCCAAGATTGGTCTGAGATAGCAGGTAGAGGTTTTTAACTGTGCCTGGCTCTTTAGGGGCTCCATCGACTCGCTAACTAAACCTTGATGGAATTCTAGTATGTTTCTGTTTTTATCAAAGTTCCTACCGTTACTGATTTATCCATTAGGGCTGAGCTGTTTACTGTTGTTGCTGGCTTTAATTTGGTTGTGGAAGTTTCCGCGTCGTTCTTTGTTTGCGATCGCAGCTGCTCTACTCATTCTTTTTTGCAGCAGTAATCCTCTGATTGCGGCCACACTGGTTAAAACGTTGGAGTGGCAATATTTACCTCCCGATCCCGTCCCGGCTGCCGAAGCCATCGTCGTTCTAGGCGGTAGTACACGTCCCCAATCGCCGCCCCGCCCTTGGGTTGAAGTTTTGGAATCTGGGGATCGCGTATTGTATAGCGTGAAGCTGTACCAAGATGGAGTCGCTCCCTTGATTATCTTTAGCGGTGGCCGCATCTCGTGGCAAGACAGCAGCGCTGGCTCAGAAGCTAAAGATATGGCCGACATTGCTCAACTGATGGGAGTGCCTGAGCGCAACATACTGCTAGAAAATGAATCTCTCAATACCTATCAGAATGCGGTAGAAACAGCAAAAATTCTTAAGCAAAGACAGATCGACACCATTTTGCTGGTGACATCAGCTATCCACATGCCTAGATCTGTCGCCATTTTTGAGAAACAGGGCTTTAATGTCACCGCAGCACCTACAGATTATTGGGTCGCCCAGGAGCTATTAGAGCAAATGCAAGGCATCTCCAGCGCGACATTTCTGAATGCCTTACCCGATACGGAAGCCCTACATTTCTTTACAAGCGCCCTTAAGGAATACATTGGTTTGGGGATTTATCGCTTAAGAGGTTGGCTATAGTGAGGGTAGTTGCTGCCTGTGAGTTCGAGCTGCCATAGCCATTAGCGCTACAAGTGCCATCAATTTCTCACTAAATCCTCAAACTCTTTTTTTGATATCACCAAGATGCTCCAACGTTCCCTTGAACCTTTCCAGAACGATTTCGGTGACGCGATAGAACTTCAGCAAATTGCCTATGAGTTTCGCCAGGAGCTTCAATATCGCGACGACTTTGAAGCTTACTGTCAGTGGTACTATGCTGTCGCTGCACAGAACCGTGCAGAACTGGCGGCTATGAAAAATGACATTCCCTTTTTTAGCTGGTTCTGTCGCAGTAAGGCTTAAATAACTTCTAGCTCGTTATTGGCCATGTGGGCTTTGAAGGGACGTTTGGCACCTTCAATAGCAAACTCAACAACGACTGGAAAGTTGGGGCTGATGGGGCGTCCCTGCCAGTCCGTTAAGACTTCTTTGACGGTTCCTTCCATGCCTTCAGCATTGTGGGGTTGATTCCGATGCTTGGGATGATGAAATAGAACAACAGGGGCGGAAACCCGTACGCGATCGCCAGCTTTCATAGACATTCAGTAATCCAAAAATTGAAAATTCGTGCGATCGCATTGCGAACAACAGGAATCAACATGCGTTTAGTATATTTTCTCACAAGATAGCGTCCTAAGTATGACCTTAAACAACGGCGTCGTTGCTACAGGTGTCTTGTGCGGACGGTATTGAGAGGCAGTGATACCTAGGAATCAGGGGTGGTGATGGTATCCTGCGGCTCGGGGGGAGCTGTACGCTGTAAGTTCTGCCACAGCAGCATGCCTGCTACACCAGCTACGCTAAACGCAATTAGCAGCAAAATAGCCAGTACCAGGGCCTGGAGAGAGCGTTTGGGCTTGGCCTCAGTGGGCCCATCAATTTCGGCTGGTTCCTCGCTTTCACCATACAGCAGCGCTTTAGAGGCTGCCGTGAGTTCTGTCGGCTGGCTCATATCTGGCTGAGTTGGTAAGGGGGGAAGGGTTTTCTCCTCAACGACGACTGTTTGCCCTGTGAGCCTACAGCTCATCAGCACCACTGCAATATTGTCATGACCGTTCTTTTGATTGGCTAACTCGACCCATGATTCAACGGCAGCGGGCAGCGACACAATATTTTTGATGATTAACCCAATGTAGTTGGCCCAGGACGTTTCTACCCGTTGATGATCGCTCAGGCCATCGGAACATAGCAGCAAAACGCCGGTTTCATCGAGGATAAAGCGTTGAATATGAGGGGTTAGGCTGTTGGCTTCACGGGTGCCCAGGGCCTGGATGAGAGCACCCGCATCACTGCGGACATGGGCTGCTGCAGGGTAGCTATTCCCCATGGTGATTTCACGCCCTGCCACATCGTCATCTACCGTTAGCAAATGGCATGCTTCTGCGGTGATCCAATAGGCGCGACTATCTCCCACATGGGCAATATAAAGTTCATTAACTTCCTCGTAGCCATCTGGTGTGGGAATCCGTTGGGGAATCATCACCGCTACTACCAGGGTTGTGCCCATGCGCTGTCGCTCGGTGCGACCCTGGCTGTCGTTTTGGCTGGCGACCAGGTTATTGGCGACTCGAATGGCCGCTTCAATCTGATCCATGACCACATGGGGAGCCAGAGGTTCTTCCTGTTCAGCGATTTCTGCCAGCAACCCTCGCAGCTGGAGCTGCAGCGATCGCACCACGGTCTGGCTAGCAATTTCACCGCCCGCATGGCCCCCCACTCCATCGCAGACAATGGCAATCCGAGGCAGGCTGGGCAAATCGGCAGTACTAGACCGCTCTAGTTCCACAGCGCTGGGATAGCAAGCATCTTCATTTTGAGGTAGCTGCCCGCTGCTGGTACTGCCCGCCACCTCGGTCATTAACGAAATTTCCATGGCCTGACTGAGCAGTACCCGGTTCAGCTTTTCTAGAAGCCGATCAAAATTAAGTTGCTCATCCTGACACTCATCCAGGATAGGTTGCAGGCTATTAGCGACCGTAGGGACTGACTTTGGCAGCAGATTCGCAATTAAATTGGCTAGTTCTTGTAATGGCGGTTGACCTGGAATCAGATTGCTTAGCCGTACCCGCCAGCCATCAACATGAATGGCTTCGGGGGCGGTGAGGCTAGCGGCCATATTCAGGTCAAACAGATGGGGCCACAGGCTAAACAGCTGCCAGCACCAGTAAACTTGCCGAAACGGTGTGGCTCCAGCCCAGGCGGCTCCCAGGGTGGGGAAAAGTCTGCCATGGCGATCGATTGGCGCATTGTCCAACAGCAGTACAGGGCCATCGACGAGTTTGCATTCACCATAAACCGTTGGAATGTGTAGCTGGTGAGGATAGGCTTGCAGGTAGGGCCGCGCAGCGGCTGAAACCGTGTCTGGATTTTCTGGTGGTTCTGGTGCTTGGGTATCTTGCCATACGCCTGGACTCAGTACCCAATAACGTTCATTCACGCTTTGGCCAGGCGGAACATCACGCCCAGACCCCAGGGCTAAAACGTATTTCTTAAAGGGGTAGATGTCCACTTGAGTCATGGGTGCCAGGATAGAAAATTTTCATGTCCAAGCTGGAGTGTTGATCTTTGGAGCTACAGGGAACTGCAGGGCTGGGCTTGGACGTAGTTTAAAGCTGCTAAAACTGCAAAGGAAAAAAAGAATAGGTTAATGGTAGTCGCAAAGCGATCAAATGAGGAGTTCTTTAACATCTCTGCCAATCTGAATTTGGCTAGATTACCCTTGAGATAGCTGGAATGTTGAGTACCCATGAACTTGGCGATTTTTTGGATTCTGCTTGGTGTTGCCCTTTGTGTGATGGAGTTAATGGTGCCAACGGCATTTTTGGAATCGGCGCTAGGGGTAAGCGCGATCGCAGTTGGACTGCTGGGAATGTTGCTACCGATGGCATTTAGTTGGCAAGTAGCCCTGTGGATGGTGCTTTCATTGCTGCTGTTCTGGGCACTGCGGCGATTTGCTCCCCGACGACAGCCGCCGGCACTGATGGATTCGACAGAAGCGAGAACCATTACGTCGATTCCACCAGGGAGTAGCGGGCGAGTCATATATGAGGGCAATTCATGGCCTGCTTGCTGTAGCGATCGCGAACTTGCGATCGCAAACAATCAAACCGTCATTGTCGTGGGTCGTCAGGGGAATACTCTCATCGTTATGCCCGAGAGCGCCCTGTTGTAGGGTCGTTGCAGGCAACGACCCTACAACAATCCCAAAATATTTTTTAGAAAGACATACATCATGAACCCATTTGCACTGTTGATTATGTTGGCCTTTGGCGGTTCTCTTGCTGCTGGGTCAGTCCGTATTGTCAATCAAGGGGATGAAGCTCTAGTAGAAAGTCTGGGCCGATATAACGGCAAAAAACTGCAGCCTGGTTTGAATTTCACCGTGCCCTTTATCGACAAGATGGTTTACAAACAAACCATTCGTGAAAAGGTGCTCGATGTCCCACCCCAGCAGTGCATCACCCGCGACAACGTTTCCATTACCGTAGATGCCGTTGTTTACTGGCGCATCGTTGATTTAGAGAAAGCGTATTACAAGGTTGAGAATCTTCAAGCTGCCATGGTGAACCTGGTGCTCACCCAGATTCGTTCAGAAATGGGACAACTGGAGCTAGACGAAACCTTTACCGCTCGGGCCGAAATCAATGAAACCTTATTACGAGAGCTAGATATAGCCACTGACCCTTGGGGGGTCAAAGTGACCCGTGTGGAGCTGCGAGATATCGTCCCTTCCAAGGCCGTCCAGGATTCTATGGAACTCCAAATGGCTGCCGAACGGCGTAAGCGGGCAGCTGTACTGACCTCAGAAGGAGAGCGAGAATCTGCTGTAAATGCAGCCCAAGGTCAAGCTGAGGCTGAAGTTTTAGCCGCCGAAGCGCGCAAAAAAGCATCTATTCTGGCCGCTGAAGCTGAGCAAAAAACCATTGTGCTCAAAGCCCAGGCCGACCGCCAAGAACGAGTCCTGCGGGCCCAGGCCACAGCCGAAGCCGTACAAGTCCTTGCCCAAAAACTAAAAACCGATCCCGCCGCCCGCGAAGCCCTACAGTTTTTGTTAGCCCAGGGCTATCTAGATGTCGGCAGCAAAATCGGTGCTAGCGACAGCAGCAAAGTCATGTTTATGGACCCCCGCGCGATTCCTGCCACCTTAGAAGGGATGAAGTCTATTGTCGGTGATTTAGGGCAGCATTAAATTATCGCCGTTCCCTGAGCGGAGTCGAAGGGAACGGTTCCAGTAGACACGTTTGGGAGGCCAGACCATGGGCAAGCTAGTGATACCAAAACTATCTGGAAAGCAGATAGGCCAAGTCATCACTCCTATTCAAGTTGCCAATCGTATTGATCAGGTTTTGCATGAGCGTAAGTTCATGCCAATAGATGAAATTCGTTAGAGTGCTTTTAGCCTGACACCATCTGGCATTTATCGCAGAGGCCAAAAAATTCGAGAGTGTGATAAAAAATGCGGAAATGATGGGAGTCATTAAGGTGCTTTTCCAGTTCGTGGACTGGGCATTCATCGATCGGTAGCGACTCACCACAGCGAAGACAGGTCAGGTGGTGGCGGTCTTCGTGGGTCATGCTATATACCGCTTCACCGTTAGAAAGCGTACGCACCTGGACCGTGCCATCCAGTTTTAGGGCTTCTAGGGCTCGATACACGGTAGCTAATCCGATGCGACTACCGTCTTGTCGCATCA
Organism: Leptolyngbya sp. Heron Island J; assembly: GCF_000482245.1. Classification (GTDB taxonomy): domain Bacteria; phylum Cyanobacteriota; class Cyanobacteriia; order Phormidesmidales; family Phormidesmidaceae; genus Leptothoe. The sequence goes on along the minus strand of NZ_AWNH01000079.1, from coordinate 52,547 downwards.
CACCGTGCAAATCCTGAGCAGAAATCGCCTGCTCTTGATTTTGCAATGCTTCTAGGATGTGCTCCTGGTTGCGGGTACGACGAATAGCCATGGGTTTGGAAGGAATGGATTCTATTAGCTTAGATCTTAGGCTCCAAGTTGAGATAGATTAGGGGCTAATGTAGTCTGTCCCTATGTATTTGAGATTCCAGGGGTGCGATAATATGAAGCCTGTTAACATCCAACACTTTAGGTTCTCCGTAGCGTAAACGGCTAACTGTGGTTTGGATAAACGACTCACCCCCTAACATTCTGGATTTACATTGTGGCGCAGACTTATCAAGCTCAAGTGTATGTGACTCTTCGGCCTTCAGTGCTCGACCCAGCAGGTACAGCGGTGCGCTCTGGGCTAGAGCATATGGGATATGACAATGTGACGCAGGTTCGCATTGGTAAATATGTAGAGGTGTCGCTGACGGCGGATAGTGAAGAGGCGGCACGTCAGCAGCTTGACCGGATGTGCGATCAGTTATTGGCAAATCCGGTAATTGAGAATTATCGGATTGAGTTGCAGGCAATGGCGGCGGCATAACCCTCCCCGTTGCCCCTCCTGGGAGGGGATTAGGTTTTTGATTATGACAGAGGTTTTATGAAATTTGGTGTCATCACATTTCCCGGTTCTAATTGCGATCGCGACGTAGTCTACGTCACTCGCGATATCCTTGAGCGGCCCACCCATTGCATCTGGCACGAAGACAACGATCTAGGCGACGTGGATGTGGTGGTGGTCCCCGGTGGCTTTAGCTATGGCGACTACCTGCGCTGTGGTGCGGTGGCTCAGTTTTCCCCGGCGATGCGCTCAGCGGTCGAATTTGCCAATCAGGGTGGCTTGGTTCTGGGTATTTGCAACGGCTTTCAGATTTTGACTGAGGTAGGGCTATTGCCGGGGGCACTGATGCGCAATCGAGATATGCGGTTTATTTGCGATCGCACTCCCCTCAAAGTAGAACGTACTGACCTCACCTGGACCCAAAACTATACGAAAGGGCAGGTAGTGACGATTCCCATTGCCCATGGTGAAGGTTGTTATTATGCCGATGTGGATACGCTTAAGTCGCTTGAAGACAACAATCAGGTTGTTTTTCGCTACAGCAGCCCCGGGGGAGCGGTGGACGACAGCAGCAATCCCAACGGTTCCCTCAACAACATTGCCAGTATTTGCAACAAGAAAGGAAATGTCCTTGGCATGATGCCCCACCCAGAGCGAGCAGCTGATACCAGACTAGGCGGCACGGATGGATTGTTATTATTTGAGTCAATTTTAGCAACAGCGTTAAGTGTTGCTTGACGTTTAAAGGTCTCTGTTAGTATCAGATTTCTCCGAAGTTTTGACTAGCCAATATTAGAAAGTTTTCAGCATGAGTAATCTGTTCGGTGGCTTGTTCAGCTGTCAGTGCATTTAGTTGACCGTAATCGCCAGTTGTTCGTAAGGACTGTGCTTCGATAAGGTAGCGATGAAATTCGACTGGTACGCGTTGGGGTTTGGCAAATTCGCGCCCAAAGGCAGAGATGACGGCTGAATGTTTGGAAAAAGCTAAACCTTCACCCGCTAGAAATGCTTGAGCAACGTAGAACATGCTGTAGTAGGCACGCGATATCGCATAGTCTGTAAAGTCCTTGCTCAGCAGAAGCTTGGCTGCTTCTAAGCTTTGTTGTGCTTTTAAGACAAGTTCACGCTGTTCATCGGTCATAATAGAATTCCTTCTCTGCGAACGTTACGCAGAAGAGGAGTATTACGGTTACTGTAATGGTCTTCATCCATGAAAAGGCAGCTGATGACGGCATCGTGCTGAAGTGAAAGATCAGCTACTATTTGGCTGGTCTTTTTGATTTCTGCTCCAGCATTTACAGGCGGTCTTAAAACGACAAGCACATCAATATCTGAATCTTTTTCGGCTTCACCACGAGCTTGAGAGCCAAAGAGGGTAAGGTGTAAGAGTCGATCTTGATAAAGCGTCGTCAACTTGGTTTTTAGGCTAGAAAGGATTGCTCTAGTGCTGGGGTCTATAGTTTTCTTTACTTCCATGGCATTGGAATTTAGCTGATAGGACGGTTTTCTCTACTCGTATCGTGCATATATACCAATCTTGCCAGAAAAACTTCTAATCGTCCCTATTGGGGACATCTTTCAGCCCACCTATTGATATATTTTGCCATCGTGTTTAATCCATCCTCCAATATGTTCTCCAGCCGGATCATGGTGAGTCCAGTGGATAACACCCCCTTCGGGGTTCCACTCGTATTCACCATAGAATGTGACCATATCACCAACCTGAAGTGCTTTGATCCTCGGAGCTAAGTCGATATTGTGAGCTACTAACAGAGTTTGTCCAGAGCTAAGCTTGATGATGAATCGCTGATGTTTACTGCCATCCAGATCATCGGAGAGAAGCTTGATGACTTTTCCTTGGCCTCCCACTTGAAGGTCATTTTTTTGTTCTTTGAAGGCTTCTTGTAATAATTTCTCACTACTATCAACAGTTTCTGACTGTGCGGGCTCAGAAATGTTGCTGTTGCCTTGTGGAGGTTCACAGGCTATAGCGAGAAGGACTATAAGAGTAATCGCTAGAAGTTTCTGTGTGATGTGCATCGGCGAGAATAGTCATGTGGATAGGGATGTCTGCCCACTATCTTTTTGGAGATTATCTTTATTTAACTGAACAGTAAGAATGGTCTCAATGTTTAGATTTAGGCTCTAGTCAATGTGTTGACAAAAACGCTAACAAGACAGATGTGTAGATTTGTAGGGTGGGCAGCTACAGCAACCGCGGCTATTAATCGAGACTGATTTTGCTCACCTTACGGTTACGTTGATTTTGGCAGACCATTCGGAATCGTGAATTGTCGATCTGTATGGCAATAATCATTGCCTGCCATGCGACCTATGGGAGCGAGCTTGTGAGTATCAACGCGATAGTTTTCGTCTACCAGATCATCGCGGACAAACCAATGGATCACTTCACCGATAACCAGGTTAAACGTGCCAACAGGGACAATTTGTATGGTGCGACATTCAAACGCGACAGGAGATTCTGCCACCCTGGGCGCTTTGACGACTTTGCTTGGGACTGTTGTTAGGTCAATGTGGTCAAACTCAGAGTCACCGTAGGGCAGTGGTTCCGATGCTTCGGCGACCTGTTGAATATAGGGCTCAACGGCCAAATTAATCACGTACTCTCCGACGCCACCTTCACTGACGGGGCGCACATTGCGTAGGGTGTCTTTTTCAGAGCCGTCTGATTTGGGGGCAATACTAAAGGCCAGGGCCAGAGGCTTATGACCAACAGCATTAAAGTAAGAAAAAGGAGCCAAATTTGTCTTGCCCGTAGGGGAAATGCTAGAGACAAATGCAATGGGTCGCGGGACTACGGTGCCAATCAGCAGTTTGTAGCGTAAAGATGGGTCTAGGGAGTCAGGATTAAGTTCCATAGCAGGAGATGATCAAAAGCTTGACTCGAACGATACAGGCGTCCTACCCTAATTTGCAAGGCAATGATTTCCGTCGTGGCCTTAACTCAGAACTCAATAACTGGCACCACCAGCGAGTGCTACCAACACTACGCTGATGGCTAACTTCCCGGATTACGCAGCAATCCAGGTCGCTGGGGGTATTATGCACCAGCCATCCCGATTTGCGAAATATCATGGCGGAGTGGCTGGCTGTTGGGTTCTGGTCAACCAGCCCCTTGCGGTCTATTTGGGCCAATCAAGGGGCCATCGTTATCTGGAGACCAGAACTATGTTTCAAGAACCAACCCAGGACGCATCTGCGTCCAATTTTCTGCGTAGGCCTGAGCCCCTATCCGAGCACGCTTACGAACCTGTGCGCCATATTGTCCTTGGTAGTCTTACCGCCGTGCGCGACACGATTAAACTGCTCCATAAGCTCAACTACGCCGAGCCCAACGACTGGAGTAAACCGTTGCCCACTGGTAGGCCCAATGAAGTCATGGCCATTTTGACCAAAAAGGTCAGAGTCGATTAGGGGCAGTAACTGCCAAACCTGAGTTATAAGGCTGTTAAAAATAACTGAAACCATAACTCAGAAAGATTGTTGCCAGTGTCCTCCCCTTACCAAGGCTACTGTATATACACATCTAAAAGATGATGCCTTGAAAGGTGGCTTTGGCCTTGGATTAGCCCTCATTCTAAATCCTTCTCCCCCAGGGAGAAGGACTTTGAGGCTAGGCCCCCCTTCTCCTCCAGGGAGCAAGGGGTTGGGGGATGAGGGCTCGGAAACCTAGGGCAACTCTCCGACTAAAGAAATTCTGTTGTGACACATTTAGTTGCGAATAACCTCGACCAGGGGACGAAATAATTCATTCAAATCCTGGTGTGCGCTTAAAAGTGTTGGAAATGGTCGACTGCCGTAATCTTCACCGACGGTTAGTGGAAAAATATCTGCTTCCTCTAACGGTGTCCATACGGCACCTGCTGCCTGGGTAATGGCCCAAACTGCGGCGATATCCCAAATCTTGGGGGTGGCTTCTACGGCTCCAAGACTTATGCCCGCACCAACTGTCAGCAGATTGTAGGTGGCGACACCCAACATGCGAATTTTGCATGGGAAAGGCTTTTGCAGCACCTTAAGACTGCGAGCGCAAAGGCTAAAAAACTGGCTACCGGCGGCGGCATCTGAGGAGGTGTATATCGGCTGACTGTCGAGAAAGGCCCCGCTGGGGCCGTCTAGGCCAGAGTTTCCCATGAAAAACCCATGGAACCGTTGGTCTAGGGGAGGAATGTATACGTGGCCAAAGACTGGTGTGCCTTTGTACAGCAGCCCTAATGAAATGCCCCACAGCGGAACGCCCCGAGTGAAGTTAGTGGTGCCGTCGATGGGGTCAATAATCCAGCAAAAGTCTTGCTCTGGAAAAACATGGGTGTCTTCTTCGCTCAACACACCATGGTCTGGTAGTTCTTTTTGTAACCGTCGCCGGAGTTCGCCATCGGCCCACTTGTCTGACTGGGTGACCAGACTGCCATCGGCTTTTTCTTCGGCAGTGGCGTTGCCAAAGTCTTTAAGCAGCTGGGCTCCAACGACGGTCGTTGCTGTTTCTGCCACGGTGAGGATGTGTTGCCAGTCTGGGGTCATGGGGTTAGTCCATATCACTTTCTAGGGCGGTTGCGATCGCACTTTTCGCAGTCGTCTGAAACTCACGAATATTCACCCGACTGACAATCGCCACTGCAATCAACATACCAACTGCCTGGGTACCAAAAACAAGACCATAGGCGGGTAGCAGTTGATCATCGGGAACAGGTCCAATGGCAAAGTATTCCAAAATGCTTTTACCCAAAGACAGCAAACTACCGCCTAGCACAGTGGCTGTACCACGAGCAATGGCCTGGGCCAAGCCCCAGGCACCGATAAAGGTGCCTGCTACCTCGGCCACGGTCAAATCCAACATCAGCAAAATAGAGCCGGTGGTCAATACCCCCGAGGCGAGGCCAAACAACCCGACACCAATCATCAGCTGCTGAGGGTCACCCGTTGTGCCAAAAACAATCAGCAGAATTAAACAGAAAGCTGCCCAGAGACAGCCAAATTTAATGGTGCGCTTTTTACCTAGCCTGGGGGCTAAGAAAAAGCCGGTGGCAACAATGCCAAACAATGTACCCATGCCAAAGTAAGCATTGAGTTTGGTGGTTTCAGTAATGGGCATACCAAAAATCTGACCACCGTAGGGTTCTAAGATTGCATCCTGCATAAACAGACTGAGGCTAAGTACCAGCAAGAATACAAAGAATAATCCTGTCTGACGACTAGCTGTCAAGACTTTGAGTGCAGTGCCAAATGTAATCTGATCGTCTCGCTGGCTATTTCGCTGTTGCAACCGTGAATATTTTTTCTCAATGCCAAAGGTGCTCAGAATGGCAATGCCACAGACGATAGACGGTGCAATGATAAACAATCGGTTAACTGAGCTCCGTAGCTGATCGAGGGTGGGGGTATCGCCCAAAGAGCCGAGGACAATCGTGGTAATAATTACACCGGAGACAATGCCGACCATCAGCATGCCCCAGCCAATACCCACGAGCTTTGACTGGGTGTCATCATCGGAGACATCTACCAAGAGTGCTGTAAACGGTGTGGATGTGGATGCTAAGGCTAAACCGTAGAGGGCAAATACAAAGGCTAGCAAGCCAACCCAGGGATAAACAGCATTTGTCCATCCATCGGCTTCGACGCGGCTGCCAATTTGCCAAACGATTTGGACGGCTGTGAAAGCCATGACTGCCATAGAAACAATGCCGAGCCAGATATAGCCGCTGCGGTGATAGCCAAATAGCGGTTTGGAGTCTGACATCTGGCCAATCCACACGCGGGCTGGGGCCATAAACTGATGGACTGCGATCGCGCCAGCAGCAATCAGTGCTGGCACCTTCAGTTCATCAATCATGACGCGGTTGAGCACCCCAAGTGTCAGCAGCGACATGATCCCCAGGCCCATATTAAAAATGCCCAGGCGTAGCATGGTGAATAGGCCAATTTTGGGTATGACACGGTCTGCAGCTGTATAGCTACTGGTCAGATCTGGACTGCTCATAGCCTTCGATTTTCTAAAACGGTTTGTGAACTGAAAGTGTATTCCCAGCTTAAACGCCAACAGCCCCCCACGAACAGGATCTCAATGCATTGTAGATAACCCCCATAGGGGCTCCCCTTGTGGGTACCCTGCCAGCAGGGGAACCCATCGACCAAAATCCCTAAACAAAAAAAAGCGGCAGGTATTCCTGCCGCTATAGCCAAACTAGGAGAATTAGAGGAGAGTCATCGGGAACGGATGGCTGTTAGACGTGCTTAGGTATTCCCAACTAAACACGCCGTTACAGCCAGTGAACATTAACCAGCCGTTGTGTCAGCAACATTTACCTTCACTACCTGGTTACGGACCTCAGCCGCTTTAGGGACATGCACTGTCAGGATGCCATTGGTATAGTCGGCGCTGACCTGTTCATGTTCGATGGCTACAGGCAGATTCACTACACGACGGAAGCTGCCATAGCGTCGCTCACGACGTAACACCTGCTTGTCGTCAGTCACCTCAGGGGCAGTATGTTCGCCAGAGATGGTGATGCTTTTACGGCTGGCTTCAATATTGATGTCGTCAGCCTTGAGACCGGGTAGAACTATTTCTAGAACATAGTCATTACCGGCATCAACCAGATCAATCTCAGGTATCCAATCTGTTGCTGTGGGTGTTAGATCTTCAAAAATGTTATCGAGTTGTTGTCTAATGGTTTCGATTTCGTGGAAAGGCTGCCAGTAGCGTACGATCATGTTTTGTTTCCTCAGCTCTTGATTGTGTTGTTTGTAGAGTTGGGAAGAGCGTTGTCTGTGGCCTCTTCCTTGTGTCTTACAGTCATCATGATGCCCTATAGAAATAACAATACCCAGGGAAGAGAACCTCACCTGATATTAGGGCTTGCCGAAAGTGTTGTTGTTATCTTTGCCCAATCTGTCAGGAGAACCCTAATGGTTGGATCGGTTGACCGTACTGAAGCTATGGTGAAGCAAAGGTAGACCTGAAACCCCATGGTAAAAACAGCACTGATTACAGGCGCGTCTGGTGGCATTGGTTACGAATTAGCAAAGGTTTTTGCTGCGAATAACCATGATTTAATTTTGGTGGCTCGCAGTATCGACAAGCTTCAGCGTATTCAAGATGAATTGACCAAAACCCATGGCCTACAGGTTCATGTTATCGGCTGCGATCTAAGTCAAATCGATGCCCCACAGCTGCTTTTTGAACGTATACAGCAGCAGCAACTTACCGTAGATGTTTTGGTGAATAACGCGGGTTTTGGTGATTATGGTCCTTTTGCTGACTGTGATTGGGCCAAGCAAATTGCTCTCATGCAGCTGAATATGGGCAGCCTGACTCACCTGATACGCCTGTGTTTGCCACCGATGCTGGAACGCGGCTATGGCAAGATTCTGAATGTGGCCTCTACAGCCGCTTTTCAGCCGGGGCCTTTTATGGCGACTTACTATGCCAGTAAGTCCTATGTCATGTCATTTACGGAAGCGCTGGCCCATGAAATTAAAGGAACAGGGGTGACGGCAACAGTGCTGTGTCCCGGACCAACGCGAGGGACAGGCTTCCAGGCACGGGCGGAGCTAGGCGATGTAGACTTTTTTAAGAAGTTTAAGCTGCCAGCAGCGTCTGAAGTGGCTCAGTTTGGCTATGCTGCTTTAGAGCGCAATCAAGTGGTGGCGGTACATGGATTTTTTAATCAGCTGCTGGTGTTTACTAATCGCTTGATGCCTCGTCAGTTGGTAACTAATGCTGTGGGCCAACTGCAAGCGCCACCGGAAAATTGATTAGGGCCGACGGTTTTTGTTAATGGTGAACGAAATGGACGGGGAATGCTGCTGGGGCGCTGGTGGTTTTTGGGTGGCTGCTTTTTGGGGAGCTGGTTCTGGCTCGGGGGGCGTAGGGACGTCAGTGGTGGATTCAGTTGGGGGGAGGGAGGTGGTAGATGTGCTGCTTGCGATCGCAAGACCTACCCCGGCCAAAATCGACAGTGGTAGCGAAGCTTCTGCCAGCCAGTGCAACCCAGTCACCCAGTTGAACAGTGCCAGCGCCACATAAAAACAAACAATACAGACCGCCCAAAATTGCATAGGTTTTACATCATGGATGATTAGTTGATCATTTAGTAATTAATCGTTGACGGTTAAGTCTACAAACACCGTTACACAATTTATCCCCAATTCCTCACGCTTTATATCCCATCACCAGCCCCCTCAGCCCAACCCCAACCAACGTTCATCAATCTGCAATCAATTTTCCATTATCTAGCGGCTAGAGGATGGCAATAGCGCTAGAGTGAGGTAAGTGGGGTGCTGCCCCCTGTAAGACGTACATTAAATGGAATCATTGTGGACGCTGCATTTAAAGGAATCATTCGGCTATCAAAGCGGGAAATTGAACAGATGCGTAACGCCTGTCAGCTGGCTGCGCGTCTATTGGATCATCTGGAGCCAATGGTTAAACCCGGTGTTAGCACCCTAGAACTAAACGATGAGGCCGAGCGTTGGACCCAGGCCCACGATGCCAAGAGTGCTCCCTTGGGATATCCCGGCGGCGAAGGGGTTGATCCGTTTCCCAAATCCATCTGTACCAGTGTTAACGAGGTCGTTTGCCATGGTATTCCCAATGCCAAGCAAATTTTGCAAGATGGCGACATTATTAATATTGATGTAACCCCCATCTTGAATGGCTATCACGGAGACACCTCTCGGACATTTTTCGTTGGAGACGTATCCCCCCAAGCGCGCCGACTAGTGGAAGTCACCCAAGAAAGTATGTACCGTGGGATTAAGGCTGTTAAACCCGGTGCCCGGATCGGTGATATTGGCGCGGCTATTCAAACCTATGCTGAAGCAGAAGGGTTTTCGGTGGTCCGTGATTTCGTCGGTCATGGTGTCCATCGGATTTTTCACACTGAGCCCCAAATTCCCCACTACGGCACGCCAGGTAAGGGTAAAAAGCTGTCCGCTGGTATGGTATTTACCATTGAACCGATGATTAACGTCGGAACTCACGAAGTGGAGCTACTACCCGATGGTTGGACCGCTGTGACCAAAGATCGGCTGCTGACAGCTCAGTTTGAACATACGGTTGTGGTGACCAAAGAGGGAGTCGACATTTTAACTCAGTTACCTGTAGCTGCGACGGTGTAAGCAACCGCGTCATCCCATGCATAGAGTTTGCTATCTGCTTTTACTGATACTGGTGGTAGCCTGTACGCCGTCTCAGGAGACTGAGCCCATGCCTGCTGCCGCACCTGAGGCGGCATCTGAACCAAATGCGTCAGCTCCCATAGCTGCCAATGAGCTGCCAGTAGCCGATATTGTCTCGGTGGCGGTAACTGGTGAAGCTAATAGTTACACGTTTGCTGTGACTATTAGCAGTGCAGATACAGGTTGTGAGCAATATGCTGACTGGTGGGAAGTGGTTGATGTGCAAACGGGTGAATTGCTATACCGTCGCATCTTGGTCCACAGTCATGTAGATGAGCAACCGTTTACCCGTAGCGGTGGACCTGTGGCTGTTGCACCCGAGCAGCAGGTGGTTATTCGAGGGCATATGGGTGGCATTCAGAGTCGCTATGGCGGCCAGGTATTGCAAGGAAGTGTTGAGACCGGATTTAGCCCTGCCGAAGATTCTCTACCTGGTCTAGAGACTGTTGAGCCTTTGCCTGAGGGCTGCACTTTTTAGGTTTAACAATGATTGTTGCAATCGTTGCAATCCATGTTGAACAGTTTGCCAGTTTCGCGTATTCACGGGGTATTTTGCGGTTAAAAATTCTCTTTGTTACACTTTAAATTCTCTTTTCTTACTAATGCTGGCTCTAAAATAGCTTAAGATTTCAAAGCACAGAATGCTTTTTGATCCAGCAAAGATCTGGAAACAAGGATGCTGCTTCAGAATCGTGTTGCTCTGATTACCGCAGGAGACTGTCGGGTCGGGCGTCGTATGGCTAGCCTGTTGGCGCGTCACGGGGCCAGCCTGGTGCTATGTGGTTTGGACCAGGCCCAGGGTAATCAACTGGTGCAGCAACTGGAGCGCAAAGGGGCTAAAGCAAGGTTCTGTTTGGTGGATGTGGCGGCTCCCAATGATGTTGAAGCGGTGGTGAAAGATGCGATCGCTACCTTTGGTCGGATAGATATTTTGTGTAACAACGCCAGCTTTAGTCTTTTGGGCAATGATGCAGCAGTGTTAGACCTGACAACAGAGTCCTGGGAGCATATCGTTAGCATCAGCTTACAGGGAGCCTTTCTGTTCAGCCATTATGCGCTACCGTTTTTGAGCCGTTCGACCATGGGCTCAATTATCAATATCGTGCCCTACCCTCGTAAAGGGATGCATGTAGTTGAAGGCACGAGTCGCGGTTGGATGATTGCTATGACTCGTGACATTGCTGAGGGAACGCTCAGAGCCGGTGTGCGCGTCAATCTGATTTGGCCCCATGTGGCTGTGAGTGGTGCCACTTTAGCCAGCTATCAAGTGGCACTGGCCCACAAGGTCTTTCGCATGCCCAGACGGGATAAGGATGCAGCTCGTGCTATTGCCAGGGCGACTCTGTATTTGGCCAGCGATGTGTCTGTAGATGTGACTGGAGCGGTGGTTGTGGTGGATGCGGATTATCCGCAATGGGCATAGGTTTAATTTTGTAGGGGCGTTCCATGGAACGCCCCTACAAAATTGGGGAACGCCCTTACAAAATGGGCATTAGGCAGCCAGATCATCCTGAATTTCTAACTCTCCTGTCCAGACCTGGGAGAGGAGTTCAACGCCAGCTTCACTAAGTAAAACATCGCCTCCCTCATAGCCAATGTCTTCTGCTGAGCCGCCTGCAGCTAGGACTAGATCTTCTATCCAGACATGACAGGGGGTAATCGGGGTCAGCTTGAGCAGTTGGTCTAATAGCTGACAGGTGTTTGCTGTGAGATTCTGTTGGATCAGTTGATATAGAGCAATGCCAGTGCGCTGCTCTACTCCACCCAAAACTTGATGCGCATACCAAGCAGCTTCATTGGTGGGTAGCTGTTCTAGACGCTGTTGTAAACGTTGTAAGAGTGCGGTTACAAAATCAACTCCCAGCTGCTGATTAAGGGTTTGCACGGGACCGTCCAGGTCGCGTTCGATCACACTGGAAATGTCATGCCAGTCGATATCGGGAAAGGCATTTTGCAACAGGATAAAGCCACGCTCGTTAATATGACAGGTTCCTTGACTAAGGTCATAGGAGAAATCTTCCCCCGGTTGAGCACCGGCTTCAATCAGCATACGAAAGAGTTGAACGTTATCAGAATGCATAATAGTGTGATCAATTGGAGATGGGCGATAATAAGTTTTTAATATTTTATTTTCATATCAAGCTAGCCATTACAGCGGTGAACTGGTGTATCGATCGGTACAGAATTTGCAAAAGTATATGAAATAAATTCAAAGAACTGGACTTTCAAAAGTCAAAATGTAGAACTTGTATATCAGCTACGGCCATGGGTTGGTGAGGGTTCTATGACACTTATGGTACTTGTTTAGTCTATTTTGGTTAAACCCATCGACAGTGCTGAAGTGTACCGTTCTATTTATAGGATAGACGAGTTGAACCGGTACTAACGTCACCCGTTGGGGCGATATCTACAGCCTACGACTGCTCTCGATAAGCGGCGTAAACGGCGTTGACGTTATACCAGTTCAAGAAAATACGGGCGACTTCCAGGGAGAGTTGGGGACGTCCTTGATCAATTAGCCACTGTAGTAGGGGTTTAAGGGTGCGCTCATTGAGTAAACCACCCAGGGAGAGCAGTCCCCATAAAAGTCGATGGAGCCAGGTCATTTGGATCATCATGCGCACATCCAGGGTGGGGTGTTTTTGGTAGAAGACGACTCCCATGCGAGCCCGCTGGATTTCGACATCGATCAGTCGGGGTAAATCGTCGAGGCTAAAGGGGGGATGCCAGTGATAGCCGACGGCCTCTGGGCATTTGACGAGCTTTAATCCTAAATTTTTGAGCCGCACGCCGAGTTCCAGGTCTTCCCAGCCGTATTGGGTGAACTGGATGTCAAAGAGTCCGGCTTCAGTGAGCCAATGTTTTGCGATCGCAACATTCCCCGTCGCAAAAAAGGCTTGAGAATAATCAGTCACCTTAAACGGTTCTGATGTGGGGGCATCAAAATTGCAGGTATTGACCACTCGACCATAGGTAAACACCCGGTCATTCCCTTGACTGGCATAGTGCTTAGTGAGGGCATCCCCATGGTGCTGCAAAAAGCCATCAAGCACTACCAGATCGCTATCAATAAAAATAATTGTATCCCCAACGGCTTTCTCCACGCCAAGGTTACGGGCGACTGCGGCTCCCCGATGGTTTTGTTCGTACAGTTTGACATGGGGAAATTTCTCTGAATGCAGCCACTCTACGGTGCCATCGGTAGAGCCATCATCCACCACCACAATTTCATAGCCTTCCACCTGGCTATTAGCCCGTAGTACCTGCTGCTCCATAGCCCGCAGGCATTTTTCTAAAATAGGCTGGCGGTTGTATGTAGGAATAACAACGCTAAAAAACATGGATCGGCAGTTAAGATAGCGACCTCTATGATAGCGGGCAGCTCGACGATCTTTGGAACGGTTGTGTTCCCGCTTCGATCCCTTGTCGTAATATAGAGGTTTGTAATTTAATCGGAAATCAACTATGGGTCGGGCTGAACGGGTTGTACTTGCCTATTCTGGCGGTGTGGACACTACCGTGTGCATTCCTTACTTAAAAAACGAATTTGGCGTCAAAGAGGTGATTACGCTGGCGGCGGATCTTGGTCAAGGTGAGGAACTCGGCCCGATCCAACAAAAGGCTCTAAGGGCTGGGGTTAAGGAGTCGCTAGTGGCCGATGTGACAGAAACGTTTGTGACTGACTATGCATTTCCAGCCATCAAGGCCAATGCCCTCTATGAGGATCGCTATCCTCTATCGACTTCCTTAGCCCGACCACTGATTGCTAAAGAGTTGGTAGCGGCTGCAACCAAGTATGGTGCAGATGCAGTCGCCCATGGCTGTACGGGTAAGGGGAATGACCAGGTGCGGTTTGATGTTGCGATCGCAGCCCTCAACCCCAACCTCAAAGTACTGGCCCCTGCCCGCGAATGGGGCATGAGCCGCGAAGAAGCCATTGCCTATGGCGAAAAATTTGGCCTCACATTTCCGGTTAAAAAGTCTTCTCCCTACAGTATCGACCGCAACTTACTGGGGCGTAGCATCGAAGCCGGCATCCTCGAAGATCCCTGGGTCGAACCCCCGGAAGAAGTATATGCCTTGACTAAGGCCATTGCCGATACACCCGACGAACCCGAGTACGTTGAAATTAACTTTGAACAAGGAATTCCTGTTGGCATTAATGGCAACAACCTGAGCCCGGTAGACCTGATTAGCCAGCTCAACAACATTGCAGGCAATCACGGCATTGGTCGCCTGGATATGCTCGAAAACCGGCTGGTCGGCATTAAGTCTCGCGAAATCTACGAAACCCCGGCTCTGATTACCCTCATTGCTGCCCACCGCGATCTTGAAAGTCTCACCCTTCTGGCCGATGTCACCCAGTACAAGCGTGGCATTGAACAAACCTACAGCGAGCTTGTCTACAATGGTCTCTGGTTTAGCCCCCTCAAAGCGGCTCTTGATGCTTTTATCGACAAAACCCAAGAGCAAGTTTCTGGCACCGTTCGTCTAAAACTCTTCAAAGGCAATGCCACCATCGTGGGGCGTAAATCCACTAACGCTCTCTACACAGAGGAACTAGCCACCTACGGCGCAGATGACCAGTTTGATCATAAAGCCGCCGAAGGCTTCATCTATGTTTGGGGTCTTCCCACCCGTATTTGGTCCGAGAAAATGCGCTCTTCATCCTAAGCCATTACATCGATCCTTGTAGGGGCATGCCCTTGTGGCTGCCCCCTTTCAATTTCTAATATTGTTGTTTTAATCCAGGTTAAACCAACCCGTCATTGCCACCGCGAGCGCATCCGCTGCATCATCCGGGCGAGGAATTTTCTCTAGCTTCAGTTCTCGTTTTACCGCCTCTTGGACATCCTGCTTATCTGCATTGCCATAACCCGTGAGTGCCTGTTTGATCTGGGCAGGGGTAAATTCTACGAAAGGTAGATGGTGCTGGGCTAATACCAGCATAACAACACCTCTAGCCTGGGCTACCAAAATTGTGTTGCCCATCCGATAAAAAAACAATTTTTCAATGGAAACAGAATCGGGCTGATAAGTCTCAATCAAACTGTTGAGGTCTTCGTAGATTGTGCACAACCGTGAACCGACCTCGGTCCCTGCTGGCGTTTCAATAATGCCAAAATCGACCACTGCCAGATCGGGTTTAAGATCTCGGGTGGTCGCTGGATCATATTCAAGAATACCGAATCCTAGAATCGCCAAACCAGGGTCTAACCCCAGGATTCGCTTTCTCATTTATCGAGCACCTACAGGCGTGCGACCGTTGGCAGACGGATCAGGAATGGTTACACCAAAGACATTACCAAAGGTTTTCTCGACCTTATAGCCAGAGTCAATGGACTCCAGAGGATCTTTACGCAAACGGTGACGTAGGCAGAGCGCGATCACGGTTTGAATATCGTCGATAGTGACTTCCGTACGTCCCTCATAGGCTGCTAGTGCTTTTGCTGCTCGATTGGAAACAATATCACCGCGCAGACCATCCACATCTAGTTCGGAGCAGACTTGAGAAATCTGAACTCGATATTCGTGATCGATTGTGACCTCTTTAAGACGCTGCTGCGCACTCACAATTTTCTCTTGAAGAGCAGTTTGCTCAGCTTGGTACTTGACCAAAAATGCATCCGGATCTTGGTCAAACTCAGAACGCTGTTCCACAATCTGTACGCGTTGGGCGGGGTCTTTAACTGTGCGAATTTCTGCATGCATCCCAAATCGATCCAGCAGCTGTGGCCGCAGTTCACCTTCTTCTGGGTTGCCAGAGCCAATCAAGACAAACTGAGCTGGGTGACGAATGGAGATGCCCTCACGCTCCACAGTGTTGCGTCCCGAAGCGGCTGAGTCCAAGAGTACGTCTACCAGGTGGTCATCCAGTAGGTTAACCTCGTCTACATACAGCAGTCCTCGGTTGGCTCTAGCCAATAGGCCAGGCTCAAATGCCTTAACGCCCTCGGATAAAGCTTTTTCAATATCGATGGTGCCACAGACACGATCCTCAGTTGCTCCCAAAGGCAGGTCTACCATGGGCACTTTCATCGTGCCTACAGGAATTGATTGCCCTGCTAACTCACGCTTAACCTCGGGATCTTCAGGTGAGCGATTAAATGGATCGTTCTCGACTACGCTGATTTCTGGTAATAGGTCTGCCAGGGCACGAATTGTAGTGGATTTGCCAGTACCGCGATCGCCCATAATCATTACCCCGCCAATCTTGGGATCAATGACATTCAAGATCAAGGCAAGCTTCATATCTTCTTGGCCGATTACCGCAGTAAAGGGAAAAACGGCACGCTGGGTGGGGGTAGCAGTACTCACAGGGCTTTTTAAACGCAATACATATTAACGACTGGTTTAATTGTGCCACAGTGCGGTTCGCCTACTGCTGTGATTCAGGTTCTGCTCAGGTCTTGCTCAGAAGGATACGTTAATCTATCAACAACTTCGCCGATTACGTCCCTGCTAGTTCTAAGTTATGAGCTTTATTCACATCCGTCCCAACTGGCAACTACCCGAAAAATTGGCTACGCCAAAAGCTGTCTATCTCAACCGTCGTCGGTTTCTCAAAAATTTGGCTGGCGTTGGTTTAGGGATAGCGGCAACGAGTTGTACTGGTCGCCCCCTGACGGCTGAAGGGACAGAGGAGCTGACCAGTACTTTTGGTGAGCCGCTTGATAATTTTAGAGCCAATCCAGCATTTGCCGATGCGGGGCGGCCGGTGACTAATCAGCTATTTGCCAGTCGCTATAACAACTTCTACGAGTTTGGCCTCACCAAAAATATTTGGGCCAATGCCCAGAAGCTACCGATAGATCCGTGGAAGCTGGAGGTATCGGGGTTAGTTAAAAACCCTAAAACCTACGACTTAGACGATCTCTATCGTAAATTTCCCCTAGAAGAACGAGTATATCGATTTCGCTGTGTAGAAGCCTGGGCTATGGTTGTTCCCTGGCTGGGGTTTCCGATGCACAAAGTCTTAGAGGATGTGGAACCAACTGCGGCTGCTAAGTTTGTGCGTTTTGAATCGTTTTACGATGAAAACATTACTGAGGGGCCAGCTGTCTCATTTTCAAATCTGCCCTGGCCTTATCATGAGGGGCTGCGGATTGATGAGATGGCGAATGAACTAGCTTTCTTTGCTGTGGGTATTTATGGCCGGACCATGCCTAAACAGCATGGAGCCCCAATTCGTATGGTGGTGCCCTGGAAATATGGCTTTAAAGGGGCCAAATCCATTGTCAAAATTGAATTTATGGCAGAGCAACCTGCTACTTATTGGAACACCATTTCTCCAAACGAATATAAGTTTGAAGCCAATGTCGAGCCTGATGTGCCGCATCCTCGTTGGTCACAAAGGCGTGAGCGCCTGATTGGATCCGGTGAAGCCTGGGATTGGGAAAAGCAGGATACATTGATTTATAACGGTTATGGCGAATATGTGACCGATCTATACGCTTAAGGTGTAAAGTCTTTCGGTTTGAATGTTGAATGCGAGTGTAAGGCGTTTATTGAGAGCCTTGCACCCAATCCTCACCAAGGTGCTTTTTCATTTTGCAATGTAAGATACCTGCTTCTATAAAGTCAGACCCTGCAATCGAATACCCAATAGATTGATAGAAGGGAACTGCCGTTTTCTGGGCGTGACACCATAGGTAAGGTAGCTGATGTTCATGGCCAATGGCTTCAATTTCTTGCATCAGTAATCGTCCCAAACCTCGGCGTCGAAAACTGGTCAGGACAGCCAGGCGGCCTATTTTGCCATCTTTAAGGACGTCTAAGCGGGCCGTACCTGCAGGATAATCGTCAACTAGGGCCAGGACATGTTTACAAACGGCATCACGTTCATCCATTTCCAGCTCTACGGGTACCCCTTGCTCGGTGACGAACACGGTTTCACGAATAGAGCGAATTGCAAAATCGTAAGCTGAAAGTTCACTACGGACAACTGCAATGGCCATGGTCAGAACTGAATAGATTTATACAATGACGAATAATGAATGGGCGCTTTGCCAAACTCATGCATATTGCTGACCCCGACTATATCAATACTGTTTTTTCGTTTCCCTATCGTGGTGTAACGATTCAAATCGCCAGCAGCACTCATCTAGACGCAAAAATTTATACGGCTTGGATTGATTACGCTACAGGTAGTGCTGTCGCTGTACCTAAGGCTTATAGCCGCAGTGAAGCGATTAGACGAGCTAAAACCTGGGTAATGGAGAAATTTACATTCTGATACAGAAAGTAACAGCCAACGATGATCAGAAAACTGATATCCGCTGACTGTTATTTTCTGTATTGGGTGTTGTGAGGAAACGCCTTAGTCTGTCGTTTCCTCGGAGCCAGCATCTGGTGCTGAGGAGATGTCCTCCTTTTTATCTGGAATGAATAGTTTTTCTAGACGCTCTTTAGACCAACTTTCGCTGACAAATGATACGGCGCTAATCTCTTTCAGGCGCACCAGCCAAACGGTACGACGGGATACTTCATCGTCAGGTTCGTCGTCTTCATCAGGCTCGTATACATGTACGTAAACGATTTCAACGCAGGTATCGTCCAGATAAACGGGAACACCACTTAACCCGCCCCAAGGAAGGCGGACCTGTACCTCGTTACCCTCCTGCATAGCCTCATCTAAACGCTGATGTAGACGCCCATAGTAGGATTGCTTCTTGCTATCCCCAACGAGATAAGGTACTTGCCGATTTGTAGTCATGGCGCTCCCTGTCAAGCTAGTGAACAAATTTTGAGAATCAATGACACGTCAGCTCAGGCTGATGTGATCAAGCTGCAGCTATTCACTGCTCTTATTTCGTTACGGGTATGGGTTGATGACGATTAAATCCCGCTGAAAAGCCCCCCGTGCCAGATATTTAGTTTCATAACCTAAATTATGTCAACTAAATAAGTAGTAGTTGTGGAGACACCTCAGCGGTAAATTTAGCATGATCATCCCGTACTTATAGGTTAACTAGTTGGCCTCGAGGTGACAGTAAGTATTTCCGCACATTATTGATACGGGCCATGGGCATGGGGGCTATTGGTATTGGAAGGGCTGAACTTGCTGATATCTACGCAAGTATGCATGCGCACAGGTGTCTACTACCATGAGACTTCTGATATCTACAAGTATGACAATGCCCATTTCGTACTATGGACTGGTTTTAAGGAATGATAGGCTTTGATTTGATTGGCTTTGATGGGAGCAGAGAACAATCTTTTTAATAAATGCTGTCTCATAAAGTCTCATAAAATCTTTTTGCTTGTTATTTCTTGATGAAATAATTTTGCTGTTATGCATAGAGTTTACTCCATAAGTGATATCGCCTATTAAGGCAGGACTTATTTTATGAAAATATCTTCATTTTCGTGTTTAAGATGAATAGGAGCAAAGTTTTTGAAAAATACTCTACTGTTTATAGCTCTAGAGGATTGTGCAGAGCCATTATCATATTGAATGCTTTTTATAGAACCTCTCAGAGCATCGTTCGGATACAATAAGGACGCAACAAGGACGCAACGAGAATCTTTCTATTTTTAGAAAATTCCAGAAGGTATTTTTCGCTCTCGAAAGAACCAATTCTTAACCTGTCATACCTCCAGTCAGGGTTATATATCTGAGGGCTAATGTAGTCAAAGCTATATTGAGATACCATTGCGTTGAATGCCAACCAATCCTAAAAAAAGAATGTAAACTCTAGGTATGGTTTCCATTTGTTGTGCTACAAAATGTAGCGCTCAATGTACATATACTTTGCAAAACTATTAATGAGCCTGAACACCAAACTGCCCACTACCGATATGCAGGTTACTAGCATCCGTTTTGAACGGGAGTTGATTGATAAGCTCAAGACCCTGGCAGGTAGTCGCGGCTATCAGTCACTGGTGCGGGAGGTGCTGTGGGATTATGTTCGCCAGCATTCGGATGATCCTGGTTTTCAAATACAGCGTCAGCAAATCCGGTCAATTATGGCCGCTGAAGCACAACGTCGTGAGCGCTGTGCTTTAACGGGCGTCACTATTGAGCCTCAAGAAGAGATGTGGATGGCGTTTACGACAGAACATGAGCTGGTGCCTTTGAGTATTGATAGTTTGGAAGAGGATTAGGCTGAACTCTTGTAGCATTATCCGTGTGTTGAGCTGTGTTTATGTCGGCTAATGTGACCTGTGCCTGAGCCGTTGGCCAGGCACAGGTCGTTTGATTCGGGTTGAGTCTGGTAGGCTGACGGCTAAATGAGTTTGTATAGCCTATGTCTTCTAGCAATTTGTGTCCTTGTGGTAGCAAACGCCCCTACGCCAACTGCTGTGAGCCATATCTGGTACAAGCTGCTATAGCGCCGACTGCAGAAGCTTTGATGCGATCGCGATACGTAGCCTACTACAAAGGCAATATAGAGTATCTAATTAACACCCGCTATCCATCAAAACGGAAATTTGATGATCGCATTAACCTCATCAAAAGTCTCAAGACCACCGTATGGGAATCGCTAACGGTGGTCAGCACCAGGCAAGGTAAAAAAACTGACACAGCCGGCTATGTAGAATTTGTAGCCGTTCACAGTCAGCCAGAGTGGGGGCAACTCCACGAGCGTTCTAAATTTATAAAAGAGAAAGGCCGCTGGTTTTACGTCGATGGTGAGCTGCTGCCGCCCATACTACCGAAACGTAATCAGGCCTGTTGGTGCGGCAGTGGGAAAAAGTTTAAACATTGCCACGGCTAAAAAGTGTTGAGTTTTGAATTGGCGCTCTGGGGTTGATTGAGTCAAGTCCAAGGGCTGCAGCGCATTATGCAAAACCCAAAATTTAAAGCGCATAATACACCCCAACCTACTTACTACAAACTGCGTAGCCAATTTACGCACTGGCCTCAACTCATCGCTCAGCTATTCACGCTACGTTAGTCTCAGTGAGGAGCCATCCGCTAATTTAGGTATATAAAGGAGTTCGCCATGAGCTGGACGATCATGCCTCAGAACCCATGCCAGAAAGTTCTCTCCCCAACCAACCTCCTGCCGGTTGCGAAAGTGCTTATCCTCAGCGTTATAGTAGGGCCAATTTTAGGGCCCAGTGTAGCCTTGGCAAGCGATGGAGAAGAGGTGCCTGAACCTGCCAGTTCCAGATTTACCTGCGAGATTCAAAATGGCGAGTATACAGTGATGTATCGCCCTAAGAGTGAACCAGGGCAGGCATATCCGTGGGCTGTACCCAGTGAAATGGGCGGTGGTTGGACACCTGAGCGACGCTGTGAAACCATCAGTGCTCGCCTGGAAGAATATCGCCCCGATGGCTTGGTGGAGCTACGTACTGATGTTGAGAATGGCTATAACACAGTCTGTGCTACCACTGACGAGGATCTAGAAACCTGTCGGATTGTCTTTACTGTACCGCCTGGCCAAGATCCGATCGCTACTCGCGACGCCGTTTTCTCGAATATTACCCTGGCTGATGCAGGGACGAATACGAGCGCTGTGAATACGTTTGTTGGCGGGATGAGATTACCAGAAACTGATTTGTTGGGCACCGGAGGGCTCAATGATGAGATTTTAGGAGCTGTACGTGGAGCGCTAGGGGGGCACTCAACTCGTCGTAGTCCTAGTGGTATATATCTAAAGCCCTACTTAGACCCAGCAGATGGGGGAACTGGTCTGTACCTCAATTAATCTCAATTAATCAGGTTTGTCTCTGATATAGCCAGATGTGATGTAGCCAGATGTGACTACTTGAAGCTACTCTTTGGGCGGCAGTAACTGATTGGACCACAGGTCTTTGGCCTCTAACCATTCTCGATTAAAGATTTTTGACTGATATCGAGAGCCACTGTCACAGAGCACGGTGACAATGGTATGGCCAGGTCCCATTTGCTTAGCCAGGGCAAAGGCTGCGCCTACATTAATGCCGACAGACCCACCCATAAAGAGACCGTCTTTATAGAGAAGTTGGTAAACCACCCTGAGCGCTTCTGGGTCATCAATGCGAATAGCATCATCGGCCGGGGCTCCAGCCATGTTACCTGTGACGCGTCCATTGCCTATCCCCTCGGTGATGGAGTTACCTTCAGATTTAATTTCACCGGTTTTGACATAGCTATATAGGCCACTGCCCATGGGGTCGGCAACGACACACTTAATGGCAGGATTTTTTTCTTTCAGAAACATGGCTGTACCGGCATAGGTGCCACCGGTCCCGGTTGCTGCTACCCAGGCATTGATAGTGCCATCGGTCTGCTGCCAAATTTCTGGACCGGTGGTCTCATAGTGGGCCTGGCGGTTGGCCAAATTTTCAAACTGATTTGCCCAGATAGCATTGTCCGTCTCTTCAGCGAGTCGGCCTGATACCTTAACGTAGTTGTTGGGGTCTCGATAGGGAACAGCTGGGACCGTACGCACATCCGCTCCTAAGGTGCGTAGCAGGTCAATTTTCTCTTTAGATTGTGTTTCGGGAATGACGATGACGCATTTATAGCCTTTAGCATTGCAAATGTGGGTCAGGCCGATACCAGTATTACCAGCAGTGCCTTCAACAACGGTACCACCGGGCTTGAGCAGCCCCTTTTTTTCAGCGTCTTCAATAATAAAGAGAGCGGCTCGGTCCTTGACTGAGCCACCTGGATTAAGGAATTCAGCTTTACCTAGGATTTCACAGCCAGTTTCATCGGAAAAGCTATTGAGTCGAATCAGCGGGGTGTTGCCAACGGTGCCAACAAAACCTTGCTTGATATCCATAGGAGCCTGTGTCCAGTAAACGTTGGGTAATCAGTCTTTTTATCCTAATGGGGAATGGGACATGGGAAACGCTAGAAAAGCATAAAAGAAATGTAGACGTTGCTGAATCGAACCATGATGCCATCGGTAAAGTAAGGGCTGATTGTACTTTCTTCAGACCGGTTTATCCTCTAAATCGGTAACAGCGAAACGCAAACACCTATGACCAAAGGCTGAGGTCGATGGAGGTATCTAACAATGGCAGGGTTTCAATTAAGCCTGCTTCCACCAGCTGCTGAGCAGAGTGCTGCCAGCGCCTTGGATCGAGGGTGCCGATGGTCTGACCGTTGTTTTGTACGTAGTTGGCAATAATCTTAAGGGATTGGGTTTGGTAGTTAACATCCTGATAGTCTGGCTCAACATATTGCTGAACCAAAAGCTGGGCGGTTTGGGAGGGATGGTTGATGGCCCAGCGCCAGCCTGCAAAGGTGGCAGCTAAAAACCGCTTTAGATAGTGAGGTTGCTCAGTGACTAATTGCGTAGGGGCAAAAATTACCTGACTGTAGGCGTCGAAACCGTATTGATGGAAGGTTAGTACGGTAGGGGGTTGGCCTAGACGACGGGCAAAATCCAGTGGTTCATCTAGGGCGTAACATTGGACAGCGTCAAATTCGCCGTTAATTAGACGCTGATGCTTGTCGCGATAGGGGATGGTGACAATGTCTATTTGGTCTGCGGGGATATGGTTTTTGGATAAAACCAGGGCTAAGGCTTGACGACCGTCGCTATGGACACCGATACGTTTGCCTGGGAGCTGTTGGAGATGGCTCAGGTTTTGCTCGGGCAGGCTCATTAGGGATAAGGGTGAGGCTTGCAGCATGGTTGCGATCGCAACCACTGCCACCCCCTGTGCCTGCGCTGCCAAAATCAACGACTCTTCTGCACAGCCCAGGGTATGGGGTTGGGATACAACCGTTTGAATCACATCTAAATCAGGTGGAGCTGGCTTGAGGGTAACAGCCAGTCCTTGACGTCGATACTTGCCGTAAGCCTCTGCCACACACAGACCCGCAAACTGCGCATTGAGCCGCCAATCGAGCTGCATAGTTAGTGGCTGCAATCGACGCCAGGGTATCAGTCCGGCTCCAGCTTGTAAAAAAACGCGGCGCGATATCAACGCAGTATCTCTCCAGAACAAATAATTAACTGACCGTTTTCCATCGTAAAGACATTCGCCCGAATTCGGGCAATCTAAACCCGTGGATACTGGGCAGGAAATTTTGATGGTTCGAAGTGGAGCAATCTTTGAAACCTTAGTAGATAGACAGCAGCTGTGGACTACACTGTTCAACCACCTCAAGACAGCTATTCATCTGAAAACCCTACAAGGACAGTGGCTCTATGCCAATGACGCCAGCCATCGGCTCTGGGGACATGGCCCGATTGGAGAGACTACAACCGAGCAGCCCAAAACTGACCGAGATCTATTACCCCTGGCCCAGGTTGTAGACTTTGCCCAGGCAGATGCCAAGGTTATGCGCCATCAAAACGATACTGAATTTACAACCCGCTACTCACGTTATGCCAGCACAATTCTGGTTCGTAAATCTTTGATTTCTTTAACCCACGATCACCCGTTGATTTTGACTGAGTGTCAGGATGTGACCAATTGCTACCAGCAGCCTACAAATACTGACGCTTTGGAAGATGTTCTACAAGAGCTTCAGCAGGCTCAGCTACAGCTTGTTCAGAATGCAAAAATGTCTCACCTGGGGCAGTTGATGGCGGGTGTTGCCCATGAAATTAACAATCCGGTCAATTTTATCTATGGTAATATTCGCCATGCTCAGTCCTATACTCAAGATCTGATTGCATTAATCAGTGCCTATCAAGCGGTCTATACCCACCCCATGGACAACTTGCAGACATTGTTAGATGAGAGAGACTTTGACTTTCTCTCGACAGATTTACCTAAAGTATTGGCATCTATGCAATTAGGGGCTGAGCGGATTCGGTCAATTGTGGCATCGTTGAGCATATTCTCGCGGATGGATGAAGCAGAGATGCAACTTGTTAATCTCCATGAGGGGATTAACAGCACACTGATGATTTTGGAACATCGATTGAAGGCTAATAATCACCGCCCTGCCATTGTTGTTCATAAACAATATAACAAGTTACCCTTGGTGGAATGCTATGCGGGGCAGCTCAATCAAGTATTTATGAACCTATTGGTCAATGCTATTGATGCGATCGATGAATCTATTGAGAACAATACTTTGGCAATACTGCCATGCATTACTATTTCTACTCGCTTAGAAAAGCAGCAAGCGATTATGACCATTCATAATCATGGTCCCGGTATTCCAGTCCATATTCAGTCGCGATTGTTTGACCCATTCTTTACCACAAAGCCCGTTGGGAAAGGAACAGGTATGGGGCTGTCTATTAGTTACCGAATTATCAACGAGCGTCATGGGGGGCGCTTGACCTGTGAGTCAAGTGATGAAATCGGAACAACCTTCACCATCGTGCTTCCCGTCCGCCAATGCCTGGTTGCCGATGGGAGCAGACCTCAATAAAAAAGGTGCCCCCAAAAGAGCACCCTTGACGGTTCCAGCGGAGTGGATATCTAGAGAATGTTGTTTCTCACTTATTATTGCCTATTTGCCTATTTGTTAGGCTGAGGAGTCATCCGGAGGTAGGGCTTAACCTCGGTAACACCTTTGGGGAACTGTTGTTTGGCATCTTCAGTAGAAATGGAAGGGACCACAACACAATCACCACCGTCTTGCCAGTTAGCAGGAGTGGCTACCTTATGGTAATCAGTCAATTGTAGAGAATCGATGACACGTAAAATCTCATCAAAGTTACGACCAGTGCTGGCAGGGTAAGTGATGGAGAGACGTAGCTTTTTGTTGGGGTCAATCACAAATACAGACCGCACAGTCAAGGTGTTGCCAGTGCTGGAATTGGGATGAATCATCCCATACAACTCAGAGACTTTCTTGTCCTCGTCGGCCAGAATGGGGTAATCAACGCTGGTACCTTGGGTTTCGTTGATATCACCAATCCAGCCGTTGTGAGATTCAACACCATCAACGCTCAGGGCAATAGTTTTAACATTGCGCTTGTCGAACTCAGCCCGATACTTGGCTACGGTGCCTAGCTCAGTGGTGCAAACAGGGGTGTAGTCAGCGGGGTGGGAGAAGAGCACAACCCAGCTATCGCCAGCCCATTCGTAAAAATTAATATCCCCAGCGGAAGATTTCTGGGTAAAGTCTGGGACCTGATCGCCTAATTGAAGAGCCATAACCGAATTTCCTAATGTTTCCTTACATCAACTGCCTGTAATACTGCCCAATGCAGGGCAGCTTCAGATAAGCATCTCATAAACCCCGGTATTCCGGTCGGAGTTTAGATGATTCTTAATCATCCTAACGTGAAAGGACTCAAATGGTATCAACTGCAGCAGTTGTCTAGGAGTAAATATGTATATTTTTTAACCCCGTTGGGCTCAGTGATTAAGCCCAAATAATTGATTGGCCGGGGTGTCTGCTGCCTGGTGCTGACCGTTAGCTATCAACGCGTAAATGTCAGGAATTGATGCCAAACCTGATCTATAGCTGGAACGATAGCGTTGCTGTAGAAACAGCAACCGTCATAGCGGAGTCAGGGTGATTGCTGCGATTTCGATCGCTTTGGTTTTGTCTGAACTGTTTCACCTGTAGGGTGAGCATTGGGTGCTGAAAATAGATAAGCTGGATTCGTTCTAATATCCTCCAATACCCATTAAGCTTAGGAACTGTAGCGTCAAAGGAAAGGCCATGGCAGAGACAGCTAAACGAGTCCTGTTGGTAGATGATGAACCCGGCTTGCGCGAGGCGGTTCAAGCCTATTTGGAAGACAGCGATTTTCAGGTGCGTACAGCTAGCAATGCTACGGAAGGCTTGGAGCTATTACAGCAGGAAACGCCAGATGTGCTGATCTCAGACATTATGATGCCTGAAGTGGATGGTTATACGTTTCTAAAACAGGTGCGCGAAGACCCCCGCTACAAATCACTGCCGGTCATTTTTTTGACAGCTCGTGGGATGACTAGCGATCGCATTCAGGGCTATAACGCAGGGTGTGATGCCTACCTATCCAAACCGTTTGATCCAGAAGAGCTGGTAGCTATGGTCAGTAACCTGATTGAACGTCAGGCAGCCCGCACACCAGAGGCTGGCACCGTCCCTGATATTGCCGCCATGGCGCGCCAAATCGAGGAAATCAAGGCGCTACTCACCCAGCGAGGAACGATCCCACAAAAAACGTCACCGATTCGTATTGATCTGACACCTCGCGAGCAGGATGTCTTAAACTTGGTAGCCGAAGGCCTGATGAATAAGGAAATTGCTAGCCGACTGGGCACTACTGTACGCAACGTAGAAAAGTACGTGAGTCGTTTATTTGGGAAGACGGGGACCAACAGCCGGACAGAACTAGTCAGATTTGCCCTTGAGCATGGGTTGGTGACGACTTAGTGGGGGTGAGCTGATCCCCACGTATCCTTACTCATCAAATAAATCCAATGGAAACGGCCCATATGTGCCATTAACGAGGTCATACTCGGGTTCGCTGGTATGAAAAGAGACGAGGACGCCACGATTCGGTCCCACATAGTCATCTAGATACCAGGCCCCCTTGAGGGTATTGAACTTGAGGTAAACAGCTCCCTGGCGTTCAGGAAGTTCCAAGTTAATGGGGCGACATAGATGTCCCACATAGGCTTCAGTCGCTGCCTTACCTGCAGCCAGGGTATCTGTGCAAATGCCGAGGGTTTCGTAATCGGCTAATTCGCTAAACCACATCAATGCATCAACTAGATCCTGCTTTTGCTTTTTAGAGAGCTGAGGCGGGGTGACTAAACAACTAAACTGAGCCAGCTGCTGACGGATCTTTTTAAGATTGGCCGGTGAAGGAGTGAGGTCTAGCATCGCGTTTGAGTAGAGGAATGCTGTAAGGCTGGCTGATGATTTCGTGTTGATCAAGGTTGCTCTAAGGCGGGTTGATGGGCTCACTAAATCATGTGGCCGGAATCTTGCCCACATCCAATACTCGCGGTTTACCGGGAAGACGGCTACAGATTGTGCCTTGGATATGGGGTGAAGACAACAGCGCGTTGATTATTATGCCATTGAGCCCATGCCTATGACACTCACCTGCGATCGCAGAGCGCGCTATAACCTGCGGGTTAAGGATATGCCGACAGAGCAGCGGCCGCGCGAACGTCTGATGACCTACGGGGCTAAAAATTTAACATCTGCTGAACTGCTAGCTATTTTGCTGGGCACTGGCGTCAGCCGTGGGCATAAACTATCGGCTGTGAATTTAGGTCAATACATCCTCAATGCATTGGCTCAAGAAGGGGCGTCGGCCTTGGACGCATTACGAGATGTAACACCGCAAGAGCTAATGACCATACCGGGCATTGGCGCGGCTAAGGCCACTACTATTCTGGCTGCCCTGGAGCTGGGTAAACGCGTATTACAAAACCGCCCTGCTGATCGTACGCTGGTGGATGATCCCGCCGTCGCAGCTGCAGCCCTAAGCCAAGATTTAATGTGGCAAGCCCAGGAGAGATTTGCGATCGCCCTGCTGGATGTTAAACATCGTTTACTAGGCACAAAAATTATTTCTCTGGGTACTGCTACTGAGACGCTGGCCCATCCGAGAGAGATTTTTCGTGAAGTGATTAAGCAAGGAGCAACTCGTGCTATTGTGGCCCACAATCACCCCTCTGGTATGCTTGAGCCCAGTGATGCGGATTTAGACCTGACACGCCAGCTACTGGCAGGGGCCAAGATCCTGGGAATACCGCTTTTAGACCACCTGATTTTAGGCAATGGAGATTTTCTGAGTCTGCGTCAGACTACAGAGCTGTGGCACGGGCAAGATGAATAAATATTAGGTAAATATTAGAACCGCAACAATTTATTTAGCCCACAACAAATTACGAGATACACTTTAATCCACTCAAGTCAGGTTTGAGTGAAGCTTGCTCAGCATAACTAAATAAATGTTTATAAATCATCGTCTCAGAGGATTGTTCAATACGATGCTTCTCATTCGATGATAGGTTTGAATTTACTCGACACACGAATGACACACGAATGCTATCGGTCACACCACTTTATCTAAGTGAGCTATGGACTCTAGCTTAATTCTTTCGAATGTTTTAAACCCACCTGTCTTATTTTTCTTTCTTGGCTTAACAGCCGTACTGCTCAAGTCGGATTTGGAAGTTCCCCAGCCGATCCCCAAACTGTTCTCTCTGTATTTATTGTTGGCCATTGGTTTTAAGGGTAGCCATGAATTCCATGCCAGTGGTTTAAGTGGGGATATGGCGCTGGCGTTAATTGCCGCTGTTGTAGTGGCGGCTGTTGTGCCTGTTTATTCTTTCTTTATTTTGCGGCTAAAGCTCGATCTCTACAACGCCGCAGCGATTGCAGTGACCTATGGGTCTATCAGTGCGGTAACGTTTGTAACGGCTAGCTCGTTTCTCTCTCGGGTAAATGTTGACTTTGATAGTCATAGGGTGGCTGCTCTAGCATTAATGGAGTCACCTGCTATTATTGTGGGCCTGTTGTTGGTGAGAGTTTTTGCGAACCACCGTGATGCTAGAAGTTCGCAAGACACGTTTGATTGGTCTGAAGTATTGCGGGAATCTTGTCTGAATGGGTTGACCTTTGTCTTATTAGACATGGGACTGGTGGCGGCTCGCCGATTTAAAGATTTGCTCACAGTTCGATGGCGTTGGCTTTAACCTTTCCGTGCAACATCATCATCATCACTTCTGTTTACTTTCAGTTAATTCAAAACCTTTGGGGTTAGATCATGACATTCTCTCCATCTGTCCTACTACCCAGTCTCAACTTCAAGAATCTGCGGGGAGACTGCTTTGGTGGTGTAACCGCAGCTATTGTTGCCTTACCCTTAGCTTTGGCATTTGGTGTGGCCTCTGGGGCCGGACCCATTGCCGGTCTATATGGAGCTATCTTCGTTGGCTTTTTTGCAGCCCTGTTTGGTGGCACCCCGTCGCAAGTTTCCGGTCCGACCGGTCCAATGACAGTTGTCATGGCCTCCACCTTTGCCGCCCTGATCGCCAAACACCCAGAAACTGGTTTAGCCATGGCCTTTACAGTGGTCATGCTGGGTGGTCTGTTTCAAATTCTGATGGGCATATTGCGATTGGGTAAATACATTACCCTGATGCCTTACACCGTGATCTCCGGCTTTATGTCAGGTGTGGGTGTGATTATTATCTTGATTCAAATCGGTCCCCTGTTAGGTCATACGGGGCAAGGCGGGGTGATTGATTCGATTCTTCTCTATCCAACCGTCTTTAGTCATATCAATCCTATTGCTGCTGGCCTGGGGTTGTTAACCCTAGCCATTGTGTTTGCCGCTCCGCCCAAGCTCAATCGCATCTTGCCAGCTCCCTTGATTGCCTTAGTTCTATGTACCTACATTTCGGTTAGATACTTTCCCAATAGCGGTATTCCTCGCATTGGTGATATCCCTTCAGGATTACCCAGTTTGCACCTGCCCTATTTCTCCTGGGACAACATCAAAGACATGCTGGGGTATAGCATCATGCTGGCAGTCTTAGGGGCTTTAGACTCCCTGCTAACGTCTCTGGTGGCAGACAGCATTACTCGGACTCAGCACAATTCTGACCGTGAGCTCATTGGTCAAGGCATTGGTAATTGCGTTGCCGGTCTGTTTGGCGGTTTGCCAGGAGCAGGCGCGACTATGCGTACCGTGATCAATGTGCAGACTGGAGGTAAAACCAATCTTTCCGGCATTATTCATGCGGCTGTGCTGGCGCTAATTGTACTTAAAGCCGGAGGCTTGACCGAACCCATCCCCCATGCCGTACTGGCTGGAATTTTAATTAAGGTCGGAATTGACATCATCGACTGGGGCTTTTTGAAGCGAGCCCATTTGCTTTCTACCAAAGGGGCAGGGTTGATGTATCTAGTCATGGGGCTGACAGTATTTGTAGATCTGATTACCGCTGTAGCGGTTGGTGTATTTTTAGCCAACCTGCTGACCATCCAGGCGATTACCGATATTCAAGTACAGGATATGCGGGCGGTAACCCACGGCGATAACGAAAACTGGCTGGCCCCGGAAGAACGCGCTTTACTAAAAGCGGCAAAAGGTCGAGTTTTAATGTTTCACCTGAGCGGTCCTATGAGTTTTGGGGCAGCCAAATCCATTTCTCGACGGCTGGCAATTGTAGAAAATTATGAAATCCTGATCCTGGATCTAACAACTGTTTCTAGATTAGGAGTCACTGCTCTCTTGGCAATTGAAACCATGATTAAAGATGCCCTCGATAAACGACGAGAGGTGTTTTTGGTAGGTGCCCAGAGGCAGGTTGAACAACGGCTGCAACGGTTAGACGTTTTGCGAAAGCTACCGCCAACGCATCAGGTTTCTGAGCGCATAGTTGCCCTGGAACGCTCTATGGAGCTAATTCGTAGCTATGCCCCCCCTGCGGAAGTGTAGGCAAATGGATTAAAAATTACCATTCAGCTTTTTCTATAGATATGATTAAACGGCTTGAGCTCATTGTTGCTGCCGTCATCGTTGAGTAAGGGCTTGCACAGCTGGATGAGTGCGAAGCTCCTGGCTATTCGCGATGGGATTGAAAAGGGCGACCGAGGACAGGTACTCGATGATTTGAATCTAGGAGGAGACCTGGGCAATGCCTATGTTTTTTACTCTGCCAGGCTTCCTAGTTGGCCCTGATCACTGAGCGACTGCAGCTCATACTCAATAAATTTGGAGGAGAAGCTTATGTTTCAGATGTAGCTGTCCTTAATACGGTACACTGTGTGGCGTAGTGGTGAGCTGCTGGCCATTAGAAAGGCGTTAAGCGGCTCTGTGCTGGATGACGAGTTTCTCATGGTTAGTTCATGCTCGTCTTAAAGCATTTTTGAATAATCAGTGTTAGGTTCCTGTCTGCAAATTGGCTTATGCCTATTGCGCATTGGGGGCATGCTGATTGTTCATTCTATGGTCCTGCACCCAGGCTAGGGAATGGAGTTTTAAGTGATTATAATCATGTGCGCCATTATTTGATCTGAGAGCAGTGCCTTCTGAAAACCTCTAGCTTGTAGTCGTTTCAGATGACCTGACCCGGTATCTTTGCAGTGGTTTGTGTGTTCAGGGTGGTTTTCATTGTGACTGTTGGTTAGAGAATCTAAGCTGATGTATAGCCCTACGCAAACGTTAATTGGGACGTTTATTGACTATCTTCAAGCTACTTATCAAGCTGTTTTTGGGTATGGTCAGCCCCAGCACACCGAATTTTTGTGCTCTGCTGCGAATCTAACGTTAGTGGCGATTGCTCGCAGTGATGCTCTTTATCATGATTTGGAGCACACAATTTTAGTGACGTCGGTGGGGCAAGAAATCTTGCAGGCGAAGCGAGTCTGTGAAGGAGATGACAGCGTCACATCAGAGGATTGGCTGCATTTGGTCACCGCTCTGCTCTGTCATGATATTGGGTATTGCAAAGGGGTCTGTCGTCACGATGATTGTGAAGCGGGACGCTATAGGACGGGGATTGATGAAGATTTTATTGTGCTGACGTTTGGGGAAACGGATGCTGCGTTAGGGCCGTATCATGTAGATCGCAGTAAGCTGTTTGTGCAAGAACAATTTCAGCATGCTGCTTTAATTGACAGCACTACTGTGCAGCGGATTATTGACCGGACTCGATTTCCGGCTTCGGCAGACTATGTAATTGCAGATATCAGGGGGCTGGCTGATCTGGGTCGTTCGGCGGATTTGATTGGACAGTTTAGCGATCGCAATTATTTACAAAAGCTGCCGGCACTGTTTTATGAATTTGAGCAAAGTGGTGCTAATGCTAATTTTGGCTATCGGCATATCAAGGATGTCCGCCTAGGGCTGACGGGGTTTTATTGGAACTGTGTGCATGGGTATGTAGAAGATGCGATCGCTTACCTCAAACACACATCAGCGGGTCAGCAAATCATCATGGAACTCAATGCCAACTTATCAGCGGACAAAACTCGTCTGTGCGCTTAGGGGATTGCACAAAAATCAAGTCCCAGGTTGAGACTATAGATGGGTGGATGAGTGATGGGGTAACGGGGGAATTATTCAAGCGCAGGAGCCTTAGCTGGCTGGCTGACCCTCGGGATGCTTTCATCTACAAGATTCAGATGAATGGCCTTCCTGAGTAATTGGTGCATTCTCCAAATCAGCAACGGCATTAAATTTTAGTGATCGTATCTTGCAACATCTGTATCCATATCGGCGGAAAGCACCTAAACTAGGTGCTGTTCTTACCTTAGAGACCAATGGCACCACGCGATGCGAGCAAAACTGCAGCTGCTGCTGAAACCGTAAAAGCTACGCCAACCAAAGACGCAGCCCCAGCTAAATCAGCTCCTACAAAAGCTGATCCCCCAGTGGATACAGAAAACTTAGATACTATCTTCAGCGCTCTCAAAACGCTGATGACGACAGTGGACAAGCTACAAAAATCACGTCAGGAAGTAGGCGATATTAAACCGTTGATTGTGCGCATGCTGGATGGAGAACTCTTATCAGGAGATGAATTAGAACAGCTAAAGACCGGGGTAAGCGGGCTTTCTAAACTGGTACGAATTTACAGTGACTATCAAACTGCGCTCGAAAAAGCTCAGCCTGCCAGAGAAATACTAGATACTGTACTGAAGTAGATTCATGGCAGAGTATGACTGCTGTTAGGGCTAATCATATCTGTTGCATGTAAAGAAGTGACCAATCGCTGCTCAACCAGATAGGAGCTTCCCCAGCTAGCAATAAAAATTAAACGATAGCCCTCTGAAACAAAACTTCTTAAAAAATATTGACTTAATTCAGATATCCAAGGGCCTAAAATCCCCTTTTTACAAGGGGTTTTAGGCCCTTAAATGCTATGGAGAGTGGTTTATTTGAAAGCAATTGGCTAAGACAAACCACTAGCGTGAGCCGCATGACTGGTTACCTTAAGCCGTAGTTGCCTATAGACAGAGCTATTTGAACGCTTTTAGCATCTGTTCTTATCTGCCTGTAAGGGGCTGTATGATGTTTCATCAACTAATGTATGTTCCCCAGGGGGAATGTGCTCTATGGCCAACCAATCTGATGAGCCTGCCCCTTATTGCGGATACTCTGATGGGCATTGCCTATTACGCCATTGCTTGCTCTTTGATCTATTTTCTTCAGAAGCGCAAAGATATCCCCTTTACTTCCATCTTTCTATTATTTGTAGCGTTTATTGTTGTTGGCGGTACTAATCATTTCATAGATGTCTGGACACTGTGGCATCCAGATTACTGGCTATCAGGCACGGTCAAGGTGATAACAGCAGGGATTGTCGTTTCCACAGCGCTTCAACTTATCCCAGTCATCCCTCAAGTCCTTGATCTCCCTAGTCCAGCTCACTTAGAGCAAATCAATCAGCAACTTCAGCAACTTCAGCAAGAAATTTCTGAGCGAAAACAAGCTGAGCAACAACTGCAGCAGCTTAATCAATTTTTGGGACTAAACCTCCGGGAACGGACAGCTGCCTTAGTTAAACAAGAGATCCAGCTGCATGCCTTTTTAGATAACGCTACCGATCTGATTCAGAGTGTGTCTCCTGAGGGGAAGATTTTGTTTGTGAATCAAGCGTGGAAAACAACTTTAGGATATAACGATGCCGATGTCGATCAGATGTCAGTTTCTAGGATTATTCATCCTGATGAAATTGCTTGCTTTCAATCAGTCATACAACAGCTATTGACAACACCAGGAGATGTAATAGCTGTAGAAACTAAATTTATCGCCAAAGACGGTCGGGAGATTCTGGTAGAAGGCAACATTAACTGCCAACTGGAAAACGGACAGCCTGTGGCCTTACGATGGATTTTGAATGATGTTACACAATACAAAAAAGCGACGGAAGAACTGCAGAATTCTAAACTATTTTTAGAGCTAATTCTAAATACAATTCCACTGTATATTTTTTGGAAAGATCAAGAGAGTGTTTACCAAGGCTGTAATGAGCGCTGGGCGACAATGGCAGGTTTGGCAAGCTCTGAACAGGTAGTTGGCATGACTGATCAGCAGCTTCCCTGGACCGATGACGAACGGGAGTGGTATCTGCGATGCGATCGCAAAGTACTCACCACCGGGCAATCCCTACTAAATATCCAAGGGCAACAAACCCAAGCCGATGGTCAACAGAAATGGCGACAGGCTAATAAAGTCCCCATTCGAGATGCAACTGGTCAAATCGTGGGGCTATTAGGCATCATTGCAGATATTACCAAGCGCCAACACACTGGAGGACAACTTCAGCAATATACTAGCCAGCTAGAAGTCGCCAACCAGGAGTTGGAAGCCTTTACCTATTCCGTGTCCCACGATTTACGAGCACCTTTGCGAGCGATCAATGGATTTAGCCAGGCTCTACTAGAAGACTATGGGGATACTCTGGATGAAACCGGAAAAGACTACTGTAATCGCATTCGTAAAAATGCAAGCCGTATGGGCCTGCTAATTGATAATTTGCTGACTCTATCGCGGGTAGCACGAGCTGCAATGCACTACGTGACGATAAATCTGAGTGACCTGGTGCAAGAGCTGGCAAGCGAATTACAGACATCTGCCCCCCATCGTTCTGTCGAATGGATAATTGCCCCTGATGCACTTGTATACGCCGATGCCAACCTGATGCGAATTGTACTAAACAATTTGCTACAAAATGCCTGGAAATTTACCAGTTACCATCCAACTGCCCGCATTGAATTTGGTGTGCTGCAGCAGGATGAAGACCCGATCTACTTCATCCAGGATGATGGAGCCGGGTTTGATTTAGCCTATATCCAGATGCTTTTTAGAGTTTTCCAAAGATTACATACAATTCATGAATTTCCGGGTACCGGAATTGGGTTGGCCACGGTTGAGCGGGCTATTCATCGACATGGGGGAAAGGTTTGGGCTGAGGGAGCTGTAGAGCAGGGAGCCACATTTTATTTTACGATTCCCAAGTATCTGCACTCTGTGGCGACCTAGGCCATGATTTGATTTGAGGAGAAGTTTAGTGGGTCGCAGAGGGGGCCTGGATGGCATGCAATCATCTTCAAGCTTGGCTGCTTAAGGATCTACCGCTTGCAAAAACCTTTCAGACCCAGCCTCCTTTCTGGATAGGAGCCGCTATGACAGCTGTCATGGCTGTTTTGATTGAAGCTTCCCGTCAAGCAGGTAGCATTTTGCCCATCCCGTTTATGTTGCTGCTGCTGGCGGCGGTGCTCTCGGCCAGCATCGGTGGCATTCGGGCGGGATTATCCAGCTCAGTTATCTGGGCAAGTTATGTCATTTATGCCGCGACTGTCCCATTTGGACCACCGACCTTGACCGGAGGGCCTGGTCAAGTGAGTTTAGGTATTTTAGTGATGCTCTTGGTAGTGCTACGTCAGGGCATCACCAGCGATCGCAACCGACAGTTGAACCAAAAATTAAAAGCCCTAAATGAAACCCTAGAGAGTCAGGTGAGAGACCGCACCGCTAAACTCTCTGCAGTCAACGCACAGCTGCAACAAGAGATTCAGGAACGGTATCAGATTGAGGCAGCGCTACGCAAAACAGAAAAACAATTTCGAAACGAAGACGGCGCGCCTCTCTTATCCCAGGGCACAGTCCAGGATATAACAGAGCATCAGCGCATCGCAGTCGAACGCTCAAAGGTCAACCAAGTTCAATGTGAACTCACCTTCCTAGAGCAGATTCTAGAGAATATTTTAGCCGGGTATTGGAACTGGGATATTCCTAATCATCAGGAATATCTCAGCCCAGGCTTTAAACGCATGTTTGGCTATGAAGATCATGAGCTGCCCAATTCTCCCGACACCTGGCAAAAGCTCATCTTTTCAGAAGATTTACCCAAAGTCTTAGAGTGCTTTGAACAGCATGTTCATAGCCATGGTAAAGTCCCCTACTATAACGAAGTACGCTATCGTCACAAGGATGGCTCAACAGTCTGGATAATCTGCTCAGGCCAGGTAATCGCATGGGATCAAGCAGGTAATCCACTGCGAATGATTGGCTGCCATGTCGACATTAGCGATCTCAAACATGCCGAGGACCAGGTTAAACGCTATATGGCTAAATTGGAGATCTCTAACCAAGAGTTAGAAGCTTTTTCCTACTCGGTTTCCCATGACTTACGGGCTCCTTTGCGGGCGATTCATGGCTACAGCCAAGTCCTACTCGAAGACTACGGCAATGCTCTTGATCAAGTAGGCAGAAACTACTTTGAGCGGATTTGCATCAATGTCAACCAGATGAGGGACTTAATTGATAACTTGCTTAATCTCTCGCGTGTCTCGCGAGCTGAGATGTGTTGCACCACAGTCAACCTCAGTGCCATTGCTCAAGAGGTAATGGCTGAGCTATGCATGTCAGAGCCAGAGCGCAGCGTCGACTGTAGTATTGCTCCCGCAGTGATGATCTATGCTGACCCTGACCTCATCAAGATTGTGCTGGCCAATCTTTTACAGAATGCCTGGAAATTTACCAGTCATCATCCTATTGCGCACATCGAATTTGGCATCATTTCCCCTAACGAGCAAACGATATATTTTATTCGAGATGATGGAGCCGGTTTTAATTCTGCTTACAGCAAAATGTTATTTGGGGTTTTCCAGCGTTTACACGCGCATCATGAATTTCCCGGTACTGGTATTGGCTTAGCAACGGTTCAACGGATAATTCATCGTCATGGCGGTAAAATTTGGGCCGAAGGAGCCGTAGAGCAAGGGGCTACTTTTTACTTTACAATTCCACGTAGACCTTCTGAATTAAGTGCATAACTATGGTTTCCCTTCGTCCTATCTTTTTAGTCGAAGATAATCCCGATGACGAGAAACTAACCATCCGTGCTTTACAGCGTAGTAATATCACTAACGAAGTTCAGGTGGCCCGAGATGGGGAAGAAGCCCTGAAAATGATACTTTCGGCTACCCCACTCCCCTGTGTTGTGTTGTTAGACTTAAAACTACCTAAAATTGACGGAATAGACGTATTACAGCAGATTCGAGCTAATGAACGAACCCGATTTTTACCAGTTGTCATCTTGACATCATCCAGCGAAGAGGGTGACATCGTGGAAAGCTACAGTGGCGGTGCCAATGGTTATGTCCAGAAACCAGTCGATTTTAAGCAGTTTACTGCAGTTGTGACTCAACTGGGTCTCTTTTGGGCCCTAATTAATGAGCCTGTAGCTGAAAAATAGTTATAACCATGGATACTCTCCTTAATGTCCTGATTATCGAAGATTCAGAAGATGATGCTCTACTTATAGTTTTAGAGTTACGTCGTGGCAATTTTAAGCCTGTATGGGAACAAGTGGAGACAGCGGATGAACTACGCACTATGCTTGCAACCCGCAGTTGGGACGTGATTATTGCAGACTATCATATTCCTGGTTTTAATGCACCTGCGGCTCTCGAAGTTGTCAAACAAAGCCAGCTAGATATTCCCTTCATTATTGTTTCTGGTAAAATCGGTGAGCAGCTGGCGGTAGAGATGCTGAAAGCAGGTGCCAACGATTATCTTATGAAAGATAACTTAATCCGATTACCTGAGGCCGTGCGGCGTGAATTACGAGAAGCTTGCAGTCGGGTAGAGCAAAAACAAACTGCCGTCGCCCTAGAAGCTAGTGAAGCTTGCTTACGGCTAGTAACTGAGAATATGAGCGATCTGGTATGTTTACATGATCCTATTGGGCGGTATCTCTACGTAACCCCCTCTAGTCATGCCTTACTGGGGTATAGATCTGAGGAACTTAAGAGACTTAACCCTAATGAGTTCATTCATCCCAACGACAGAGAACAAAATATTCTAGATTTTTCTACGTCAGTATTGTCTAGTGCGTCTATCCCAGTTACTTATCGTATGCGGACCAAAGCTGGAGAGTATATTTGGCTAGAAACTCTCAAAAAACCTATTTTCAATAAAAATGGAGCACTTATCCATTGGCAGACAACATCGCGTAACGTTAGTGAGCGCGTCAGAGCACAAAACCAACTAAAGCATGATGCTCTACACGACAAACTTACCGGGTTGCCAAACCGCAGCCTGCTTATGGAACGACTACAGCTAGCACTCAAACGAGCTAAGCGTTCTCCCGACTATCAGTTTGCTGTACTTTTTTTAGATCTTGATAACTTTAAAGTCATTAACGACAGCCTTGGCCATTTCTTTGGAGATGAACTTCTTTTAGTTATCGCTAAAAAACTCACTCAGATTGTTCGCGAGATGGATTTGGTTGTGCGATTAGGGGGAGATGAATTTGTCATTCTGTTAGAAGAGATTTATGGTATTAGAGAGGCTGTACGTATAGCTGAGCGGCTTTTTAAAAGTCTATGTATCCCAATTAAGTTAGCTAGCCGAGAAGTCTTTACCAGTGCCAGCATTGGTATTGTATTGAGTGCTGTTAGCTATCAACATGCTGAAGAACTCTTACGTGATGCCGATCTTGCTATGTATCGGGCTAAGAACAATGGTCGAGGACAATATGCGATCTTTGATACTGCCATGCGCCATCAGGTCGTCCAACAAATGCACCTGGAAAACGAACTGCGACAAGCCCTAAAAAATGAAGATTTCATTCTTTATTATCAACCCATCATCAACCTTGAAACACGGGTTATTCAGGGTTTTGAAGCGTTAATTCGATGGCAACATCCCCAACGCGGCTTGATATCGCCTTCGGAATTTATTCAACTTGCCGAAGAAATAGGGGTGATTGTTCATATTGGTGAATCCATGCTGCATCTGGCATCTCAACAACTCGAAGTGTGGCAAACTCAATTTCCAACAAATCCTTTAAGTGTGAGCGTTAATCTCTCAGTAAGTCAGCTGCACGAATTTCTATTAGAACAGCTAGACGAAATAATCAATATCTATAGCTTCCAGCCAAGTAGTCTGGCACTAGAAATTACAGAGAGTATGTTGGTGCAACATGTTGAGGAAACACGTGATCTGCTCGAACGGATCAAGAGCAGAGGCATTCAAATTAGCATTGATGATTTTGGTACAGGGTATTCTTCTCTCAGCTATTTACATAAATTTCCCATTGATACGCTCAAGATTGATCGTGAGTTTGTGAGTTTGGCAACAACGGATACTCGCAACCACATTATTGCAGAGTCTTTGACGACCTTAAGTCATCTACTAGGATTAGATACGATCGCAGAGGGAATTGAAACAACTGAACAACTAGCTTGGTTGAGAGAGATTGGGTGTCAATCAGGTCAAGGCTTTTTGTTTTCGCATCCTATTTCTGCGGCTCAGGCAACAAAGCTGTTAGCAAATAATTTACCCAATTTTGTAGTGCAGCCAGAATATAAATGATGGCTGTTATGGTGTCTTGACCTAAGTGCAGAGCAAGTTTTCTGCTAAACGGAGAGTATGGGGAGCTTGTCTTGGTGATAGCTATACTTGCAATAACTCCTAAGTGATGGTAGGCCAGCAGCTTATGGGTGGCGACTGAATGGTTGAGTTGAGGAGACGTCGTGGCTAATTTGCAGCATTTGGAGCAGCTACAACAGGGCGTGCAGCGGTGGAATCAGTGGAGATTGA
Organism: Leptolyngbya sp. Heron Island J; assembly: GCF_000482245.1. Lineage (GTDB taxonomy): Bacteria > Cyanobacteriota > Cyanobacteriia > Phormidesmidales > Phormidesmidaceae > Leptothoe. The sequence continues at coordinate 12,377 of NZ_AWNH01000079.1, read as the reverse complement.
ATAACCCCAAAATTAGGCCCGATTTGAGTGGAGCCACCTTGCTAGTAGCCCAGCTAAGTGGGGCCAATCTAAGTCGTGCCAGGCTACGTAGAGTGAGGCTAGAGCGGGCTGAACTGAGTGGAGCTAATCTATACAAAGCTGACCTGAGTGGAGCCGATCTAACCGACGCTAATTTAAATGGAGCTAAGTTACGTAAGGCTAGATTGCGAGGCATAAAGCTGGGAAGAACGGAATTGCAAGGAGCCAACCTAAGTAAAGCTAGCTTGCCTGAGTCGGATTTAAGTGGAGCCAACCTGAGTGGGGCAAATTTAAGTGGGGCAAATCTGTGTAGAGCTAATCTCAGTGGAGCCAACTTAACTGGCGTTGATCTGAGTAACGCCTGGTTGGTAGATACGCAGGTGCTGGGTGCCGTATTTTCAAAAGCCTTGTTTACAGGAGCTTGTATACAGGGCTGGAGTCCTAATCGGGCAACGATATTGGAAGGAGTGATTTGTGACTATGTCTTTCTAAAAGATTTTCAGAAAGAACGTAATCCCAAAGGACGCACCTTTAAGTCTGGTGAATTTGCCAGGGCATTTCAGCAAGCTACAGGCATCGTCGATCTGATCTTTAAGGGGCGCATTGACTGGCAGGCGTTTTGGCAATCCTTTCAAAACCTGTGTCAGCAGTATGCTGCTGCCAATCTCTCTATTCAAGCCATCGAGAAAAAACAGGGCAGTGTATTTGTTATTCGGCTGGAAATGTCTCCAGATACGGATGCTGCCATGCTTGAGCGTCGGGCGAAAGAACTCTACATGGCTGAGGTACATGCATTGGATGCACAGTATAAGCAGTGGTTGCGATCGCATGGATACCCCTTAGATGTGGCACGCCTCAGCATCAACATGGAGCGTCGCGATAAAGCAACGCTCATGGGCATATTGACCACCATGGCCTACAGTCAGCAGGGACCAAAGTACCAAAACTCCTTGAACAGCCTTGCCAAACCTGCCAGGAAGCAGTCTAACGACCATATCCATCAGACACGCCCCCTAAAAAAATTAGAGCCGATTCAAGTCAAAATTATCGAGATGTTGCTGTCTGGCATCTCCCCTGGGGCCATCACACATTTAATGAGACTTGAATCGGGCCAGGTCAGCTTCTATCAGCGACAGCCAGCATTTAGACAAACATACTGGCGAATTTTTCTCAACAAAATGTTGGACCTGGCCAGGCTGTTGATGACCACCTTAAAAAAACTAGTCAATGATATCCAACTAAGATTGAAATATTGTCTCTGGCTGATGGGGTGGTGGTTAGCGCGTTTTTCCGCTGTTATGGACTACCAAGGCCCTCCCAATATCCCCGTGCTTCAAAGTGAGATTATCCATTTGCTGTTATTGGGAATGACGCCCGGAGACGTTGGCAATGCTCTGATGATTGAGCCTCAGCAAATTGATATATATAGACAACGACCAGCCTTTCGGGTTGCATTTTGGTATGCCTACTGTCAGAAATTACTGATCCTAATCGACCAGGCTACGGATGCCGTCAGAGAAATAGTCACCAATCGCCAAATCTCCCCCTGCTATTGTCTACTGGCAGCTGGCTGTTTGCTAGAGAAATTGCCTACCAACTTTGCCCGCACTCTCGCAAGAATGGAAGTAGAGCAAATGGCCTGTGTCCTGATGGCTATCGGTGCTGGCCAAATTTCTTATTTGTCATCGACGTTTTAGGACATGTCTGGCAAGGAAGCGCCCCATGGTTCAGACGCCCTCAGTCCACCACCACGGGCCATGCGCCAGTCAGGCAGGATATTCCCCATGCAATTCTTAAAGTTTTGTAACACAATGGGAGATGACGAGTAACGTTTACCTGTCCCCCATGACGGCTACCTATTCTGCAACCACCCCATCCCAGACCACACCGCTAGCAGCTGGTGGACCCGATCCAGAACGGTTTGACTGGTTTGAAGCCTGGTATCCCGTTCATTACGTGGCTGATTTAGATAAGGCTAAACCAACTCGCTTTACCCTACTGGATCAAGATTTAGTGATTTGGTGGGAACCTCAGGCACAGACCTGGCGCGTTTTTGCCGATCAGTGCCCCCATCGGTTAGCGCCGTTGTCAGAGGGACGGATTAATGAGTCCGGACAATTGGAGTGTCCTTACCATGGCTGGTCCTTTTCCGGTAGTGGAGCCTGTGAGCAGATTCCGCAGCAGTCCCCAGACGGAGAGGCTCATTTGTCAAATCGGGCTTGTGTCGCCTCCATGGCCACAGAAGTTCGACAGGGATTACTGTTTGTCTATCCGGGTAAGCCAGAAAATGCGGCTCGGGTAGAGGTGCCGATCATTAAGCCAGTGGAAGAGGAGCCAGATGCTTGGGTGATGCTCAACACGTTTCGGGATTTGCCCTATGATGCACTGACGCTGCTGGAAAATGTTCTGGATGCCAGCCATATTCCTTACACTCACCATAAAACTGTTGGCAAACGAGAAAATGCGGCCCCGATGCAGATGGACATTGTGTCTCTAGATAAACAGGGGTTTCAAGGGCTTTGGCCAGAGGGTCCACGGCGGGGCGCATTGGGATCGCAGCATACCTCTTTTGTTGCGCCTGCTTTGATGTACCACGACCTGACCTCCAAGCAATTTGGTCGAACTTTGACAGTTGTTTATGCAACACCGACTCATAAAGGTGAATGTCGTTTATTTGCCCGTTTCCCGTTTAAATTCTCTTCTAAGTTACCGAGCTTGTTTATTAAGCTAACACCACGGTGGTATAGCCACGTGAACAACAATCGTGTCTTAGAGGATGATCAAATCTTTTTGCATCTGCAAGAGCGACTGTTGGAGAGAGCATCTCATCGCGCTTATGCGCAAACCTGTTATTTGCCAACCCAGGCGGATCGCTATGTGGTGGCGTTTCGTAAGTGGATCAGTGATTTTGATGCCGATCCGTTTGCTGGGCAGACGTTGCCGCCTGAGAAATCTATCGATGTTTTAATGGATCGCTATCACTCTCATACCAAGCACTGTGGTAGCTGTCGTCCGGCATTGGCGCGAATTAAAAAGATTCGACTGGGTGCTGCGATCGCAAGTGCAGTCATTTGGTCGTTGATACCCTTAGTAATTGCAATTACCAACACCATCACCTGGCCAGCAGGCGCTATTTTAGGCGGTATGCCCTTAATCTGTATAGCGCTGTGGCTCTGGTTAGGCAACTTAGAACAGAAGTTTTATCAGGGTGATGCCACCCCACCCCGTAATCTACCTGGCTAGGATGCTGTGATTCAGCCTGTCCCCAAGCCACACCCGCTTATCCAGGCAAAAACTACTGAATACTGATTGTCAGTTCGTAGGTTGCATTGCCACGGGTGCCACCGATCACGACCCGATAGTCGCCTGTGTGTGGCAAAATGAGGGTTTCATTGAGAGCGCTAAAGGCCAGAATATATCCGCTAGGCGAAATCACATCCAAAACGGCATTGTCTTCTAGGGATTGAACGCTGACGCTCATTTGTTGACCACCGTTAGCTTTCAATAGATAAACATCTCGATCGCCGCGCAGGACGCTATTGCTGATAACGGCCTGGTTGGTGTCCGGTTCAAACTCAACTCGTCGGGTTCTGAGATTGGCAGCGCTATTGATCAAGTCTTGAGCTTCCAGGCCACTGTAGTCCTGAAATGCTGGATCAACTAACTGACAGTCGGTCAAATTAAAGATATTGTCCTTTGTCTGTAATGTGTCGTCCGTCAGTGTCCAGGTTTCATTGGTATTCTGCACCTCTTCTTCAATCCAGGTGGTGATATCGACGGCGGTTTCAGACTGGGTTAGGGTGCCTGAAAAAGCATGGGCAGCACTAGTGAGAAAACTGGCTTCTTCATTTTGTGTCGAGGACCGGGCATCGCCTTTAATCTGGTTATTGTCATCCAGGGTAAACCGTAGATAGGTGGCCAGGATGCCGTTGTTGAGTAAGTAGCAATAACGGCCAGGAATTGGCTCAAAGGTCTTTTCTGGGTCGGTTTCCTGGGATGGAGTTGGGGCGTTGGCGAGTTCAGAGGTGGGCTGAGGAGATGAGGGTGCGATCGCATCTGCGCTTTCAGGAATATCCGCACCACAACCCACAATAGCGCTGAGCACAATCGGCACCCCAAGGTAGCCAAAAGCCGAATTAAAACGCGCCATAGTAGTCCCTTAGAACAGCTTCTTTGTAAAGCATAAAATTAACCCGTGGCTGATTTAGAGGATGAACCGATCCGTTAGAGGTGCCATATATCAGCATCTTTCAGGTAAAACCATAGTTCGGGTCAGCAACGCCAAAGTAAATTATTCAGAGGTTGCCAATCGAATCTGGGTCATATCTAGATCCGTTCGATACTGCCAAGTTTTCTCGCCGTCAGTCACACTGATAGACCATCCCGGTACAATCATTTGGGCACAAAATTCATCTAGACCACTTAACCCAAGACAGGCATCCGGCCAGTCTGCCTCTGCGCTCTTGACGATGCTCAGATCCGCAGGGGAAATATTTTGTTCCGTGGCGACTGCTTGCAAGAATGCTTGTTGTAACTCTGAAGATAGAGACGCTTCAGACATATCTACAGTTTCCTCCAAACCGGAATTATCAGGACCTGGTACCGATGTAGATAGCTCATCAGCTGAAATACAGCTCGTAGTCAGCAGCAGGATCACCGCTATCATGAACACAATTTGTTGCATTGGCAACCTCCATGTTGGCTGATCTAGCCGATATCGCCTACCTTAAAGTATGTAAATTCCTACTAACTCAAATTCGTACATACTCGTTTTAAGTTAGAGGTCAGCGAATCTTCGGTTCTCTACTTAGTAGTTTAATTTCATCGTCCACCCAAAAATACTGGTTCCTTAGCGTCATATATCAGTAGCGTCCTATGAAACGGTTTTATTTAACCTTTGTTTGTTTAGGCATCGTCTTAGCATTGTCACTGGGGTCATTCTTTCCCACCACAGTCTCGTCCACTGATGCATTTGCACAACAACCCTCTAATCGCAATATACAAAACGTTGCTGTTGGAGAATTTGATTCTATCGTTTTAGATTTCCTCGAAACACCAGAGGTTCTCTCGAATTTGTCGAGTACCTTAACCTCCCTCGGTCAACAATTGGGTCTCAAACCCATACTCAATAGTGAGTTTTCCCAGGCCGATAATGTATACGTCGTTCCTGGCAATCAGGCACTGCTAGATAAACTTAAAAACTCTAAATGGCTCTCTCAAACTGAATATATTGAACCCAATTATATTTATTCTCAGGCTGGGGTACCCGTTAACGACCCAGACTATGATAAGCAGTGGAACCTGCGTCAAATCAAAGCTCCAAATGCTTGGCAGCGAGGAGTAACAGGTCAGGGTGTCACAGTGGCTGTGATTGATACTGGTATTAGTCAAGGTCCCGATTTAGCAAAAACAAAATTTGTTCCGGGTTATGACTTTGTCAACGACCGTGAGAGCGCTCTTGATGACAATGGTCACGGTACCCACGTTGCTGGCACCATTGCCCAGTCCACCAATAACCGCTATGGCGTAGCCGGTATTGCCTATGGCGCAAAACTGATGCCCCTCAAAGTTCTCAGTCGAGGGGGCTCAGGGACCATTGCCGACATCGCAGAAGCGATTCGGTTTGCCGCCGATCACGGTGCCAATGTGATCAATATGAGTTTAGGGGGCGGTGGCGATTCGAAGCTCATGCGTGAAGCCATTGACTATGCCCATAAGCAGGGGGTTGTTATCGTGGCGGCGGCTGGCAACGAAGGAAGAAGCAGTGCGTCATATCCAGCCCTATATCCGAATGTAATCGCTGTATCAGCGGTAGGGCCAGATCAGCAAAAAACCTCCTATTCCAACTACGGAACTGGTGTCGATATTGCGGCTCCAGGGGGTGCTACCCGCAACAAGGAACAGGATGGCATTTTGCAGGAAACGATTAATCCGCGTGCCCAGGGTGAATTTCAGTTCAAATATTTTCAGGGAACCAGTATGGCCTCTCCCCATGTGGCTGGGGTGGCAGCATTGATTAAATCCCGTCGTCCTACGCTATCACCGGATCAGGTATGGAATGTCCTGAAATCATCCGCGCAGCCAGTTAAAAACGATAGCCAAAATTACTATGGAGCGGGATACTTAAACGCTGCTGCCGCTATTGGTGGTGGTGGCATCCCGATTACCTTTAATCCACTGACGATTCGTTGGATTGACATCGGTCTTAAGCTCCTAGCTGCTGCTTTACTAACCTGGCTATTGACCCCCCGTGACAGTGAATTTAATCCTTGGAGTTTTACGTTTCTCCTCGGGATTATCTTAGGGAGTGTGGGCCTCTTTTTGCTACCCGCCATCCGCATTACAACCCTGCCACACTGGCCCTTACGACTATTGGGCAGTGCGATTCCAGAAATGGGTGGTGCCATTATGAACCAAACAACCTTAAATCCCATTTTTGCCAGCATTCTGATTCCCATTGGTCTGATGTCGGTGCTGATTAGTCAGCGTCACCTCAAATGGCTGGTGCTTGGAATTTCTGTTGGCATGACTGCATTTATGGTGATAGCCGCCTCGGGTTCACCCACCATCTGGCTAATCGGCTCTGGACGGCTGGCGCGATTATTTCTGTTGGCTAACGCCCTAATCTGCTTCTTTTCCACCTATTTGTTTATGAGAGTGGCGGTGGATGATGCTCAAAGATAGCTGTTGAGTCGGTGCTGAGGTGACATAGTCCCTCAGCCGCCGTCACGCGTCAGCGCTACCATTGCAGTGGTAATACGGTGCAGTTCTTCAGGCTGAATAATATAGGGCGGCATGGTGTACAGCAGTTTGCCAAAGGGTCGCAGCCAGACTCCCTGGTCGACAATCTGGGACTGAATGATTGCCATGTCCACAGGCTCATGGAGTTCAACCACACCGATGGCTCCTAGGACGCGTACATCCTTGACTAAGGGAGACTCACGGCAAGTAGCTAGCCCTGTTTTCAGCTGTGTTTCAATGGTCTGGATTTGGGTTTGCCAGTCGTAGCTTTCTAAAATGGCAATACTTTCTAAGGCAACAGCACAGGCGAGGGGATTGGCCATAAAGGTGGGACCGTGCATAAAGACACCAGCTTCACCCTGGGCAAACACCTGGCTAATTTTGGGTGTGGTTAATGTAGCCGCCAAAGACATAAACCCACCGGATATGGCCTTACCGATACAGAGAATGTCGGGGGAGATGTCGGCATGCTCACAGGCAAACAATTTACCCGTGCGGCCAAAGCCAGTGGCAATCTCATCTAGAATTAGCAGTACGCCATACTGTTCACACAGTTCCTTAGCTCGGCGCACATAGTCAGGGCTATAAAAGCGCATGCCCCCTGCCCCTTGCACCACAGGCTCAAAAATGGCGGCTGCGATCTGGTCATGGTTGTCAGCCAGAAGTTTTTCAAAGCTAGCAATATCCCTATCGTCCCACACCCCCCAGAACGGGATTTGGGGCACGTCGGCAAAATACTGCTGCCTCAGCACCTGATTAAACAAGTGATGCATGCCATTGACCGGGTCACACACTGACATGGCATCAAAGGTGTCGCCATGGTAGCCGCCCCGCACGGTCAGAAATCGATGTTTTTGAGGCTGCCCCAGGTTATACCAATACTGAATCGCCATTTTCATGGCCACTTCCACTGAGACCGAACCAGAATCACAAAAGAAGACCTGCTGCAGGGGGTCTGGAGTCAGTTCGACTAAACGCTGGGCTAGCTGTACCGCAGGCTGATGGGTGAGGCCCCCAAACATCACGTGGGACATGCGATCAATTTGATCCCGTGCCGCCTGGTTAAGGCGGGGGTGATTATAGCCATGAATACAGGTCCACCAGGAGGACATGCCATCCACCAGGGTGCGGCCATCTTCTAGCTCAAGATAAACCCCTTGCGCTGACTTGACTGGGAAAATGGGTAATGGGTTAGGCATGGCAGCGTAGGGGTGCCACACATGCTGGCGATCGATGGTGAGGAGCTGATCGGTGGGTAACGGAATCATGGTTTTTTGGGGTGGGTTGATTATGGCGTTAGCGGTTAACCCACCCCGCCTTTCAGGCACCCCTCCCAGGAGGGGAGGTACTGGATCCCCTTGTAGAGAACTAGCTTCGGGGATTTAATATGCAACACTTAAATATCTTTACGATACTTTTCCCCTCCTGGGAGGGGTTCCGGAGTGGGTTGCCGTGTTATTCAACAGTGACGGTGATTTTCTCTGAGATCACTGGATTTTCATGGGGAATATGGCTGTAGTTGCCTAATACGAGCTGCAGCGTATGGGCTCCTGGGGTCAGACTGAGCTCGGTTTCGGTTTGGCCTGCGCCGTAGTGGAGTACTTGCTCAGAGCCCTGCAGGGGTTCGGTCAGAGACGGTAGCTCGTCAACATCGATCAGTAAATGGTGGTGACCGGTGTTGGGACGGTCTATGCCGGCAGGAGCAATGCCCATGCCCGATAGGCCAAACTGGACGATAAAGGGAGAGCTGACTGTCTCACTGTCACTGGGCGAAATAATGTAGGCTGTTGCGGCTTCAGGCGCTGGGGAGAGGTCTAATGCATAGGCCGAAGGGACGAGTAGGCCTAGCAAGCAGGTGAGGCAGAGGGTTGCGATCGCAAGGCTGCGCTTAATACAAAACACCATAAATAACACACACTCGAAAACGGACATTACCTATGGTAAGCCGTTGCGTAACCACCACGGTCATATCTGTAACTGTCACAGTAAAAACAAAGGAGTTTTCAATGGTTTTAGGTCTAAATTAATAGTCCACCCACAAAAAGTGTCCTCTGCTTTTCCGCGTTGCTGGAGACCGGGAGATACAACAGAACCATGCAAGCGAGGTTCAGTCATTTCGGGGCACAAACACCCATGAAACACTAGCCCCGTCTGCCACAAAACGTTTCGAGGAATTCAATCATGTTCAATCGTATTCTTTGCACGCTGGGGCTAACGGCTGCTGTTCTTGCTGCAGCTCCCCTAACCGCCTCTGCTCAAACTGCTCCCGACTACAACTATGTTGGTATTGGTGGTAGCGACGAGGGTTTTGTTGTTAACGGTAAAGTTTCTCTTTCTGAGAATCTTTCTGTTCGTCCTGCTGTTGCCACTGACTTTGATTTTGATGATGGTGATGATGTAGTTTATGTACTGCCCATCACCTATGATTTTAATGCTGTTGATCCTGCGGGTCGTCTCAATCCCTTCGTGGGCGCTGGTATTAATGGTGAGCTGGGTGATGACAGCTCGATTGAAGCGGCTGTAACTGGTGGTGCTGACTATCGTGTTAATGATCAGTGGCTGGTTAATGGTTCTGTTGTTTGGTCTCCCTTCCAGGATGGTGACGATGATGTAGACTTCATGGCTGGTGTCGGCTACAGCTTCTAAGACTAAACACGTTTAACGCTAAACGCTCGTTTTCATAATAATCTCCTAGTTGGCCCCGCTTGCGCGGGGCTTTTTTGTTGTGTTAATGTTCTCGCGCACCGGACACAGATGACTTTTGCACTCAACAGTAACTCAGATTCGTTCTGGCGCAGAGGAGTTGTTATGCCGCTCAACTAAAGGTGGTGGCCAAGGCTTGGCAAAGGTAAAACATTCAGGTGAATCCCCACATAACGTAAGATGTTCTAGTTTTGCTTTACCCTCCTCTACAGTGGGCAAATAACCAGTAGGGATCCACCACATAGCAAAATGCTCGCCTTGGTACTTCTCAAACCAGTTACGACGACGGATAAAAAACTCACCATGCAAACTCTTGTAAACATAGGACTTTAATTGCTCTACACTCTGCCAAATTGACAGATTAACCAGCATTCTCGGATCAGGATATACTCGAATATTGGTTGCATTTCCAGATGCAGTTTGTAATCGCCAAACAAAACCCGGACTATGATCTGCAACTGAATTTACCTCATTAAGTGCAGCGGCAAACTCAGCCATAATTGGATCGTCTATAGGAGCTTTCATCAGAGCAATATTTATTTGGGCAAGACAATAGTCCTGTCGATACGGTAAGTTCATTTCTTCTAAGGTCATAGTTTCTCGCCTCAAAAAAGCATGCTCTAAAGTATCTACGAACCCAAGTTAATTCGTCTTGAACGATCTTGACATGTTGCGATAGCGACCTGGTGTAATTCCTAGAATTCTCTTGAAGTGACGAGTCAGGTGACTTTGATCTGACATGCCAACCATGATTGCGGCATCTGCAATAGATATGCCTTGCCTCAGAAGCCGCTTTGCTTTTTCCACACGAATTTGATTTAGATAAGTATATGGTGGCATTCCTACGGCGTTACGGAATACGCGAATTAAATATGAGCGATTTAAGTTTGTAATTTTTCCTAATTCTTCTAGTGAGATGTTAGAGCTTAAGTTATCGTGAAGATACTCTTTAATTAAACGTACAGATTGATGTTCTTTACCTAGTCGAATAGATTGAAGTTTAATATCAGCATAGTTGAGCAGAATGTCTGATAAAACTTCAATTAACTGGCTCTGTTGTGCTAACCGACTGTTTGATTGTTCAAGCACTACATGTAGAGAAAGGATATCTCTAGCCAATACCTTATTCTGAACAACAGCGTCCTTGAAGTAGGGAAAGCCCCTTATTTGAACATCACTGGCTATTTGCTGAATGAAGTCGATACTGGGATATACCATTCGATAAGTAAGTGGTAACTCCTCCGCAGAATAGCCCGTATGGACTTCCTCTGGATTCATAAAAATAACACTTTTGGAAGGAGCCAAATAGTTAGTCCCTCGGTAATAGTTGCCTCCTATTCCAGCCTCAATAACGCCAATTGAATAGCTTGGATGAGAGTGGCGAGCATAGCTGTAACAGATGGCTTCTGCCCGAAATAGTTCCAAGTTGCCGAACTCTGGCATTAGCCACAGCTTTGTACTCTGGCAAGTCGAATTACTCATATTAAAGAAACTTGTGTGATTACCCTGACTTTAAATACTAGACAACAATAGTAAAACTCACCAAGGATTCGGCTGCATAGTCGATTAAGTGCAGCAGTGTTTGATAGTCTACATATTGTATCGAGTTCTTTTGAGCCGCCGCTGCAACAATTTGTTATGCTCTGTTATTTTCTTTATATTCACCGCTGTTAGAGATTGTTTGAAAAGTGCCCTGGCGACTAGAAGTCGAGGACTTTGTTCGGATAGGTGCAGTTTTAGCTGCCAAACCCTTTGCAAACATGCTCTTAGATAACTATGGAATAAAGGCATGTCTTGCGTCTCGATAATTATCAAAACTAAGCGAGATTTCAACCAGGCTTTCAACACACTACCCTCCATAGGGTAGCGTTTATCATAGTTCGCCAACCAGAGAACTACGAGCGGTAAGCAATGACACGGATCTCCACTAATGCACCTTCAGTGATGAGTTCAGAAACACCAATAGCTGACCAAGCAGGATAAGGATCTTTCACATATTCATCTTTGACCTTCGTAAAGGTATCAAGATGTTTACGTAGAGCAACATGGTAAGTTGTCATTTCTACAACATCATCAAAAGAAAGTGTTGCTTCTGTCAAGTACAGTAGAACCGTTTCAAAAGCCTCTCGAAACTGTGCCTCTGGATCGCTTGAGATACTACGATCAGGACGTGTTCCTGTAGCACCTGAAAAGAACACGAACTTGTCAATTTCGATAGCGGGTGTGAAGTGCCAGTCGTTGTAATAATGAGAAAACTCTTTGGGAATAATCGGCTTTTTCATGTTTTACCTATCAGAACTAAAGGGAAGGTTGGGGGAGCCATAACTCTGCCTGGGAGGTATTTATCCAGAAACTTTCTGGATAAATACCCTACAAGTATATCGACCAGAAAGTTTCTGGGTAATATCTTCAGTTTCGGAGTTATCCAGAAAGCTTTAGAGTATCTTTTCTAGCTCAAATAAACGATTGAGCAATAATTGCTACATAAGAGTTTCATGGTTTTTATATAGCCATAGAGTAAGTGATAGACATTATTGGTCAACTCTCAGGTGTTTATCGGCTAGTGGATATGGAGTATGGTGTCTATTGGATTCGTAATCAACCGCAACATGGCAATCTGCTGAATACATTCAGCAGATTGCGCCGCACATAGCCGTTGCTATCTAGGGCGTTTAGGGATCACCTCTGTTGTGAACTATGTGCGCAAAGCTATATTTCTAGCTTGACGTGAGAAATGTCTTAGCGGTACTTTAGTTCTCACGCCCTGCGGGGCATGACTACAAAGCTCAATATTTGGCACCAGCGGCAGGTGCTGACAACACCGTACCGCTGGCTGACCCCAAGACTGATTACGGCAGTCCGGTCGGGTAAGGAGGAGCCATCGCTGACTCCCCCTCCCCTAAGAACCGTGCGTG
>NZ_AWNH01000078.1 GCF_000482245.1 Leptolyngbya sp. Heron Island J | reverse complement strand
CTGAAAGGGAGACACAACGGCTAAAGCGTATCTAGGACAGCTTCTATAGCTCTTAACCCTCGTAAATGATACTCAATTTTGTTTCGGTCGAGTCTCATCAAAGCCTGAACTTGTTTGTGGCAACGGTGCCAAAAAGGAACCCAGCGATAAGCGGTTAATCCGACATGAAAAGCACTGTGTCGCTTTTGGTTAAGGCCTTGAGTTTCGGGTCTAGCAATATACTTTTGCAACGCCTTCTGTTTAAGCCGCTGTCCCTGAGTGGTCGCACAAGTATAGGCAATGGCGATTAAGAGCACCATGGTCATAAATCGCCTGCCCTCAACTCGCGTTTTTTCGAGGCAGTAGCCCCCTAATTTTAGGTCACGAAACAGTTCCTCTATGGAGAACCTCTTCTGATATCCTGAGATCGCCGCATCCAGGCTATCGAAGTTGGTGAGAATATACCAAGGTTCGTCAGGTGCAAAGCCCTGGTAACGTCGCTTCCATTTTCCCGCGACCTGAACCGGTCCAAACCCTTTGCTTTCGGTGACCGTAATTTGATTGAAAAAACAGCTCATTCCTGGTGTGAGTTCAAGCTCAGAGAGGGCTATCCAGTCATCATTATTGGACTGAATGTGGGTTGATTTCTTCTGCCGCAGACAAAAGTAACACTGCTGCTCACCCAGCCAACAGGCCAAGTCTACCGAGCAAAACTCTCGGTCACCGAGTACCACTACCTTGTAGTCTGAGAGTCTCGATAAGGCTACTCGCAGTACTTTACGCTGAGTCCTGAGGTTGCTATTACCCAGATTCTTTAGCCGTTGCCAATAGAGCGGAATGGCTCGGTTTCGCCAGATCAAACTCACCATCAACAAATTGATCTGCCCCCAACTTGTGCGGTCGATAGCCACGTACACGGTGCTACCTCTAGTCACCTGCTGATGCCTTAGGAAAACGGTGAATAGGCCCAGCCAGAGACGATTTACATCCATGGCACCCAGCATAAGGAACCGTTGTACTTTTTTCGCCGACTTTCAAATAGAATCGGCAGCGGCAGGGCCTCAGCTATGGTCTCTAGTCGCACATCACGGATCGTGTGCACGACCGTGACTAACAATGACAGTAACAACGACTGACGGGCACTGAGCTTCTTCTCTAGATAGCTTTGGTAGATTGACGGTATCATAGGTCGTGATAGGTCGTGTTCGTAAAACTAGCCTATCTTTTTTTATCTACCCATTCTTAACCACTGAAGTTATAGGCCTTTCAGCAGTTGTGTAACCCCGTCAGGCATGATCTATGTCACTTTTACTATAGCACCTACAACTTTTCTGAAGTCTGTACAAGGTCAACATCTATTCCCAGGTGAGTAAACAGATATTTCAGGGCATTCTCTCTACAAAGCTTCGAATTTAGCTCAATCTCTTTCCCCATAAAAGCATCTACTGATTTTTTGGGGAATACCCATAAACGGCCTTCAATCGTCTCTTTAGGCGAGCAGAGTTGTGTGTGCGTAATCATCCCGCAACTGACTAACCATGCTCTTAAAAGTTCCCGATGTTGTTACAAGAGCTTCGAAAAAAGCTAATTTTCACTTACGGAGTGTACAATTACGCCCCCGCTATACTCTCAACGACTACGACCGTTTACTGATCTCTCAGCTACGTCAGGAAGGAGTATGCACAACCACACTAGATAATTTGGCATTGCTGGGCACATCTACGATGTTGTCTATCGCAGAACGTGCATTGGAGCATTTACCCCATGGAGCCTCTGTAGAATTTAAGGGGGAGCGATCAGCCTCTAGCCATAGTGTCGGATTAAATGCTCGCAAGCTGATGTCATATCCTGACCTATTTTTATGGGGTTTACAGGCAAGATGGCTAGAACTGATTGAAGACTATCTGCGGCAGCCCGTCGCCTATTTGGGTTGCATCATACGCAAAGAAGTACCCAACCAAAAACAAGTAGGTGTACGACTCTGGCACCAAGACGGAGAAGACTATAAAGTCGTCAAGGTGATTATTTATTTAAATGACGTAGGTGAAGACGAAGGTCCATTTGAGTACATCCCCAGAAAGTACACGCCTTCTTACTCACAATTTCGCCATGTGAACAACAACATACGCGACCATGATATGGCTCAAGTTGTCGCCCCTCAAGCTTGGAAACGATGTCTAGGACCACGGGGCACCGTTGTCATTGCAGATACGGTCAGCGTTTTTCACCATGCATCAGTTCCCAAAAAAGAGCGGTATGCTCTTACCTTGGCCTATACATCGAGGGCACCTAAAAATATGGCATTGTGTCGCCAGTGGTGCCCTTACGATGACAACAAGGCCTGGTTCAAAATCCAGGAAATGTTATCTCCTCGTCAACGACAGGCATTGATCGATTGGCGCTAACTAATAGTTGCTAACGCTTTGGATAGCTTTTCAAGGGCTTCGTTAACCTCAGCACTGCTGACAATCAGCGGCGGCACAAACCTGACTACGTTAGGACCAGCAGGTACAAGCAGTAATCCTTGATTGGTGGCTGCTTTCAAAATGTCCAGAGATTTGAGAGGGGCATCGGGCTTAAGCACAAAACCATTGATTAACCCCCAGCCTCTGACCTGTTCAAACAGATTGGGATAGGTATCAACCAGTTTGAGGAGTCCCTGACGCAACTGCTGGCCCCGAGCATTCGCATTGGCCATCAGTTGCTCTGATTCCACAGTCTGGCAAACCGCTAAAGCCACACCGCAGACAAATGGATTACCGCCATAGGTGCTGGCATGGTCACCAGGTTGCAGCACATCACAGCTGGCTTTGCAGAGCATAGCTCCGATGGGCACACCGCCCCCTAAGCCCTTGGCAACGGTGATGACATCCGGTTCAATACCCAGGTGCTCATATCCCCAAAGTTTGCCGGTACGCCCCATGCCGACCTGGACCTCATCGATAATTAGTAAAATCTTGTGCTGGTCGCAAAGTTCTCGTACTCGCTGGAAGTATTGGACATTACCGGGATTGACTCCTCCTTCTCCCTGGAGCGCTTCTAGCAGGATAGCGGCAACGCGAGGACCTTCGGCATTGAGGGATGCGATCGCACTTTCCAGCGCCTCAATATCATTAAATTGCACGTAGTGGAATCCAGGCACCAGCGGCGAAAAGTTTTTTTGGTACTTTGGCTGGCCTGTGGCCGTAATGGTGGCCAAGGTACGTCCATGGAAACTGGCATTGGCCGTAATAATTACAGGCTCGGCAATATCAAGTTGAGTATGGGCGTACTTCCGGGCTAGTTTAATTGCCGCTTCGTTGGCCTCCGCTCCCGAATTACAGAAAAACACCCGATCTGTACAGGAATGCTCCGTCAGCCACTGGGCAAGGGCTCCCTGTTCTGGGATGTAATACAGGTTGGAAACATGGTGTAGCTTTTGAATTTGCTGGGTCACAGCCTCTACCATCACCGGATGAGCATGCCCTAAGGTGCAAGTAGCAATCCCGGCAACAAAATCTAGATACTCGTTAGCTTGATCATCCCAAACACGACAGCCTGCCCCTCGGGTCAATGCCAACGGAAAGCGCCCATAGGTTGTCATTACATGGCTATCAAAAACCTCTGGCTGAAAACTCTTTTCAGCTTTAGTACCAAAGGCTTTGAGGGGATTTTTAACCAGCTGTTTTAGACTAACCACGAGCTAACCTCTTTTTTTAATGTTGAATTTCGAGTTGGGCAACGATTTAATGCTCAGAATCCAAAATTCTCGAATATCTTAGGTGATTGTAGGAAATCACAGCCGCTTTTACCGCTAAATCATTCGATAGATGTGATTAAACCAAGCGATAATATTCATCTCTAGATGGCGGCAGGGCGGCTATCTTCCAGAGCGTCGCAGTGCTTGCAACTCAGACTTCAGGTTATTCACATCTACCCCTTGACCGCCATAGCGCCAGCTGATGTAGCGATCGACCATTTGCCACACTAAATTACCTTGCCGGAAATCCGAGCGTTGCTGTAAATCTGTCGCATATTCCAACGGGGTCTGACTGGCCTGTTTGCCATAGCCACGTTGGTCTAAAATCCACAACATTTGCTGATAAATTTGCTCAACCGGTTCTAAACGTCGCAGCCTCAGATGTCGTCGCCACCGTCGCCAGCCCTGAACCGTCAGCCAGCTGAGGAATCCTAAGCCTGTCAACCCCACAGCCCACCAGAGAGCACTCAGCCAACCCTGACCGTTAAACCGAGTCAGCCATTGCAGCAGTATCCCAATCAGGGCAACAAGCACCTGAAAACTACGCTGGAGCATTTGGGCAACGGGAGCTGGCAGGACCGCCACTAACGTGCGCCAGAGCTGACGCAATACGCTGAAAGGGTTGGCACCGTTGTCATCAGGAGAAAGCAACAGCGTGTTAGGGATAGGATTAAAGTAAAACCAACCTTGGCCTGGAAAATAAACTTCAGTTAGGGCATAGGCATCGGTATTGCGAACGATGTAAAACCCGGTAAAGGGATTAAACTGGCCTGGCCCAAATCCGGTGGATAAGCGGGCCGGAATCCCAATCGACCGGAGCATTATCGTTAGTACCGTAGAGAACTGGTCGCGAGTGCCACCTTGATACTTGAAGAGAAAGGCACTCACCAGGTCTTCACCCTCTTCAAAATGGGGCAGGTCCTGATCAAGGGTGTAGTTTTCCCGTAGCACCTGGGCTAAAAAGTCAGCTTTTTCGTAGGGCGTGGTCAGCGATCGTTCAGCTGTGGCTAGCCAACGCTCTGTTTCGGTACGGATGCGATCGCGAATATCAGCGGGGACCTGCAAATAGTATTGCTGAATCGCATCGCTGTATTCAGTAGGACTCTGGTTGAGCTGCTCAGGATCTCGCACAGGCACCCTAGAAACAACCGTATAGGTAAGCCCTTCAGGCAGTAAACCAGACGGTCGCAGTGCCCCTTCAGGATCCATGGCCAGATCATCGGCTGGGAAATATACCGCTTCTGGAGCATAGAGAGTCGGCACCAGGTTTTGAAAGTCCTGCACCATGGTGTAGGTCTGGACAACTTCTTGGGCGGGACCAATGGGCTGCAGAGTAATCGGTAAAAACCGATAGGACAGGGTATCGCGCCTCAGGTCTACCAGGCTATCTCCACGGGATGAGTCCCAACCCTGACCGGTGTAACTGTCGAAGGCCATTACCCGCCAAAAGCCAGCACGTTGCGATCGCACCCGCATGACCACCTGAGGTTCTAACTCACCCCTCAGATTTTGATTAATCCGGCGGTTAAAACCATAGTAAAAATTAGGACTCACTTGACCAGGTCCCCGCTCAGGACTGCCGCCATCTTCCGAGTTATCAGAGGATGTCTCGGTACTGTCATTCCCCCGGTTCACATAGCCTGGGTTAAAAACCCTGCGATCAGCGACATCCTCAGTCACATTAACACTGCCACTAACTGGAAACGTCTGCAGCTGATACCCTGGCAGGCGCGGCATCGCCATAAAAATCACCAGCCCCAGGGTGATGACAACCGCGACGATGCCACTCAGCTGCCGCCACGGTATCCCCCCTTTGCCTTGTTGCCAACCCAATAGCCCCAACCGAGAGCGATAGTCTAAAACAAGCACCGGCAGCGCCAGCAACAGAAACAGCAGTAAAAACGGCCCGAACAGCAAAGTTTGGCTGATAGTAGCAGACACGCTCACTAAAATCAGACCAATCATCATGGAATATCCCAGGTCTTTACGGCGGGGCAAATCAAAACTATGCAGCACCTGCAAATGAATCAGCAGCTCTGCTAGAACAATCCGTGTATCCCCCGGCACCTGCAACATGCGACCTAAAAAAAATGCCAGGGCAACCAACATACCCAAGGCAATCAAAAACTTAGCTGCAATATTCCGGCGACGACGGCTGCGCCAACTCCAATAAGCCCCTGCTGCACTCAGCGGAATCGCCAACAAATTCCAGATAGATGTGTCGGTTACTCCGGAAGCTGCAACACTTAGGCTACATATCCCCACCGTCACCAAGCATTGCACCAAAACCCGCAGGACAATCGAGTCTTCAGGTACAGATGGCGGCAGGGTTGATAACCGCTGCCGCCATCGTGAGATTAGATCTCGGGACGGAATATGGGAAGTAGACATAGGAGAAACCATACTAGGTCAACGCGTCAGCACATTGTCAGTTAGCGTTTTTTAATCCTAGCTGGCTTAACTGGCCGATGGCTCTACCACCATGACCGAAAATCGCAAAGGTCGCTGGCCGTCGTTGTCTAAAGACACTTCCAACGAATATGAACCGCCAATTACTGGAGCGGTTTGCGCCAATGTCAGCATTCCTGCTTCAGGGCGAGATGACTGACTATCAGCATCATCGCCTACCAGTTGGATACTGCCACCCACTGGCATCGTCGCATTGATGATCAAGACTGCGCCCGTGTAGTTCACATCAACATGAACCACACCCTGGGGAGTGACCCAATCACGGCTTACAGCAGGTTCAGCAACGGATACCGTTAATGCCAAAGCCGACATAATCTCCATTGATGCCAGCATGGTAAGCGCAATTTGCTGTTCTGGCGTAGCTTGCTCATAACCACCCGCCAAATTCTCAACCTCTTGCAAAGTCGCTTCCTTTAAGGTTGGATCGCGATAGGCAGGAGTAAGGACGATATTGGCAATGGGCTCCAACGCCTCCAGGGAGTCTGGAAACATGGATTCTACAATCTTGACGAGCTTAACGCCCTCCTTGTATGTAGACTGAGCCATGTTTTGGCAACGGTCTAACAGCTGGTGTAGAACAGTTTCAGGCAGCTTGCTTGAAATACTGAACCGAAGTGGATTTTCAAGCCACAGTCGACTAATGGGCTGAGCATAGGCAGGCATGGGTATCTCAGTTGGATACTCACGCACCTCTGCTTCCCATGGGAACAATGGGGGGCGATTGGCAAATTCCGTTTGGAAACGGTGTTTTAAAAGTGTGTGGAAACGATCTTGCACAGTGGTTTTATCTCCGAAGTTAAACGACTGACCCGTTTCAAATAAAAAGTCAAATGATACAGCGTCAGATCCGACTTCAGATGCACAGACTGCTGATGGGTTGGATCCGGTCGGTGGGGTAGGCTCACTCTCTGATATTGGGGACGCCGAGCGATCAAAAGTTAAAAACTCTAGCAATAAGCGCTTCAAATTTTCTGACTCAATATTCATGGTTAAATGTCCCTGATCCGGATGATAAAACCGAGAGTGTAAAAAATTTAGCTCGGCTGACTGCACAAAAAAGTCCCATTGGCCAATCATCAGCTAACTGATAGATTACGCAATTCCCATGCCTGTTCCAGCAGTTTAGACCAATGTTTTCGAATTTGAGTCAGGCTCAGACCAAGTGCTTGCGATATGTCCGAATCAGACAGCCCCTGCTGCTTGAGCTGTAGCAACTTAGTCTGACTTTGATCCATTTTCTCTTGTAGGTGATCCCACTGTTGGGGTGTCAAGCCTAAGTTTTTTTCTAACTCAATACCAAGCCACTCGTGAACTAATTCCCAGTGATGGGTAAGGGCAAAGCGTAGTAAATGATACTTAAAACGCTGTTGCAGGTAGTCTCGCTCCCGCGATGTTAGGCCCAGCAACCCCTCAATTTCACTGGCTGGCAAATCCATCAGCCGCAAACTAAAGTAATCGGCACAGTCTTCTTGCTTTTTTTCTTTGAGATAGACCATTAATTCATCAACTACTCGCTCCCGGAGGTTATCCTCTGGCTGTGTATCGGACTGGAGTAAAATTTCTTCTCGCAGGCGCTGGATTGGAGCGTTTTTCCAACCCTGGTCGTTTTCGTTGGCAGCTTCAGTCGCTTGTTCAATATCTACAGCGGTTTCCGGTGGTTGCTGTTTGGAAAAAGTTTGGGCTCTCAAAATGATTAACTGTTGACTACGCCCGCGTCTTAGGGGTATCCGCCGCTTACCATAGCGCTCGGTAAAGGCCATATATTCAGCTAATTCTAGGGCCGTACGGGGCTGAAAATCAGTCGCCATCTGATTTTCCCGACGAAAAGCATTGATCGCCTCGCTATAAAAATTTTGTAGAAAATCTTCAATTAGGGAAAGACGGGCTTGATAGCTCGTCTGGGCATAGGGAGCAGAAATGTAGCGATAGATAATAGCACTCAGGGTACTATGCAGCTCTATGCGCCCCCGTTCAGAGCTAAGTTTGTAATAGCGAATGCACTGGTCAACTCGATGATTAGCGAGGTTAAATGCCCAACTTTTTATATCTCCAGAGTCTTGAATACGTTGACTTTCGGTACAAATACGAAGCGATTCGCTACAGATGCGATCAGCGACAGCCTGGCAACTTCTTTCGGAAGTTCTGGTCGCTTGCTTAAGCAACTGCAAAACTTCTGTATTCAGTGCTTCTACAAGCGTGGTGGACGTTTCCTCAAGCATTAGCAGCGTGGTCATTAGAGCTAGCGCGTCCCAGGCATTTCCTCACCTGAGCATAGACAGTTTTCCGCACGTTCTAACAAAAGTCAGTAATTTTCACGAAACTATCAAAAAAGTCGGATGGATATTGAAAAACAAATTCAAACTTTGATTGATGAAGCTCCGGATCAAATAACTGGCGAGGCAATTGCGCTAGTAGCACCCCTGCTCAAGGAAATTGCAGAACAGCTGCCGACGGAACTCTATTATGTGCTGCAATCCCTGGGACAGGGATGGGTGATGACCACCCTGCGCGGTCGCCAAGACCCAAAAGCAACAAAAACGGTCGTTTACGCCTATCCGTCCCTGGAAGCTGCCGCCTTGAGTGCTGCCGATAATCCTCAGATGATGGCATTGCCCCATCCCAGCACACATCTTTTATTTCAGCTGTTATCGCTGAAGCAGGTGGACAGTATTATTTTTATGCAGGAAAAGGGAAAAGGCCAGAGCGTTGAAGTTCCTAGGGCAATGCTAGAGCAGGCGATGCGATCGCAGTTACAACAGTTAAAAGCCAAAGGGGAAACACCCACGGATATCGCGTAATCAGCTGCAAGCTTCCCGTGTCACCTTATGCCGATACTCAAACATATCCCTGAGTCGCTGTAGGACAAACCAGCCAATCAGCGGCTCACTAGCCCATTCCACCGGCAGGGTAAACATAATATCGTCAGTCAGCCGTGTCTGCTCACCCTCGGGCTCAAACCGATGGCGATGGGTCCAAGCATCCAGGGGCCCGCTTTCCTGAATATCAGTAAATAACTGGTTAGGTTCATACTCGTCAGTATGACGGGCAATCCAGGTAATCGGAATCGGACCGAGCCACAGACGGAATTCGCTGACAGCCCCCGGCCCCAGACCACCTTCACGCCGAATGGCTTCCACCGGTTGCCAGGGTGGAGTAAGCAGGTTAAGAATATCGGGACGTTCATGAAAGCGCCAGACCGTTTCTGGTGGAGCAGCGATCAGGCTAGTGTATTGAAAAGTAGTCATATGGAAAAATTTGAGACAGCCCCTGCTTAAAACAAGAAGTATCGCTGAGCCATGGGCAGTTCTTCTGCTGGTTCACAGGTCAGCAGCTGTCCGTCAGCCCGCACTTCGTAGGTTTCAGGGTCTACCTCCATTGTGGGCTGATAGTCGTTTAATTTCATGTCTGCTTTACTCAGGTTGCGACAGCCACTGACTGCCACAGCCGATGTCTGTAACCCAATTTGACTCGCAATATCTGCTTCAGCGGCAGCTTTAGAAACAAATGTGAGGGACGTACTGCCAATGGCCCCACCAAAACTCCCAAACATTGGCCGCATATGGATCGGCTGCGGTGTTGGGATACTGGCATTAGGATCACCCATCTGTGCCCAGGCAATGACTCCACCCTTGATCACTAACTCGGGCTTCACTCCAAAAAATGCCGGTTTCCAAAGACAGATGTCTGCCAGTTTGCCCGCTTCGAGCGACCCTACCTCATGGGCAATACCATGGGTAATAGCAGGATTGATGGTGTATTTGGCCACATAGCGCTTAGCCCGATGATTGTCGTTGCGATCAGAATCCTCGGTCAGCGCCCCGCGCTGCACCTTCATTTTGTGTGCGGTCTGCCAGGTGCGAATCACGACTTCACCAACCCGACCCATAGCCTGGGAATCGGAGGCAATCATGCTAAAGGCTCCTAAGTCATGGAGAATGTCTTCAGCTGCAATGGTCTCGCGGCGAATACGAGACTCAGCAAAGGCGACATCTTCCGGAATACTCGGGCTCAGGTGGTGACACACCATCAGCATGTCCAGATGCTCATCCAGAGTATTGCGGGTATAGGGTCGGGTGGGATTGGTGGATGAGGGTAGCACGTTGGCTTCACCACAGACTTTGATGATGTCTGGCGCATGGCCCCCACCGGCTCCTTCGGTGTGATAAGTGTGAATGACTCGATTCTTAAAGGCGGCAATCGTGTTTTCAACAAACCCAGCTTCGTTCAGGGTGTCAGTGTGGATGGCCACTTGGATATCAAAGTCATCCGCTACCCCCAGGCAGGTATCAATGGCACCAGGTGTGGTACCCCAGTCTTCGTGAAGCTTTAACCCCATGGCACCCGATTGGACTTGCTCTATCAGTCCTTGGGGCTGAGCGCTATTGCCCTTACCCAAAAATCCGAGATTCATCGGAAATGCATCCGCTGCCTGCAGCATGCGATAGATGTTCCAGGCTCCGGGCGTACAGGTCGTGGCATTGGTGCCGGTAGCTGGTCCCGTGCCACCGCCGATCATAGTGGTCACACCGCTGGCAATGGCAGTTTCAATCTGCTGCGGACAAATAAAGTGAATGTGGGAGTCAATGCCCCCAGCCGTGACAATCATCCCCTCACCCGCCACCGCTTCGGTGGCCGGACCAATGATGATGTCAACATTGTCCTGAATATAGGGATTGCCAGCCTTACCAATCTTGGCAATCCGACCGTCTTTAATGCCGATATCTGCTTTGACAATGCCCCACCAGTCCAAAATTAGGGCGTTGGTAATCACCATATCCACCGCCCCATCGGCCCGTGTAATTGGCGACTGGCCCATGCCATCGCGGATTACTTTACCGCCGCCAAATTTGACCTCATCGCCGTAGGTGGTAAAGTCCTGTTCCACCTCAATCACCAATGCCGTATCTGCTAACCGCACTCGGTCTCCCACAGTGGGTCCATAGGTTTCAGCATAGGCGCGGCGATCCATGCGATAGCTCATCGGAGTCTCCTGGACGTAGAGGGTAAAAGCAAAGCCACTGGATAGCTTACGCTAGCTCAGGAGCCCCGACGAGTATATAACGAACATTTTTTAATTTTCTGCCATTGCTGATCCTCAGTGAGTCATGAACTGGCAAACTCATCCACCTCAATCAGCAATGGCGATTTCTATCCGGCGCAGTCTTCTCGACTCGGTAGCAGCAGCACTTCGCCATCGCTGTCTTTCCATTGAAGCCAGCCTTCTTCCTCACTAGCGCCAGCCAGGGGCTCACATCCATTGGCCGGGCGGGTAATGCGGACTCGAATCCATTCGTCCTGGATTTCTAAGGGTTCAATCAGACTACTGGGGCTAACCAGGCTAAGAACGTTACGACCACGTTCGGGTTGCGATCGCAAAACCTGCGCATCATTTCTATTGCGTAAATCTACAATATCAGCCTCAGCCAACCCTTCTTCCCAGGAATAAAACGACAGTTCTACCCCTCGATCATCCAGTTGATCACGATGAATCCAGGCACTGCCACCGTTGGTGTACTGCATTTGCAGCCAGCCGTCCTCCCGCGCTTCAATCACAGGAAATGCAAGCAATAGCGGGTCTACGCTGACCATAGTGAAACTAGCATCACGACCAATGGCAAACGCCTGCTGACCATTGGGAATTAACCAACCTTGCCAGATCCAGCCCCAATGTTCACCGCCGGGCTCACTATAAAGTGGTAACTCTACCGCAGATAGCCAGCTTGCCTGCTCCCCAGCTTGACGGCGAGGCGATAGATAGCCTACACCAAGAGGCTGCTCTGTATCGGCAAGATCCACAATGCCCTCCATGTTTGGAGTAATGGCTTCTGGCAGACCGACAGAGTCATCAGATGTCTGTCCCCATGCTGGTACATTACCCAGTAGCAAAACCCCTTGCAGGCATGCGATCGCAGCAAAATGGCGTAGTCGTAGCATAATCAACGTCAGTTAATCTCAGAACACGATATACAGATGTGGTTGCCCAGTGGGCTAGCTGCCGTCAGAGACAGAAAATATCGGCAGTTCAACCATGTCCAACCGTGTACTTCCTCTAGGGAAAAATTACAGCTTTGGACGTGGACAAGGTTTAATCCTGACCCAGGAGGCATTTTCCTGATTCAAGGAGTTTGTCCCCATATCAGACATAAACAATGTTTTGTTGCGTTGTCACCGAACAAAGTGCTGATTTTTTAGGAGTCCTATACTTTACCCTCTATCCGTTGATTAAAGCCGTAGACCTGACGCTCTCCGGCTAAAGCAACCAACGTGACAGAACGCTCATCCCCTGGTTCAAATCTTACCGCTGTCCCCGCCGGAATATCCAGGCGCATCCCCTTAGTTTGATCCCGGTCAAACTGTAGGGCATCATTCACTTCATAAAAGTGAAAATGCGAGCCCACTTGAATCGGTCGATCCCCGCTGTTCGCTACTGCTAGCGTGACAGTTGACCGACCGGCATTAAGTTCAATGTTGCCTTCTGCCGGTAACAGTTCCCCAGGGATCATAGAAGTACCAGACATTATCGCAATCCTCCAAGCTGACTAATTAGATCTTGCTGCATCTGATCCAGCTGCTTTTTCACGGTTTCTAAGGCTGCTTCCAACTCCCTATCCGGGGCTCCAGACTTTTTACTCAAGTCGGTTAACCCCATATAGTGAGCAACTTTCATCGCTAGCTCTACCGGCACCTTAAAGTCTGGCAGCACACCGCTCCCTTCCCAGTTCTCGCCAGTGATGGGGCTCAATACCTGCCCTGTTGGCAAAAACATCCAAAAGTGGTCATGTAACCGTTGCCCAGTTCCTGGATTAGCTTTACCAGCAGTGGTCTCACCAATGAGCGTAGCCCGCTTCAGCTGCTTCAGGGTATAGGCAAACTCCTCAGCCGCCGTAGCCGTCTCTGGTCCAGTTAAAACATACACAGGCCGGTCTAGATAGCGTGGACCGCCCACGTAAGCCGATGTCCAACTTTGCTGAAGACGCTGCTCGGCAGGCCAGTTTACATCGCTCAGATGCACTGCCGGGTAAGCCGGTAGTACATAGCTACACAACAGCGCCACCATCCCAGGGGAGCCACCCCGGTTATAGCGCAGATCAATGATCAAGCCTTCCGTGTGAGCCAGACAAGCCATGGCCGCCGCCAGAGTTTCTCCGGCAAATTCGGGGGGTTCAAACCCGTAGAGCTGCAGAAAACCTAAATTACCTGCTAATCGCTCTACTCGATTAATGTCAAAGTTACGACGCTGGCTCTGTCGCTGCTGATAAGCCAGTTCTTCAGGTGTCGGTGGCATCTCAGCACTTAGGTCTGGCAAAGGCGCAGGACTAAAATACACCTGCACACTGCGATCTGCAGTCAGGGCTTGCAGCTGATTGGTCAGAGTTTCTGCAAACTGATGCCCGCTGACAATATCGCTATAGCCCCCTGCACTCAGGCGTTGTCGAATATCTGCCTGAGCCTTTGCCGCCGCTTCTGGAAACGCATAGCGATCGAGGGCCTCAGCAATCGCCTCCAGCACATGGGCACGACTATCTTGGTCCAGGTCTATATCCTGAAAATTACCACCAGTGTTTGGAGAACTATCAGATTCAACCATTTAAACGTCTCAGCAATCGAATTTTGGCATTGTCGTCCTAGGGGCGTTGCATGCAACGCCCCTACAATTTATTGAATTGGATTATGCACGGTAACCAGCTTAGTACCATCTGGGAACGTTGCTTCTACCTGAACTTCGTGAATCATCTCCGCAACGCCATCCATGACTTCATCCCGACTCAGTAATGTGGTGCCATAGGTCATCAGGTCAGCCACCGTACGGCCATCCCGCGCCCCTTCCAAGATTGCGGCAGAAATATAGGCAACGGATTCTGGATGGTTGAGCTTCAGCCCCCGGTCTTTACGACGTTCGGCCACCAGCGCCGCTGTAAAAATCAGCAGCTTATCTTTTTCCTGAGGAGTGAGTTGCATAGGGTGCGACGGAGACTAACCACAACAGAGATTAGCAACTGGCGGATACATTCGTCAGTTGCGAGTCAGGTTAGCTGTTGTAGCTTAAAGCTTTGAGAGATATCTCTGGTCCTAACTAACCTGACCGAAGTTATATTAAACCAGGATATGTTGAGGTCACCTGGGGGCTAAACCTTATCTAAATAATGGGTAGATTGCACCTGCTTGAACTGACAGCGAGAGAATCGGTTAAACGCCCCAAACCCTAGGTACATAGGCTTTTTGACCTAGAACCTGAGTGCGTAGATATTGCCAGATACTGACAAAATACTGTCGAGCGCTCTGACTAGAGAGCCCTCGGTAGCGGGCTACCAGTCCCTGTTCTAATTGAGTGATCCCAATCTCGCCTGGGGTTGAGCTTGACGAATCGAGCTGCTCTCTAAGGGCATTCAGATGCTCTGAAGAAATGACAGCCCCTAATAGTAAAAACGCACCGGCCACTGGATAACCAGCTAATCCATTCTGACTGCTGAGGACTTCAGACCCTCCCACTAGCTGCTGTCGGTCGATCCATAAGGGCATACCTTGCTGCCAGACTTCAGTTTGCGATCGCCACTGCCCAGCTTTCAACGTCTCCCCTCTGGCACTGCGTCCAAACCGCGTAATCTCCCAACCGAGCCATATCCCACCGGGTTCCAAATCTATCCTGAGGGACTGCTGAAACTGCCCCCCATTAAACAAAATCAGCTCCTGAGGCAGCCATTCCACATAGGCTCCAGCTCCTACTTTTAGCTGAATCGTCTGCTGAGCCCAGTCACCCTGGCTGCGATAAACCTTATGCGCTGCGGCAGTGGTCACCAGCACCTGAGTCTCCGGCTCAGCCGTAACAGTCATATCCAATTGGTCTCCGCCTACCATCCCCCCAGCCGTGTGAACAATCACACTCTGACAATTTTCTGGAGCTGCTGCCGGATAGAAAGGCCGCTGCACCCGTAATGGTGAGGTGCCGTAGCTCTTTACAGGAAAAGTCTTACCATTGGTTTTAGCAAAGCAAAGCTCTAGAGTACCTTGCCAAGCAGCCGTCGATTGCTGGTTGATAGTGAGGCTAGGGGAGGAATTAGGTGGGGCAAGCGTCATTAAGCGTGACTGTTGGATAGGGCAACGTTCAACTGCAGCATAACTGCATCAGTCAAGATGTTCTTCGAGACCAGTGAGAAGTATATCCCCTGCAACAAGGAGAGAGAATAAAACTTCCACCGATTTATCGACAAAATCGCTCAACACATCGCACAAATATCTCCACCCCGGTCCCTAAGACAGTCTCATCAAAGTCAAACCGAGGATGATGATGGGGATAGGCCAGATTTAAATCAGGATTCGCCGAGCCTAAAAAGAAATAACAACCGGGCTTCTCTTGCAAAAAGAACGACATATCTTCACCCCCCATGGTCTGACATTCCGGCACAACGCCAGCCGGGGTTTCAATCACGGCACTGGCAACAGATTTAACCAACTCAGCGATCGTCGCGTCATTAATGACAGGTGGATATAACCGGGTATAGTCAAACTGATACTTAGCGCCATGGGCCTGACATACCCCGGCAATAATCGCTTCCATGCGCTCTGGCAGCAGATCTCGATACTCCGGGTTGAAATAGCGCACAGTACCGCTAAGGCGTGCACTATTAGCGATCACATTGACCGCTGTCCCCGCTTGAAACTCGCCGACCGTGACTACTGCCGAGTCAATTGGGCTAATGTTGCGAGCCACAATGGTCTGTAAAGCAGTGACTATCTGGGCTCCAACCACAATCGAGTCAACGGTTTGATGGGGCAGTGCGCCATGTCCTCCACGCCCTTGAATCGTGCAGTGAAAATATTCGGTAGCGGCCATGAGCGGGCCGCTGCGCACGCCAACTGTTCCCAGGGGCAGATTATTCCAAATGTGTAAGCCAATTATGGCATCCACCTCAGGCTGACTGAGCACACCTGCCTCGATCATAGGTTTAGCACCACCAGGCCCTTCTTCTGCGGGTTGAAAGATAATTTTGACCGTCCCAGCAAAGCGATCGCGGTGCTGCGCCAGATAGTAGGCTGTTCCTAACGCAATGGTGACATGGCCATCATGGCCACAGGCATGCATCTTACCGCCGTGTAGTGAGCGGTAAGGGACCTGATTTAGTTCTTGAATCGGTAGGGCATCCATATCAGCTCGAATAGCCAGCACCGGCCCAGGATAAGTGCTGTGGATAGTCGCCACAATACCGGTTTCAGCAATTTTTGTCTGGTGCTCAATCCCCCACTGCGTCAGCTGTTGGCTAATAAATTCAGCTGTTATCTTCTCTTCAAATCCTAGCTCTGGACGCTGATGTAGGTGACGACGCCACTGCACCAACTGCGATTGCAGAGTTTTAATGGTGTCCCGCACTTGAGGCGGGGCTTGAGAGATGCGTGTATTGGCAGGCAGCGTTGAAACCATAGGACCTTAGCAGACACATGTATACGCTCAGTATATAGATTCTGGCATTGCTAAGCCCTGTATAGCCTTATACCAGAGATATCTGGTCAAATACACCATTTAATCCCTTTAAGCCACCCAAAACGGAGTCGGCATAATAGCTTCCAGACTCAGCGTGCGAGCCGCCGAACTCAGCTGCTCTATGTTGGTCGGATCGCTAAAGTGAGGCAGTACACCTAACACCGGAATGCGGGTAAGGTTACTAATCATATCGGGTGGGGTGAGTTGCTCCACCTTATCTTCAGCTTCAGGGGTTGTACAGTTGAGAACGATACCTTGAAGCTGCAGTCGATGTTGACGGGCCAGGGCTACATTGGCAACGGTCGCTGCGATCGCACCCAGCTTAACCGGCACCACCAACACCACTGGCAACCGCCAATCAGCGGCCAGATCCGCCACCGTCAGCTCATCAGTCACCGGGGACCCTAAGCCCCCTAAACCTTCAACCAATACCCAGTCACACGTGTTCTGCAAAGCTACATATCGCTGCCATGCTGGCGTCAAATCAACGATCGTATTTTCCAGAGCGGCTGCAATGGGTGGTGCTAGCGGAGCCTGATAAAAAACAGGATTTAACTCCTCCAGCGACTGCTCCAGATTAAATACCTGCTGAAATAACTCGCGATCGCCGATCCCTGATTGAACTGGTTTCAAAACGCCCAACCGTCGAGGCGAACAATACTGCCGCCAATACGCCACTAGCGCACAGGTTAAAACTGTCTTCCCACATTCTGTATCCGTTGCTGCAACTAATAATCCGCTCACTATTCACCCAACGATGGACTGCGCCCACCCCACAATTTCTTCTTTAATCTACCTTGGCAGGTAATAATTCTTCTAGGGACTCTCAGTTCCCTGCCCAACAATCTGAACATCCAGTTTAAATTCTGATGTGCTGCCAGATTTTACATCGATAGCATAATCTCCCCCTAAAGGCAGATAACTGTTCCAATACAACACTCCTTCAGCATCGGCAATCGGCTCACCACCAGGGAAAGATACATCAAAGGTCACCGGACCACTGGCCTGGGCGATTTTCACCGTAATAATCTGCCCTTGTTGAGCATTCACCACATAGCGCTGCACTCGCCCTGGCCCTACCTCATTAGCCAGTACAGTACCGGTCTCCCCATCTGAAAACTGAACCCGCTGGGTAGACACTTGCTCTTGCACATCTTCCCCGTCACCATTATCGTCCGCAGGTGGCTGATCGCCCTCATTCGTAGTCTCCTCATTCTCAGAAGGGTCTGCATCTGTTGGCTGCTCATCATCATCGCCCCCGTCGGCACCATCACCAACAGCCCTTGCCAACGCAACCCCCAATTCAAAGGCTCCTTGATCAGTACCCCGAGTTGTCTGCACCTGCAGTGTGTACAAACCATCTTCCGGAAACTCACCTTCCCAGTCCAATATCTGACGAGCATCTCGCAGCTCATTCCCCTCAGCATCCAAAACCGAAAATACGACGCCTTCCCCCTCAATTGTTGCCTGCAGGGTTTGACCCGCCTTACCATCTATCTGATAGTTAACGGTTTCGCCTCTTTTAATATCCCCTTCAACAGTTTGCTGATCGCCGACATCTAAACCCAGGGCAGTCGTGAAATCAGTTGGCCCATCATCAGGAGGGTCCAGCGGTTCAGGTTGCTGAGTTTCAGGTTGATCAGTCTGCTCCTCTAAATCCTCTGGGAAAGGTAATGGTTGTACCTCATTTTGGGATACATCCGGTGGAGCTGGCTTTAACACATAGTTGACAACAGCCCAGCCTCCTACTCCAGCTAGAATCGTCGCTCCCAAAAATAGCGCCACCAGAACCAATGGATTATCCAAGGTCTCCTGACGCTTTGGAGACGTGACTACCCGAGTTTTAGATGGAGATGCCGGTGTAGCAGTACGTCCCGTTGTTCCCATAGTCGCCACAGGTCTACCCACTGCTACTGTACGCATTTCAGAAATTGGCAGATTTGTCGCCTTAGGCATAGCCGCTTGAGGGGGGTTAGCCACAGCCGTTTCACCCCGAAGTGCCTGCATCATTTCACCAGCCGATTGATAGCGATCGCTAGGACGATAGCTCAGAGCCTTATCTAAAACAGCAGCCAGCTGATCACTGACCTGGGAAAATGGTCGCCAGTTCCAACTCAAACTACCGTCATCAAAAAGCTCATGGGGTTCTTTTCCCGTCATTAAGACCAAAACCGTTACCGCCAAAGCATACAGGTCGCTGCTGGGATAGGCTCGTCCTGACTGTAGCTGCTCACTAGGAGCGTATCCTGCTTTACCCACCGTTGTCGCCTGAACTGACGTCGTGCCCGTCTGCAACCGAGTGACCACCTCCTTAACAACACCAAAGTCAATCAGCACAGGCTTTTGGTCACTGCGTCGCAAAATAATATTGTCAGGACTGATATCACGATGAATAATCCCCCTGTCATGGATATGAAGCAGAACAGGTAGGAGCTGGCCCAAAAAAGCACGTATTTCTGTCTCTGAAAATGCCTGTCCTGGACGCTGTTGCAGAATTTCGCGGTAAGTTAAGCCTTCAATATGATCTTGAACTAAAAACAAACGCTGGTCTTGCTCAAAGCTGGCACGAAACTGAGGAATTTGTGGGTGGCTAATCTGATAAAGGATCTCAGCCTCTCGCTGAAATAACTGAGCGGCCTTACTAGAAAAGCGATCGCTACCGCCAGGAGGCATAAATTCCTTAATAACGCACTCTTCATCAAAGCGTCCTTGGTCTTTTGTTAGATAGGTGCGCCCAAAGCCACCCTGACCCAGCAACCGGACAATACGGTATCGATTTTGCAAAAGAGCACCGACGGTAAGGGCAGGCTGCATAGTAAACGTCCTAACGATGTTGACATCAACAGATTTAATGCTTGAGCTTTAAGACTCTAAACAGGCTATACCACTCTAACCCAATGCCCCAGGATTACTCCATCGTTTCAAAATCCATTCACTGATTAGCAACAGCTAGAGCAACTGTATAATTGAGGGCTACCTCCAAAGTTGCATTCCGCACCAGGCAAATCCCCCTTGATAGCCATATTCCAACTATGCATGCCCCATAAAACTTCTTAAAGCTTGGTAGGAAACTGCCTCAAAGGCCCAAAAACCTAGAAGGCTTAATGCAATCAGTCAGCATACTTAATAGTTTCTTTCATACAGTCTCGTAGATTGTATCGACTTAAAGAGTTCTTCAAAAATCAGCATCAACATATGCAAATCATTTGTTACAGCAATGTTTAACGTTGAGCAGAACAGTTCCTTGGGAACGATGTAGTCACACGATTTCTTTTTTAGTAGTATCGCAATGCACTACGGCGTGACCCCAGCTGGAACAACCAATCAACCAACCAAATCCCTTGGTCCTCGTCCCGTATGTTCGCTGGATGGAACGTCACCAATAGTCCGAGAACAGATGCGGTTGAGTATGCTTGAACAGCTCAAGCTGAATGACTCAAACCCAATTCCTATTTTCGAAGAAGCCACCCAAAGCGTTTCCCGACTATTAGCAGCCCCCATATGCCTGGTCAGCGTATTTGACAGAAAGCACCAGATCTTTAAGGCAACCATGGGGCTATCCAGCCTGGGCTTGATGAATCAGCTGGCAGCCACCCGTGAACTCCCTAAGGCCGAATCATTTGGCATTCAAGTAGTTGACAGCGCCCAATCGCTAACGCTATCAGACGTGACTCAGCATCCGGCCTTTAGCCAAAGTCTGCTAGTGCAAAAGTATGGTGTTCAAGCGTATCTGGGGGTACCACTGATGACTTCTGAAAGATGCTGCATTGGCACTTTAGAAGTAATGGATATCATGCCACGCGAATACACGCAACAAGATCTAGCATTACTAGAACTCAATGCCCGATGGGCCATGAGTGAATATGAAAAGCAGTGTTGGTTAAAGGATGGCAAAGTTCAACAGATTGCAAACAACAGTCATCTGTCATCTATAGACAAACAACGTTATGACCGCATTGAAATTCTGCGGACAGACTTGATATCTCAACTCACCCAGAATTTACGTAACCCATTAACAGCCATTACTGGCATGGCCAGTATGTTAAGCCGGGAGATTTATGGGCCACTCACTGAGAAACAACAAGAATATGCAAACGTTGTTTTAAACAGCAGCCAAAGTCTATTGTCGCTAACCAATGAAATTATAGAACTGGGAACACTAGAGCATCAATCCTGTGAGCTATTGCTTGCTCCCGTAGATATTGAAATGTTAGCTCAACAAAGCTTGCAGCCTATTGAGTCAAGCGTTAAAAAGCAAGACATAAGCTTTTCCCTAACAGTGGAACCAGGCTCACGTATTTGGGTTCTCGACAAACGTATCATCAAACAACTGCTTTACCATCTCATTCTGAGTATTGCCAAAGCATCAACCAGTGGTAGTACTGTACGCTTGCATATTTCTCGCAAGGATAATCGTTTAACACTAGCGGCATGGGTTGCTAACCCGTGGCTCGGGGAAGATCTACCTCAGGCGGTTATTGATTGGGGTCGACAGAATGATATCCTGCCGTCGATCAACCCTCTGGAACCCAGCTATGGGTTTGAAATCGTAGAAGAGCTTTCCCCACTAAATGTAAACGACTTGCCAAACGAGTCTACCAAGGCCGACACACGCCAAGAATTAGGTCTGCTGATGAGTCAGCAACTGACTGATATCCACGGTGGTGAGATTGCTATTCAAGGCTCTCAGAACCATGGCTATCGCTATGTTGTGAGCTTGCCGCCATTTGAGGTCGATTGAGATAGCACTACACTCAAAATAGTCGCATCAGCGAGATGGGGGTAATTATCCCCATCTCGCTTTTTACGTAGATTTTCAGAGATAAAATACTTCTTTAAAGCCCCTCTCAAACAAATATCTGTGTGGTGACTGAGCAATTACACAAACCCTCCAATTTTATTATTCAAAAAAGAAAGATCTTTCTTTCTGGAAGCACCAGGAACATATGTAAATCCTCCTAAAGCCAACTGTAAAAATGAGTGATGTGACTTAGCTATAAACCTTACAAAAAGGGTATCCAAGATATGCGGGCAAACAAAAAGACTTTTAAGAGCGAGATAAAATCCCAACTCTTTTACCAAGAAAATCATGCCTGAAAAATCTTTTTGTTTACATAAAGAAGCTTAAAACACTTCCTGAAAGATCTCTTAAAAAATAGAATCAGCTATTAGTAGATCTTGGAAGACTTTAAGCATTGGGTTACTAAAACTCTTGTGTTTATCCTTTGAGTTTTAGTGAATTTAGCTAAAAACTCCTTAGTGGCCCCTCACATTGAATATTTTTGGTTTTTCCCAATGCCGCCGTCCCCCATGCGAACCCGCTGATTTCAAGAAAGTGGTTCTCTAACCTGCTCAATTTATTCATTGGTTCTCAGAAATAATGACAAAGCATAGAAGTTCTAAGAGACTCAGCTGGCAGCTTTGCAAGCCAGTTATTGCATCCGCACTGGCCATTGGCGGTGTGTTTAACCTAGTGGGTATTGTGTTGGCAGAAGGGACTGCTGCTGGCACACAAATTAGTAACACTGCTACTGCCACCTATCGTGATCCCGATGGCACACCGCAAACCTCTACGTCTAACACAGTAACGGTTGAAGTCGCTGAGATTGCGGGTATCACGGTTGTTAACACGGCTGCGCAAGAAGTTACTCCAGATGCAGATCCACCGGGACCTGGTGAACAATTAGAGTATATTTTTGAAATTACTAACGTAGGTAACGACGAAACTGACATTAGTTTACCTGCGGTAGCAGGTTTCACTGGTCCCGTAGACAGTGTGGTTAGCATTGTTGCCGACCTTAACAAGGACGGAAATTTCGACCCTGCAACAGAAACGATTAGCAATCGGACAGATATTGAAGATGTCCAACCGGGTGAGTCTTTTGATGTCCAAGTAATTGTTCAGGTTTCCACCAGTGCCCAAGATGATGATATTGTTACCGTGACCTATGGTGACACTCCTGGTAACGGTCAAAACCAACCCTACGATTCCTCTGGTGGTAGCGTCTTCACCGATGATAACGATGCAACTGATGCTGCGAATTCGACTAATACTCCAGGTGTACACCTTGATCCATTAGACAGCAATGATCCTGGTCAAACCGGTTCTGAAGCAGGGCCTGATGCTCCGGCTAACGGTGAGCGTGAAGCCAGTGCCACGGGTGAAATTACCATTGGTGAAGATCCTCTGCAGCAGCCTTTGGTTGAGATTAAGAAGTCTATCGGTAGCCATACCGTTAATGGGGCGAGTCCAACGGACGACACCATTACCTACAACCTGGAAGTTGATGTTTTAGATCAGGCTTCTATGCCAACAGGCAGTGATGCGATCGCAGCGGATCTACAGCCCATCAGCATTAATGGATTGCCAGATAAGCATGTGTTAGTGTCTGATGCCATTCCAGTTGGCACATCACTACAAAGCGCAACCGCGCCTGGTGGCTGGACTGTTGTTTATTCCACCAGTGACATCTCCGATCCGCTTACTGATACAGCCCTTGAGGCGACTTGGACCATTGCTGATCCAGGTGCAGCGGCAACAACACGTGTCGGTTTCATCGGACCTGCTAACACAGCGATCGCAATCACCGATCCTGCAGTAACTGGGTTCACAATCACAGTTGTGGCTGACGGCGTTGACCCCACCGCCACACCTTTGACCGTTGCTAACATTGCCCAGGTTGTCGGTTCTGGTGCAGTAGATGATCCATTAACACCAGAAGATGAGTCCCTCAGCTTCCCCGTACTGGATGAATCTGGTGATGACACCCCCAGTAACTACGATCCTGATACGGATACCTTCAGTGACTTTAATCCTGAAGTGATTGATGACCCCAGCACACCTCTACCAGAGGGCTTCACACCAGACGATGGCCACATTGGCGATCCTTCTGATCTCCTAGAGAAAGGCGTAGACCCCGGTAGTGACACCCCCACCGTTCCCGGTGATGACAACACCGGAGATAACACCGACGGTGATGGTGAAGCTATCATTGTCACCCTGGTATCAGAACCTGAGCCCGATATCCTGAATGGTCCTGACGGTGCCCCTGATGCAGTGGGTCCCACTGGCACCAACGATGACTTTACCAATAAGTCTGCACCCTATTCTGATGGTGATCCACCGGTTGTGTCCTTTACCAATACGGTAGCCAATAACGATACTGACCCCGATCCGGCAGTCAACACCACTGAAGATGGTTGGGTCCGTTTAGAGCCCATTGCACCTCAGGATCCATCCGACTTACCCGATGAGACGACAGCCACAATTATCGCTCCTGATGGTACTCGGGTTGAATACGAGTACGATGAGCCCACTGGCACCTGGTCTAAGAGCAATCCAGCCGACCCAGATATAATTGTTCCCCTACGGGCCGATGATGGTGTTCCCGGTGGTGACGACGAATTTGACTACGGTGTTGAGGTAGATCTACCCAACGATCCCACGAATATCGACGAGCTCGATAGCTTCCCCGTACCCATTGAAGCCACCTTTGTCGGCGTTTCTGAGGTCACCGATCCGAGTGATCCAGCTAGCATTGATACCGGTTTAGATGCATCAACCACCACCAACGTCACCATCGACCGTGTTTACACAGGCTTCCTGGAGCTAGTAAAGACTGCTCAGGTGGTTCAGGGAGATGGTCCCGCAGTCTCGGGTAATCCTGCCCCTGGTAACCATATCCGCTATCGGGTGACTTACCGTAATATCTCTGAAACTGAGATTGCACCCATGCAGGGCAACGTACTATTGACAGCCTCTGACCTGACTATCCTTGAGGATGGCACTGAGTTGGGTTGTTCCGGTGCAGTTGCAGA
Source organism: Leptolyngbya sp. Heron Island J (assembly GCF_000482245.1). GTDB lineage: Bacteria > Cyanobacteriota > Cyanobacteriia > Phormidesmidales > Phormidesmidaceae > Leptothoe. The sequence continues at coordinate 121,734 of NZ_AWNH01000078.1, read as the reverse complement.
CGCCAATAACTGGGCCTTTGACAATGACATAAATGGCGACCTGGATACTCGTCATGTTCCCAGCTCCGTGGATTTAACTAATCTAGACGATGGCTCCACAGGCAGTGTCGTGTTCTACAGTGGTGGTCCAGTGTGCGACGGCGGCGGCACGACTGGTAATCCAGCCTTTAACCCAGACACGGCTACACCAACGACTGAAATCTCAGGGACGTCTTACAACACAGACAGCACTAAATATGCCTTTGATATTGAAGGTGATATTGAGCCCTTAGAGACTGGCTACGTTGAGTTTGAGCGTCGTATTAACTAAGCCTGATGCATTCCCTGGAGCAAGGGAATGATCTAATAGAGCTTAGCCCTTGCTCCAAGGTCAAACCTTGAACCTTGCAAAATCTTTGAAGTTAAACGAGAGTAATTATGATGCAGCGTCTTTTTGCAAAGAAGCGTTTGTTCTTGGGCTTAAGTGCCCTTGCCTTGGTGGGAACAGTCCCATTTGCAATGAATCAGCCAGTGTTGGCACAATTGCAAGATGTTACCGATGCTATTGTCCAGGCTGTTCTACGTCCCGAGGTCAAACTGACCCTCAGTGCTGAAAAGCAGATTGTGGAGCTCAATGCCAATGGCCAAGAGACCACATCTTGGGAAGCCCTTGAAGGTAAGGTCACGGTTCAGCCTAATGATGTTCTACGCTATACCGTAGATGGTTCTAACTCCGGTGATGTAGAAGCCAAAGGATTGTCCATTACTCAGCCTATTCCTGCTCAGACTGTTTATGAGCTGAATTCTGCTGAGGTTAATGGCAATGCCGAGATTGTCTACAGTATCGATGGTGGCGAGAGCTTTGTGGCTGAGCCCATGGTCGAAGTCACATTGCCCGATGGTACGGTTGAAGAACAGCCTGCCCCTGCCGATATGTATACCCATGTCCAGTGGAACTTGAGCGACGATCTCGCTTCTGCTCAGGCCGTCAAGGCATTCTATAACGTGAAGGTTCAGTAACCTCAAACTTGAGGAGGAGAGTTAAAAACTCTCCTCCTACAAAATCTTTCATTCCAGAACGATTCTTCTACATCGAGCAATACTCTCATTATTACAGGAGAATCAATTAGGGATTCTATTGCTACCCATATCTCTCTGAAGAACTTATTAACAGTTTTACCTTTGACGATTAACCCCTGAGGTCAAAGGAATCTCTGCCATTCAGTTACTCTCAGAAGATAGACTGCACATCTTAGACATTGAGCAAGGTATTCTTCCTAGCAGGATAGGTGAGTACTTGGTTTCTGATACCAAATCCAAATTCAGTAAACCCAGTTCAAAATGGACAATTTCGTAGAGGTCATTCCTTGTGATTGCTCTGCGAGATCGGGGACAAGTAACCAGGATTTTGTAAATTCCTTAAACCCGATTCAAGATAGACCATTTTTTATGGGCTGTGCCTTGTGTAGTTCAGCTGAGCCCTTCGACTTGAGCCCAGGTCGAAAGCTCACGTCATGGCACAGTCTGGGATATCGGGGTCTAACAGCCAAGATTTCTATGACATGTTCAGCCAGCTAGTCCTTTCCTAAAAGTGTCTGACAAGATTGCAAACATGCATGAAGGGCATAAGCCCTTAAAAATTGTCGTGCTTACTCTATAAATCTTGTTGCGATCGCATCAGTGCTCCCTGGCAAATTTGCACCAAGTAACAACTGCAATTACCGCTAGTTCTTTAAATATTCATCAGGTTTGAGGCTAAAAATGAAGTTATCCCAACCACCTAAACCCAAACCAGGTGCTTGGCGCAACTGGATGCATCGAATGATAGCTGTCTTATTGGCAGGCAGCTTTGGTCAGGCACCATTTATTGCGATCGCAAGAGCTGCTGAAATCAATAATCGGGCTACTTTTAGTTATAGAGATGCTGAGCGCAACATCTCTCTTGGTGGCACATCTGCAGAGGTTGCTGTTGAAACTGCAAGCTTGATCGATCCACTGGGGCAAATTTTAGGCTGTAACGGAGAATTGTTACCTAACTATGATGGTTTCTCCGTTGCTCTATATGAGCCCGATGCTAGTGGTTTAGAGTTAGGTCCCATTGTTCCACTCACTGGTACAGAGGTTCCCGACATTGAAAACAATGGAACTCCTGGCGGTAAAGCCCCCAACATAGAGAACAGCAATCCCTTTTTCTTAACCAATGCCGATGCCGGACAATATAACTTCTTATTTGATCCTGATACCCCCTTGCAAAGTCCGATCAATGCAGGTTTAACCCAAACCAGCACGGATGCTCAATATATTCTTGTTGTCAATCCACCAGCAGATTCTGTTTTCCCCCAGCGTCGTATCAGGTTAGAACTTGTCACCAGCACTGGTGGTGTTAACAACTCCATTATTCGGTATACTGCAACCGCGTTAGATGGCATTCCCATCGGAACTAGCGGCGGTAGCCAAGTTAGCGAAACAGTTGTTGAAGTCTTTAATGCTGAGACTCAAGGGTTGAACTTATTTTCCCTGGCCCTTGGCATGGTGATGTGCGATCCTAACCAAGTTAGCATTACAAAAACAGCTGACCGAGCTGCAGCTCAACCAGGCGATACTGTTGTTTATCGGTTAGAGTTACGAAATCTAACTGATATTGAGCTCGAATCCATTACCGTTGAGGACATCCTCCCCCAAGGATTTCAACTAATTCCAGAATCCGTCACAGGCGTGCTCAACGAACAAACTGTTGCGCTGGATGCTCAAGCATCGGGTTCTGAAATCATCTTCACAACTACAACACCTTTACCAGTTGATGAAAGCATGAGCGTCCTCTACGCTGTTCGCGTTACTCCCGATGCGTTGCGTGGTGATGGCGAAAACTCCGCCTCTGTCTCCGCTGAACGTAGTGACAATCAATTCTTTGTGCAAGATGGTCCCAGCATTCATCGACTCGTCATCGACCCAGGCATTCTCACAGATTGTGCCACGTTAATTGGTCGCGTCTTTGTTGATAAAAACTTTGATGGGGAACAACAGCCAGGTGAAGCTGGTATCCCCAATGCCGTGGTCTTCTTAGATGATGGCAATCGGATTGTTACCGACGCCGATGGTTTGTACTCCGTAGAGTGTATGTTACCGGGCACTCGCAGCGGAGTTCTAGATTTAACAAGTTTACCTGGTTATACCCTGGCCCCCAACCTTTACTTTAACGAACGCAACAGCCAGTCTCGGATGGTGAATATTGCTCCCGGTGGCATGGTACGCATGAACTTTGGCGTCACGCCCACGTTCCAGGAGGAAGCTAAATAATGCCATTAACTCGCCACCCTAAAGTTTACTATTGGAGCGTTTTAGCTAGCTCAGTTGCCTTATCAGCAGTATCAGTTGATAGTTGGGCCTATGCCTCACAGGATATACCTGAGCCTGTTTCACCTAATTCAGCTTATGAAGCTGTTCCTAGCAGTTTTGCAGCTATCTCTCTCCATAGAGATATGCAAAAAATTACAGGTCCTGAAACATTTTTAGAGCCAAAGTTCTCATCCCTCAAAACAGGTACTGATGTGCTCGGGTTATCTCTTCGCAGCACAGCTCCAGAAAGCGGTAACACGGCCACATTAGTCTTCCCATCATTAATCTCGGGCATTCCTCAGTTTTCTAACTCATCCTCCCCTGAGATATCGCCTACAGTTCTGGCTGATAATCAGGAGTCAGATGACCAAGAATCAGACGAGCAATCGGCAGAGTCCCAAACACAGTCGGTGGTAGAGTCCCAAAACATAAACATTGAAGCTCCTCCATCCCTAACTCCAATTAGGCCACAATTCTCAACCTCACCTTCCGTTGAAGCTAAACCATCTTCTACAGAGATACCTGAGACCGTTGAACCTGCGCCATTTTCTCCAACGCCCCCTGAGACAGATGTGACTGTTTCAGAACAATCAGACATAGAAGATCTGATTGGACCTAGTCCAGCTCTATCCCAAGCTGTTTCTAGCGATCAGATCGAAATCTTAAATCCAACGGTGGGCAGTGTTGTAGATGTCCCTGCAATCACAGTTATTGTTCGCTTTCCAACTACGGCTGATATTCAGTTACAGGTAAATGATAAGGCAGTTAGCAACGATCTCATTGGTCGGACAGAGTCTAACCCCACTACAGGTCTAGTCACCCAGACCTGGTATGGTGTTGCCCTGGCAGAGGGTAACAATACGATCACAGTAGTACATCCTGGTGATGGGAGCATATTACAGTCGACTGATGTAGAAGTCAGAGGTGCTCCGGTAGAGATGACGCTTCGCTCTCGGGAATCGCAGATTCCAGCAGATGGACGATCGACGGCTACACTACAAGGTCGCTTAATCGACAGCCATGGCAATGTCTCTAACTGGGATGCCATCGTTACTCTTGAATCTACTGATGGTGAATTTGTCGGTGTAGACCATGCCCCGGATCAGCCAGGATTCCAGGTAGAAGCCAAAGGAGGACGCTTCTCAGCAGAGTTACAATCATCGCTGGAGTCCCATATGGTCCAATTACAGGCCACCACCAATGGTCTGGAAGCCTTTAACCAGGTGCAGTTCATCACTCCCCAACGTCCCAGTATTGCCACTGGTATTGTTGACTTGAGATGGGGGGCACGGGGCACTAACTTCCACAGCAGTCTACGGGACTTCTTACCCCCAGATGGAGATAACAACTACAGCCTTGATCTAGATGCCTCTCTCTTTACCATGGGCAACCTGGGTGAGTGGTTGTTGACGGGGGCCTTTAATAGCGATCGCGCTCTGAATGAAGACTGTCGTGGTGAAACAGCTCTGTTCCGTCAAAGTTCAGGCAGCTGTAATAATCTTTACCCTGTTTACGGTGATGACTCCACAATGGATGTTACCACCCCTTCCACCGACAATTTGTACTTGCGTTTAGAACGAACATCACCAGTTGAAGATGCAACTGCTGACTACATTATGTGGGGGGACTATAACACCGAAGAGTTTGCTAACTCATCCCAGCTATTTACCTCTACCCCTCGACAGCTCCATGGTTTTAAGCTGAACTATAACCTGGGTGATCTGGCCATTACCGGTCTGTATGGCGATAATGTTGAAGGATTCCAACGCGATACGATTGTTCCAGATGGCACCAGTGGTCTTTATTTTCTCTCACGGCGGCTAGTCATTTCCGGTAGTGAACAAGTCTATATCGAAACCGAAGAACTCGATCGACCTGGTACCATTGTCGATCGAGAGCGGCTCTATCGCAACACAGATTATGATATCGACTATGATCGCGGCACTCTGTTATTTGACGATCCAGTCACCCAAACGGCAATTGGTGAATTTGGTACAGTGTTGTTACGCCGCATTGTGGTCACCTATCAGTTTGAAGGGGACGACACAGATACTAATATTCTGGCTGGGCGACTACAGTACAATTTTGATCGTACACTCAATCAAGAATCCTGGTTCGGCGCATCCTATCTGCGAGAAAACCAGGGAAATCGAGACTTTACCTTATTTGGTGCCGATGCCCAGTTCTCCCTGGGAGAAAGCAGTCGTCTGGTGGCGGAGATTGCCCATTCAGAAAGTGATTTTGACCTGTCTGGTCCCATTAGTGGTTCCGCCTATCGCGTCGAGTTAGATGGCACAGTGGGTGACTGGTTAAATGGTCGGGCCTATTGGCGTTCTACTGATTCAGGCTTTACCAACGCTGCCACCACTAGCTTTGTGCCCGGACAAACCCGATACGGTGCCCAAGCTAATTTCAAAGTCAGCAGAAATACGACGATTCGTGCCCAGTTTGACCATGAAGATAACGATGGGGTAGCACCGCGGCCATTAATCAATCTCGAAGATTTGTTAGAACCAGGCCAAGAACCGGTACCCGGCAGACGGGTGGATAACTCCCTCACCACTTACTCATTAGGTCTGGCACAGCGGCTAGGCAATAGCAATCTGGAGTTTGACTGGATTCATCGCGATCGCACTGACCGCACTAACCCCGATCGCTTAAGCGCTAGTTCCGATCAACTGCGTACCCGACTAACCACCCATTTAACCGATAAGTTAACACTGCGCGCCCAAAATGAACTGAATCTCTCCTCCGATAGCGATCCGCTTTACCCAAGTCGCACCTATTTTGGTCTCGATTGGGAAGTGATGCCTGGCATTAATTTGGGATTGGGACAAATCTTTTATGGTGACAATGGCTTTAGCGATCGCGACTCCTACACCATTGTTGATCTCTCTGGAGAACATTCATTGGGCAAAGACACCACGTTGCGAGGACGCTTTAGCAGCATTGATGGGCAGCACCTGGGTGGAGCTGTCGGGATTGAGCATGGCTTTAATCTAGCCCCTGGATTACGGCTTGATTTAGGCTACGAACGCACGTTTAATAGCATCTTCGGTGGTACAGCCGCAGGGTCTCAATTTAGTCAGCCCTTTGCTGTAGGTACAGGTGGCTCGTCCCTCGGTATCATCAATGCTAATACCTATAGTGTTGGACTATCCTATACAGACAACCCAGACCTACAAGCCAGTGCCCGCTTTGAGCACCGTGACTCTTCCCAGGGCACCAATACCGTTCTGAATGCCTCAGCTGTAGGACGATTAACACCAGCCGTCAGCGCTCTGTTCAATTACCAACTGAATAGAGCTGCAAACCAGCGCATCAGCAACATTGGCACCACCAGCAACCTGAAACTGGGTTTAGCGTATCGTGACCCTAACGACGACCGATTTAATGCCTTACTCCGTTACGAGCATCGCATCAACCCCAACACGTTACCCACTAACGCTCTATTTGGTCGCAGCATTGATACCTCTGAACATTTATTCTCAGCAGAAGCTCTCTATACCCCCAACTGGCGTTGGGAACTCTACGGCAAATATGCCTTCCGCACAACCCAGACCCGCATTAATCTACCAGCAGATGTGGGTGGTGACTTTGTTTCTAACAACAACTTACACTTAGCTCAGATGAGGGCGACGTATCGGTTAGGGTACAGCTGGGATATTAGTGGTGAAGCCCGATGGTTTGGTGGTCTTGGAGACTACAGTGAGATTGGCTATGCTCTCGAAGCGGGTTATTATCCCACACCTGATATGCGCATCTATGGAGGCTACAGTGGCGGCGGTGCCTACGATGACGACTTTGGTGTAAATCGCACAGCCAGTGGGTTTTATATAGGTGTGTCAGCCAAGATTAATAGCCTGTTCGATGGCTTTGGCTTGCAAGACATTGCTCCAGAACAACAACAGGAATCTGCCTTGGAACCTGAGGAACCGATTATCTTCTTTGAAGATACCACCGACATCATCTTTCCAGGTGAACAGGCTGTAGAGGAAACATCTTTCGAGGCCCCTGAAGCCATAGAGGAGTCAACGGAGGAAGACGTATCTGAGGCTTCAACTGATAATAGCGCAACAGACAATAGCGAAACAGATGCAGGGCAGCTCTCTATTGATGGGCAAGCGCTATGAAATTGAGTGCTGTAATTCCTCAATACGCAGGCCAATATCTTCTCCCCTCCTGGGGGGGGGGATTAAATGGAACACCCTAATCGATACTTAGGCCTAAATCATATTTTATTTTCTCTTTCTTTAATGCTTCGGATGCCAGAGCCATGACCTATCGCCAATCTATTCGTACCTTAGCCACTGCTTTTCTGTTAACAGCAGTGACAGCAACTACTACCGTTGCTGAAACTTCAGTCGCATTTGATTTTCCTATAGTACAGGCTACGGTTAATAGCTCTCAGGATGGGCCAATAACTCCCGATGAGCAGCTGACGTTGCGAGAAGCGATCGCAATCACCAACGGCACCCTTCCCCTAACTGACCTCAGCTCCTCAGAGCAACAGCAAGTTAACCCCAGTTCAAGTAAATCAGTCATTGGATTTGATCTACCCGCTGGCAATACCACCATTGAGCTACAGTCGCTACTGCCGGTTTTAGCACAACCTGGCCTGGTGGTCGATGGGACTACCCAAGCCGGATATGATGCTACCAAATCAGCCACAGCAGAAATCTTAGTGGCAATCCCTGTGGTGGAGATTACTCCGGCTGACAATGCTGAGGTGTTTCGAGGCTTAACTATCGTTGCAGACGATGTCACCATTCGTGGCCTCAGTTTGTATGGGTTTACCTCACAGCACAGGGCTACCGAATCTACACCTCCGGCTGATATTTTTATTGCCCACGAACTACCACCACCGGATATTAGCCAGCAGTATATTCCAGCTAGTAATTTCTCTTTTTATGAGGAGAATCATCCTCCCCAAGGAATTGTCATTGAGCAAAATTGGATTGGTATTCCTACGGATGACACGATACCAGAAACTCCCTCTGCCTTTGGGGTATCCGTATTTAACAGCCAGGGGGTAAAACTGCGCCATAATCGTATTTCCTACCATGATGGCAGTGGAGTGATCACAGGGGCTCGGGCTGAGAATTTAGAAGTTGTTGAAAACCTGATTGTCAACAATGGCTTAGCTGGCATGCCCGATGCCATACGTTTGGAGGGTCACATTGATAATAGTCTCATTAGTGGCAACTTGATGTGTGGCAATGACGGTAGTGGCATCTTCCTGTTTAAACCCCAGGGTGCCGTAGAGATTAGCAACAACGACATTCGCTTTAATGGTCAACGCCTGAGAAGGGCGGCTATTTACCTGATGGGTAATGATCACCGGGTGGTGGATAATCAAATCGCGAACCAAAAAGGGCCTGGTGTGGTGGTTACTGCCTTCAGCCAAGGGGGCACTACCCACAGCCAGCGTAATGTGATCGAGAACAATCGTTTTGAAAATCTGGAAGGTTTGAGTATTGACCTCAATACCCGTCGTAATCGGGGTGTGCAAGACTTTCAGCGGGGAGATGGCCCCAACCCACTACGAGATTCCAATCAGCGGCGGCGAGATACGGGTAATAGTGCTATCAATCCCCCGCAGTTTGATAGTCCTGAGTTCTTTGCCATCAATAATTCAGTCGTGATCCAAGGCAAAGCTGATGTGGGTTCTACAGTACAGCTTTATCTCACCCAAGGCAATACCGGTGAATATGGACCTCTGACAACACCGTTGGCCACGGTCAATGTTAATGAGGATGGGCTATTTACGTATGCATCAAAAGATTTACAACCGGGTGATGTGATCAGTGGTATTTCCACCGATCCAACCTATGGCACTTCTGAACCAGCCCTCAACACCACCATTGTTGCCCTAGGAGAAACCAGCACCACTCAACCCAACCGCATGGTGTCAGACTCTGTTGCGGGTGTTGAATGCACCACTCCCCCACTCCCTCTCACCACTCCCCCTATCTCCTTTGCTCCCGAGACCGAAATCCTAAGGCTCCAAGTACCACGCAATGTCCATTACGGTCTCGACGAGGACTTTATTAATCCAGATAGTGCTCTGATTTTGGACCAAATTGCTGAGGTAATGGAGCAATATCCATCGATAGTTGTTGATTTGCACGGGCATACTGATTCTCGGGCGAGCGTTGCCTATAACCAGGACCTGGCCCGGCGTCGGGCCAATAATGCCCGACGGTACCTGATGCAAAAAGGCATTGCCCCCGAACGGATGACCATTCGTTCTTTTGGAGAGACTGAACTGTTAGTGGAGGAAATTGACCGGGTGAACTATGCACGCAATCGCCGAGTGGAGTTTGTGTTCAGCGATGTCCGAGGTGTGGAAATTACCTTTGTGGATCAAGAGAATGATCTGCAAATAGAGCAGTAGTTCGCCTACAGGCAGCATTGTACTTAATCTACTGACTGTGAATAACTCAAGCATTAATTATTTACTGGTTCTAACAACTCTGAACTTGTTATTCCAGGATGACGCTATGCGTCTAGGATATACCGAGGAGATTTTTAGCCAATGTCACATTCTGTTCTTAAATATTTATCCCCAAGCACTTCGGTTAAATTAACCGCTAGTTTATTTCTCCTGATGGTCGGTATTCCTACCCAGGCCCTTGCCAATCCCTCGTATCCTAATTTTGACCAGCGCTACAATACTGAACTATCTGGCAATATTGAAGCGATTGGTAATGCGTCAGTGATTTGCGATCGCAACAACGCCTCCTGTGCAGATGGTCTTGCCAACGGCACAAGAGGCAATAATAATGGCGGCTTAGCCATGCAGATGCTGGATATCGATAGTGATGGCTCCACCTTTAACTCCAGTGCAGCAGAATTAAATATTCCTGCCGGGGCAAATGTGCAGTTTGCAGCTCTTTATTGGGGGGGCAGTCTGGAAGGATTTGGCACAACTCCAGCTCCTAACCTGACTGGATTTAACCAAGTGTCACTGCAAATTCCGGGCAGCGGTACCTATCAAACAATTACTGCTGACGATCAAAACGACCGTACTGACTTTGGTTCCTGGCATACCTACGGAGCTTTCGCAGACATTACAACTCTAATTCAAGGGGCAGGTAATGGCACCTATACTGTCGCAAACGTTCAATCTAATACGGGTGCAGGATTTACCTATCCCAATGCAGGTTGGTCGATTGTAGTGGTCTATGAAGATTCGACTCAACCAATTCGTAATATCTCTATCTTCGATGGCCACGATGTGGTTCGTAACAGTCTTAAAACATTTAACTTAACTGGTATCCGAACTCCACCTACTACAGGGTTTGATGTTTTTATGGGGGCCATTGCTAACGATGGAGAAGTGGACCAACCAGATGATTTCCTGCATATCAACAATAACAATATTACGGATAGCCTGAATCCAGCCAATAACTTCTTCAATGGCACAATTTCTAAATTTGGTAACCATGTGACTAGCCGAACACCCAATGACCCCTACAACATGGTCATTGATATTGACTATTTAGATCTGACTATCTGGAACCAAACGAATAATGTAATTCCCACCAATGCCACAAGTATTGACCTGACCTTGGAAAGTCAAGGAGATGGTATCTGGCCTCTCGCCTATTTCTTTGCTGTAGAGGTGTTTGAGCCCAATTTGGTCACCCAGTTTGAGAAAACAACTCCCTCAACAACCTACACCACAGGCGATACGATTCCTTACACCATTTCGGTGACCAATACGGGGAATGACAATTCGACAAATACGGTGATTACGGATGTGATTCCGACGGGAACTACGTTTGTGCCGGGGTCTTTGAAGATTGATGGTGTAGCGAAAACTGATGGTTCCGGGGATGACGAAGCAGAATTTGATGGCAGTAATGTGATCTTTCGTGTGGGGACGGGGGCTAATGCATCCCAGGGAGGCCAGGTCAATATTAACGACACGGTGACGATGACTTTTGATGTCACGGTGACGGCGACAGCAGGGAAATTGGTCTGTAACCAGGCGAGCATTGATTATACCGGGGCGACCAGTGGTAATGCGAGTTCGGGGGTGTCGGATGATCCGAATACGTCAGCGGTGGATGATTGTACTGAGATTACGACGACAGCAGTATCAACTAATCCAGATGTTGCTCTTGTTAAACGGATCACCGCCATCAATGGGCAAACTACCAATCCCAATGACAGTAAAGACTTAACTCAGGTTGTCAACGATGGTGTTGCAGATTCTGCCGATGATGAGGACAACTGGCCCGCTAGCTATTTAGTGGGCGAACTCGATGCCGGATTAGTCCAGCCCGGTGATGAGATTGAATACACCGTATACTTTCTCAATGCCGGTAGTGGTGCAGCGGAAGATGTGAGAATCTGTGACTGGATTCAGCCGAACCAGAGTTTTGTTACTGGCCAGTATGGCGGCAACGATATTGAACTAGTCATTGACGGCACCACTTATAATCTCACTGACGATAGTGATACGGTCACCGACCGAGGCGAGGTGACTACGGTGGGTAGTTTGCCTGCCACACCCACCTGTAATCTCTCTTCGTTTAGTACTAGCGCTAGCGATGAAGTGGTAGTGGTGGATATTACGGGAACAATGGGCGATCCAACCGGGTTGACCACATTCCCGAATACCACTGGACAAGGGACTCCCACCAATGCCTATGGGTATTTCCGGTTTACCACCAAGGTAGATGAATAGGAGATCCTGGTGATGTTAACGATGGCTTATCGCAACAGATTTAAGGGTACCTCCATGCGTTTACCGCAGAGGGACTATAGACGAGCAGGTGGTTATTTTTTGACCCTATGCACCAAAAAACGGGAGTGTTTTTTCGGTGATGTGGTGGATGGTGTTATGGAATTTTCAGCTATTGGTCATATGGCAAAACGGTGTTGGCAAGAGATTCCTGACCATTGTGAGAATGTGCGAATTGATGAATACGTAGTGATGCCCAATCACCTCCACGGAATTTTGATAATTGAACGTCGTTTGGATAATCCTCTTGTAGAGACCTTCCATGGAAGGTCTCTATAAGAGGGGTCGTCGTTGTCTCAGAAGATGTCCGCGATTTCCCCAAAACGAGGTTCCTTAGGTGCCATCGTACGGTCCTATAAATCTTCGGTAACGCGATGGTGTCGCCAAAATGGGTATTCTCGGTTTGCATGGCAATCTCGATTCTACGAACACATCATTCGTGCCGATGGATCAATTGATTATATTCGGCGATATATCGTCAAAAATCCGAGCAATTGGGGACGCGATCGCAATCATCCCCGCAAATTATTGCCCCCAATAAAATCTCCCCCAATAACGTAATCCGCCCCAACGATCCCTTTGTAGAGACCTTCCATGGAAGGTCTCTACAAAGGGATCGAGGACGATTATCCGTATTACAAAAAATTCCAATTTTCGGTATTACACAAAATTTGGTTATTGAAAATGTCTAACCGTCGCCTTTCACCCAATCAATCAAAACCAAACCGCCGTCAGTTAACCAATCGGGCACGGACTATTATCGCCGCCATATTGTTGTCGGGAGGCGTATTGTCACCGGGGATGATGGCCTGGGCCAATAGTCCTGCCCCAGGGACCATTATTCGGAACCAGGCGACAGGTAGTTTTGTTGATCCGAGTGATAGTAGCACCCAGACCATTATCTCCAATGAAGTACAGGTGGAAGTGGCTGAGGTAGCAGGTATCACTGTGGTCAGCAATGGTTATAACGAACCCACTGACGGCACCGTCAATGAAGGCGATACGGTATATGTAGACTTTGTAATCACCAATGTGGGTAACGATCCTACCCAGTTTGTACTTCCGGGCTCTGCTTCAGTGACCAATGGCACTCAGGCAGGAAATATTCAGATTATTGAGTATGATGCCGATGGAACAGGGGCAGGGATTGCGGTTGATCTGACGGGCAACAATGTTACGGTGCCCGGTGGGGGTGATACCACTGGTAATTTGTTAAGTGGTGTGGTCAGTGCCAATAATGGTTCCATTCCGGCTGGAGGCAGTATTACGGTACGGGTACCGGTAACGGCAGGGACAGCCGGTCTTGATTTAACGGTTAACCTGGGGGATACAGCGGCGACAGATGGCCAGAATGAGACCTATGTGACAGGCACAAATGATGTGTATACTCAGGATAATTCGGGTACAGACAATGGTGATACGGCAGGTGCACCGATTAACAATGAGCGAGAAGCTGAGAATAGTTTAACGGTTGCGATCTCATCTGCTTCAGTCGAATACAGTATTTCTGGCCAGGTCCGTAATGACACCGATAATGACGGCGACCTCAACGATGCCGACAGCGGCATTAGCGGCGTTACCGTTGCCCTCTATGACGATCCCGAAGGCGATGGCGATCCTACTGGCAGTACCGAGCTAACCACCACCACCACCGACGGCAGCGGCAACTATAGTTTTACAGATCTAGCTCCCGGCAACTACATTGTTATCGAAACCGACCCCAACGGCTACACCAGCACCAACGACAGCGACAGCTTCAACAACAATCGTATCGCTGTTAATCTCACGAATGCTGACGTTACAGGCAATGACTTTCTCGATAGCAACACCCCACTCCCCTCGCCACCGCCACTCTCTTGTGCGCTTAGTAGCACCTATGACTTTACCTGGGGTGCAGGCGGTGCCGTCTGGAATATCGATGATACTTTTAATACTTATACGAATGTGGCAGGGAGCGGTGTTGATGTCACCCTTGAGCTACTGGATCCATCCAATCAGAATATTGATACAGGTAATCTTGGTGCGAGTGCAATTTATACTCGTACCGATGGTGCTTATGGCTTGGGTTATTTAACCTGGGCCATGACGGCCCAAAATTCCAATCAAGAAGTTTCATTTGTATTCACGTTTTCCAAACCTATTGTGATTGATGACTTTCAAATCATTGATGTCGATGGTACGGGCTATGGTGCTGGTGGCGGTGTACCAGAACCAGGTGGTTCTTTCCAAGATGAAATCGCAGCCTCAGCCAGCTTAAATGGTAGTGATGTCCCCATTTCTGTGCAGCCAGAAACAGCTGGCACCATGACAATTACTGGCCAAACAGCTAAAGGCTCATATCGTCCTGGCATCAATGACAATTTGTCGCATCTTGACTCGCGAGGGCATATGGTGATGGCTACCTCCGCAGCAGTTAATAGCCTCAGACTCGATTATTCCAATGGTCCAGACGATGCTAATCCAGTTCCCAATGGAGATGGTACAGGCATCAGTGACGACCATGCGATCGCTATCGATCAGGTTTTTCGATTTTGTACAGCTCCGACCCAAACTATTAGTGGCCAAGTGCGAGAAGATATCGATAACGATGGCGACCTAAATGATGCCGATAGTGGCATTGATACAGTCACTGTGCAACTCTTTACCGATCCCAATGGCGACGGTGACCCCAGCGACGGTACCTTAGTGGATACTCAAATCACAAACGGAAGTGGTAACTTCAGTTTCACCAATGTTGATGCGGGTGACTACATAATTGTTGAAACCAACTCTGCCGGGTTTGATAGCACTGCTGACAGTGCCGGAGATAACGATGATCGTATTCCAGTTTCTGTCACTAATACAGATAGCACAGGACACATCTTTTTAGATACCGCTATGCCTATCGTGAGCGATCCTGACGTGTTGCTCGTTAAGCGGATTACGGCCCTTAACAATGATACTAATACCACCAATGGCCATAACCTTGCCATCTACATCGACCAAGATGACATCGTCTACCCCTACGACGACAACACTATTCCGCCCGTGAGCGATCCTAATAATCCGGCTTACGACGAAAACAATCCGGCTTTTGACCCGCGTGAGACTAACCAATGGCCAACGCCACTAAACACTAGTTTACGAGGCGGCATCGACGGTGGCGATGTCATGCCCAACGATGAGATTGAATACACCATTTACTTTCTCTCCTCTGGCAACACTACCGCAGAAAGCGTTCTCTTCTGCGACTATGTTCCCACATTTACCACCTTTATCCCCAACGCCTACACTGGCAACAGCCCCCAAGCCACCGGCGGCATTGGCGGAGCCGACCTCAGCATCGAACTCTACCGCAACGGCACCACCGACTACCATACCGGAGCCAACGACGGCGATAGTGCTACTTACTTCGCTCCTGGCGTTGACCCCGCCAACAGCTTCCCCGACATCGACTGCGACGGCGACGGCAATGGTAGCAATGCCAACCCCAACGGTGCCGTTGTTGTTAACCTGGGCGATTTACCCGATGCCACCACCGACGCCACCGGAGCCTACGGCCACGTGAAATTTAGAGCCCGAGTGAAGTAATCCCACCATGCTGAGTATTTTCTTATATGCTCCATAGGTAAATCGTTCTTTCCTGGGACAATTCAACCCGTTCAAAAATCTTGTCGTCCCAGCTCACCTGCGGATCGCGATTAAAACAAATCAAATGGGCTTCCTCTGCACCAGATTTATCCGCATAGTGAGCCATTTATACTAAACCATTAGCCACGGTGGCCCCCAAAGACCGATATAAAATCCTAAGCTCCAACACCACTCGCTGCACTGGCCCGAGAAACCCCTGCTCCTGATCCAAGGGCCATTCAATTAACAAATCGGTACGTTTACGTCCCAGACCATATTCTCTTGTCAATCTGTCACCCCCATTAAGAATACGTTGTAAAAACGCTTACAACAGGAGTTGAGGACCAGCCTCTTTATAATCAAATCGTTCGATCCAGACTTCATTATTTTCCCGGAAAAACTGTTGGAATGCTCTCAGTAGCTTAGGCATATCCAATCGTTTATCACTCTGGATATACCAATGATGCATAAATGCGTGGGTTGGTCACATCCCTTTAGTATAGATATCGCAAGGGATATTAACTTTCTCATCACATGAGAAAACTATGGATGGGCACCTTAATGAGAGCACTGGGATAACCAGGCATATTTTGTCAGGGTTGCACACAAATGAAATGTCAGTTACTCAGTTGGGGTATCAAACATTCCCTAATTGTCATAGTGTTGTTATCTCAAGGAACATTGATTGATCGTCCAGCTCGGTCAGATGCTCCAGCACCTGGCACCGTGCTTAAAAACCAAGCCACAGGGAGCTTTATTAACCCAGTTAACAACTCACAAGAGACACGGGCGAGTTCATCTGTTATGGTGACTACCGACTCAGACGGTTGCACCATCGGTAGCGGTACATCTGACCCTAGCATTATCACTTATATCAGCGATGAGGTCAGACGCAATGTCATTGTCACCCGCGATTTAGTAGACATCTTGGACGATAATTGGCGAACTGCGGTTGGTCAACCAACCGATCCTGCGTTAGAAAACTGGTTTGGAACCGCTAGTGTTCCTCAGGGTAGTGTTAACAATTTTAGCTATCACGATCCTGTCACCGACAATATAGTCAATGTCTCTATTGAGTTGGTACAGATTCCCATAGGGGGGACTGCATGCGCTGGAGAGCCTACGATTGCAGGCTCAAGTCCTACCCTCAGCAATAGTAGTTCTTTGCAAGGTGCAGCACCCCGTCCGGCCAGCCTTTATGAAAGTCATGACCAACCTCGATTTTGGAATGAGCCTCACGCTGGCGCTTTGAGTGATCTCAAACGCAATGCCGTCCTCCTATCATTTGACCAACCAGTTAGCTCGTTTGGCTTCTGGGTAGGAGACTTAGAAACTCGCACTGATGGCAACGGAACACCAGCAATTTTAAGGCTTCTGGATGCCTCGGATAATCGCATTGGCAACGATATTGAAATTGCGCCAAATTCTCTCTATGACGGTAACGAACCCGACCCAGAACTGGTTGTTCAAAGCCTGTGTGGCGGCACAGCCAATAACGAACCAGGCTGTGGTAACCAATCAACTCGCTGGATTGGCTTTGTTGACAATGGTGAAATCGAACGTATACAAAAAGTCATACTCATTGTCGGCGATGATGACAGTGCAGCAGGCAACAACAATGCCGATAGCGAACACCTCAGTTTTATCGGTGCTAATGTTGTCAGACCACCTGAAGTACTCATCGTCAAACGGATTACGGCTATCAATGGCAACCGCACGATTAACTTAAACGACAACACGCCTCTCAACACTGAAGTCAATGACAATATCGCTAATTCCGCTGATGATAACAGGAACTGGCCTACAGATTATCTGATTGGTGCGATTAATGCAGGCTTAGTAAAGCCCGGCGATGAGATTGAATATACGATATATTTTATCAATGCTGGGGGCAGGGAGGCTATGAATGTAAGGCTCTGCGACTGGATACAGCCTAACCAGAATTTTGTTACTGGGCTGTATGGAGCTTCTGAACCCAACCTATATGATGGCAAAGACATCGCACTTGATATTAGTGGTAGCACCTATCAGTTAACCGCTACGAACGATGCAACTGATAGGGCAGAATTAACAACTGTAGGTAGCTTGTCTGCAAATCCTACTTGTAATCTATCTGACGACACTGCTCCCAACGACAATGTATTGGTGTTGGATGTTACTGGAACAATCGGTGAACCCACTGGGTTAACTACATTGCCTAGTATAGCTGGACAAGATTTGCCTAGCAACGCTTTTGGTTTCTTTCGATTTACGACCCAAGTAGTTGAATAGCCGAGCCAGTAGAATTAACGTTTTTTCACCTAACGCTTGATTGCAAATTATTTGTCAATAGCAAAAACTCTTAATACATCAGCTCCGGCATAATACAGGTTCATAACTTTGACGAAAAATACGCATGGTTGCTGAGAGAATCAAAGTTTTTTTGTGTACCCTAGCGTTATTAGATGGGATTACTTTAAACTCACACGAATTGGAATAGTTACAACAACTTTTCTGGGTAAAACATCTCAACTCGTGTGAAGTTATTCCATTAGCAGATGGACTTTGATTATTCTCAATAGGAGAAGAATTAGCTTACTGCATATGCCGTTCCTGCTCAGGTCAGTCATCTACCATGCAAATTCCATTTCTATCTCTAAATTCCTTGGGGATTCATCATCGTTTCACAAAGAAAGAAAACAGTTTCCCTAACTCTAGAAAAGGCTACTATTTTTTGTCTTCTCGCAATTACTTGTTAGCCACGTTGGGGCTTGCAAGTATGATGGGTGGAATATTTGCAACAACAGCAACAGCAGAGGTGACAACATTTGGAGTAAGTGTTAGAAGTGATGGTACTGCAAACTTCTCGGGACCTGATCCAACCTACCCTGGCTTTAGTAATGCGGGGAATGATGCTAATGATGAGAATGGGATTGTGCGGACCTATGATACTGTCACCTATCGGGTTAACTATGCCACCGATACTCAGCCCAATGGAAGTACGACGATCACAGTCACCATTGGCGATGATTATCATTTGTGGGAAGAGAATCAAAGTTCATGTCTTGGGAGTGTGTCAGTTAGTAGCGATCGTAAAACCCTCACCTGTACTGAAACCCTACCCACTTCAACCACCGGTTTCTTTGACTTTACAGCCGCTGTTTTAGGCACCGCTCCTCATGGTGCAGACCTGGCAGTAAACGCTAACCTCACCTCTAGTGCCGGTAGTCTCTCTACAGGTCCCACCCAGGTCAAAGTCTCCGCCACACCGCGAATGGATCTGGCTCTTGATGACTACGGTCCTCCTCGTCAGATCGGTCTAGTAAATGGACCGACAGGAGAAGAAGGGTTAGTTTATGCATGGCCCCTGGCAATTGTTGCGCCCAAAGGAAGTGAAATCCTGGGCGATGCTGATCCGAGTACCCCAGGTAATCAAATTATCATCACCAATGTGGTCAGTAGCATTTCCTCCAATGCCCGGTTATATGACTGGGGTGGACGACTGGGCTGTGAGCCTAACACAACGGATAATGGTATTAATGGTGCCTGGGCCAAAGAGATGCCCCTGGGTTCCCTGACAATTGCTGGGGCAGGGCAAGAAGCCAATGCAGTTGCCGACTCTGGCACCTGGAACTGTAACCAAAGTGGCGGTGCGGGTACCGATATTACTATCACTATCACGGATGCCGACCTGTCTGGTCAACATCGCCCCATCTTGGATGCTAATGGTGGGACTCTCAATGCTAATGAAACCCATCTAGTTGCCGGAATCATCCAAATTTGGATACCTACCAGTGATTTTCCGACGGGGCAAAATCGGCTAACGGTTACCAACTATTATGACTTTCTCGATACCCCCAGCATTAACAACCAGCCCAACGTGGAACCAGATCAGGGAGGCCATGTAACTGTTCCCATTAGCGACAGTGATAACGTCAATAATGATCGCACATTCAGCTTGCAGCGACCGCTGGGAAGTCTGTCTCAAGACAAATATTACCGCACTCCCTACAGCGGCGGTAACTTCAATAACAACAGTGTGTTGTATCCCATGACGGATATTGAGACCGGTGATGGTGTGGTGCTACCAGGTCAGGTCTTTGGTAGCTATTTCACCAGTAATAACAACGGTGTTGGTGATTTGACCAATGTGATCCTGTGCGACAAGTTTGATAACCGTACCCAAATTTTGGCCCCCAATCCCACCAGTGGTGAATATGTCGAACTCCGCACGAACGGTGACCGCCTCAACGAGTCAGAGGTGATTATTGAATATGGTGTAGGAGGTGACACAGCAACAGATAGCTACTACGGTGCGGAGACCGCCGCACTTGATGATGTGACTCGATTTTTAGCGCAGCACGACGCCACCTGTGACGATAGTGATGCCATCTGGTACAGCGAAACCGACCTGGCCAACAATCCCAGCTTGATTCCGCAAGTGACGCGGGTGCGGGTTCAGCCAACTAGCGGTGTCTTGCCAGAAGGCTTTCGCATCGATGCGGTGCTACACTTACAAGCACTCAATATCGATCCAGTCACAGGAGTACAGATCCCCGATCCGACCATTCTGGCAAATCTTGTTACCTCGCGGTCCGACGAAACCAATAGCGGCGGTTGGAATCTCGGGTCCTATAACCCGGTGGATCATAGCGGCAATGATGATGGCGATCGCCTCCGGCTTACCCGCGCTGTTGTCCGCATTGATAAAAGCACCGATGACCCCACCAATGGTACTGAAGCGGATGATTCTGTCAACACGGTGAGAGCGACAGAAAATATTACCTTTGCCCTGGAGCCCACCCTCACAGCGTTAATCAACGATGTTTCTACCGCTGAGATTGTGGTGACTGATACCTTGCCAACAGAACTTCGTTACATCACCGGATCAGCCAACATTCCCCCTGACAGCGTGATCGAAAATGGGGATGGCACTATGACTCTGTCCTGGAACTTAGGCGATTATGCCCCTAATGTACCGATTCCGACGATCACCTTCGAAGCTAAGGCGGGGTTTGATATTGTCGGTGGCACCAGTATTGCCAACCAAGCATCTATTGCTGCTCTAGATGATACTGGTTCGGACCTTGACTCCTCTCCTTTAGAGTCGCGTACCGATATCCGTTCGGTTACTATCATCAACAATGCAGCATTTACCATTTTCAAAGAGGCGGTCACACCAGAAATAGAGCCAGGAGAAGATATTGTTTATGATCTGTATCTGGCCAACCTCAGTGAAGATATTGATGTAACAGCAGGATCTGAATTTATCGATATTCTTCCTTATGAGGGCGATGGCTCTATTCGAGATGCGTTTGATGGTGTGGGTACTCCGCCCACAGATTACACAGCTACACCTATCTTTAAGACTATTCAGGATGTAGATAATGTGGGTTTTACCTTCCAGTTCACTCACGATAGTCCCAACAATATCAGTGATAATCCAGCGACTCAAAATAGCAGTACGATCTGGTGTACGCCTGCCGAAGTTACCAGTGGAGCAGCAGATTGTCCTGCGATCGACTATTCTGATGTCACTGCAGTCTTGATCACAGCACCTGCGATGAATGCAGGGGAGCCAACGCGGCGATTGCGACTAACAATGTCATCCACAGGGAGTCTCGGCAGTGACGTTTATACCAATAATTTCAAGGGCACTCCTAACCATCCTAGTCTAGGCTTTATTCCCTCTGTAGATGCTACCGTGAGAACTCGTGCTAGCACATTTGCATCCCTGGGAGGTCAGGTGTGGGACGATACTAACTTTAATGGCATTCAGGACGATGGAGAATCGGGGTATGACAATGTCGTTGTTCACCTGATTACCCCCGATGATGGCACTATTCAAGCGACCCAAACTATCAGCAGCGGCGGATTTTACAACTTTATCGATTTAGCCCCCAATGATTATCGAGTGCAGGTTGAGCTGCCCAATAGCTATCGCTTTACTCGACGTAATCGAGGCAATGATGACGAGCTTGACTCTGATGTTAATCCGGTCACAGGGAAGACTGCCAGAATTACCCTAACCGCAGGCAATAACATTGATAACCTGGATGCAGGCATCTTACTCGATACTGATGATGACGCCATTCCAGATGTGATAGATGGTACAGGTGATCGAGATGGCGATGGTGTCCCCAATTATCAAGATGCCGACCCTGCCGGGTATTTCTATGACGAAGCTACGGGTGAGATGATTCCGGGGGGGCAGATCAGCGTCAGCGGTCCAGGGGCAATTAACCTGACCCATGATGGCAGCGCTACTGGCTTTTATGAATGGTTTATTGATGGGACTGCTGGCACCTACACCATGGCAGTCACCCCACCGCCGGGATATGAACTAAGCAACACCTGCTTAAAGCAAGACCCACCACCATTTGACCCCACGGGCGGTGTTGACCCCACAGTTTTAGGGAATTATGAGGATACGGGCAGTGCTGGTTTCCTGACAGGCAATAACTGTACAATCTTTTACTTGTCCTTTAATTTAGACGCGGGCGATCCCTTTGTTATCAATAACAACATTCCCCTCAAACAGTCATCGACGACAACTTCTGGATCTACCTTTGCCTGCAATACCTCTGCCTATTCAATCATCAACAGTCCATCAGAATTCGGTATCTTTGACCCAACCACCTTAAGCTTTAACTCAATTAATACCGCCACAGCCCCCAACTTTGATCCCCCCATCGAAGTCAATGGCTTAGCCTATAACATTTTGGATAACTACCTCTATGGTGTTGTCGTCAATCCTCTAGGTGAGTCTAGCTTTCAATGGCGTGAGATTGTGCGCATCAGTGCCGATGGGACCCTTGAAGGGTTAGGCCGAGCCACCTTAGTGAGCAATCCATCCGTTGAATTAAATACCCCCGCCTGGTGGAATGGCACCATGGATGGCCGTGGCCGATACTACAACATGGCAGATGGTAACACTTTGCGTATCGTGAACATCGGCAACGCTCCTGCCAATGGTACCCTGACCTATGATACTGTTGCTATCACGGGCTTGCCCGACTTCCCCGCTGACCTGAACTTCAACCCGGTGGATGGTCAACTATATGCCATCAAAGATGGCAATCTCTACCGCATTCCACCAACGGGAGGAGCTGCCACTGTTGTTACAACTACAGGTGATCCCCTACCCTTTAACTCAGGAGGCTCCTGGGCCACCAGCAGTGGCATCAGCTACTTCTATAAAAATGTGGCTGGTGGTGATAATGCCCTCTTCGCCATTGACCTGACCCAGTCTCCCGCCGTTGTGCACCGAGTGGGACCAGTGGTGATCAATGATAAATTTGATGCCACCTCCTGTACTCCGCCTGCTATTACCAAAAATGTTGAACCTGAGATCGCGTTTCCTGGTGATACGGTTACCTATACCTACGTGTTATATAACGGCCATGGCACCGACATTTTTATTGATTTTGAGGATGTCCTCACGGACCCCAATATTACTTTTGATACCAACAGTCTAAGTGTTGCATCCCCTGGTGATGGCACCGTCACCACATTTAATGACACTGAACTGAGCATCAGCAGCATTAACATCCCTAACGGTGTGGATAACATTACCAACAGTGTAACTTTCACAGTAAATGCCGTTGTTGATAACAATGCTCCAGTGGGCAACATTGATAACCAGGCATCCCTCTCCTTCGGTGCACAAACCTTCCCCAGCGACGACCCTGACTCACCTCCCATTGATGACCCGACCACCTTTACAGTCGTGTCGAGTGACCCTGATGTGTTATTGGTGAAACGAATTACGGCCATCAATGGCGATCGCACCAAAAATCCCAACGACAATACCACCCTCAATGGGATAGTCAACGATAATGTTACAAATTCGGCTGATGACATGAGTAACTGGCCAAATGGTTATCTGCTAGGTGAACTTGATGCAGGATTGGTCAACCCTGGTGACGAGATTGAATACACAGTGTATTTTCTCAACGCAGGTGGCACCACAGCCGAAACCGTGAGGATCTGTGACTGGATTCAGCCGAATCAGAGTTTTGTTACTGGACTTTATGGTGGTAACGACATTGAGCTAGTTATCGGCAGCACCACCTACAATCTCACTGATGATAGCGATGCCACAACTGTTGATCGAGGCGAGGTGACCACGGTGGGCAATCTACCTGCGGTACCGACATGTAATCTCTCTGGGTTCAGCACATCCGCCACCGATGAAGTGGTGGTGGTCGATATCACCGGCACAACAGGTGATCCAACCGGGTTGGCCACATTACCTAACACCACCGGGCAAGGGACACCCACCAATGCCTATGGCTATTTTCGGTTTACCACCAAGGTGAATGAATAAGCAATTTGATTGTTACCAATGACGTCGTTGTAGGGACGTTCTATAGAGTGCCCCTACAACACAAATCAGTATTGTCCTGACATTGCAAGAGTTACTACAATAACAAGCCATATTCTCAAGGGGTTTCACCGAAGTCAAAGCAGCAACTGTACAGACATCATAGGGTCTGAAAGGAAGAATAGCTATCTATGTCTTTGTTGCCATCATATCTAGCAAACCTTAGCCAGACACCTATAAGGCAGGCAGTTTTTTCTTTGATTATATCCAGTGGCATTTTGGTCTGTGGAGCACCGGCATTAGCCAACAGCAATGACAAGCCAATCATTCTGATTGAGAGTCAGGCAGTGGGAAGTTTTATAGAAAACGTTGATAATGATGTGCAGCGGATTGAGTCTAATGTAGTTGATGATGTGGAGTTAGAAGATGTTGCAACAAACGACTCAACGTCTTCAGAGCGTACCAACTTAAACCATAATCAGGCAAGAGATACATTGAGAGAAATGTTCAATAGATAGAACAGTTTCCAGTTGAGATGAATGCATTTTAGCAATGTAAGTGAGTGTCGGCAAGCATAAGATCATAGCTTTGGGCCTTGGTGGATCATGCTAGTAAAATCACGTATTTAGCACCATCTTAAATCCAGGTTTATGGACAAAAAAAAGAATAGGCTGATTAGATATATGTGAAAAGCTTTGAGCATCAACAAAGCTTAAATATCAAAGCATTTAGATTAAGTTTTCTCTGTTCTTTTCAGTATTTTAGGTCAAGTATTTTAGTAAATTTTCCGAGAGATTATCGGTGGTCTTTGAGGCAAGCTAAGAAAATCAAGGCAAGTATTTTTTTATACAGTGTTTTCATCATTACTTGAGCGTCTCGTCGCTCTAAATCCTCACAGGGTCAGAGTTCGGAAACAGCTTGCAGAACAGCCTTTGCCGCTAGTCAGTTTGATTCAACAACGGTTGTTGGGTGCACCCTCAAAAAAAATACGCAATGGGAAAATGGTCGCTGCCCATTCTTTGGCACTGGCAACGAGTATTGCGGCTACGTTAATGACAGCCTTACCGGCTCAAGCAGATAGTCTACCTGCAGAGGCATTGCCGAATAGTTCACCTCAGGCTCCTCTCTCTTTGAGCTGTCACGATATGGTATTTGGCGACTTTGTGCCTGACCGTGAGCCTTTTGGTATGACCGGGGGAAATAATGCCAAGCCTAAGTATTCTGTAGATACGGTATGGACAGCAACGGCCCCTAATGGAACTACGGCCACGATGCGTACTGTTGCAATTAACAACAACAGTGGCAAGTTTATAGCCACTGGCCATGATCCAGATGTATTTTTTATTGAGTTTACCGATCCAAGAACAGGGAATAGAACTCCCAGGTTAACAGAGCGTGAAGGCGACCCTGGCGATAGCTGGGTTCTGGAAGTTGAATACAATCGCCCCATTGGTAGTGCTCGTATCCTGGCGGGGGATATTGACAGTCAGTACGTTAACAATAATATCCGGTTTAGAGACATCCTTGAAGTTGAAAGCTTTTTAGGTGGGACATCCATTAGCTCTACCAATACCTATGTTGGGTCTATCCTGGTGGAGAGTATCTCGGGTAATAAGCACATATTCACGGATGATTCATCATCAACAGATAATTCGAATTCCTCTAATACCCAGGGATTGGGTCCCAACCCATCAGAAGACGCAACTAGTAGTCGAATTGTCGTTGATTATCAAAATACGTTTATTGATACTACCCAAATCACCTATGCAGTGGGTGAATCCCTGGATGGGGGAGCTACTCAGGCTATTTTTATGACCTCTGGTATGGCAGCGGGCTGTCATATTGGTGGTAATGCCTTTGAGGACACGAGTCGAGATGACTTGCTGAGCAGTGGTGAGCGCGGACTAGATGAGGTAACTGTCACACTCTATAAAGATGACGGCGATAATATTTTAGAAACCCATGGTGACGATTTACGGATTGAGGTTAAGGAAACGCAAAATGGCGGAGAGTATTTATTTACTAACCTGGCGGAGAATACAAATTACTGGGTAGATATTGATGAAACCGATGGGGATCTGGGGGGATTGACCTATGGTGGGGGAGATGCGGAGTCGTCTCAAATAAATCCGCGCCAGGCAACACTTTTGACAACAGATATTTTGAATATCAACTTTCCATTTGACCCGGCGGGAAATGCTCAAATGGCCTTAGTTAAAAGAATTACGGCTATCAATCGGGGACAGGCTGATGAACAGGTATTTGACGACACCTATATAGATGTGGGTAGCCCCGATGATGACGATAATGCAGCCGAGTGGCCAGCTAACTATCTGAGTGGAGTTGTAGGTGGTATCAGCGTGCAGCCAGGGGATGAGATTGAGTACACGATTTATTTTCTCTCTAACGGTAGTACTGTAGCGCAGGATTTTCGACTGTGCGATCGCATTCCCGACCATCTCACCTTTACTGACGATGCATTTGATGCCGATACCGGGATTATGCTAGGACGCGCTAGCGGAAATCAATCTTTGACCAACACTGAGGATCTGGATATTGGCGCTTATATTGCTAATAATAACGATTCTCTGACCTACTGCCGTTACGATTTGACCCAAGGCAGTCAGACTCAAAACAATGGTTTCATCATTGTCAATGTGGGGGATGTCCCTTCTGCCTCAATTGACCCAACAGGAGCGTATGGATTTGTTCGGTTTAAGGCTAAAGTGAATTAGAGTTGGTTAATAGTGTTGCCAAAGCATCGTGACACATCTTCCTTATCAAAAAGGTGATTTCACCAGTTCTTTAATTCCTAATAGTACCAAGCTCAGTTAACTCGTTGCCACTGACGGATAACCTCTTCAACCACAGAACGATTGGGTGGAGTGTTGACTCGCCCCGTTGGCTCCGTCATTGCTCCAGGAATATTTTGGCTCCAAGGGCTATTGGGTACCGAGTTAATATCGACCTGTGCATTCATAGGACGAAAGCCATGCTGCACAAATACAGCTTGCTGTTCTGGCTCCACCAAAAAGTCGATAAATGCGCGAGCAGCTTTAGCTTCGCCATCACTGACATCACGTCGCACAATGGCAGCGGTGGAAATAGTCTCAATGGTCGGATCTAGGTAAAGGATTTGATAGGGCTGGCCTTGGGTAGCACTGGACTGTTCCCAGCGGTGGAGAGCAATACTCTCATATACGGTGGCAATGTCGGCATCGTTGGGACCGCGAGTAATAAACTCTTGCAATAGAATGTCCGTAGACCTAGGCGGCTGATAAACAGATCGTTTTACCAAACCAAATAATGTTTGAACATTGTTTTTGCTAAAATCGCCAGTATTGAGACTGTTGCTATTAGCCTCAGATTGTGACCATAAACTCATCGTCAGCTGACCACTGTTAGAGCGAGTAGGGTCAGTCGTTACAAAATCAAAACTGCCCCAAGCAGCATTGCCACCAATTTTGTCCCAATTGCTACCAGCCATGGCATCTTCTAACCGTTGCCACTGAAACTCGCCATCAGGGAACAGTGCTTTGGCTCGCTCTGGCCAGGAGACAGCAACTAGCATTGTCTTAGCAATGGGCTGGGGTGTTTCATAAAAGGGTTCATCACCATATTGTGCCTGCCAGCGTTGGCTCAGCTCATCTAACAGTTGGCCATTGGCAGGAATCAGAACTGTGGGTTCAAAGTCGTTTTTGTCATCAATATATTTGTTGACAATATCTTGGGAACCTTGGAATTCAAGATTGATTTGAATCGAAGGATTCTGTTGTTCAAAACGAGTTTCGAGAAGTTTAAGAGGTTCTTGAAGTTCGCTGCCGCTAACAATGGTGATGGATTGATTAACGCCGGGGAGAGGGGCGTAGGCGAGACCGGCAGAGGCGACGATGATGGCAAGGGAGGTAACGGGTTTGGTGACCATGATGAGAAAAATGGGGAATGGGAATAATTTGGAATGGATGAAAATCAGGCAATTAAGACATCGACATTTTCTTGGAAGCCCTTGAATTCATCGCTAAGCTCTCGTAGTTCATCGGCGGCGACAGCATTGGTGAGATCAGCGGTGCGAAGTTTGTTTTGCAATTGTTGGAGCACCCCTCCTGATTCGGCAATTAAAGTAGACAAGTTAGCCAGCTGAGCTTGACGAGCATCTTCACCATGTTGGGCCAGGGCAATATTGCGCTTCAGACTGTTGGCAAGTTTGCCCCATTGTTCCTGGGCGATGCCCTTGCTATTGCGAACTTTAACCTCGGCTTGTTTGAGTTGGCGTTGTAGTTCGTCAACCGACAACAGGGCGTCTTTACCTTCTAGGCGGAAGGCAAGCTGATCAATTTTTTGGGGGAGTTCTTGCGTGCGATCGCACGCATACTGCACCACCCCTAGCAACTCAATCTGGTCGCTATCAGTCAGTAATCGAGTCGCCTCCTCATTTAACTCATTCGCCCGTGTACCTAAAGCAACAGCCTGCTGCCGCACCTGTTGAAACTCCCGATTAATAGATTTGTTGGCCAACTCAACCTTATCGGGTTCGCGAGACTTTAGGACAGCGGCACCAGCCGTGGCAATAATCACCGCACCGGGTATTACAACAACAGCAGGCAAACGGCCCAAACGCACACCACCTACCAGAAAAATGCCTCCTGCCAGCACCGCCAACGGATACTGCAATGGATTGGCTAGCTTCATCAGTGCTCCTAAAATTCGACTTGTAGATCGGCCATCAACTGGGCAATGGTCGCCGGATCACCCTTACGATAGTAACCTCCATTCAGCTGAGCAATCTGCTCTAGAGCCTGGGGGTTAAAGTCCCCTTCTTTGCCATAGCCCACCGTGAAGAAAGCAATACGCTGGTCTGATGAAAACCCGCTGCGAGAGAGTTCTTGTTCCAGTTGATCCAGACTAATCCCCGATTCCGAATCTTCACCATCGGTCAAAATTAGTACTGCATTGATGGCATTTTGCCTCAGGTTAGCGGAGAGCCAATTGCGCGCTGCCAATGCCGAATCGTAGAGACGAGTACCCCCATCAGCCCTTAACCCAGCAATAAACTGTAACCCCCGCGACTTACCCTCGGGTGTGCCATCCACCAGCACCGGCTGACGAATATCACTATCGAAATCAATCAAGGCCACCTGGTCTTTAGGCCCCAGAGCATCAACGTAAGTTTTGAGGGTATTTTGAACCGCTGGTAGTTTGTTGCCGTCCATCGAACCTGAGGTATCGACCACCACCACCACGAGAGAAGACTTCTTAGCCACCTGACTCCAGGTAGTCAACATCGCCTCAGCCACCTCTGGCACAGGCGGTCGGTAGGAATCATAACTGGCCTGGGGGTCGACACCAAAATCAGGGCTGAACTTAGGTCCTAGAGCAACTCCGGGCGCGCCTGGTCGCAGGCCCAAATTCGTAGCGATTTGCTGCGCTGGCGGAGATTGCAGATATTCCAAAATCTGATCAGCCGCTGCTTTTTCTTGGTCGCTGACCCATGGCGCATTGGGCACAATGCCCCGCATATTGGAGGTAAAGGTGGATTTGGGATACACCGCTTCATAACGGGTGCCACCAGGGGGCAAATTAGTATTAGCCGCAATCACCGATGACTCGTATACCGAGCCAATGGAAGCCCAGAAGGGTCCATTCTCCACCATAGACTTGGCCAGGGTAGAGGTGGACTTACCGTAGCGGGTAATTTTGCTCTGAATCTCTTGTACCTTTGCCTGGTGCTGTTGCACATCTGCCACTGTCAACTCTTCAGGACGTTTACCTGACACTGACGCGAACTGGGATACCAAGGTTTGCAGCCCGGAATTGGAACGAGTAGGCGCGGTATGGACATAGTAAATTGGCTGCTCTGGGCTACTAGGGTCCAAATCTTGATGGGTTTTGGCAGTGACTAGCTGCGCAAACAGATCGTCAACGTTACGCAGACCAGACGCCAGATCCGCTGGCACCATAAACACCATGGGACTATTAGCTAACAGTGGTGCATCAGTAATAGCCGGGATATAGTCTTGGCCAGGGTAAAGCTGATCCATGCGATAGATCAGCTGGTTCTGATAAATCTCACCGTCTACAGAAAGAATTGTGGGAAAGTCTGGAGTCTCAGCGGTGAGTGCCCCCTGTTGAAATTGCTGAGCTAAGGCAATGGTACGCTCCACAACATCGCCGCTACCCGCTGCCTCGCAGGTCATATAAAATGCGTCACCACTCTCCAGCTGCGGATTGGTCTGATTGAACTGAACTGCTGCTTCATCACAGAACTGATGTAAGGCACTCCCCACCAGCAGCTTTACTTCAAACCCACGACCGCTGTTGGAACTTGTGCCACTGGAATCTATGCTGCTGTTACAGCTGGCTAGCAATAAAGCGCTGACTAAAGAACTGGAAATAACGCGAACAAAGTTTTTCAAGCGGTTCTCCATAGCTGTCAATGTGACATTGTTAATAGCTACACAACAATTGATTTAAATTCGGATTTATCCCACTCACTGGGCGGGTACGCACAAACGTTCAGTAATTTCCTCACACGCTATTAACGGTCTTCACAATCGGTCTGGATATCTACCTCCAGGGTCTCTTCGTCAATGGTGATGTAAAGAATGTTCGGGCGACAACATACTTGACAATCTTCAACATATTGCTGGGTAAGACCACTACTGATGTCGATAAAGGTGGTGTTGGGTTCGCCGCAGTAGGCGCAATAATAGTCGGCAGTGGTTTGCATAGATGTCGTAGGGGAATAAGGATCAATTTTGTAGAGACGTTCTATAGAACGTCTCTACAAAATTTGGTGTAAACGAACCTAATTACGTTAAGGTTGTTTGCGGTTGCGTTCTAGTTGTAGGCGAATCCGATGGTGGGCGCGACGGGTGAGGGGATAGCGATAGACACAATAGATACCGCCACAAATTAATAGGCTGGGCAGGGCGCTGGCTAGGAGTCGAATAATTAACAGGCGACCATCGGGTCCGGTTTGTCCGGCCCAGTCGAGCATCCAGCCGGAGAGAAAAATTGCGATCGCCACCCCTACTTTTTGCAAAAACACCATCAGGCTAATAAAGATACCCTCCTGGCGCTCCCCTGTACGCAGTTCTTCATCGTCAATCACATCAGGTAGCATGGCAAACGGCACCAGATAAAAGGTGGATAACCCAGCCCCAATGACTACACCAATCAAGTACATTACGACTATCTGACCGGGCTGTACCAGCCCTAAAATGCAAACACCGATCAGCGCCAATGGGGCTCCTGCGTAATAAACCGTCTGCTTGCTGGTACGTTTGGTGACCCAAAGCCAAAACGGTATCATCGCCACTGAGCTACCCTGAACTGCTATTGCCATTTGGGTAAAATGCTGCTCGCCCAGATGCATCCATTCAGTCACAAAAAAAGGCAGCATCGCCGCTGTTACCTGGACTCCAACCCAGGAGCATAGATATAACCCCATAACCCAGCGAAATGCTCGATTTGCAAATACTTTGCGTAGTTGGCGGCCCATGGGGTGGGGGGATAATTCCGGCTGCTGACGCATTACGGGTCGATATTGGCCATAAGTGCCAACGACACACACAGCAATGGTTACCACAATCACGATGGCACTCACCCCACCCAAAATCATGTACTGACGGCGGGTGTTTTCAACCAGGGCAAAAATAATCTGAGCCATTACTAACCCAACAACAGAACCAATAATATTGGCGGCTGAGCGCACGGACATGATGCTGGTGCGTTCGTCGTAGTCGGGGGTGAGTTCGGTGGCGATCGCCACCATCGGCAAAATAATCACCGAAAACGCCGCATAGCCTCCCACAGCCATCAGCACGTAGTAGACAAACAAACTGGCCTGTGACTGTAGAGGCGGCACAATCCACAGCATAAATGTAAAAAATCCTAGGGGTAATGCCCCTAGGACTAACCATGGATAGCGACGTCCCCAACGAGTCTGGGTGCGATCGCTTAACCAACCAATAATCGGATCATTGACGGCATCCCATACCCGCCCAATCAGCAATACTGTACCGGCTAGCGTGGGCGATAGCCCCACCACCTCGGTCAGGAAAAACAGTAGATAAAAAATCGCTAAACCAATGGGAATAGCTGTTCCTAATTCGCCAACACCATAGGCAAATTTAGTTTGGAAAGACAAGCGGGTAGACATAGGACAGACAGTGACGCTCGGTATTTCACAATACCGAACAGCGCCGTCGGCTGAATAGTATTGCTACAACTAACATTGAGCCCAACTAATTCTCTACTGCCTGGCAATCCAATCCCAGTGTCTACCCAAGGTGATTCAAACCCTTAGCCAATCGGCCAGTCTAGAACAACCAGTTGACCGACGCTGCAACTTCCGCATCCGTATCGTTAGATTTGAAAATTAGGTTACCCTCTACATTTAGAATCAGACGATCACTGAGAGCCATATCAAGGCCACCAGTAATCATCGGGTCAAAGTCGCTACTATCGAAGTTATAGGCAAAACCACCGCCCCCAAAGACCAAGAACTGCTCTTCCAAAGGTAAATCAAAGGAAACGGGCAAACGGCTTTCAAAGTCATCGCCAACTAATAGCGCCGGTCTCACAGACACACTACCCTGCTCAAACGAGACAACTTCAAGCTTAGAATCAATCACCGCCGCTGTATCGTCGTTAAGCCCTGCCCGTACGCCCACACCAATATAATTCTCAATCCCACTTTCAGCCGAGGGCAGAGCTAAAGCTGGAGCCGCGATCGCACAGATACCCACCCATGCAGCAGTCAGAGGCTTAATCAAAGCACTAACGTTCATAGTCTTAATAAATAGAGTTATGTATACGTGAAATAACCTATATCCATTGGGATTCAGGCTATTCGACACTCTACAACAACGGTCTGTCTCGCATTGAAAGCCACTGATGTATTTGAGATGGTCTTTATAAAAGTCTGTCCAAAATATTTTTTGCGATAAGTACCGATCCCAAAAAGAACCTGCTTAAATGGGGATCAAAAGAATTTTTACTGTGGATGCTAGCGGTTAGCCTGCTAGTGCGTAATGCTGGCTATTAAAGCCCGTTTCATCAACGTTGTTTACACCAACAGGAACGCATCATGACCGTTGAAACCTTAAATTACATGATGAACTACGTCATTGA
The DNA here is from genome assembly GCF_000482245.1 of Leptolyngbya sp. Heron Island J. GTDB lineage: Bacteria > Cyanobacteriota > Cyanobacteriia > Phormidesmidales > Phormidesmidaceae > Leptothoe. The sequence goes on along the minus strand of NZ_AWNH01000078.1, from coordinate 88,615 downwards.
GGGATGGGCGATTATGAGCGCTACCTATTTGGGCGTAGGGTTTACGATGTCCTTTTGGACACGGGCCCAAAATGGATTGAAGGCCAAGGAGGCCGCTGCCGCCAGAGCCAAGGCTGAAGAGGTTAGTAATGCTGAGCGGGTCGCTGAGGTAACCGCAGTAGCCGAGAAATATGGCAAGAATGCGGATAAGCAGCAGGTTAAAAGCGGGGTAACAGTGCCGGGTCAGTAGATCCAGCGAGGGGTTGATCTACCCAGGAGGAGCCCCTCCCAGGATGGGAGAGTGCTCGGGGTCGTCTAGGTTGGTCGTCTAAGTTTAGGTGATCACTGTGGGTTCATCGAAACCAGTGAGTTCCTTAATTTTGGCAACTTCATCGGCCAGCTGAATCAGGGGCGCTAAAGCTTCCTGGGTATCGATGTTGTGCTTGGAGGTATCGGGTTCGTAGTTTTCGACGTAAAGGCGCAGGGTAGCTCCTTGAGTGCCGGTACCAGAAAGGCGAAACACAATGCGAGAACCGTCGGTAAAGCCAATGCGAATGCCTTGCTTTTGGCTAACGCTTTTGTCGATAGGGTCGGTATAGCTAAAGTCATCGGCGTAGGCCACGGTGTAGCTACCTAACGGCTGACCTTTGAGGGTGGATAGCTGCGATCGCAATCCCGCCATCAGCTCATTTGCCACATCCTTATCTACGCCTTCAAAGTCATGGCGACTGTAGTAATTACGTCCATAGGTAGCCCAGTGGTCTTTAACAATAGCTTCAACGGACTGACCTTTCACCGCCAGGATATTCAGCCAGAACAGCACTGCCCATAGACCGTCCTTCTCGCGAACGTGGTTAGAGCCGGTACCAAAGCTTTCTTCACCGCATAGTGTGGCTTGGTCAGCATCCAGCAGGTTACCAAAGAACTTCCACCCGGTGGGTGTTTCGTAGCAGTCGATGCCAAGTTTTTCAGCCACCCGGTCCACCGCCTGGCTGGTGGGCATGGAACGGGCCACACCGGCAACACCATCGCGATAGCCGGGGACCAGGGTAGCATTTGCAGCTAAGACAGCTAGACTATCGCTGGGGGTGACAAAGAAATTGCTACCGACGATCATATTGCGATCGCCATCACCGTCGGAGGCCGCTCCAAAGCTAGGGGGATGATCACCAAACATCACCTCCACCAGGTCATGGGCATAGACTAGATTGGGGTCAGGGTGTCCGCCACCGAAGTCTTCCAGGGGCTCACCGTTCTGCACGGTACCTTTGGGTGCCCCCAATAGCCCTTCAAAAATCGCCTTAGCATAGGGACCAGTCACCGCATGGAGCGAATCCATGCACATCTTAAAATTACCGGAGGTGAGCAGCTGACGGATTTGCTCAAAGTCAAACAGGGTCTCCATCAGCGCCGCATAGTCATTGACTGCATCGAGCACCTCAACGGTCATATTACCCAGGGACGTGGAACCCACTCGGTCCAGGTTGACATCTTCGGCTTCTAAAATTTTGTACTCATCAATGACCTTGCTACGCTCAAAAATGGCACTAGTCACCTTTTCTGGAGCGGGGCCACCATTGCCAATGTTGTACTTAATGCCAAAGTCCCCATCCGGGCCGCCGGGATTGTGACTAGCAGAAAGGATAATGCCGCCAAAGGCTTCATATTTACGAATAATGCAGGATACCGCTGGGGTAGAGAAAATACCCCCCTGCCCCACCAGGACTTTACCAAAGCCATTGGCGGCAGCCATTTTTAGAATGATTTGAATGGCTTGGCGATTGTAAAAGCGACCGTCTCCACCAACAACCAGTGTTTGTCCCTGGTAGCCATCCAAGCTATCAAATATGGATTGAACAAAATTCTCTAAATAATTGGGCTTTTGAAAAACAGCGACCTGTTTACGTAAACCGGATGTCCCCGGTTTTTGGTCTGAAAAAGGCGTTGTCGAAACCGTTTGGATGGTCATGATACTCCTTGCGCCGGCGAACCGATTCATCCTTAACCTTACAGGATGCGGCGGCGGCAATGTGTTTGCAGGATGTAGGAATCGCGGACTTGCTATGCCATGTAGGGACTGGGATGCCTATAGGGATCGTAAATGTGGGGACTAAGCCCACTGGCGTTTTAACTGACGCAGAAAGGTCAACCAATGCTGAGCAGGTTTACCGTAAAAGGTAAAGACATCTCCGTAAGCCAGATTTGCATTACGGTGGTGCAGCCGATGGCGTTCCGGGGTAGTGATACACAACCAGCGGCAGAGGAGCTTAACTAACTTTGGGGTGCGATAGGCGGGGTCAAACTGATGCCGCCAGATCACATGCAATTCAGCCAGCAAAAGACCAAGCACAGTTCCTAGAGGAGAAAGTGTCCACAGCAAAGGCACCCACATGAGATACGGTAACGCACCTAGAAAGCCTGGCAGCAGTGCTTGAGGACAGTGCTGGCGCAGGGCATAACTGACAAAACTACGGTTGGGGCTATGATGCACAATGCTGTGGTATCGGCCAAACACATGTTCGGGCACGTGGTAGATAAATGTAGCGACGAAATCCCCCAATAGCAGTAATAGCAGGGGAATACCCAGAAGTCTCAATAGTTCCATTGCTGATTGCCTCACAACTCCCCGGCAACCTAGCAGACCGAATTTAAAGTTTATTTAACATCTGGTTTAGAAAAAATTTACGTTTATCTAGCAATATGCACTATCCTATCGGGTGGACTGCAAGCTGCTAAAGAGCGCGATCGCAAAACACGTCAGAATCAATAACCAAATGATAATTCCTGGCAAAAATGACAACAGTCCAATACCCCGCAAAAGCCAGACAATGGCTGTCATAGCAATCGTTGCTAACAACAGCTGAGTAATTGGACGCAAACGAAAACGGTTAGCCATCGATCAGGTATGTATATACTCTCGGGGGGAACAACAAGGTTCACTAAGGTTTTACGCAAAAATGTGTCTGCTTGACACTAGTCTTATGTCGTCTAGTTAATAATGGCAACGAATCAGTAAAAACTGGCAATTTACACTTAGCCAACTAATGGTTGGGGGATTTTCAGTTAAACGACCAATTTATTAAGTACATATAGAGTTTTCCTTATTTATCCTATGGTTTCGATGACACAACAAGCGGCATTGCTGCGCGGCGACATCTTAATTGCAACCGATACTAACCATACTGGTAAAGGGGCCGCTGTTACTGCTCAAATGTATGTGCCGCTGGTGCGATCGCAACTCTGGGAACAACTCACCGACTATAGCCGTTGGGTTCACTACTTTCCTGACATTACCCAGAGCCGTGAGTTAGAAGCTTCCGTAAAACAGCACGTTAGACAGCAGTCTCAGCGCATTACTCGCAAGCTATATCAAGCCGCTCGCAAGGCATTCATCCTTTTCACTGCCCAGGTAGAAATTTATCTTCACGTTGTTGAACACTTACACCAAAGCATTCAGTTTCGGCTAGAGCGTGGCACCTTTGCAGATTTTGCCGCCGACCTAGTCCTTGAAGATTTTGGTGAAGGCACACTATTAACCTATTCCGTCAAAGCCACACCCATGATTCCAGCCCCCAAATTTTTGCTGGAACAAGCCATGCGGATCGACTTACCAGGCAATCTGAAAACCATGCGACGGGTCTTGTGTCAGTCCTAAAAGTGGCCTAATTTCTCTCCACAAATAGCCTGCCTGCAGCTAGAGCTGCACTGCTGGTAGCGTATACATACCCATCACTCAGAACATCCAGGTCACGGTTGATTACCCAGCAGCGATAGCCATCATCCTGCTGACTAATTTCAATAATCCACCCTACCCGAGCAGATACCTGCACCACCTGGGTCGCATCCATCAGGTGTTCCTCACGCACTCTACCTTTCAGGGTAGCAAACAGTTAAACCAGACTGACATTAGTATTACAAGAGACATCTATAGAGTTTTAGGGTTTTGGGTTATCAGGGGCTTTACCCAACTGACTAAGCAGTTTTAATGTTGAGTTGTTTACCTTAAAATTCCCTGGGTAAGTAATGTTCATTAATACTATGAACTCAAAGCTCAAAACCTAAAACTCAAAACCCTCTCCGATGTCCACCCAAATCCTCAGTCTCACCGAAAGTCTTTACAGCTATCTACTCTCAGTTGGCGTTCGCGATAGTGAGATTCTGCAACAACTACGAGAAGAAAATGCGCAGCATCCTAGATCTGTGATGCAAATTGCCCCAGAACAAGGCCAATTTATGGGTCTACTGGTGCAGCTCTTGGGAGTAAAAAAAGCCTTGGAAGTGGGTGTCTTCACCGGCTATAGCTCACTAATCGTAGCGATGGCATTACCTGATGATGGTCAATTAATTGCCTGCGACATCAGTGATGAGTACACCACGATGGCTCGCAAATATTGGGAAAAAGCTGGAGTCGCCCACAAAATAGACTTGCGAATTGCGCCAGCCCTGGACACTCTCGATCAGTTAATCGCTGAAGGCCATGGCAACAGTTTTGACTTTGCATTTATTGATGCAGATAAAAGTAACTATGACAACTATTATGAGCGGGCACTGCAACTGGTAAAACCCGGTGGCTTGATTGCTGTCGATAATGTATTGTGGTCGGGGCGTGTAGCTGCCCCAACAGAGAAACAGGACAATCGCACAAAACGGATTCATGCCCTCAATCAGAAAATCCATAGCGATGAGCGCGTATCTATGAGTTTAGTCCCCATTGCCGATGGGTTAATGCTTGCTATGAAGCGATAATGACAGGTATCAGGTGAAGGGATGGTTAGTGGGTATCTGGCTGACATAGACCAGCTGAACCATTTGGGTATTGCCTGCACAGGAAGATGACCCGTTGCAGTAGGCAATGTGGATTTAATGATTGAGACAGTGCTTAAGTGCTTTGAGTTAGTGGTGAGATTTATTCCCAAGCCCACCTACAGGCTGTTTTGCAATAATCAACAATAGAATCGCTAAACACTGACTGAGGCTTTTTTCGCTAACAAAACTCAAGCACGTCTCAATCATAAATCCAACAGAGAACAACAACTTTAAACAAGCGTTGCCGCCTCTGCCAATACTTGATTAATTCTACTGAAGGATGGTCGTTCGCTGGATACTGTAGACATACAGCACTGTTGCAACTGGCGTAGACACTGAAATATTTTTATCTCATTCTCTTCATTCTCAGAAATATGACGCTCCAACAGATCTTCTAGTAAACAACCATAGGCTCTGGCCTCAAAGCTTTCCAAGGCCTTTGCTGTGGTCTGCTCGCTTGGATCATAAAAGGATGCTGCACCAAAATCTCCTAAAATAGCCTTTCCTTGGCTATTTACTAGAATATTATGGGCATAAAGGTCACCGTGAATAATACCTCGGCTGTGAAGATGGGCCACAACGGCAGCAATTCCCTGGGCAATCTTGAGAATGACTGGTAGCGTAAATGACGTGTCTTCTTTGTAAGTATCTCGGGTACAAGTCTCCAGGCTAGGCGGTTCACCCAGGTTACTATAGTCAGAGGTGATAAAAGAGAATACCAGAGCCGCTTTACCCTCAATCGGTCGACTTGGTTTACCTAACATATTCATCAAGTTGGGGTGCTTTCCCGCCGCCATACAAGCCTGCATTTCATCCAACGGCGACCCGTCGCTGGTAATCTCACCTTTGAAAAGTTTAACAGCTACATCTTGAACCGAAGAGGCATCAGTTTGCCAAAACCCCTTATAAATTATGCCAGAAGCTCCCTGGCCCAAAACCTCCGCCAGTTGTAACTCGGCTGGATCAATGGCGGCTAGCGAGGTATCTATTGGGGATGCTGTTGGTTGGCAACAAGGGTTACCCGCATAGGCTAACCAGGTTAAGCGGGGTAGGTTAAACAGCCAAGCAGGTAGCGTTTGTAACTGATTAGCGGCTAACCGAATTAACTCCAATTTTTTGCAGTTGGCTAACTCGTCTGGCAAAGACTGCAGCTGGTTTCCGGCCAGCATGCACTTTTGCAACTGGCTTAGTTTCCCAATGCTGCTCGGGAGCGTTGTCAGTTGATTATTGGTCAGAATCAGCCAGCGAATATTGGGGGATAGGGCATCTTCACTAATAGATTTAAGTTTATTACCCTTAAAGCTAATCATTGACAGGTTGGGGCAGGCTGCCAACACTTCGGGAAATTCTTCAAACTGGTTGTTGTTGAAAAACGCGACTCTGAGTTTCTTGAGTTGGGAAAATTCCTGAGGTAAACTGCTGAGACAATTATTGGACAGATCTAAAATCTCCAGTGAGTCTGCCAGATCTAAAATTTCTAGGGGAAACTCAGTTAAATTTTGTGATAGCTTGAGGCGGGGTTCTGCAGGGGCGTAGTCCAGGGTTAAACGGCTTAGAGGTTGCATATAGTTAGATAGTTTAGATTTCTAGGCACACTAAAAACCCTTACAAGCCTAGAACTAAGTAAACAGGTAAGGACTCTTAGTTATGTCCTGCTCATGCAAGCCACGGTTCCGCCCAAATTCAAAATGGGTCAGGCACTGTCCAAAGTGATGACATTAGCAGTCGGTTTATTACCGCTACCCAAACCGTTGCTGATTTAGAGAATAAATCTGTATATTGCGATCGCTATTCGCCTGAGTCTCACAGCTTGATTCATACCGAAGCTCAGCAATGCCCTCCTCCAAATTAAATCTGCCTGATGTCTCAAGCTCTACTCTAACTTGGCTTTTTGTGCTTTATAGCGTTCTTTAAAAATGGCCTGTTGTTTCTTGTGATCAACGATGGGAGCGACATAGTCAGTGCCCTCTAAATCCAGCGGCGAGAGTTTGCCGCTAACTAATGCCCCCGTATCTACATGGCGAACTTCAGGCAGCCACTGGCGAACATATTCCGCATCGGCATCAAATTTTTTAGCCTGGCTGGCTGGGTTAAAAATCCTTAAGGGCTTGGGGTCCATACCGCTAGAAGCACTCCACTGCCAGCCGCCGTTATTGGCACTGAGATCGCCATCTATTAGCTTTTGCATAAAGTATTTTTCACCCCAACGCCAGTCAATGATTAAATCCTTGGTTAGAAAGCTAGCCACGATCATTCGACAGCGGTTGTGCATCCAACCTGTTTCATTCAGCTGACGCATAGCGGCATCTACGATTGGGTAACCGGTGCGCCCCTCACACCAAGCCACAAATTTATCTTCGTTATTATCCCAGGGAAAGTCTTTCCAGGCTTCACGATAAGGCCCCTCCGCCAGTTTCGGGAAAAAGTACATCACATGTTGATAAAACTCTCGCCAGGCCAGCTCCTGCATCCAGGTTTGGACATTGCTATGAGTTTCGTCACTACGACAGCAACTGTAGGCTGCGTCGGCAGCTGCCCATACGGTACGAATGCCAATTGCGCCAAACTTTAATGCGGCACTAAGCATGGATGTGCCAGTAACTGAGGGAAAGTTGCGTTGTTCATCGTATGCGGCAATTGCCCTATCCTCTCTACAAAACTCGGTCAACAGTTCCTGCGCTGCAGCTTCTCCAGGCTCTACAGGCAACGGCTGGTCCCAATTAAAGCCTAAATCTTTGGCTGCAGGTAGCTCAATAATGCCAGCGTCCTTAGCCTGCGACGTTTCAGTGGGACTAAGTCCGGTTAGATTAGCTAACCTGGCAGCGGGCTCTGCTTTTGCCTGTTGATACCAGTTACGCCAAAAAGGTGTGTATACCTTGTAAGGTTCGCCAGAGCCAGTCTGTATTTCGCCAGGGGCATGGAGTAACTGGTCCCAGGTTTTAGTTCGTATTTCAATGCCCTTTTCCTTCAGCGCAGCGGCTACCGCATTATCCCGCTGACGGGAATAGGGTTCTACATCACGGTTCCAGTAGACAGCGATCGCATCTAAAGCAGCAGCAATCTTAGGAATTTCTTCGACAGGTTTACCTTGCAAGATAAGTAAATCGCTACCTGCTTTTGTGTAACGGGTTTGCAGCTCTCGCAAACAGCCAATCATGTAGGTTACCCTAGCGGGTGCCACATCATCTGCTTCTAGGATGTCTGGATCTAAGCAAAAAACACCGACGACCTTAGCGCTACGTTCGCGGGCAGCAGCGAGACCCAAATTATCACTGGTGCGCAGATCGCGACGATGCCAAAACAGGATTAGATCAGTCATTAGCTTAAGCAAAAGCAGGGTCTGATTAGTATAGTTTTTTTTGAATCAAGCAGGTCTGTATAAAAAGTTGTGGGTTTTGAGCTATCAAGAATGGTCACCAACGCGCTGGCTCAGTATTCTAGAAAGACATACACCGAGGAGCTAAGATTTTGACTACGTCTGGAGCACCTATCGCCAAAAAACAGCCGAAAACCCTTGAAAAACATGGAGATATTCGGATTGATGACTATTATTGGCTGCGCGATCGCAACTCCCCAGAAACCCTAGCGTACCTCAACGCCGAAAACGAATACACCAAAGCCCAAACAGCCCATATCAAGGACTTTCAGAAAGCCCTATATGAGGAAATGCTAGGGCGCATCCAGGAAACTGACCTGTCCGTGCCCACTAAAGACGGCGATTACTACTACTACAGCCGCACCGAAGAAGGCAAAGCCTATCGCATTTTATGCCGCAAACAAAACAGTCTAGATACTCCTGAAGAAATCTTACTCGATGAAAATGAACTAGCAAAAGGCCATGAATTCTTTGCCTTAGGTGATTACGAAACCAGTCTCGATCATCGACTACTGGCCTACGCAATAGACACGAACGGTTCAGAGCGCTGCACTCTAGTATTCAAGGACTTGACCACCGGTAAGCTTTATCCAGAAGAAATCGAAAACATCAGCGAAGTCGTTTGGGCCAACGACAACCAAACTGTATTTTACACCCGGCTAGATGACACCCATCGTCCTTATCAGGTATGGAAACATCGTTTGGGTGCAGATCCCGACACCGATCAGCTAATCTATGAAGAAAATGATGAAGCGTTTTATCTCTCCGTAGGCGGCACCCGTAGCGATGCCTACTTGATTATTTCAATCAACAGTAAAATCACCTCTGAAATCCGAATTTTGGATGCCAATAATCCAGATGGAGAGTTCCAGGTCGTCTGCCCACGTCAGCATGGAGTGGAGTATGCCATCTCTCATCATCCTGGCAACGAGAAAGATCCCAATCGGTTTTACATTGTCACTAACGAAGACGCCATTAACTCTAAGCTAATGGTGACCCCCGTGGAGGCTCTGAGCAAAGAGAACTGGCAAACAGCTATCCCCCATCGCCCAGATGTACAACTGACCGGCATCAGCGTGTTTATCGATCATCTAGTTATCTATGAACGCCAAGGGGGGCTCCCTACCATTCGCATCCAGAAACTCTCCACAGGAGAAGAAACGAATCTGGAGTTTCCAGAACCGACCTACTCAGTCTGGTCCGGTGCTATGCCTGAGTTTGACAACAAAGTTCTACGTTTTACCTACACATCACTCATCACCCCGTCGTCGGTGTTTGACTATGACATGAACACCCAAGAGCGAGAACTTAAAAAAGAAACTCCGGTACTAGGCGGCTATGACCGTAGCCTGTACCAAAGTGAATGGCTGATGGCTAGAGCCCCAGATGGCACTGACATTCCCATCTCACTGGTATACAAAAAAGGAATTCAGCATACTGGCAACAATCCTCTTCTGCTTTATGGCTATGGCTCCTACAGTGCGTCATCGTCTGCCTATTTTTCCTCAATTCGGCTATCCTTGCTAGACCGAGGAGTAGTCTATGCCATTGCCCATATTCGCGGGGGGGGTGAAATGGGTCGCCCGTGGTATGAAGACGGTAAGTTTCTCCACAAGAAAAATACCTTTACAGATTTTATTGCCTGTGCGGAATACCTGATCAAGAACAAATGGACCAGCCCCAACAAACTAGCCATTTATGGCGGTAGTGCAGGCGGTTTACTAATGGGGGCTGTGCTGAACATGCGGCCCGAGTTATTTAAGGTGGCCCTTGCAGCCGTCCCCTTTGTCGATGTTGTAACCACCATTTTGGACACCAGCCTCCCGCTGTCTGTCATGGAATGGGACGAATGGGGCAACCCTAACCAAAAAGAGTACTACGACTACATGAAGTCTTACTCTCCCTACGACAATGTCACCGCTCAAACCTATCCTGACCTGTTGATCACTGGCGGACTCAATGACCCACGAGTCTCTTACTGGGAACCCGCTAAGTGGACCGCCAAACTGCGAGGTTTAAAAACCGACCAAAATACACTCCTCCTCAAAACCAACATGGATGCCGGCCATGGCGGGGCCTCCGGACGCTATGGCTGGCTCGAAGAAACGGCTTTTGAATATGCCTTTATGCTAGACAGCTTGGGAATAACAATTAGCGGATAAAGCTCTCGCCAAATAATTAAGCAAATATTAAATTAGACTTTAAGTTTAAGCTTTGCTAACTTAGCTGCGCCACACCCAAATCAAATATAAACTGTAGTCAATTACACAGTTTTGGTGTTTTTGACAGAATCCTTTAGTAACTTCTCCATCATTAAAGGGGTCTGTTCTGGCATCTACACATCTGGAGGAATCGAGATGAAATTATCATTTCTTGGCGCTAGCTACGAAGCACACTTCGAAAACGTTCAAGTTACTGATACAGAGAAGATTGGTACCTATCGTGGTGCTCCTCTCAAGCGCAGGGCTTTTAAGGTTCCCAGTCATCCCCATCAGCGTGTACAGCTTACCTATCGTGGCGTAAAGTACAACCATGACGTCTAACGTAATTGTTTTTAGACGGATACAAGTTGGAATGCCATAACCAATCGTGGCAAATGTCTCGGTTGTGATGAGCTTAGCTAGTGATAGGCAGTCACAAACAGGCTATTGCCTCTAACTCTTTTCTCTCAGTAGAAACAAATATTGTTCATTGACAAACCTCTTTCTTGATGTGGACCAAGAAAGAGGTTTTTTTCTTCTAGAGCTTTTGATGAGACATCAGCCACTGCAACCCCACCTTGCGAATCAAAATCGCCAAAAGTGTTCATAATAGTAGGCAAGGATATTTATGCTTTTTTCAGCATGTCATCACGCTCATCTCATTTGAGCGTCACATCTTAGTACATATCAAGGTTCATTCTGAGCATCTACCAAGGGTGCATCTCCCCCATACACCAATCCTCTCAAGAGCCGGAGGCCCTATGAAATTTTACTGGCTACCGCTGCTAATTTTTGGCACTCACCTCAGTGCATTGAATTCTAACGCTTTGGCCTTCGAACCTAAGACTGTTAACCAGATCCAGACAGAGGTTAGCGCTCCGGTGACTTCTAGCTTAGATGAGCTGTCACCCCGAAAAGACTGGGAGGGTCCGTGGGTAGAACCGGACAATATAAGCATCGCTTCAGACAAGGGGTTTCACAGAAGACGATCTGGTAATGGTCGATTTCGTCCAGGTAGATTTCGAGGGGATATCTTTTTCCGCAATGGCAGCGTTCACCGCACTCGATTCAGACAGGGTGAATTTCGTCGTGATGGCATTTTCTTCCGATCCGGTAGCCTACGAGATAATAATTTCCCCAACGTCAGATTTCGGCATGATGGCTTCCGACGTCATAATTTCCGCCATGATAGATTCCGAGACGACAGATTTTATCGCATCAGAATTCATTAATCCCTTGGCAATCGAACGACTATAGTCGCATTTAGCCCAATCGTCTGGGAAACAGTGACACAAAGCCTACCAGCCTTGATTCAAACAGAAGTCCTACGTTTTTTTTTAACGTAGGACCTATACCTTCATCTTTACTGGTTCAAAAATGGTTTAGCCATAAAGTATCCAGCGATTGATTTTGCATCGACTCCTTCACCACTAATAACAGCTTTTTCAAACTCTTCTGGTGTCATTAAAACAACTTCAATATCTTCATCATCATCTTGTTTTGGGGGGATTTCAAGTTTCTCTAACTCTGTAGCTAAAAATGCATAAATATACTCGTCAGAATAGCCAGGTGCTAATGGAAACTTACCTAAATTTGTCCATTCTTTCGCACTATAACCAGTCTCTTCTTCAATCTCTCGCTGAATTGTCGTAAAGGCATCTTCAGTGGTTTCAATAGTGCCTGCCGGGAACTCTAAAAGTCTTCCCTGGACGGCAAAGCGATATTGTCTCACCAGGACAAGTTTTCCTTCAGGAGTAATGGGGATAGCCATCGCTCCACCCGGATGACGAATACATTCCCAGTCGCCTTCAACCTTGTTAGGTAAACGCAGACGATTGACTTCAAAGTCAAACTTACGTCCGGCATAATACAGACACTTCTTGAGCAGCTGAGGCGGTTCTAGACCAAGAGACATAGTGTAAATGCTGTGAGGTAACGGGATTAGAGTACACCATGAGCCGCTGGCTAACTCCATGGACAACTCTGAGCGTTAGGCTTACCCATGCCTGCAGGGCTATACGACTTCGCTCAGCCCTCATTGAATTAGATGGCTGAGCAAGGTCGAAGCCCAGCCTCTAAGCCACCAAGGGGTAAACCCCAGCCGTATCTAGCTGCCCCAGCAATTCTGCTACCGTCTGCAGCTGCAGTGGATGTTGCCAATCCGCTGCAATCTCAGCCAGCGGCACTAGCACAAAGGCTCGCTCATGCATCCTGGGATGAGGCAACGTCAACCTGGGCGTATCGATTACTTGGTCACCATAGAGCAATAGGTCCAAATCTAAAGTACGCGGTCCCCAACGCTCGCGGCGGATACGGCCAAAGCTAGCCTCGATAGCTAACAGCACTTGCAGCACTTGCTCAGGAGGTAAAGCGGTATGAAACACCGCACTTGCATTAATGTAGTCGGGCTGAGGGGGACCCACTGGAGCGGTTTTGTAGAGTTGAGATCGCACCCTCAAACGCATGCCGTCTCGATCAAGTCGTGCCAACGCCGCTTCAATCGTTTGCTCCGAATCTCCCAGGTTACTACCCAGGGCAATGGCACAATCCGTTTCCATACCGTTCTAATGAGTCATCACAAACCCAGGTAAGCCTGAGGACTCTCAATCATAGCCGACGGGGGAGCAGCAGCCCTATCTACAAATTTGGCTGCAGCCGATCCACCAGCTGAGGAGCCGTCATCGCACCTTCAATCCGGTCAATCTCCTGACCGTCCTTAAACAGCACCATCGTAGGCAGTGCATGGATCTGATGCTTGGATGCCAGTGTGTTGTAGCGATCTGTGTCAATTTTCACAATTTGCAGCTTGTCCTGCAGTTCGTCCTTAACCTTCTTGAGTTCGCCCGCCATCAGCTGACAAGGACCACACCAGGTAGCGTAAAAATCTACCAGCGTAGGCTTATCAGCCCCAGCTAACATATCCTCAAAGCTAGAAAATTGTTGTTTAGTAGCCATTGTCCTAAATCCAGGATGAGTTCAGCTTTTATGCTAAGCGAGCCCCATCAAAATGGTAGGAATTTAAGGGAATTCTTGGCATTTTTGTAAGGATTTATAAGGTGATGGGACTTTAAAGCTAGTTACTCAGGCTGACATGGGCAATGTCCAATACCCACCCAGATTGATCCCCAACCCCCAAAAATAATAGAGTGATCGAGCCGTTAACCATTTCCCCCTCATCATGACTGGAGCAATGCAAGATCAGGTCGCTATCATCACTGGTTCATCCCGTGGCATTGGCAAAGCAGCAGCCCTTGCCCTCGCCGCAGAAGGAGCTAGTGTTGTGATCAACTATGCACGCTCTAGTACGGCTGCTGATGAAGTCGTTGCTGAAATCACCGAGGTGGGGGGTAGCGCCATTGCACTTCAAGCAGATGTCTCTAAGGAAGATCAAGTTGATGCACTGATCAAGGGCACAATGGAAAAATTTGGCCGGATTGATGTACTAGTCAATAATGCCGGCATTACCCGTGACACCCTGCTGCTGAGAATGAAGCCCGACGCCTGGCAGGCAGTGATCGATCTAAACCTCACTGGGGTATTTCTCTGCACTCGCGCTGTGGCCAAAATCATGCTCAAACAGCGCTCCGGACGCATCATCAATATTTCGTCGGTGGCAGGACTGATGGGAAATCCGGGTCAGGCTAACTACAGCGCCGCTAAAGCGGGCGTTATCGGCTTTACCAAAACCGTGGCCAAAGAAATGGCCGCCCGTGGTGTCACCGTTAACGCCGTTGCCCCTGGTTTTATTGAAACGGACATGACCAGTGAACTGTCCAACACCGAGGAAATTTTGAAATTTATTCCACTAGGTCGCTATGGTCAGGCCAGTGAAGTTGCAGGGCTGATTCGATTCCTGGCTGCAGACCCAGCCGCTGCTTACATTACTGGGCAAGTGATGAATGTGGATGGCGGCATGGTGATGTAATGTCCCATACAATTGTTGGGGCGTTGCATGCAACGCCCCAACAATTACGACACCCCTACATAGGTGCTTTTATTTGATTTTTTGCTAACGCTGTCTGCACCGCAGCCTGCTGATCTCGATGGGTCATCCAACGGTGATAGGTCCGATTGTGGACCTGCACCGAGTGGCCCATCATTCTGGCGGCGACGGCATCGGGGAGTCTCATAAGTATGGTGCGTATAGCCCAGGCATGGCGAAGGTCGTAGGGTGAAAATGGAATTTTGTAGCGGCGAAATTGGGTGGTTACTTGCTGACCAACCCGCTGCAGTGTGGTGGTATTGAGATCGGTATTGATTTTGGGGAGTTCACCATTACCAAGGTTAAAACGGTCTACCCATTCGGGATAAAACGGCCAAACTTCGTGGCGACCGGTTTTAGTTGTTTCGCGAACAATGATTTCGGCATTGGGGGTGCGATCACAAAAAAACACCTCATGGTTACGTAACCCATAGGTAGCCATCATGCCGTAGACATACTGCCAACGGGGATTTTTTATACTGTCGTAGACTTCAACAATTTGCTCGTCAGACGGCAGGTCTCGCAGCTGGGTTTGACTATTGCCATAGTTACCCCAAAAGGATTTCAGCTCCGTAGGCAGCTCTAAATTGAGAAACTCAGCTAAGGCCGCTAGAGCAGTACAGCAGATTTGGCGACTACGGGAATTGGCTTTGGTGCTTTGTACGGTTGTGTAAATAGCCTCCGGCAAACTCAGTTCACTGTGACGTGTCGCCGTCATATGCAATTTACGCAGGTAGGGAATATAGGCTTTCTCCCAGGTAGTTTGGAGAGAAGCCGCAGACGATTCTGAACGACGCGTTTCAAAAAAATGACGTTCAAATGCATCAATCTGCGCTGATAAATCAGCACCTGCCATTCGCAGTCCGGCAACAGGCCCCAGGTAGTCACGCCAGTCAAAATTGGCTTGTAATAGTTGAGCAGCAATAATTTTAGCCATCTGCTCACACTGCTTGAGTCCCGCCTTAGTAGCTGGCAGTTTTAGCGGAACCCGCTGTTGATAGGAGCGTAGCCGGGCACTACCAGGACGAGGCGGGAGCGTACCGCGTAGATTGAGCCGCTCACCCCGTCGTTCAATCTGTAAGCCTAACTTTGCTGCCTTTAACCGCTGATTAACTTGGGTTAACGCTTTATCTAACGAATGTGATCCAGATACCTCAGCCATACTAAATGAAAAATATTCTCAACTTCTGCAAATCAGATATGTCTATGGAGGAGTTAGTTGTTACGATAAGTCAAAGATGATTAAAACTTCGTTCATAAAGGTAAGCGCGCTGTCATGGGTCGTACTGGAGTCTTATTGCTTAATCTTGGGGGTCCTGAACAGCTAGAGGATGTACGTCCTTTTCTGTTCAACCTGTTTGCTGACCCAGAGATTATCCGACTCCCGTTTCCCTGGTTGCAAAAGCCCCTAGCCTGGTTAATTTCCACTAGTCGGGCTAGCAAATCCCAGGATAATTATAAGGAGATTGGCGGCGGTTCACCGCTGCGACGCATTACTGAGGAGCAAGGGGACGCTCTCAAGGAATATCTGCAAAAACTGGGTCGCGATGTCAAAATTTACATTGGCATGCGCTACTGGTATCCCTTTACGGAAGAGGCGGTTGCTCAGATCAAGCAGGATGGCATTGAGGATCTAGTGATTTTGCCCCTGTACCCTCAGTTTTCCATTAGCACCAGTGGTTCTAGTTTTCGTCTGCTAGAAAAGCTTTGGCAAGATGATCCGTCACTGCAAAAGGTTAACTACACGCTAATTCCCTCCTGGTACAACAGTCCTGGTTATGTCCGTGCCATGGCTGATCTGATTACTCAGGAGCTAGACAAATTACCTAATCCTGACAACGGTCATATCTTCTTTAGTGCCCACGGTGTCCCCGTCAGCTACGTCGAGGAAGCAGGGGACCCTTATCAGCGTGAGATGGAGCACTGCGTTGATCTGATTATGAAGGCGGTTGGCCGCCCCAATATTTTTACTCTGGCCTATCAGAGCCGCGTCGGTCCAGTAGAGTGGCTACAGCCCTACACTGAAGATGCCATTGAAGACTTGGCCGAGAAAGGGGTTGAAGACCTTGTGGTTGTCCCCATTAGCTTTGTCTCTGAACACATTGAAACTCTGCAGGAAATCGATATTGAGTATCGTGAACTGGCTGAGGAAGCTGGAATTAAAGGCTTCCATCGGGTGCCTGCCCTGAATACCTACCCTGTGTTTATCGAAGACATGGGCAACATGGTGGTGAAGGCATTGGAGTCTCCCCGTAAGCTGTTCTCTGATGCTGCCCAGCTGCAGAAGCAGGTACGGATTTACCCCCAAGACAAGTCTGCGTGGGGTCTCACACCTTTTGCCGAAGTTTGGAATGGACGTCTGGCTATGGTGGGCTTTCTGGCATTGCTGTTAGAAATGGTCAGCGGTCATGGACCATTGCACATAGCTGGTCTGATGTAGTTTACAAACGCCGTAGAGTGAAGGTTGGCCACCCTACCTAATAATTAATTGAATTTCATCGTTTCTGTTGCCATTCTCGCCATATGGCTGAGCTACGAATTGCGAGCCAGAGCAAAAATAGGGCAATTAATCCGCCTTGCTCTGGTGCATCAAAGGCAAAGAATACTAGGCAAACACACAGGGCGTCTTCCAAAAAGATCACCCATATAGGGGGGCTGTTGAAACGATATAGCCATCCCACTTGCACCATTTGAATCACCAAGGCCAAAACACCGCCAGTCGAAGCCAGCAGTACCAGAATGAGGCTTTCACTGATGTCGGCTAGACGTGCGATCGCAACTCCAGCAATCGTACCGACAAAAGGGCTAATAAAAAGCTCTGCACTTTGCAAAAAGCGACGACTAACACGATCCTTTGAAATCGTCAGCTCCAGCAGCGACCAAATGACTAAAACCGTAATCACTAAAACCTGAGGAATATCCGCCAAAATAGGTACCGCTGACCACAGCTGATCACCCGAAAATAGGCCAATTAGTAGCAGTGGTAGAGCTAACCGGAGACCGGTAGCTGCCGAAATCGCAAGCACTGCAAGCAGTTCTGAAATGATCACGTTGTTATGTCAATGAGGTGAAGGGGAACCAAACGTGAGATAAGTGGTAGGAATGCAATCTGGTAGGGATGCAATCTTAAAGGACGAGAACAGGCAACTTCATGATAGTTGGCTTAACCTATAGCTAGCAGCTTATATACGCCTATAGACGTATAGGCTGCCCACATCTTAAGCCCATGCCATCTCACACATATGTCATCTGAGCGTCCTTTATTGTCAGAGCTAAAATCTGCAACGACAGCCCGATTTCAGCTATTGGGTATCGTTTTGGTTACCCTATGGCTTATTGAAATTATAGATTTTTTGGTGTTCGGGGGTCGCCTCGATCGATACGGTATTCGTCCCCGTTCCCTAGGTGGTCTGTGGGGAATTCTTTTAGCCCCATTGCTTCACGGTGGATTTAATCATTTGATAGCCAATACCATCCCCATGCTGACCCTGAGCTGGTGGGTGATGCTGCGTTCTATTGGCACATGGATAATGGCTACGGTAATGATTACTCTTCTCAGCGGAGCCGCCACCTGGTTAGTGGGTCGGGGAGGCTCGGTTCATATTGGAGCCAGCGGTCTGATATTTGGTTATTTGGGATTTTTGTTAGGTCGTGGCTATTATGAGCGGACCATGGGTGCGATCGCAATATCCCTTTTTATCCTGGTCACCTATGGCGCTATGTTTTGGGGAATTTTGCCGACACAACCCGGCATTTCCTGGGAAAGCCACCTGTTCGGACTGATCAGTGGCATTATCGCCGCCTATTGGCTCACATCCAAGCCCGACATGATTTCCGATAAATAGCTGGACGTCGCTTCAACCGCTGCGATCGTATTTTCATAGAGCATGCGTGTCGGTCCCATCACCCCCACACTGCCAAGGGGACGGGAGTCACGGTTGTAAGCAGCTGAAATCAGTGCACAGCCCTGCATCGGCTCTAGCGGATTTTCCTCTCCGATCCAAATTTTCAGTGGATGGCTATCATCTGCACACATCAGAGGCCACAGCTGTTCTCGACCATCAGCCAACAAAGCAACCAAATTACGCAGCTGGCTTTGCTCCGAAAACTCTGGTTGATTTAACACATCCGCTACACCCGTTACCAAGATATGGGTCTGGGGCTGACGCTTACGCTGGCTCAAATCATCAATAGCCTGACAGAGCGCCACCACATGATGCTCTGCGGTATCAACTTCATCCCAGTCCAAACTAGAGATTTCAGATAGCTGACGACCGCGCAGCTGCGCGGTCAAAAAATTAGACAAAATTTGTAGCTCGCGATCAAGAGCCTCATTATCCTGAGCAATCCCCACCCCTGTAGTCCCTCTAGGCAAACGCACAACCATGGACTCGGTGCCATAGCTATCAAGCACCACGACCAATAGCACTTGCTCAGCCGAAATGGGTACCAGCTGTAAATGCTTAACCACCATGTTCTCCAACTTGGGCATCGTTACCAATGCCACATAGCCACTGAGGTGGGCCAATATCTGTGCCGCCTCCTGGAGCAAAGCTTCAATACTCCAACCCTGCCAGTCAAGCTGTTGAGCCAGAAGTCGATCAATACGCTGCGCCGTTGGTCTAGAAGGCTTAATTAACTCATCCACATAAAGACGATAGCCAGAATCAGAAGGCACCCGTCCCGCTGATGTATGGGGCTGATATAAAAAACCAGAACGTTCCAGCGCCCCCATCACATTCCGAACCGTTGCCGCACTAACCTTGAGGCCATAGGCTTCCAGCAACGCTTTTGACCCTACAGGCTCCGCTGTCGAGACATAATGACGTACGGTTGCACGCATCACCTGTTGTTGACGGGGGTTAAGCTTCTTAGACTTATCAACAGCCATCAATATTCAAAGCAAGCAGCCATACTAAACGTTAATTAGCCCTGGAGAGCCTTGGTTGAATACATACTAAAGGTTCATGCTTAACCAGAAAGCTCAATAGGATACTAAATCTCTTAATAAAAATATTAGAGTGTATTCTCAGAAAAGACCTTGAAGACTTCAAGTGTAAAGAGATTGTTACAGCTTTGCCTTCTGATCATTAACTAGGGTAGCCGAGGCCACTGCATGGATCAGTGACACTGAGCTAGAGCATCGTCTTTCTAGGTACTGTGTTTGAAATAGGCGTTTAAGTTAAGGTCCTTACTATCTTCAATTTGACGCAGCATCGACCGGGTAATCAGCTTTCCTTGCTCCACAAGCACCGCACCGGTTAAAGGATGCAATAGGTCCTGCACTGCCCGCCGACCGATGAGAGACTCAACATCTTTGATGGAATTAACATACATGCCTGGTGGCAGCTCCACCACCACACCATTGCCCTTCACCCTGGCCTGACAGGCAAGTCGAGAGTTAGCGCGACAGGATGTAATAATCGCCAGAGTGCGCTGCTCTCGTCGGCTAATGGGCGTCAGTTCCCCCATACCGTCATTGACATAGATATGACAGGTGGCACACATACCGCGCCCGCCACATTCCTTTAAGACGGTCAATTCCTGATGCAGCAAAACCGACAATAGATTGCCATTGGTTTCAACGGCACTTTCCTGGGCAATCGGTTCTAAGCGAACTGTTTTCACCATAAATGCTACCCTCCAAACAACAACTGCCAATGCTGTGCTGGCAGTGTTTGCTCAACCAATACGTCGTAGTCGCGAATAATCCGGGTACATCGCTGATGAAACTGTTGAGTCCACAGGCGAATGGCTGCCAGCTGTTCTGGTGATAGCTGTTGGTCCATATCAATGACACTAATAGTGCCGTCTACAGAGATGCGAAATTTCTTTAGCCAGCGAGTGTCCTGTGATTGATGAGTCCGCCAATGATTAGCTACCAGCTGTGGTCCTAAGTATCGGCTCGTGACATGGCTAAGACTATTCATAGCAGCGACAACATCGGCTAGACTGGCGGTCTGCATGGAAGTAGAAAATGTCGAGGCACGCACCACATCCTCAACACCAATAGACCGTATGCTTTCTACTAGAGCTGAGTAATCAGCTTTAATAAACTGCATCAACTCACTGACCGACTTGGAATATTGACTGGAAAGGAGGCCTTCACTAAAAACCAGTAACACTGCCCCGCTTTCTACCTTATGCAGTTCCACCTGATAGGAACCAAATTGAAACATGCAAAATTCAAGCGATGTGGGCGTTGTTTTGATAATTTGCTGAATTCCTTGCAACAATAGCGGCTGCTGATCCGGGCCATTCCCCTGGGGAAATCCAACGCTGTAGGCATGACCAGATGGATCATTCAAGGGCATCAAACTAAATCCAATAATACCGGGCAGGTTTAGAAAGTTTTGAATTAATTGACACTGCATATCAGCAAGATTAGGTGCAGATGGAATATGAATAAAGGCAATCAGTAAACAGAGAAGCTTTAAAACATTTCCTCACAAACAAATACTTTAGTTAACGTTTTGAGTTATTCTCCCCTCATGAGGAATGAATGATCTACGTATCCTGTAGACTCTAGTGTGCTAAGCAGCCATCTCTGTTGCTTTA
The DNA here is from genome assembly GCF_000482245.1 of Leptolyngbya sp. Heron Island J. GTDB lineage: Bacteria > Cyanobacteriota > Cyanobacteriia > Phormidesmidales > Phormidesmidaceae > Leptothoe. The sequence goes on along the minus strand of NZ_AWNH01000078.1, from coordinate 67,713 downwards.
TCTGTTAAATATTACGAAGTACTGCTGCCATCCACTTCTAATGATCGTGCCACGGATTTTCTTGAAGTACCGGCGTTGACACCTTAACCGTTATGTCTGACCTCCCGTTTACGTTAGATCAACTGCGCATTCTTAAGGCGATTGCGGCAGAAGGCAGTTTTAAGCGAGCTGCCGATAGTCTCTACGTATCTCAACCTGCGGTGAGTCTACAGGTACAAAATTTAGAGCGCCAGTTGGATGTACCGCTATTTGATCGCGGTGGACGGCGGGCGCAGCTAACAGAAGCTGGCTATTTGCTGCTGGAATATGGCGATCGCATCCTCAGCCTCTGCCAAGAAACCTGTCGCGCCATTGAGGATCTGCAAAAGCTACAGGGCGGAACCTTGATCGTAGGAGCCAGCCAGACCACAGGTACCTATCTGCTACCCAGGATGATCGGGTTATTTCGTCAGCGATATCCCGATGTTGCGGTGCAGCTCCATGTCCACTCGACCCGTCGGACATCCTGGAGCGTGGGCAATGGCCAGATCGATTTAGCCATCATTGGGGGTGAAGTTCCCCCAGAACTTCAGGATTCTTTGGAAATCATTCCCTACGCGGAAGATGAACTGGCTTTGATTATGCCGGTATTTCACCCGTTGGCCAGCAGCCAGGCAATTCAGCGCGAAGATCTCTACAAACTTAAATTTATTTCCCTGGACTCCCAATCCACCATTCGTAAGGTGATTGATCAGGTTTTAACGCGCTGTGGCATTGAAACGCGCCGTTTGCGTGTCGAGATGGAACTCAATTCGATCGAAGCTATCAAAAACGCAGTTCAGTCTGGTTTGGGAGTGGCTTTTGTCTCAATCTCAGCTATTGAGAAAGAGTTGCAAATGGGAGTATTACACCGGGCCAAAATCGATTCAGTTGTGGTCAAACGCACCCTATCGGTCATTTTTAATCCCAATCGCTATCGTTCAACGGCAGCTGGAGCATTTACTAAGGAAATTTTGCCCCAGTTTACGAATCGAGAGATTGATTTTGACCATCGGCCCGATCGCAAAAAGAATGGCGGCAATCAGACATCGCCCCTTAAATCCAGCGGCAACGGCAAACCCATAGACGAAAAGCAAGCTGAACAAGCTCCCATAGAAGAGAATAGTTAAGCTATGGGTAGGATGTTCTTGGGCATTGCCAATTTATTTTTAGGCGTACCAATTTAATGCGTCGTCACGTTGTTGCTCCATGCAATTACACTGCACCCGGCCTGGATGTTCTCGGCCAGTTAATTTTCATCCTGATCTAAAGGATTCGATTCAAACAGCTTCCCAGCTGTTTTGTACTAACTGTGGCATGCCGCTGATTTTGAGGGGGCGCTATTTGCCGCAGCGGCTTCTGGGGCAGGGAGGATTTGGGACAGCCTATTATGCGTGCGATCGCGACACCCCTACTCTACGTCCCTGCGTCGTCAAACTCTTTCAACCCTCAGCCCAACTCAACCAGCAGCAACTACAGATCGCCCAAAAACTCTTTGCACGTGAGGCCGAAGTCTTAGAACGCCTGGGCAATCAACATCCGCAAATTCCCGATCTCTATGCCTATTTCCCCATCGTTGTGAAATCCCCCTCATCGGGCAACGACGAAGAATACTTTTACCTGGTTCAAGAGTTTATCGATGGGGAAGACCTTGAGCAAATTTTAGAGCGACGAGGCTCTCTACCGGAGGGAGCTGTCAAGGCAACGTTAATCTCTACCCTCAAGGTCTTAGAATTTGTCCACAGTAACGGCGCTATTCACCGCGATATTAAGCCCTCCAATATCATGAAAACGGTTGATAATCAGCTGTATCTGTTGGACTTTGGCGCAGTTAAACAGGTCACTGGAGCCACATCATCAACCCGCTCGACCGGCATCTATACCACGGGCTATGCACCGCCAGAACAGGTTACCGGTGGTCAAGTATTTCCAGCTTCCGACCTCTATTCACTGGCCGTCACCTGCATTGTTTTATTGACCGGAAAAGAAACAGCAGAACTGTTTGACAGCTACAGTAACCAATGGCTCTGGCAAAAGCATGTCACGCTCAAGGATAAAAACCTGGCCCTCGTCCTCGACAAGTTACTGAGCACCAGTCCCAAAGATCGATACAGCAGAGCGCAAGAAGCCCTAACGGTCTTAATCCCTAAAACTCCTCAACCCAAACCGCCATCCCCACCACCTGCAACCACCATTCCGCCCACACCTATATCAAACGCGGCAACGTTGCCACCAGCCAAACCAAGAGCACTACGTCCCCAGTGGATGTTGGGCATTGCCCTACTAGTGGTTCTAACAACTGGAGGAGGCTGGTGGATTAGACAAAAAAGACTACTCGACACTTCTCAGCTATCAGCCATTTCATCAGCCGCAAAGTTTACAGATATTGATGTTCCCACCGGACAATTCACCTACGGTGGCAGTACCACCTGGGCATCGATTCGAGGCGCAATCGACCCGAAGATCGAGCAAGCGTTACCAGGATTACAACTGCTCTACAAAGAGCCAGTCAATCAAGCCCCAGGGTCATCTATCGGCATTCAAATGCTCATTGATGGCGAACTCGATTTTGCTCAAACATCTCGCCCCCTGACTCAAGCCGAAAAGCAACAAGCCCGGCAACAGGGCATCACATTACAAGAAATTCCTGTAGCAATTGAAGGGGTAGCTGTCGTTCTCCATACAGAGCTACCACTGACCAATTTAAGTCAGACCAACCTCCGAGATATCTACATCGGACGTGTCAATAATTGGCAACAGCTAGACGGTCCAGACCTGCCGATCATGCCGATTTCCCGCGATGATACAGGCGGCACCGTCATGTTTTTTCGCCAAAGCGTACTCGACGGAGAAGCTCTGGCCCCAAATATTCAACGGAGTAACAGCACAACCGAAGCACTCCGTCTTACCGCTGATACACCCGGCGCTGTTTATTTTGCATCAGCACCAGAAGTTATTGGTCAATGTACAGTCAAACCAATTTCTATCGATCAGCAACCTTCCTATCAGCCACCCTATATTGACCTGGGCAATTGCCCCAATCAGCGCAACCAACCAAACCTACAAGGATTTGCCTCAGGGGATTATCCTTTAACGCGCCAAATTTATATAGTCGCCAATACCGCCGCCCCAATTGGTCGACTCTATGCAGAGCTGCTTTTATCTGCAGAAGGACAGACAGCCTTAAATGAAATAGGATTTGCCCAGCTACGCTAGCTTGAGCCCAGCCGAACAAACCCTAAATTTTTAATTAAACCAAAGAAAGAAAGGAGCAACTCTCCCTAGCCCTGCTGCTTTAAGCTAGCACCAAAGGGAATACTGATGAGATTCTCACCATGGCTCTGAATCAATCCCCGCTGCCGTAGTTTACCCATGAGTCGGGTTACGGTTACCCGAGTTGACCCAATGGCGCTACCAATTTGAGCATGGGTTAAGGGAAAAGGAAGATAGTAGCCATTTTCACAAGGCTCACCATATTCATCCACCAGCAAAGTTAGAAAACCCAATAGCCGATCAATGGTACGGCGCTGCCCCAAGGTACTTAACCAAAGCAACTTACGCTGATGCTGACGGCGGAACGCATCGAGTACCTCACGCCGGAAGTGAGGCCACGTATCCAAATCATTCCAATAAAGCCAGACAATGGTTGTCTGATCTACATGGGAAAAGCTTTGTAAGGTAAAGGGCGGCTGCGCTACGATTTCAAATGGTTGCCCTGCACCAACAAACCCTAGAAAGGCTTCTTCAGCAGCGACTAACGGCACCCTTGCAGACGCACTCTTCTGCTGCTTTAGGGTGGCGCTGACCTGGGCGCTCCCCACCAAACGCACAGCACCTTGTTGAACTAAATAAAGCAATCCCGGACGAGTCGGAATTCGTTCATCTTTGCTAAAGGTGCGGCATCGATAGTGCTCTTGGGCCCAATCCAGAATACGTTGCCATACATGAAATGGCCGAGCGTCATCTGATGGGATAGATGAGGACATGGGGAAGGTGCTGGAAGTTGTCGATAATTCAGATAGTGTCATTTACCTAGTGTCAAGCCATAGAGTTCGTAGACAAAACAAACATTCTGGAAAGCCTTCGATTTAAGAAAACTCCAGTTAGCGATACGCCCTGAAAACAATTACTTATGCAAATTAAAAAGAAGTAAGTTAAAGCCCTATGCCGCTTACCAAGGAGCCGTCGTACTTGTCAACCGTAAAACCACGATCAGTATACGAAACAAATACGCCAAGTACATTAATACAAACGAGCAATTTGGTTGGCACCCTAAAATTGGCTTCTTTATATTTACTTCAGCTTTTATTGAAGTAGAGCATTGAAATTCAATCTTAAATATTCGCTAAAGCTAAAAAATGACAGAACAGCTCTCAGTTTATTCCTTTAGCTAGTCAATACAAATATGACATGGTTTTCGTTAAAACGGACATTGCAGTCTAATCTAGCTTCCTCGATTGAAGTTCTTAATCCCACTAATCAAGATATACCTAGGTCAAACCTTCATACTCCCCTTAGATATTCAGCAGTTTTATTAAGCATCGGTAAAACCACACAGATTTGTCATCAGAATATTCCCTTAAAAAAAATTAACTGTAACAAAACAGTTACATATATTTCTGCAATTCCACGGAAGTTGGAAAAAATTTGGCAGCAACCGGCCGATGATATTGCCGCAATACTGCTGTCACGATTACAGGAACAAACACCACAGCCCATATGGTCAAGCATTCGCCAGACCGAGCACAATTGGTTGGAGTTTATGATTTCTGAAGCAGGGATTTGGCAATGGCAGCAACAGTTGTGTCAGTGGCCAGTCTCTTGCACCCCACAGGTGCCCCCGTACCCAATTGCCTCAGAGCAACTCTGGCAGCTCCAGTCCGGGTATGAGCTATGTTGCCGCTGGCAGCGATGCCATCCAATAGATGTGGCATCAACGATATCGCCCCAGGCCTATCAAGCCAACTTTCTGATGCCATTCCAACCAATCCATCACCTGATCCATTGCTTGCTGGACATTTGCGATAGCTGGCACCAGAGCAAGCGGCCCCAGCTACTACAGCAAACGCAGCAGCTGGTGATGGCATTAGAAAAGTGTATTGGTTTAGTTAGACTGTCACCGGAAGCACAGGCCGTCAATTATTGGTTGGAACCGATTCAAATTGTGCTGTTACAGACGCTCAATCAGAAGCTTGGATACTCGCTAACTGAGCAGTTTTAAGCTCTGTAAACATGAAAATCTGGCAGGGGGGATGACAAATTCGGCAATATGTCCTAAATTTATGGATGTGTGTGAGGAGCGAACCAGTGAGGGTACCGAGACGAAACACGGCCAGTCGTCGGTACCCTTTCTGCTTTTAAAAGTTTTTGCGCTGACACTGGTATGCTATGAGTAGCAGCCTTGGCTTTAGGATTAGCGATGTCACAAGTGTCCGTTTCAGAAACACTTGCGGCTGATATAGGTGATCAAACAGGGCAATTGAACAGGACAGACCTGCTGAACCTGATAATTGTGTTTATTGAGAACTGCTTTGGACCGATTGGGCAAAAGATAGGCGGGGTTTTGACCTAATCTGACCTGGCTGATGGTTGGGACATTAGGCTTTTCTTTCAGCTCTAATGATTATTTTCTCTATCTGCTGATTAAATCCGTATATTACTCGTGGGTGTGATCGGTTTTGATGACACTCTGCTCCCCATGCTATGGTCCCTTAGCAGGGGATAAAGCATTGCTAAGAGGCTGTATGACAAATCAAATGTACTGGCTGGTCTCCTAAATCCTCTAAAGCTAGGGATTCCTTCAAATTTGAGGGACAAGGAGTGTCATTCAGGGCTGAATGTCACTTTTACAAACATCCTCTCAACCACATTCAAATTGAAACCCAGGGTTTATTGCAGTAAACGGCGCTCCTTCTGGATGTGGGCATGGTTCCAATATGCTCAACAGGTTGGTGGTGGGTATCCATGGTCATAGATGCTGAGCAACAACGGCAAACGTGCTATCGCCTATTGCTGATGATGCTTTGGGCGAATCTAGTGATTTTGACAATCGAGGTCATCGCTGGTTGGGTTAGCCACTCTGTCTGCTTGTTGGCAGAATCACTTCACACCTTAATTGATGTCTTTAGTACAGCCCTAAGTTTGATTGCGATCGCATCGCCCCATCGGCCCCTAGGACGAGAAATCTGGGGCCATGGTCGCGGGGAAGCGGGTGGAGCCCTGATTTTAGCCGCCGTCCTAGGGTTCTTTGGCGTCAGCCTTTTGCTTGTCGCTTTAGGCCAATTTCACATGGCGATGCAAACCACTACTGCGTTTCCGGTAGAGGTGACCGTAGCACTGATGCAGCTGATGGCAGCCATGGTTGCCATTGCTCTCACCCTAGCTTTGCTGGTGTCGTATCAAGGTCGCTATTTAAGTAGCCTGGCCCTTAAACTCACAACTCAGCATGTATTGGGAGATGGCTGGCTTAGCATCACCATGCTGTTGGGTCTAGTCGGTATTTGGCGTGGCTATACCTGGCTTGATCCGCTAATTGCGATCGCGTTACTAATCTTCAGTCTCCACAGCTTTTGGCACGTGTTAGATACTCAGCTGCCCACACTGCTACGCCCCACCGCTATTGCCCCCGAAGCTATTGCCCAAATAGTCACCAGCGTAGAAGGCGTTACCCGCTGCAATCGGATTCGATCACGAGGTATGGTCGGTCGCCAGGTCTGGATCGAGCTTTACCTGGCAGTGCACCCAGAATTTTTAGATATGGCCCATACCATCGGTGAGCGGGTAGAAAATTCTTTACGCCAGTACTATGGCCCCGTAGATACCCAGATTTGGGTGGAGCAAACCTATACACCGCCCGCTAGGAATTATTACTGAGCGGTGTGCCAGCCTACTCCACTTCAATCTTGGTGGCCTGGGTCAGTTCGACTAAGTTACTGGCAAACTCTTCAATCGCCTGCTGATTACTCGTGGCAAACATGCGGGCCATCATGGCAATAGCTGCCAGACGTTTGAGTCGCTGCTGAAGGGTTTGCAGGCTAGGGCCATCAGTATTCGCCAGGTCGGTACTGAGATCATCAAGTTCGAGCAGCACATCTTCACGCTGTTCTTTGGGAAATGCCTGGGCCAGTTGGCGCAAACTGGCCAGACGGTCCTGGACTGTTTGGGACTCGGATGGATGGTCAGAGGCGTTGCTCATAATGGAAATCTAAAACTAATCCATATTTAGCATCTAAGGGTCAGTTGCCTCCTTGCAACCGTGACTCTCCCAAACGGTTATCAAACCCTAGCCCGACTCAATTATGATCGAGAGGAGGTGCCAACTACCCCTGAATTCACCACATAGGACAGTAATCGACTGTCAGTAAAGTCTGCCACGGTAAACTGTGCCCCTAGCTGACGTAGCGTAGCATCGCTGTGGGTAGAGGTTACCCCAATGGTGGCAATACCTGCCGCTGTGGCCGCCCGGACTCCAGTGGGAGAATCTTCAAACACAATGGCGTCATCTGGGGCCAGCCCTAAGTGGTCTAAAGCGGTTCGATAAGGGAGCGGGTCGGGTTTACCCTTAGGTAAATCGTCAGCAATGATAATTGGCTGAAAAATACCATTCAAAGCCAGGGTTTTAAGCATAAATTCGGCATTGGAGCGAGGGGCGTTTGTTACCAATGCCATGGCATACCCTTGCTGCTGGATGCAGTGCAAAAAGTCGGTCAGCCCCGGCATACGCTGTAGCTGGTTGACGGCCATTTCTCGAAATTTAGTTTCTTTATCGGCGCTAAAGGCTTCTCCTTCTGCTACTGACAGCTGTGGTAGCAAATCCTGCACGATATCTGGGTTGAGACGACCGCTGATACAACGATCATAAAACTGTTGATCAACGGTCATACCGTAAGGAGCTAACAAGTCCTGCCAAACTTGAAAGTGAATCGGATCAGTATTGGCTAAGGTGCCATCCAGGTCAAATAAAACTGCTTTCATCGGGTGGGCTTGTTTTTAAAAATCATGTCGACTTCTTGACCATAGCCTGGTTTGGCAGCTCAGGACTGTGTCATGGCTATCCTCAGACGTATGCTACGATAGCGGCCTATTCGTCAGGTATAGATGATGAAAAAACGGATCAAAGCAGACCGGGTTAGCGTGGTAGTTGCGATCGCAACACTAACCCTGGTTGCAGTCGTCACCCTAGCCTCCCCCGCTTTTTCCCTCAATTAATTGGTGGGCCAGAATAATTTCTGTGGATGTTAATGCCCCCCAACCACACTTTGTTTACGCAAAAATCATCATGTTAAGCAGCTGCCTAAACATGCCGGGTATGCGCTATATTTAGGGCGCTACTGAGAACGTGCTACTAGATATAGCGTTTATGGTTCAACAGCTGAGGGTAGATCAAAATGCCCGCCGTCCATCCCGCCTAGCGTCCACAACCGATGCTACCCCTAGCATTGCTAGCAATAGACGCCATCCATTTTTACAAGCTCTTGAAGGCTCGCTGCGCGTATTCACATCGGTTCACCGCAGCTTTTTCACCAATGTCATGGTGCAAGCATTACACTCTGCCGATCAAGGGATGACGGTACTAGTGGCTCAGTTTCTCAAGGGGGGCATCGATCAAGGGCCAGAACACATGACCCACATGGGACAAAACTTAGACTGGGTGCGCTGTGGCTATTCTGGCTGTATTTTTGAAACCACCTCCGATGCTCAGCCAGCCGTGAGTGAGCTGTGGACCTTTGTTAAATCAGTCGTCCAGGCCGATCAATATGGTCTAGTTATGTTGGACGAACTTAGCCTGGCCATTGATTACGGCCTTGTTCCAGAAGCTGAGGTGATAGACCTACTCAAACAGCGTCCCGCTCAAATGGATATCATTTTGACAGGTCCCAAAATGCCCTATTCAATTCTGTCGATGGCTGATCAGGTCACTGAATTTCGTCGTGAGTTCTTGCCCTAGACAATAGGTAATCAACCCTGGAAGCATCCGCATAGATGCTGCAATGTGGAGAATCGTGAGTCGCAAACAATGATCAAAAATGATGCTTGGATCAACACCATGGCCAATGAGGGGATGATTAGCCCCTTCGAGCCTACACTAGTGCGGCGAATGGACCTGAATGGGACAAACATCCCTGTGATTAGTTATGGTCTATCCTCCTTTGGCTACGATATTCGGCTCTCGCCCAAAGAATTTCGCATATTTCGCCACATCCCAGGTACAGTAATCGATCCCAAGCATTTTAATCCCGAGAACCTGGAACTCACCCGGCTACAAAATGATGCCCACGGTAGCTACTTCATTTTGCCAGCCCATTCCTACGGTTTGGGTGTGGCCCTGGAGCGCCTTGCTATCCCCGACAATATCACTACCATCTGTATCGGCAAGAGCACTTATGCTCGCTGTGGCATTATTGCCAACTTGACCCCGGCCGAGGCTGGCTGGCGTGGGTATTTAACGCTGGAATTTTCTAATTCCTCCAGTGCAGACTGCCGGATTTACGCCAATGAAGGGGTGGTGCAGCTTTTATTTTTAGAAGGCGATCCTTGCCAGATTAGCTACGAAACTCGTCAGGGTAAATATCAGGATCAATCAGAAATGGTTACCTTAGCCAGGGTCTAATACATCACCCTGTAGAGGCGTTCCATGGAACGCCTCTACAGGGAACGTCGCAAGTTAAACCAGTTTTCGGCCCAGTCCCGTCGCCATTGACCAGGACGCCAGCGACTGTTTTGCCATTGTGCGATCGCTTGATAGACAGCCGCCTGCAAAGAACCTGACCGAAAACTACCCGTCATCCACTGGCTTAACAGCTGCATCCGAGGCCTTTTCCCCAGAGCGGCCACCAGACCAGGGGCTCCTTCTCCCATCAGATGCACACCAATAATCCACTGACCCAGGGTAATCAGTTTGCAAAAATTAGTCTGAGCAACATGGTCAGCAACCTCTGGTAAACAAAAGCCCTGAAATATCTGCACATCCTGACCATAGCGCTGTTTAGCCTGGTATTCCGTCAACCCCCAGTGCCCAACTGGAGATAGCAGATGAATCCCATAAAACGCTCGCTCATAATGCATCATGTGTCGTCGACCAAATAAAACATTGTCTAAAGCAATCCGCATTTCTTGCTGGGTCAGCTCAGGGCGATTTTCCCCACCCAGACTGCCGCCGCTGACATAAAGCTGGGGGCAACGTGTTCGCAGATATGGATCGACAGCAATGGGAACCTTTGGAGTAATGCCCACATTTTCCAAAGCTAATGTTTTGCAAGCATAGGGCCGAGGCACAACGACCCACTGATCAACATTGAGGGTGGCTCGAATCCCATGGATTTTAGAGTGATCTTGAGAAAAGATTATCTTGATTCCTAAACTTTCAAGCTGTGCCGCCACCAGCCGCTGAATATCCTGATCTGCTGCTGGCAACAACGTTTGAGTCAATAATACAAGTGTGACTGTCGCGCTCCGACTGAGGGCGTAGGCCCATTCCACAGCTGTCGCACCATACCCAACTACAGCAACATGCTCCGGCATTTGCTCAAGCTGTGCTAGCTGGTGACACAACAGACCATCGGCAACGGGAGAATCTGCAATACCATAGCCATCGGTCAGCAGATACCGACTCGCCTTCAAGGAACGAGTCTCTAAGTTTAGGCAAAGCTCCTGGGTAAAGCTGGCTGGTTCAAGAATGACATCAATGCCCTGAGAGGTTAGATTCGCCGGAGAAAGTACGGTGCGATCGCATTGATAGTTAACCCAATCAGCTAACAAAAACCCACCCACCCTTGAGGTCACATCGAAGCGACAAAGAGCCTGCCAAGCATAGTGCGTAGTATCAACAATCTGCCAGTTTGGCGCAATCAAGGCAACTCGAGCCCCTCTCTGTGCCGCGACAGAAGCAGCAACCCGGCTGCTCATATCACCTCCTAAAATGGCTAAGTCATAATCAGTCTCAGCTCGCCAGCACATATTCATCTCAATCGAGCCACATTAGACTTAGGAATGAGGATTCAATTAGGTCCTATCTTTTGCCCTACAGGCGTTCCATGGAACGCCTCTGCAGACAACATTTTTGGATCTGATAAAATCCTGATCCCTTAGACACTTCGTTACATAGCTTTATAGCCTAAACAACATTTAACCCGGCACATATCTTAAACAGAAATGCCGCTACCTCTAGCCATACCATGAGAAAACTTGTGAAAAACCTCGGACAAGTTCACTTCTGATACGAAAAAGCCGCAGCGACACTTCTCGTTTTAATTACGCTCAACCAGATTACTTTTTGGCAACCATTTCTTTAAACAATTTACCAGCTGAAAAAGCAGGCACAGTCGTAGCCGGGATAACCATGGTATCTCCAGTTTTAGGATTTCTACCCTCTCGCTCCTTACGATGCCGGGGCTCAAAAGAACCAAACCCCACCAACGTCACTTTCTCGCCACTGGCAACAGCTTCCATAATGGACTCAATTGCTGCAGAGATGACTGCATCAGCCTGTTTTTTAGTAACAGAGGCCTTTTCAGACACCTTGTCCACAAGTTCACCTTTATTCATCTTCGTCTCCTCGCAGATTAAAACCAATGAATGAACCATGCCCATGTTTGGACAAACAAGTCAAAAAACATAAGGAAAATCTCAGCAGATCGCTGAAACCCCTGAGGCCTCATGTTTTCTCTGCCCTATTCTAAGGGGTCCTTTACCAATATGGATCTATAAAACATTGAATTTATATGGATTTCAGCGATTTTTAGGAAAATTCATAGGATCTATTCTTCAAAAATATACATAAAAGCTCAAAAAAACCCCTGAAAGCCTTTCAACAGAGAGCCTTTCAGAGGTTTTTAAATTGTTACAGAGACTAACAGGAGCTATTCTTCTTCTCCCAATAGCTCTCGCACATCTTCCCCAGGCGTATAGCTATAGCCATAGACGCTTTCATCAGAGTCATCCAAAATCTGAGGCGTGAGCAGAACAATCAGCTCGCGTCTCTCATCCGAATTGCTTGTAGAGCGAAAAAGCGCGCCAATGATGGGTAAATCCCCTAGAATTGGCACCTTATCAACGGTAACACGATCAGTCTCTTGGATAATACCTGACAAGACTAAGGTTTGGCCATCACGGACTCGAATTAGACCAGATGAAAGCGCTCGGGTGGCAATTGGTGTCACCAGACCACCATCATCATCAAGGTTAAAATCGGCTAACGGTGATGAGATGGTAGGAGCCACGGACATATTTACAAAGCCATTATCATCGATACGGTCAACATTAATCGCTAAGTTCAGACCCACATCTTCAAAGTTAACAGTTCGAGTTTCTCGCGGTGGATCAGTATTTGTGAAATTGACGGTAATACTGCTCACCACCTGCTCAACCAAGGTAATTAGAGCATCTTGTCCTTCCTGAACAATTAGCGTTGGATCGGTGATAATTTTGGCCTGATTATTCTCAATTGAAGCCTCAAGGTCCAGAATAAATTGCTCAGCAAAGTTTGTCAGGCTAGCAATACCAAAATCTAATTCACCACCACGGGCATCAGCGCTTAACTCACCATCAAAGAAGCCAAACCCGGCACTAAACTCTTCCGATGCATTGAGATCTACATCAATCACTCGTACATTGATAGCCACTTGACGACGGCGTAAATCTAACTGCACAAGCTGGGCTGTCGCAATTTCTACCTGCCGGGGTGTGCCCACCAACGTTACTGAGCTGGTGCGCTCATCGCCAATCACTTCTAAACCACGCAGTAACGGCAGAGAATCCTCATAATCAGCTCGGAGGACCTCAACATTTGTTTCTAGCTCGGTTCTTTCAACTTCTTCTACTTCACCTACATCAGTCGTTGCCACCACTTCAGTGATTTCCTGCTGATCGGTAAACGCACTCTCAGCCCCCATAAATACCAAAAAGTTGATAGCGGTGGCCACATCAACCTGATTCAGACGAACACTGCGTATGTTTACGTTCCGGGCCGCCTGCGGTAACCGGGGTCCCACAAAAATGGTTCTACCTACCCGATTGGCTTCCAATCCAGAAATCTGCAAAACGTAGTTGAATACGTTTTGCACAGGCTCATCTTCAATATCTAGCGTCACCCTGGTATTAGCAGCGGCAGAATCTTCACCATCTGCACCCGCCTCAGTGAAGGCAAGGTTTAACCCAGCGGCACGGGCAAGTAATGAAAGTGCTTCACGGGCTGTCGCTTCCCTCAAAACTAAACGAGGTACCCGTTCAGCTGTACCTAGATCAATTACGTCCAGGCCAGAGTTAATCTCAGAGACAGCCATGTCACCTACCGGAGGTGGCACAGCCTGTGGCAAGAACGGCGGTGCCGGATTGAGGGTGGGAGATACAACCGGTTCACCGTCAATAATTACTTCAGGATTAGGTACCAAGACATCCGGCGTATCTGTCTCTGCCTGAGCAATATAAGCTGGCAACAGCGACTCATCGGTCACCGTTTCAATCGTCTCTGGAATCTCACTAGGCTCAGAAATGGCATTCGGACGAGTATCAAGACTCACTAGTACGCCCTGTCCTGCTACCTTCTCCAAATTAACCACCGGGGCCTTATCAGTACCCTTAATGGTCAAACGGACCGTATTACTGTCAAGGGTTTCGAGCTGAATCGAATTAATGGTGGGAGTCGGGTTCTGTTTGGTGTAACTCTTACTACGGGGTAGAGCTAACTGGGCATTGGTAATGTCCGCCTGCAGAACATTATCTCGATTGACAGCAAAGATCTGAGGAGTCTCGCCGTCTTTGGTGGCAAGCAACAGCTCCATACCGGTTTTAGTGGTGCTGAGCTCGACGTCCTGAATGGCTGTGGCGGCAGCCTCAGCAGACTGAGCTGTGAGGACGCTCAGCGCTCCGCCAGCAATTAAACTTCCAAGTTTGAAAAAGCGTTTCACAGTTCACTCCTTAATCTTAATTAGCGTACGTCTATACCTGGGGGATAAAATCTCGTGATTTTTGGATGGGGTCTACATACCTTATGTCATGGAAAGCGGAGATCTTTAACCGTCCTCAGCGTCTTCATCTTCAGGAGCCGATGGTTGGACAATTTCTGGTGGTGCATTGGGATCACCAGTGGGAATCAGGGCATCCACCTGAAAGCTGGAATTTATTCGCTCCTTAGGCTGCGGTACCACTTGTCCCTGAGCATTGAGAACAGTCTCATTCACCGTGTCTGCTGCTGACAGCGAAAACTCTCTCAGCAACAGCAAAGGCTCTAAACGCTCGATGTTGGACAAAATTGACTGAGTCTGAGCAAAGTCTCCAGAAAATTCAACACTGTAGGTTTGACGTTTGAGTTTTCCATCCACTTCGGTACCCAAACTGCCGTCTTCAATTACAGTCTCTTCACTAGGGACAAAACTCCTCAGCTGGGCTTCAACTAAAATAGGAGGAATACCACGGGCTATGATTTGATTACGGCTAGCTGCGATTGAGGCATTGCTATTTTTTATTCGCTGATTGATATCCAGCAGCAAGGTATCCATAGATGACTCGTCCGCAAATAAGGAATAAACATTACGACGCTGGACTAAAGCAGCATCCCTAGCCTCTTCTAAATCAGCAATTTCCTCTAGCCGCTGTTCTTGAGTCGCAAGCTGCTGTTCTTTTTCAGCGATACTTTCTCTAAGTTCCTGATTACTTTGACGCACAGGTTGTACAAAGCGCTGGAACAGAAATATGGCCAATCCAATACCTGCTAGAGCCGCCAGAATTCCTAATACTCTAGGAGTTAGCTCAAGCCCAAAAACAACAGGATTTGTCGGCTCATCATATAGATCATCTTCAGCTGGTATGAAATCTCCGCTTAATGTCATTATTCAAGCACTCCTGTCTCTAAAAGGGCTCTTAACCTGGAGGAAAGACCTACAGATGCTTGCTGATTTTCAAGTTCAGCGAGCAGTCGATCAAACTGTTCAGTAGATACACTTTTGATGTTGCCACCGATGGTGTATTGCACAAGCTGTGTGGGTTCATCGCGCTGAGCCTCACCTGGACAACGTCCTAATACCTCTTGACCAAGACTAGAGGTATCAAGTTTGACTGTCTCACTCTCCAAAAAGGGTGAATTTTTTAGAGTAAGAACAAAATCATTCACATCATCAAAAGAACAGGCTGTCCCGCTGATGGTAATACCGCCTGCTTCGGGCTGTACTGGTTCACCACCGGGTTCAGCAGGGACAGCTTCACCCTCGGTTTGGGCGACCTGTGACAGCCGTGTGCGGGTGGGAATTCGATTTTGGATGTCTTTAACAATCGCAGACCAGGGCCGAATTTTAGTAAACACACCGGCTAAAGCTGCGCTTTCTGCACGCGCAGCTTCTGTTTCTGCCCTAATCTGGTCAACCTGGTCAAGTTTTGCCTGTAGCTCAACGAGCTGAGCATCTAGTTCAGCCTGTTCGCTTTGTAGGGTAGATTCTTGATACTTAAGTAACCCAAAGAAGCCACCCACACCAGCCAGAGCAGCTACTAGCACCCCTAAACCAATAGCAATGGGTGTGCGATCGGTCGTTGGCTGGCGTACAACAGCTGTCTGCGTTGCCAGAGCAGGACGTTCCTCGCGATCATTTAAGAAATTGATGTCAATACTGTACATGCCCTAAACCTCCCGCAAACCCAAGCCAAGAACTGTTGCCAACCCAGGGCGCTGAGCTTCAGCAATCTCATCACCCACCTCTAGCGATAATGCTTCGATTGGATCAATGGGACTAGCTGGTAAGCTCAATCGTTGGGCAAAAAACTCATCTAATTGACCAATAGCACTACCGGGTCCCGCCAGCAGCAGCTGTGCAACTTCCATGTCCTCTCCTTGATTTAGATAAAAATCAATAGAGCGACGTAACTCATCGGAAAGTTCTCCCAAGACCCTGAGCATAGCCGCTGTGCCCGGATTGGTACCGCCTGCCATTTGAGGAGCCCCCATACTATCCATGGGTGTCGCAGGTACGGTCATACCCTGCAGCAATTCTGTATTGCGAGTTGGGGGTAAGTTCATCGCACGACTGAGGGCGCTTTGAATCTGGAAGGTGCCGATTGGCACTGTCCGTGAGAAATGAGGAATTCCGTCAACAACAATAGAGATTTCTGTACTCTCAAACTGAATATCAACAATGGCAGCTGCCTCTTGAGGGGTAAACTGTCGCAGCTGTTCACGAATTGTACGAATCAGTGCAAAGCTACTGGTTTCAACCACGTCAAGGTTAAGCCCGGCCTGTTGGAATGTTGCCATATAGGCATCGGTAACTTCCTTCTTAACGGCTACTAGCAACACCTGCACTTTCTCGATGCCATCTTCATCCACAAAGAAACCTAACTTTTGATAATCGACATCTGCCTCTTCCCGTGGGAAGGGTAGATATAGGCTGGCCTCTTGATTGAGAACCATCTCACGCAGCTCATTGTCGTCTAACTCAGCTGGCACCGGGATAACCCGCGTAATTGCCCGACCAGGCACAGCAGTTGTGGCTCGCTTTACCCTCAGTTTGCTTTCCGTTAAAGCAGACCGAATAGCTTCAGCCATAGCGGCCGTATCGATAATTTGACCTTCTTCAAAAATGCCTTCTGCGATCTCAGCAGAAGCAAGGGTTTCTAACTTTAACTTCTGCCCCTGTTTCCGCAGACGAGCAATATTGACCCGTTCAGGCGTGAGCTCAACACCCACGCCTGGGGATTTTCTTGAAAATAGTGACTTTAAACTATTCACAGCATTATCCGGTCCCAAAGTTATCCGGTTATGGAAAGCAACTTGAATCTAGGCAGAGCCTAAAGTATCGGTTCAGTAGAGTAGCGGTCTAGTAGAGACTAGAGCCTTGGCCTGTTTTTTGCTAACGCATCGTACACAATTTGCGCATGAATGGCTAGCTGTCGACAAAATATACGGAGGTTGGTGTCAATACTGCCCTAAAAAGCCAACAAAACATACTTTGATTTTGACCTGAGATTTTTTCTCACCTGGATGGAGAGAGAAAGAAGTAACCGTAACAAAAACGCCTCCGTAACCTCAGTAATTGGATGGGTCAGCTTAAGTTGTGTCTAAGCCCTAATCGACATATTTCATTGCAGATTATTAATCAGCCTGAATGTCGAGTTGAACTTGAGCTTGTAACAGCAGCCTTGCTGTGCCACCTTCGCTTAGAACATATAGAAATGTTCTGGGAAAGAAGGTGATTTTTTACGAGCGATATTACACGCAATTGGCTAAATTGATCACACGATTTCTAAAAAAAGTTGGTTTTTTCTTAAACGACTATGGCAAACGTGGCAAATCAAGCTGAAAGTGTCGCTTGGGGCACTCCTCTTTCAGGTCAGGGACAACGACTGCTGCTATTGGGGTCTGGAGAACTGGGTCGCGAGGTTGCTCTGGAGGCAATGCGTTTAGGCATTGAAGTAATTGCAGTAGATGCCTATGCCAATGCGCCAGCGATGCAAGTGGCCCATCGTTCTCATGTGCTGAGCATGCTGGATGGTCGGGCTCTTAAGCAGGTCATAGAGCAGGAACGTCCCAGCTTGATTGTGCCGGAAGTGGAAGCACTGGCAACAGAAACCCTGCTTGAATTAGAGGCAGACGGGTGGACGGTGATACCCACAGCCCTGGCAACGCGACTGACAATGGATCGTGAGGGTATTCGTCGTTTAGCGGCTGAAAAGCTGGGATTACCCACGTCGCCCTATCGGTTTGCAGCTAATGAGATGGAATATCGGGATGCGATCGCAACCATCGGCCTGCCCTGTGTTGTCAAACCCGTGATGAGTTCTTCAGGCAAAGGGCAAAGTCTGGTCAAAACCGACGCTGACATCGACAGCGCCTGGACCTATGCCTTTGAAGCCGGACGTGGCAAAGACCAGCGGGTCATTATTGAAGGCTTTGTCAAGTTTGACACTGAGATTACGCTACTAACGGTCAGATCCCACCCCCAGGTACCTGATGCTCAACCCACCACGCATTTTTGCCCTCCCATCGGTCATCGTCAGCAGGACGGTGACTACCGTGAATCGTGGCAACCCTGTGCCCTCAACCCCAAAACCCTGACCAAGTGCCAAGAAATTGCCAAAGCCATCACCGATGCCCTGGGTGGTGTCGGATTGTTTGGAGTGGAACTGTTTATAGCCGGAGATCCCAACCAAGCACAGATCGTTTACTTTAGCGAGGTTAGCCCCCGTCCCCACGACACAGGCATGGTCACCATGGTCAGCCAAAACATGTCGGAGTTTGAACTACATGTACGCGCCATTACTGGGTTACCCATTGGTGACATTGAACAGATTCGCCCCGGTGCCTCAGCTGTAATTTTGGCCAATGACACTAGCAATAGTCCCGTATTTACCGGCGTGGCGGCGGCTCTGACGGTACCGACCAGCAAGCTACGGCTGTTTGGCAAGCCCCGTGCCCATAAAAACCGACGTATGGGGGTGGCTTTGGCCCTGGGCGATACGGTTGAGGAGGCTCGGCAGCGGGCGCGGGATTGTGCAGAACGGGTACAGGTGCATTAAAACAAAATCCCCCCCATACAGGACCGTCATGCTCTAAAGTGGCTGAACACATCCACACACATTCATAAAAAACCTTGATAAACACAAAACCATCATGAAACTGTTCCAACGTCGGCGATTCCTAACCCGCATGGCATCCTGGGCAACGGCTGGGATATTGATTGCGATCGCAGGCTGCGGCGGTGGCGCAGAAGAGTCTGGCAAACAGGAAGTAGAATTTTGGACCATGCAGCTGCAGCCCAAATTCACCGACTACTTCAATCAGCTGATTGCCGATTTTGAAGCCGCCAATCCGGAAGTAGATGTGGTCTGGGTGGATGTGCCCTGGTCAGATATGCAGAGCAAAATCTTGACCGCAGTTTCAGCTGGGACAGCCCCCGATGTGGTCAATCTCAACCCTGACTTTGCCTCTCAGCTAGCTAGTCGCAATGCCTGGTTATCGTTAAACGAACAGCTCAGCCCAGAGGAGCAAGCCGTCTATCTACCCAAGATTTGGCAGGCAACAACGCTGAATGGCACCAGTTTTGGATTTCCCTGGTACCTGACCACACGGGTGACTCTGTTCAATGCCGAACTCCTGGAACAGGCCGGCATCAGTGAGCCCCCTCACACCTATACTGAACTGGCCGATGCTGCCAGACAAATCAAAGAGAGAACAGGTAAATATGCATTCTTCGTCAGCTTTGTACCTGAAGATGCCGCCGATGTTTTACAGTCATTTATCCAGATGGGGGTGTCACTAGTTGATGATGACGGCAATGCAGCCTTTAACACCCCAGAGGGTAAAGCTGTTTTTCAATATTGGACTGACCTCTATCAGCAAGATTTATTACCCCGCGAGGTACTCACCCAGGGACACCGCCGGGCTATTGAACTCTATCAGGCAGGAGAAACGGTCTTTTTAGCCTCAGGAGCCGAAGCCCTTGCTAATATCGCCAATAATGCACCGGATATTGCAGCAGCCACTCAAACAGCCCCCCAAATCACGGGAGAGACAGGTAAGAAAAACGTAGCGGCCATGAACTTGGTAGTCCCTCGTTCTACGGATGTACCTGAGGCGGCGGTGCAGTTTGCCATGTATGTCACCAACAATGACAACCAAATCTCCTTTGCCCAAGCTGCTAATGTACTACCGTCCACAGCTGCAGCTATCGATAGTACCTTAACCGAAGCCCCTGCCGATGCCACTCCCATCGAAGTGGCTCGAGCCGTCAGCGCCAGTCAGCTGGCAGATGCCGAGGTACTGATTCCGGCTCTAGAGGACGTGAAACAGTTACAAAAGGTGATTTACGATAACCTGCAAGCAGCCATGCTAAGCGACAAAACTGTGGATGAAGCCGTGGCCGACGCCGCAGATGAATGGAATAACCGCTAATTCCCCGTAGGATAGGCACCGCCCACTTTCTATCATCGCCCACATGTTCAGTTGAACCGAGTCAGAAAATCCCCAATTAAATACAAAGAACCACACAGCACCTTGGTCTTACCGTCTGCTTCCTCAAATGCAGTCAACCCCACCCCAAAGGTGTCGTGAGTGTAACATCCTGCTAACTCGGGACATACCTCCTGCGCTAGTTGAGCTAAATCTGTTGGCTCTGCCGTTTGATGTCCTGGCACAGGCACTATATGTAGTGTGTCACCTGGGTGCAATAGAGCCTCAAAGATATCCTGGTGATCCTTAGTCGCCAACATGCCCATCAGCCAGGTAACAGGCTGAGGGAGAGAATCAACATAACGACGCAGCATTTGAGCGGCAGCAGGATTATGGGCACCGTCAATCAGTAGTTGTTGTCCTTGCCAGGTCAGCCATTGCAAACGTCCTGGCCAGCCGGTTGCAGCCATACCCTTTTGGATAGCCACCGTGGAAATTTGCCAGCCTTGTTTTTGAAGTAGTTGAAGAATTGCGATCGCAATTCCACTATTTACCCGCTGATGTTCCCCCAAAAGGCCCGACTCATAGTCAATGACTTCGTCTAGACCACTACGCCACTGACCTGATGCTGTAATTTGAGCTGGCGTCACCTCATATAGTGGACAGCCTAGCTCCAATGCCCGCTGGCGGACTACCCCATCAGCCTCCATCGGTAACGGTCCCATCACCACAGGACGACCGGATTTAAGAATACCGGCCTTCTCCCTAGCAATATGCGTTAGCGTCGGCCCCAGACGCTGCCAATGCTCACGGCTGAGCGAAACAACAGCTGTCACCAGCGGGTCAGAACACACATTGGTCGCATCCAAACGCCCCCCTAAGCCCACCTCAATCACAGCTATATCTACAGCTTCAGCTGCAAAATACGACCAGGCCGCCGCCGTAAATACCTCAAATTGAGTAGGCGTTTCTGAATTTGGGTCAATCGCCGCCGCAACCGTTCTCAAATGATGCCAAAGAGCCTCATCTGTAATCGGCTGTTGATTAATACAAATACGTTCGTTCCAGGTCAACAAATGGGGAGATGTGTAGCGCCCTACCCGATAACCAGCCGCAGTTAAAACCGATGCCACATAGGCACAGACCGAGCCTTTACCATTCGTACCGGCAACATGAACAATAGGAACCCGGTCTTGAGGGTTACCTAAACACCCTAATAGTGTCTCAATCCGCGACAGCCCAAGGTTGACACCGAATCGGCCATAGCCTGCCAGGAAATGGTCAATTGATAGCTTGTCAGACGACACTAAACAGCTTCCGAGTTTTTCTCACCTGTGCGAATACGCACAACTTCATGAACTGGCGTCACAAAAATTTTGCCATCGCCAATTTCACCCGTGCGCGCAGCCGCAATCACCTGTTCAACGATAGCGTCCACCTGCTCATCGTCCACCACAATTTCAACCTTAAGCTTTTGCAAAAACTCAACGGTATATTCTGAACCCCGATAGCGCTCAGTTTGACCCTTCTGACGCCCAAATCCGCGGACTTCAGACACAGTCATTCCAACAACACCTGCATTAACAAGGGCAATTTTGACTTCGTCAAGCTTAAATGGGCGAATGATGGCTTCTATTTTTTTCATACGAATTTATAAACTCCATACACTGGACCAATAACAAAATTGGGCCAACATACGATATCAACGTTTAACGGGTTACACAGACAACCCACCGTAACAATTGATACGGTGTTAGCAATCGGCTGCGTAGTTAATTCTAGAGTAGAAACTGTTCTAAGCGACGATATTTGGTCTAGCGATCATTAATTAGCGGACGCATAATCAAAAAACCTGCACCAAACGCTGTGAGAATGATGATGGCAATGGAAACAATCAGCCAGAGGGTACTCAAACTACCACTTGCTGACGACTCTAAGTTGTAGCGACGATTTTCCCCAGAATGCTCTGTAAAGACTTTAGAGAGACTCGCCTTAGGGCGTTTAGAAACTACTTTACGACTCGGCTCTGAAACTGGCTTTACCGACTGTCTGATTGGCTGTTCAGCCTGGGGCTGGATATGGAGTTCTGCAGGCGGTGGAGATAAAGTCATTTCAACCTCTGCAGGATGAGCTACACCAGCATGATGTCCTAACTGCAGTGCCACCTGCACCATTTGGTGAATATTTTGTCGCAACAGATGGTTTTGGTTCGTCAGATGATTGTTTTGCGCACTCAATGAATCCACCATTGCCTTTGTAGCCTGCAGCTCAGCTGCCAGCTCACGATACACCGACACAGGTACCGAGGGGGAATAGCCGACGGCGTCTGATCTCATCGGATGTCTGCCTGAGTCAGAATTGTGAGAAGGATTCATAAGCAGTTCCAAAAATCTCCAATAGAAACACAAATCAGCTGCCCTATGATGGTCGCAAAAGGGAGCTTTGTCAGCAGCTAGTCTGGAAATAGGCAGGAAACTGGCCGCTCGGGACGTTCAAATTAGAGCAACGTCAACGCCATTCGTCAAGTATTTGCTCTAAGTTGTTGCCAACTGCTAGCCAAAGGCGATTGATGAGTCTAGTGTTCCACTGCTGGGATAGGTCGTGGAACAGCCAATGGCATCTTGAAAAACAGCTGACTATAGCTAGCATAATTGTCCGTCTAGTTTTAACCTGGTCCCTCAAAAATCATCAACTTTTTTTAGAACTTTCACCACCACTATGCCCGATACCACCCTGCCAACTAACTTGCCAAACAATGGTAGTCCTGCTGACACTGTTAAATACGGTGAGCGCGCGATTGAGGAAAATCAGCTGATCACATTTCCCAATCCTCGTCCTGGTCGCCGATATGACGTCAACATAACCCTGCCGGAGTTTACTTGCAAATGCCCATTCTCTGGCTACCCAGACTTTGCCACGATTTATATCACCTACACTCCCAACCAGAAGGTAGTAGAGCTGAAGGCCATTAAGCTTTACATCAATGGCTATCGCGATCGCTACATTTCCCACGAAGAATCCATCAATCAGATCATGGATGACTTTATCGCCGCTGCCGACCCCTTGAAATTCAAGATCAAGGGCGATTTTCAACCCCGTGGGAACGTACACACCACGGTTGAAATTGAATATGAAAAGGCAGCCGATTAAGGGTCTCTAGACTGTTAAGGATATCGATTGTCTTTGTTGGACGTACTGCGGTGCGTCCAACAAAGGATATTAAACGTTTGCCTACGTTTTGAAGGGCGCACATCGGCGCGCCCCTATCTGTTCATCTAAAATCTGGAACCCGGCTGCTGTAGAAACTCCAGCTCTGTCTCCGTGCTCTGGC
Organism: Leptolyngbya sp. Heron Island J; assembly: GCF_000482245.1. Taxonomy (GTDB): domain Bacteria; phylum Cyanobacteriota; class Cyanobacteriia; order Phormidesmidales; family Phormidesmidaceae; genus Leptothoe. Next base: position 44,494 of record NZ_AWNH01000078.1, on the reverse strand, counting down.
GATTCAGCGTTTGATTACGATGGGGGAATCGGCCAAATCGTTCGATCACATCTCGATGACGTCGGGCATAGGCTAAACCATGCTCTAGATCCGGTGCGTCTTTTATCAGGTCTTCGAAGTATGCAACACAGCGATGTTGGTGGGTCAAATTCTCACTATGCTCAAACGGTAGGTATAGAAAAAATCGCTCCACCGACAGCATTTGGACATCATAACCCTGCTCAATTGCCATTTCTGCCGTAGCCAGAGCCAGGGGGTCAGCAGCAAAACTCTGGGGGGTTCCTCGAAACATATTGCGGGCAAACTGATCCAACACAATAATCCGAGCCAGGCTTGATGAGGCCGTTTTTAACCAGATTTCAGGTGGTGACGCTACCATAGCCCCATAAAGATCTAAAAACCGGGTTTTAATCTGCTCATCAAAGTCAGGATCTTTACGAAACCATTGCTTGCGATACTCCCCAGGGGGTGAACCAAACCAAAAATCCAACACGGCCTGAGTATCGCGATCGACTGAGTCCATAGGTATTTCGCTAGTTAAACGCGGGGGAAATCGACATGTCATCCATCTTTTCAGTCATCTTTGCTGTGGTGCTGGTGGTGGCAGTCTTTTGCTGGCTGACGGGTTATCGCTTGCCAATTCGATTTGCAGCACCGTCTTCACCAACCGGCCCGTCAGGAGTCCCACGAGCCACGCGACAGCGGCTGATGCGGTTAGTTAATGGTAACCAGGCCGTCGCGGCGCGATTAGTGCAACGGGTACGATCGCAAAATCCCGATCGCTCCGAGCAATGGTGTTGGGAAAAGGCGATTTACGATATCGAACGCGATCGCAGAGCCTAAACTTCTCCATCAGCTTACAAACACCTCATAACCTCTTGATTTAAGAACCAAGAATTTAAAGCTAGCGTAATGATCATGATAAGAGCGCTATATATCTAGTCGCAAACTGTGAAGCAACTATCGGTGGTATCCCCCCTCTGCCAGACTCAACCAATATGGGCAGTCTAAACAAGCAAAGGGAATGTAGGCATATGGATTACCTGGATTACCTATTAATCGTGACTAAACTTGCTAACTGTCATACTGCATCAGCCAAAGGCGCTTTTTATAAGCTTTCATGGTTCGAGGGTCTGTTCAAACTAACAGCTTCTCCGGAGCTTAGAACAGTGTTATCGAATATGAAGGTGTTCCTCGACTACCATATGCCTGGTTATTAGGGCTATCTACTAGCAATTTTTATAAGTTAAGGAAACTGACAATATGACGCAGACTAAGCGTGCGCTAATTACGGGAATTACAGGCCAAGACGGGTCTTATCTTGCAGAACTTCTATTAGAAAAAGGGTACGAGGTCCACGGCATTATTCGTCGTACCTCCACATTCAATACTGATCGCATCGATCATATGTACGTCGATCCTCACAGCGAGGATGCTCGTCTGTTTCTCCACTATGGTGACCTCAACGACGGCACCATGTTGCGGCGCATCTTAGAACAGGTTCAGCCCGACGAAGTTTATAACCTCGGAGCCCAATCCCACGTGCGAGTCAGTTTTGACTCTCCAGAATACACCGTTGATACGGTCGCTATGGGAGCCCTGCGGCTAATGGAAGCAATTCGCGACTACCAGCAGCGCACCGACGCAGAGGTCCGCTTCTATCAAGCTGGTTCCTCCGAAATGTTTGGGAAAGTCCAGGAAATTCCCCAGAAGGAAACCACTCCTTTTTATCCCCGTAGCCCCTACGCCTGCGCTAAAGTCTATGCTCACTGGCAGACTGTTAACTATCGTGAGTCGTACAACATGTTTGCCTGCAATGGCATCCTGTTTAACCACGAGTCCCCCCGTCGTGGTGAAACCTTTGTAACCCGCAAAATTACCCGCGCCGTTGCCCGCATTGTCGCCGGTCGTCAAAAATCTCTCTATCTTGGCAACTTAGACTCCAAGCGTGACTGGGGCTATGCCAAGGACTATGTCAGGGCAATGTGGCTGATGCTACAGCAGGATGAGCCTGGCGACTACGTCGTTGCAACGGGTGAAACCCACACCATCAAAGAGTTTCTAAATATTGCCTTTACCTATGTCAACCTTGATTGGCAGGACTACGTTAAGTTTGACCCTCGCTATCTGCGCCCTGCTGAGGTCGATATTCTGATCGGCGATCCCACCCATACCCAAGAAAAGCTGGGTTGGAAGCCATCCATTGACTTCCCAGGCTTAGTTAAATTGATGGTAGACGCGGACTTAGAAGCCATTGGTCTAGATCCTGTGACCAAGCAGTCAGATGCTGCCACTGTGCGTCAAGCGATCGCAGGTGTGATGTCCTAACGTTTCACGGTTTAGCCAGATCCCACCTAAACGCCTCCTTGAGGATCTATTTCTAGGGAGGCGTTACTCATTGTCCTCAATTGTCCTAGCCACCGCTTAAACCGCTGTACAGAAAAACTACAGTTCTGGATGTGAGCAAGGTTTACTAATATGGGAGAGACCCTGTTTGGGATATGCTCCATGTCCTAAACGCAAACCAATAGACAAAAAGCATGGCAGACGAGTCGACTCCTAAGGCCCCTGCGGCAAAGTCCGCTGAGAAAGCGCCCGCAAAAGCTAAAAAGGCGAAACCGCCCAAGTTAGAAGACAAACCGTTTGCGGAATTTATTCAGCAGCATTTTTTACCTGCTGTTAAAACAGCCCTCGAAAAAGAAGAAGGAGTAGATGGTTTAGACCTTTCCTTTGAAACCCAGCCTGTACAGGTTGTTGGTGTCGATAGCGAAAGTTATCCTCAGGTGATCGGTCGCTGGGCTGACAACTCGCGTCAGTTCAACATTGCTTTTTTGGAAGAAAACATCAAAGGACCTAAGGTTTTCTCTTGCACGACCGATGGAGCAGCCCCTAGCACTATTGAGCAATTTATGGGCGATGAGCGTCGTATTACCCTGGACCTGATGGTCTTGTACCTAATGCAACGTCTTAACGGTCAGAAGTGGCTTAAGGGCAATTAGAGAATTGCTAGGGAAACTAGCCAGTAGCTGGGGTTGAATCTACTCACCCAGCTACCCCTGACTAGTGCAAGATTAGTGCAAGAAATGTCGCGTTCCTGTGAACGCCATAATCAATCCCAGTTCATTGGCCGCTTTGATTGAGTCTTCGTCACGAATACTGCCGCCGGGTTGCACGATTGCTTTAATTCCAGCAGCAGCAGCAGTGCGCACTGAGTCATCAAACGGAAAAAATCCATCGCTAGCCAGCGTAGCGCCTTCTGCTTTTTCTGCCGCTTGTTCAAGGGCAATTTTTGCCGCACCCACACGATTCATTTGTCCAGCACCAATACCTACAGTGGTGCTTTCATTGGTAACTACGATCGCGTTGGATTTGACATGCTTTGCTACACGCCAGGAAAATAGCATTTCGATGAGTTCAGCTTCGCTGGGCTGACGCTCGGTGACAATTTTCCACTGGGTCACGTCCTCCTGAAAGTCGTCAGACGTTTGAGTCAGGAAACCACCTGCGATCGCGCGAATCGTTTGACTCGGACCGTTGACCAAATCTGGTAAAACTAACACCCGCAGGTTTTTCTTTTTCACTAAGATTTCCCGCGCAGCTGGCACACAGCCGGGAGCAACCACACACTCCAAAAATGTCTGCGTCAGCGACTCGGCAGTTTCTACATCAATTTCCTGATTGAGAGCAACGATGCCACCAAAGGCAGATACATTATCAGCCTCAAACGCCCGTCTGTAAGTAGACGCCATAGACTGCCCAATCGCTACCCCACAGGGATTTGTATGCTTAAGTACAGCAGCAGCAGGGCCATTTTCGCTCGGAAATTCAGCAATAATGCGACGGGCAGCCTCCAGATCAACCAGATTGTTATAACTCAGGTCTTTACCTTGAAGCTTTTCAGCCGCCGCCCAGCCGCTAGGCTGATTACCAGTTTGATACCACACAGCAGGCTGATGAGGATTTTCGCCATAACGGAGCGGTTGCTTCTGGGTACCGCTGAGCGCATAGCGCTCGCTAGTGGAACTGCCTGCTTGTTCAGTCAGGTACGTAGCAATAGCCTGGTCATAGGTAGCAGTATGCCAAAAAACTTGGCGAGCACACTGAGCACGAAACCCTAAGGACGGTTGACCGTTATTAGTCCGTAGTTCATTGAGATAACCATCATATTGAGCCGGGTCACATAGCACAGTCAGATAGGCATGATTTTTAGCCGCCGAACGCAGCATGGTGGGGCCACCAATATCAATATTTTCAATCGCATCGGTCAACGTGGTCCCAGACTTAGCAATCGTCTGCTCAAAGGGGTATAGATTGACAACGACTAGATCGATGGGCCGAATGTCGTTGTCGGCCAGGTCTTTTTGATCGTCAGGATTGTCAGTACGAGCCAGAAGACCACCATGGATGCGGGGCTGCAAGGTTTTGACACGACCGCCGAGGATTTCAGGAAAGCCTGTGTAGTCAGATACTTTGGTAACAGGGATACCTGCTTCGGTCAGAGTGCGGGCCGTGCCGCCGCTACTAATAATGTCAAAGTCAAATTCTGTGGTGAGCACCTTGGCCAGGTCAACAATGCCTGTTTTATCAGATGCACTAAGCAGCGCTAAGCGTGTCATGGGATTCTACATTCTTGGGGTGTTTAACCTTACTAGGGTAAAACGTGAAGGCAAATAGATAACAGCCTTAAAATAGATCTGTCGCACTGTGATTTTCTCCATGGTTGCCAGTCAAACTCGCCGCTTTACCGTTGATGAATATACTCGTATGAGCGAACTTGGCATTCTTGCTGCAACCGAGCATACCGAGTTGGTGAATGGAGAAATTATCACAATGATCGCCAAGGGGTTTGCCCATGCTTCTGCCACTACCCGAATAAAAACCTTATTTGAGTTGGCATTGCAAAACCAGGCCATTATCCGAGTTCAGGACCCTATCCGGTTAAATAATCACTCTGAACCTGAGCCTGATATCGTCATTGCTGTCCGTGACCCACTCGTCTACAGCACCCACCATCCCAGTCCCGACGAGGTGTTGTTGGTCATTGAAGTAGCAGACTCTAGCCTGAAATATGACCGAGAAACTAAGGCCCCTCTGTATTCTGCTGCAGGTATTGAAGAATACTGGATACTCGACGTCATCGAACGGCAGCTCTATACATTTCGCCAGCCAAAGGATGGGCGATATCAAACCCAAACTATTCTGGCTGAAACCTTGACGGTGTCACCCTTGGCGTTTGATGGGTTGATTGTTCAGATTGTCGATATGCTGCCACCGTTGGCATAGTGAGACGTTTTTCCCAAACCTATGCTCTCCTCGTAGGGATAATATCCTGCACCTACCTTGCAATACCAACAAGCGTCATCCAGGATCTCCCATTAATTCAACATCAACCAGCCAAATACAGTCATGGCAGTTAGTGATAAGTCCACCCCCTCCAACACAGGTAAACTCGCCTTACCTGTCAAAATCCGGATTCGTTGATCTCTATCGACTATCAACACACTGTCTTCCCCTGGATCTAGCAGCCAACCCAGTTCACTTCCATGCTCAATACAGTGCAATAAATTACTGAGTACCTGAGTTTGACTCTGGTCGGGCGACAAGACTTCAATAGACCAGTCTGGCGGAATTAAAAATCGATTTGCAATTCGCCCGGTCTCAGTCAGGGGAATGCGGTCCCAACGAAATACTGAAATATCTGGAATAATTGAACGCCCACCAAATGTACACCGCAACGCTGGAAACGCGGCTGCCAGCTTAGCTGGTTTTGCCGCCTGGTTAATCGTTTCGCAAAGCGTACTTTGCAGCAAACTGTGCTCACCCTGGGGCATTGGCTTTTGTACAATACGGCCCTGAAGGAATTCGGATGCGGACTTGGTTTCTGGCAGTTCCAGAAATGCCTCAAGCGTCAGTGGCTGAGTTGCAACAGTCATGCTACTAGCATCCATAAGCTAATACATGCCTGAACTGTAGCAAATGGAACGATGATTAGTAGCTATTGGTACTTCTTTCTCCACCAAAATCCTTAATTTCATAGAGACCAGCGTATATCATCACACATAAACCTAAGGTAGAATCCGTAGCGACCTTCCCCCTAAAATTGCTCCCATGTCGCTCCAAGCAATATCTGCTGGTGATTCTACTGCTAGCCATTTACTCATCCTCCTTCACGGCTGGGGAGCCAACGCCCAGGATGTGGCAGGCATCGCTCCCTACATGCAGCTAGCCAACTACACAATGCTGTTTCCCAATGCGCCTCACCCTCACCAAGTGGCCAGTGGCATGGGGGCACCCGGTGGACGCATGTGGTATGCGCTACCCGATATTTTTGACTTTGACCAACCCTTCACCCACCAGCCAGACTTACAACAGAGTCGTCAGCTCCTGCTGGATTGGCTAACAGCACTACCTAGCAAAACCGGTATCCCCTTAGAAAAGACGGTCCTTGGCGGCTTTTCTCAAGGTGGAGCAATGGCCTTAGACGTCGGCATGCAGCTACCCTTAGCTGGCATGATGGCCCTTAGTGGTTATAACCATGGGTCGTTATCAACTCCCATCAGCCCTCGCCCTATTTTGTTAGTCCATGGACGTCAGGACCCGGTCGTTCCAATCACGCAAGCCCTCCAAAATAAAACTGGATTAGACCAATTGTCAGTTGATGTTGACTATCACGAATTCATGATGGGACATGAAATCAGCTTGCAGGTTCTAGAAGTAGCTAAAAAGTTTTGTGAAAAACTTTGCAAAAACTAGGTGTAACATTTCAGACGCACTCCGGGACAGCGCCAACGACAGCGAATACACTGGAGACAGCGCCCAGCCCACAGGAGCCAGCACCATGATTGCAAGTACAAGCAAAGTTTCTGATAAGCCCATTGCTGATGTCACTCAAGAAGAAGTTGACCAGCTGGCACAGCGTCTTGAGCAAGATGAATACACAACGGCTTTTGAAGGATTACAAGATTGGCATCGACTGCGGTCGGTGGCATTTCAACGTCCAGAGCTAGTGCGTTCCTATCTACATCTACTGGATGTGGAAACTTACGACGAAGCCTAATGACTGATAAATCGCCAGCAGCCAACATTTTGGTTGGTGTTAGTGGCGGTATAGCAGCTTATAAAGTATGTGAGGTGGTATCTACCCTGGCCAAGGCTGGGGCAGAAGTTCGTGTCATCATGACATCCTCAGCTGAGTCATTTGTCTCAGCTTTAACCTTTGCTACCCTCTCACGGCATACCGCCTACACAGATCAGAATTTTTGGTCTGCGGACCAAGCTCGACCGCTACACATTGAGCTTGCCGAATGGGCGGACTATTTTTTAATTGCGCCTTTAACGGCCAATACGCTAGGCAAGTTAGCTCATGGTCTAGCGGATAATTTGCTCACTAACACGATCCTGGCATCTACATGCCCCGTACTGCTGGCACCGGCTATGAATACGGATATGTGGCTACAGTCGTCTGTTCAGCGAAACTGGCAACAGGTATTGGCGGATGAGCGTTACCGGGCGGTGGGGCCAGCAGCAGGGAGGTTGGCATGCGATCGCATCGGCACCGGGCGTATGGCTGAACCCCATAGGATTCTTGCAGCCCTAGAGTCCCTACAACACACCCAAGGTCGCTGCGACCTCACAGGAAAACACATCTTAATTAGCACCGGCAGCACCCAAGAATATATTGATGCTGTTCGTTATATTGGCAACCCCTCCACTGGACGCATGGGTATTGCCCTGGCCACAGCCGCCGCCCATCGCGGAGCGCAGGTGTCCTTGGTCTTTGGTCCGATGGAACCCCATCTCCGTCAGACAATTCCTGATTCAGTCCAAACAACCGCTGTGGTTAGTGCTGCCGACATGGAAGCCTCGCTCATGGCTCAGCTAGAAACAGCAGACTGGATTATCATGGCAGCAGCTGTGGCTGATATGCGTCCCCAGTTAAACGTTGCTGGTAAACTCGCCAAGGCAGATTTACCTAATCCTCTGCCGCTTGAACCCGTAACAGACATTGCAGCTCAGCTAGCCGCCAAAAAAAGAGCCGATCAAACCCTGGTGGGGTTTGCGGCGCAAACGGGTGATATTATCGCGCCTGCTTTAGACAAGCTTAAACGCAAAGGACTGAATGCCATTGTGGCAAATCCAGTTGATCAGCCTGAGAGTGGCTTTGGTTGCGATCGCAACCAAGGTATTTTTTTAGACCATCAGGGCCATCAAACAACCTTAGCGGCTAGCACAAAGCTGAGGATGGCCCACCACATTTATGACCTGCTGCTAACTACACTCACTACCTAACAGTCGCCACGGCACACTCCTCGCGCAACCGCATAGCACTAGTAGTACTAGTACTACTCCAAATTTAAACTTTGAATATGATTGATCACATCAGAATCTGGCAAAAAGCGAATACGCTCAAACGCTTCATCATCACTATTAAGTAGATTTCCTGACAAATCTGCCAAAGAAACAACCCCGATGTTAACTTGTGACGACTCAGGATTTGACTCCTGAATAGCACTTAAAACATTATCTGCATCATCTTTTGAGAAAAACATTGAAAAAATTGACTCGTCCGAACCATCATTTACAGACAAGGAGACATAGTTACCAGCAGCATCCTGCAGCGCAAATAACGGAACAAGCGATGAAGATGTAGAGCCACCAAAGTTACTATCCAACTCACGAGCTGCTTCAAGGTCATCTGCCGCAGGAACAAACACCAGCTTCAAAGGCACCTCTCGGTCTTCCTTAGCCAGCCGATGTACAGTTGCCAGATCAATTACACCGACCGACCCCCCCTGATTGAACCGAGGCTCCTCTTCGCGGACCTGCTCAACAAACGTCAGCACATCAGCTTCATTAAAGAAAACTCTGAGCAAGGCTACATTGCCGAGGTTATCATTAGGCAAATCAACAACCGATGTGACGTAGCCTCCCGTATTATCAGCAACCACAAATACAGGAACTTCTGCAAATTTAGTGAGCAACTCCTCTTCTGAGAGTGCCACTGCTTGGGGTGTATGCAATGTAGCAGCCATTAATCCACCGCCCAATAGGCCACACAGTAGACGCCCAAATATAGCTTTCATACTTCCTCCCAATGCCAAACTTTTAATCTGCTTCATACGCATCATGTAACACAGCTTAACCTCTTTGAAAGAGGCTCAGACATTTCTGAAACTGACCACCGCATTCGCTAAATACCCAGAGCCAATAAACTACAGAGCGCAAAACATATGCGAGATGATACCAGGTCTCCTCAGAACAGGCCACAAAATCACCTAGCTAGAAACCTCGTAATCGGGATGACAGGATTCGAACCTGCGACATCCTGCTCCCAAAGCAGGCGCGCTACCAAGCTGCGCTACATCCCGTAATTAGATAAGACTCCAGACACTTATACGAATAAGTCCCAGGCTTACAGGTTAACAACCTAACATAAATATACCTCCGTTTGCTCTCCAGGTTTTCAGCCACTCAACATGCCATCCAACTCTATTCAACTTCGAAACTGGCCTATTGAGCAGCTGCCAGGTATTTCTAACCAGCAACAGCAGCAGTTAAAGGCATTAAATATTTTCACTACGCTTGACTTACTGCGAATGACTCGTAGCCAATCAGCTCGACTGCAGCTGGCTCAGCAGCTTAATTCCCATCCTAAACACGTCAACAAATGGTCTGCTCTGGCTAAACTAGCTTGCCTTCCCAGCGTCGGATGTCAATACTGTGGTCTCCTGCTCCATGCCGGCATCAGTTCACCTCAGCAACTCGCCTTACTACCTGTAGCCCAGCTACATGCACAACTCAAACGATTACACGTAAAACTAATGCAAAGGCCTGATCTCAGCCCAGACACGGCGCAAGTCTCACAATGGATCACCGAAGCTAAACAGCTATGCAGCTAGCGACTTATCAAAATTTGGCAAATTTGGAGCTCATTACTTTTTAATCTGGGTACCAAAACATGCCCTTGATGCCTTCTGGATCAGGCATAAAACCCAAATTTTTATAGAAATTGACAACCTGAGGATCAGCAAACAACGTCACGTTGCTAATATCCTCACTACGCAACTTTTTGATCAGCTGCTGCATCAGCGCTTTACCCAAACCCCTACCTTGAAAGCTAGGATGCACAACCACATCCCAAATGGTGGCATTGAAGGCATGATCTGAGGTGGCCCGCGAAAACCCAATCAGGCGCTTGCGAGCGCCCTGCTGTTCCCACATCGTAACCACTAAAAAGCTATGCTGAATAGCTTTTTTCACCTTACGCAGGGGACGTCGTGACCAGCCAACAGCATCACAAAGTTCCTCAAGCTCATACAAATCAATATTTCGATCTGTACTGAAAACAATACGGGCGGACTGCTCAGAACCTGTCGCGTTTATCGCATAATCATCAGAAACAGCTTGCGTGGGCACTGATGAAGCCTCGGTGGGACTAAATAAGCTTTTCCAGAAACCCATGCAGACAAAACAGCTTGAAATTTAAACTCTGTTTTAACTCTAGCAGTATAGGTCTATCCTTTCCTAGGAAGCAAAAACATTGATTTAGAATCTATCAAAATTACATAACCAATCGGTAAACTTGCCAGCATACTTGTGCAATCCTTGAGGCTTGTCAGGTTTGTATCTTATGCCGAATATGGTTTTTCCGAGCAGAGATACAAAACACTTTGGGTAACATGGCTTCAGGTGCTTTTTTGGGGCAGAGTCATCAAGAAACAAATTGATGGAGCATTTGTCGAGCTGACATGTGCAATAGCCAAGTTAGCCAAGGGATACACTCATGAAGTTTCTGAACACATATGGCAGCCGGATTAAAGACATCGACAGTAGAGTTGCTGAAACGCTTCAATCGCGCGTTTCCGCAATTTTATGAACAATTTGTCAGTAGTGAAATTCAGCTACAAAACCTACGGCTTGCTTACCAGCTATACAAAACCAAAAAGGCTGTAATCGAAATTAAGCCGGAAGGCAATCGTAGTGCCCTCCACTTTGCCTATCGCAATCAGTCTTTTTTACTCAGTGATATTTTTGGTGTGCTCACAGCCTATGGGCTAACCATTCATAGCCTCAGCCTCTACGGCCAGATATATCCACCCATGCTAGTTTTCGTCAAACTGGTTGTTTCTCGTGGTGGTAAAGCTCTTAGCGAAAAAACTGCTGATAATACCTGCCGGGCTATTCGAGAAGCCCTAGCCGGACGCTATGAAGTCGAAGAGATGCTAAGCGTTGAGTTTAATCTCAATGCAGGATTAGAAAAAGTTGAGACTGAATTCTACGTTGATCCTGTCTTTCATCTGCCTGCTTTACTCATTGAGGCAGACAATCAGCCAGGCCTGTTTTACAAGGTTATGTACGCTATCTGGCAAGAAGATTTGCTGGTGGTGAATGCTAATCTATTGGTATGGCGTGGTCGTACTCGGTTAATTTTGTACCTACTAGGACCCAACGAAAGTTTGATTCCAGAATATTTAGGTCACAAGATTGCTGAGGGTATGCGTGAGCGCTTGCTAGGCGGACCTTATTAGCCGGGGGATGTAGGTTTAGCCTCCGGTCTCCCTGTAGCTTTCAGCTAGATCTCTACCTAAATAAGTTCATTGGGACTGATTCAAGTTTGAATGTCATCGTACAAATTCTATTCGCATCATGGTGGTGACACCTGTCTTTGGAGTGCCCCATGCCTATGATTTCACTCCCAACTTATTATCAACTACCACTTCATATCGTTCGGTATTAGTTTGCCTTCATGGTTGGCTATTAAGCCGTGCCTACTGGCAGCCATTGATGCAGCAGTTAGCTCCAGACATTGCCTGTCTAGCCTATGATTTGAGAGGCTTTGGGGATTCAACTGATCAGCTATTAAGTCGCCATGCTCATTCAGATACGGCACCCTATAGCTTGACGGCCTATGCTCAAGACTTAAATGCACTGCTGGAAAACCTGGAACTCGATAACGTCTGGCTTATGGGCCATTCCCTAGGCGGTAGCATTGCGCTATGGGCAGCTCATCTGTTTCCAGAGCGGGTGCAGGGCGTCATTTGTGTTAACGCAGGCGGCGGCATATACATCCATAACGCCTTTGAAAAATTTCGTAACGCTGGTCAGCAAATGGTGGGATGGCGGCCCCAATGGTTACAGCATCTTCCTCTACTCCCCTGGGTTTTTGCCAACATTATGGTGCGGCAACCCTTGAGTTATCGTTGGGGGCAGCAACGACTTATCGATTTCCTGCGAGCAGATCCAGAAGCAGCAACTCAATCTTTACTGGCATCGACCACTGAAGATGAAGTCCATCAGCTACCGAACATAGTCTCAAAGCTATCGCAGCCAGTGTATTTCATTACCGGGGAACAAGATACGGTCATGGAACCCCGCTATGTTCAACATTTAGCTAGTTTCCACCGATTTTTTTACCAGGGTAAACAAGCTGTGGTCGCCTTTGAGCAATGTGGTCACTTTGCCATGTTAGAACAGCCCTCAGCATTAGAAGCTCAAGTACGCCATTGGGTATTAGGTAGCTGCTAGGTCTGATATAACTCAGCTACTTGTTCCAGGGGCAAACGGGAATAAACCCCCAAATCCAGCCTGGAACGATGCCCCTGGTCAAAATGTTCGCTGGCCGCACAGGCGATCATAGCAGCATTATCTGTGCAGAATTTGAGGGATGGGATATGTACACTAAGCCCTTTTTCGCCAGCTGTTTGAGTCAGCACTTGTCGCAGTTGACTATTCGCTGCCACTCCACCTCCTAAAACAATGGCAGACACTTCCTGGTCTTGAGCACAGCGGAACACCCGCTTCACCAATGCATTCACTACAGCATGTTGAAAACTTGCTGCAATATCAGCTACTGGCAAGGGTTCAGCCCCCTCTGCATGAAGACGTTCTATTAGTCTTAAAACAGCTGTTTTAAGACCACTAAAGCTGGCATCGTAGGGATGATAGCCACCTGCTGGCAATGAGATATTACCTTCTGGCAACTTAAATGCTTTGGGGTTGCCCTGTTGGGCTAATCGGTCAATGATGGGGCCACCGGGATATCCCAGATCCAGCAAACGGGCAACTTTATCAAAGGCTTCGCCTGCGGCATCATCTCGCGTTTTACCCAGTAGTTTGTAATGGCCACAACCATTTACACGAATCAAGCTGGTATGTCCACCAGACACTAACAAGCACAGAAAAGGTGGCTTTAGATTGGCCTGTTCCAGATAAGCTGCATAAATATGCCCTTCTAGATGATGTACACCTAAAAAAGGTTTTTGATGCACCATAGCCAGAGTCTTGCCAACACTCATGCCCATCAGCAGCGCACCGACTAATCCCGGTGCGCAGGTAGTTGCAATTGCGTCGATATCTGCCCACCCCAACTGGGATTTAAGCAAAGCCTCGTTGACGGTGTCACCAATCGTCAACAGATGTTCACGAGAAGCTAACTCCGGGACAACCCCGCCATAACGACGATGAAGGTCGATTTGCGAGGCCACAACACTACTCAGTACCTGACGTCGATGAACCACAGCAGCAGCGGTTTCATCGCAGCTAGTTTCAATCGCTAAAATCGTGGCCATCTATCAATTGTGTCATCATGTAAAGTCTTGTGAGCAATTCCCCTGCCAGGGTTTAGCAGAAAGGTATGATCCCTGAGAGTCAAGTAGATCCTTAATTTAGTTCACGTTGGTTCAGTTTCAACAACTACCTAAACACTGTGTTAGCTAACTGATACGGCTCGCATGCTAGAACACTAGTTAAAGCAGCATTACAGTTAGTTATCTAAGTTAAGAGATTCTCTGAATTTATTTTTTGCGCTGCTGCTCTTCGGGGGTATCTGGTTTGATAATCCTAGCGTCTAGTCTGTAGGACGCGTAGGACTAATCTTAAGCTGGTTTACCTGGCGCATTAGCAACAGCAATTTGTCTTTTGTAAAACACAAAGGAAACATTCTATGCGACGGTTGTTTGCTCTGGCTCTAGTAATTTGCCTCTGGTTTGGATTCGCGGCACCGGCTTCTGCCAGTTTGGCTGGAGACAACGTGGCTGGTTTGACCCCCTGTGGCGAATCTGCCGCGTTTCAACAACGTGCCTCTGCAGCCAAAACAGAGGGTGCTAAAGCACGTTTTGATTTTTATGCAAATTCCAGCCTACTCTGTGGTGAGGATGGCCTACCTCACTTAGTAGTCGATGGCGATTTGGCCCATCTGGGTGAGTTTGTGATTCCTGGCATTCTATTTCTTTATATCGCTGGCTGGATTGGCTGGGCTGGTCGGTCTTACTTGATTGCTACTCGTTCCGCTAAGAAGCCTGAGGAGATGGAAATCATCATTGACACTGGCTTGGCCATTAAGTCTTCCTTAGCTGGTGCTGCTTGGCCTTTAGCTGCATTTAAAGACATGGCTTCTGGTGCTATGTTTGCGAAGGATGACGAAATTACCGTCTCACCTCGCTAGGCAATACTTTTGAGGCACGGCTTGGGCTTGATGAGTTGAATCACGGCTTGGGCTTGATGAGTTGAATCAGGGTAACTGAGTCGTGCTGAGTTTTTAGTATTTTCAGACGTTTCTTATTCAGGACACTTTCCCATGCCCGAAGGCTTATTAAAATATCTGTCTACCGCTCCTGTGGTAGCTACAATCTGGATGCTCATCACTGCCGGTATCCTGATTGAATTCAACCGCTTCTTTCCCGATCTACTACTACATCCATAGAGTCAGTACACTGGTTTTTAGACCAGTTATAAAGTCTGCTCTAGGATTTAATACAAGAACCCCGATCTAGCCCTTAAGGGCTAGATCGGGGTTCTTGTATTCTGTATTACTCCCTAACTCCCTGGTTTTTCATTTAAGGACCAGTAGTATTCCACTGGCAACTCAGCAAATCGACAACTTTCTTCCAGCTGCTTTTGTTGAGACATAGCCTTGCGCAGGGTAATAATCAATTCCTGTAGCTGTTCCTTTTGGGGCGAGTGCTGATAAATAGCTGCAGCCGTTTCTCGTTCTAAAAGCCTCAACAATAGCTCGTAATGAATATGAGATGGCAGGGGGATAGGACGATCCATAGTCGGCTAATCAGAGTAGGGAACCTGAAACTGGTAGACAATAAACGACCTACGGAGCCTCAGCCATCAACTGGCCAATAGCAGCACCGGGATCGGACTGACGCATAAGAGACTCACCTACTAAGATGGCTTGAGCCCCAGCATCGGCAACCTTAGCAACATCGCCTGGTTGATGAATACCGGATTCGCTCACAAACAAGATCTCGCCAAACTTATCGTAGGTTGATGCTCGGGCTAGTAAATCACGTGTAGTGTCTAAGCTAACCGAAAAGTCTTCCAAATTGCGGTTGTTGACCCCAAGGATTTTTATAGGCTCAAGGGCTAGCACCCGATCGAGTTCTTCAGCCGTATGAACTTCTACCAGGGCAGCCATCCCTAATGCGTTGGCAATGCGGGTAAAGTAGCCTAAATCCTTATCTGACAGAATAGCCGCAATCAGCAAAATAGCATCTGCTCCGTGCTTACGAGCCAGATAAATCTGATAGGGATAGATGATGAATTCTTTACACAACAGCGGCAACTGTACGGCTTGGCGTACTTGGGTAAGGTATTCAAAACTACCCTGGAAAAATTTTTGATCGGTTAGCACCGATAGGCAGGCGGCTCCTCCTTGTTCATAGGTGGTTGCGATCGCAACCGGATCAAAATCCTCCCGAATCACCCCCTTACTCGGCGATGCCTTTTTCACCTCAGCAATCACAGCTGGAGTCGTATTGCCATTGCGAAGTGCCGCAGCAAAATCCAATGGAGGCGCTGCAGTCAAAACCTGTCGCTGTAGCTCAGCCAGAGGAGTTTTCTCCCGCAAGCGCTGTACTTCGGTTTCTTTATGCCAAACAATTTTTTCAAGGATATTACGAGGCTCGCTATCAGGCACCTTAACCTGATAGCGCAGGGTGTCCACAGCTACCGTTGGATTTGGGGGACGTCGTCTAATTTTCATGCCGTTACCTCAGCACGCTTAAAGGCCTCATCGAGCACCTCAGACAGCGTCGGATGGGTATGCACAATAAAGGAGAGATCTTTGACCGTTTGCCCTTGAGCAATAGCATTGGCCGCCTCTTGAATCAAGTCCGCCGCATGGATACCAATAATGTGGGTTCCTAAAATTTCCCCCGTATCCTTGCGATAGATCACCTTAGCGAGACCGTCAGACTCATTTTCTGCCAGGGCTTTAGAATTGGCCTTAAAGTAGCTACGCACAGAACCAATCTGGAACCCCTCAGCCTCAGCCAGCTCCTTAGCAGCAGGCTCAGTCAACCCAACAAAACTAACCTCTGGATGGGTGAAGGCCGCCGCTGGGATACTGCGGTAGTTAACGGTACGGTTATGCTCCAGAATATTTTCTACTGCCACTACCCCTTGGGCAGAAGCAGCATGGGCCAACATCATCTTGCCAGTGGCATCGCCAATTGCCCAAAGATGCGGGATGGGCTCGCCACCCCGCAACACTTCCATCCGATCATTGACTGGAATAAAGCCACGCCGATCAGTTTCAATGGCTAGACTTTCTAACCCCATGTTCTTGGTCGCTGGGATCCGTCCCGTTGCTACTAGACAAGCATCAACTTCCAGGACATCAACTGTTTCTTTTGTTTTCAAATCCGCTAGCTCGATGGTTACTGGAGATCCTGGTGTCACTGTCTTAGCAATCACCCCCACATGGGTGTCGACATCGCGGGGATCAATCAATACGCGTTTAGCAATTTTTGCAATATCGGGGTCAAAAGTGGGCATCAGCTGAGGCAGGGCCTCGATCATACTGACTTCGCACCCCAGAGCCGTATATACATCAGAAAACTCTAGACCGATGTAGCCGCTGCCAATAATGGCTACCCACTGCGGCAACCAGTCTAGTTTAATCGCCTCGTCACTGGTAAATACGGTTTTGCCATCGGTTTCAATTCCCGGTGGGACAAACGGCACGGAACCCGGCGACAACATAATATCTTTAGCCGTGTAGGTCTTTTCACCTTCAGCCATGGTCACAGTCACCTTCTGAGCACCGGCTAATTTGCCCCAGCCACGAATAGTATCTACACCCAATCGAGTCAGACTGTTCGTAAGATCGCCCTGAATCTTACTCACCAAATTGCTGGCATGATCAGCAATCGCTGAGCGTTCGAACTGCACATCTCCTACCTGAATTCCGAACGACTGTAAATGATGTTTATCCCGCAGCTCACGGACGCGGCCAGAAGCAGCCAGGAGTGCCTTAGACGGAATACATCCCCGATTGACACAGGTGCCTCCCATGTCAGCCGCTTCAACAATGGCAGTCTTTAGGCCACTTTTTACAGCATGCAATGCAGCGCCATGACCACCGACACCGGCACCCACAATGATTAGGTCGTAATCAAAGGATGAACTCACAACGATCTCCTGTTTCAGCACATTAGCAACCCCCTAAGCCATTGGCTTTTTATGGCACTTGCCTCAGACAAAAAACGACATGGGTAATATAGGGGCAGAATCCATTCTCAACTAGATTGTGGATATTAGACAACTGACAACTTGATATTGAGCAATTATTTTCAAATTTGCTAGATTCAGGATCGTCTTCCCTGGCACCTGTAGAGCAATCTGTGTCCATGAACTGGGTTCCTTAAACACCTGGGTCTTTACAGAGAAACGTTGAAATTCCTACTTTTTTCTAAATCTGGAACCTCTTGGCTAGAGTTAGGTTCACAATTCTCATTACAGAGTTCCTCTGGGTCAATCCCCCGGATAAAATCACTCCGCGGGCAATGATTTACGAGGATCAACTAGCGAGGCAAGATTCAAGATTATGGACAATCGTAAACTCAGGCAGTCTGCTGCTGACGATTTTGTAAAATCCCTAGAACATCTCGATGAGCTGCTAGGAGATACAGCAGAAGCCCTAGTTTTAGAAGACGAGCCTCAGGCATCTGATGCTAATGGCCCTGATACAATTCCTCAGGCCCTCTCAAGCTCTAACAAAACTCAGACACCCTATCGTCAGTCCCGACGCTGACGCTTAGCTTCATAAAGCAAGACAGCTGTTGCGATCGCAATATTCAAAGACTCCACCTCAGCAGCCTGGGGAATTTTGACTTGATGGGTAGCTAACTCCATCGCCTGCTGGGATAGCCCAGCGCCCTCATTGCCCATCAGAAACACCGTTGGCTGTCGGAGATCTAAGTCCCAATAGTCCACGGATGCCGTCGGGGTGGTAGCCACCAGCTGGGCATCCAGCGACTTTAAATCCTCGAGAGTAGAGAGCGTTTGCATGGGAAGACGAAACCATTGCCCTGCTGTAGCCCGCAACACCTTGGGATGGTCAATATCAACACTGTTGGCGGTGAGCCAGATGCGATCGCAGCCAACCGCCGCCGCCGTCCGAATAACTGTACCTAAGTTCCCAGGGTTCTGTAACTGCTCAAGTGCAACCCCCAGAGACACACTATTACTACCCACAGGCAACGCCAACCGTCGAGCAATCGCCAAAATTCCATCAGGGCTCACAGTTGTTCCCATACTGCTCAAGACCTCAGGACTGACCAAACGAATATCCGGCACCAGACGCTGCAATTGCCCCAATAGCTCACTGTGTGAGCGACACCAAGCCTGCGTTACAGCCACCTGAATGAGAGGGTACTCTACAGCACAGGCCTCCTGCACCAAGTGGGTACCTTCCAGCAAAAATACATGCTGCCGCCGCCGCTCCTTAGCCTGATGCAACTTTCGAAATTGCTTAGCTAAAGGATTCTTAGTACTAATGATGGTCGCTGCACTATCTAACACATTCAGAACTTTATACAAGCCATAGCGCTGCTTACTTTAACAGCCACTCTGAGGCAAAAATCAGTCAAGACTCCATCCAGCGGTCACGATCACAACAACCGCAAGGTACATACTAGTTTTCTAAGCTACAGCCTGAAAATTGATAAGAAAGTCTGAATAAATAAGAAATACTAAACCATAACACCATTAATAGCTGAATTTAGTAAATCATTGCAGATATTCGAATTCAGACACCCAGGGAAGCCATCCCTCAAGTAAACACTTACTAAAAGTATGCGGAACCCGGGACTTGAACCCGGAAGTCCTTGCGAACACTAGAACCTGAATCTAGCGCGTCTACCAATTCCGCCAGTTCCGCTTAGAGCTGCATAAGCAATCTCGATATATGATCCTCCGGCAATTGTGACAATTCGTCAATCCCTAATTTGTATCAATGGTTATTGCATTTTCGATTTTCAAGAGAAATGGATCAGGAATGCACTGACAAAAGGATATTAATATGGCTTAACAAATCAATAGTTTCAGGTAGAATCATCTCCATTGTTAACAAAACTGGCCAGCGGGCTGATTTTGTGTTCTTGTTTGGCTGAGACTTTATATTGAATTCGGAGGACAACGTCATCAATACCTCACTTCAGGCTGATAAACTCTCCTCCAGCGAGTCTGCACCTGTCATTGAAATCTGGGGCAAACGGCCCCTCAGCGGACACATTTCCGTCAGCGGAGCCAAAAACTCGGCGCTGGTCGTATTGGCAGGAACGATCTTATGTTCTCAGGATTGTCGAATTCGTAATATTCCAAATCTGGTTGATATTGGCCGGATGGCAGATGTGCTGACCGCCTTGGGCGTTAAAGTAACCCGCAACGGCGATACCCTTGACGTAGATGCCAGCTCCATCAGTCACTCCCGTGCTCCATACGAGATCGTCAGTAAGCTTCGGGCCAGCTTCTTTGTCATTGGTCCGCTTTTAGCCCGTTTAGGTGTTGCACGCGTCCCGTTACCCGGAGGCTGTGCCATTGGAGCCCGACCCGTAGCTTTACATATCAGGGGGTTACAGGCCTTGGGGGCTGAAGTTCACATGGATCATGGCATTGTTCACGCTTATGTGCCCGGCACTAGAGGTCGGCTCAAGGGTGGCAAAATCTATTTGGACTATCCTAGCGTTGGGGCTACAGAAACCCTAATGATGGCAGCCACATTAGCCGAAGGGGAAACAGTCATTGAAAATGCAGCTCAGGAGCCAGAGGTACTAGACCTGGCTAACTTTTGCCGCGCGATGGGCGCACGTATCCGGGGAGCTGGCACCAATACGATTACGATTGTCGGTGTCCCTAGTCTACATTCCACCGATTACGGCATTATTCCAGACCGAATTGAAGCCGGTACTTTCATGCTAGCTGGGGCGATTACCAAGTCACCCATCAGTCTATCGCCGATTATTCCAGAGCATCTTACTCCCATCATTGCCAAACTGGCTGAGGCCGGTACTCGGGTAGAAATGGAAGGTCATAGTCGAGCACGCATCGTTCCAGGCGAAAAGCTTTTACCCATTGAAATTGAAACGCGTCCACATCCAGGTTTCCCAACGGATATGCAGGCTCAGTTTATGGCCCTGACTACCTTGGCCAATGGCGATAGTGTGATTACCGAAACCGTCTTCGAAAATCGCTTACAACATGTGGCAGAGTTTAATCGCATGGGGGCTAACATTCGCCTCACGGGTAATTCTGCTGTGATTCGTGGAGTGCCTCAGCTATCAGGAGCCCCTGTGACGGGGACCGACCTGCGAGCCGCCGCCGCTCTGCTAGTGGCCGGTCTGGCTGCCGAAGGCAAAACCACACTGCACGGTCTACACCATTTAGACCGCGGCTATGAAAATATTGAAGCTAAACTTTCAGCTGTGGGCGCTAGGCTACGCCGAGTGCCGAGTTCATCACTAGTAGCAGACTCAGCTAATCAACCGGTTGTCGTTTAGCGTCAGGCCGCTACACTAGTAGCCTATACGCCAAGCAACAAGGAGACGGATGGTGTGGATAACAAGTCTGTTTTGACCGGGTTACGGGCTAACCATTTTCGTCATCCGTTAGATTTGGAAGCCACGGAGTCTCTCAAGCAATTGCCCGGTTTAGAGCTGGCAATTCGAGGGTTGTTGCGACCTACGGCAGAGCAGCTTTTCTACTTAGAAAACATTGCTACCAGCGTTTTAGTAGGCCCCCAGCAGCTCCCTCATATCCACGAGTTACTAGTGGAAGCCTGTCAAATTTTGGATATGGAGCAGCCACAGCTCTACGTAAAGCAAAATCCGGTTCCCAATGCCTATACTTTTGCTATGCGGGGAAAGCAGCCTTTTATTGTGGTGCATACCTCATTGATTGAGCTGCTCAATGACAGAGAGTTACAGGCGGTGATTGGTCATGAATTGGGACACCTCAAATGTGACCATGGTGTGTACCTAACCGTGGCTAATTTGTTAGCCCTGGCAGCTAGCCAACTCCCTCTAGGTCCTGTGTTGACCCAAAACTTGCAAAGTCGGATTTTAGAATGGGTACGTTGTGCTGAATTTACATGCGATCGCGCTGCTCTATTAGTCAGCCAGGAAGCACGCGTCGTCGCGTCAGTACTTATGAAACTCACGGGTGGCTCGCCAACGCTATCATCTCAGCTCAACCTGGATGCTTTTTTAGCCCAGGCTAATGCTTACGAAGACTTAAGTCACGATCAGCTTGGCGCATTTCTCAAGCAAATCCGCACCCAGGAACTCACCCATCCGGTCCCCGTGCTGCGGGCCAAAGAAATTACCCAATGGCATAGCACCCGAGATTATCAAAATCTTCTACAAACGCGCAGTATCCACTATAATAATGGGGCCACGGGCGGATGGCGAAATTGGTAGACGCACCACACTCAAAATGTGGCGGCCTTTGGTCATGCGAGTTCGAGTCTCGCTCTGCCCATTTAATTTCTCTGATTTATCCCGTGTAGGGGAGTTACATGTAACTCCCCTACACGGGATAAATCGTTGTCCTTTAACGAGACTTTGCCCCAATCTTTGGGAAATCTAGACCAACGGCAAACAACACAATGCCTGGACAGGCACTGAGGCAAGGTTGGCTAGTACATTCCAGGTGGGCGTCTCTCAATCCAGCGTCACGTTTTATCACATTCATTTACTAACCCACCAAGAAGAATTTCTGTTGGGTGATGTTTTAGAAGGACATACGCAACTCAATCCTTCGGGACAAATTGCTGTAGATGAATGGCAGCAAATAGCCAGAGCTCACCAGCGTGATATCGAGTTAGATCTTTGGACAGTATTACCCAACGGTGTGCGCGCATTAATTGCTGTCGTCAACAACGACGCGCAACCTCCAGGCAGCTACAGTCTGCGACACAACACTCATAAGCCCAGGGCACTTTCCTCATTTGTGGCTGGGTTTAAAGCCGCCGCCGCTAAACGAATTAATTTAATCAGGGGCATACCAGGGGCCCCTGTGTGGCAGCGAGGTTATCAGGAACAGCGGATTGACGATCCTCAAACCCTGACGCGAATTCGGCAACTATTAACGAATCAGCCTAAGACAGCAGAAATAGCTGTGTCCGCTCCTTGCAACCCTAATCAATTAGGCCATCCGGTGGAGTAATCTCAACTCGTCCCTGGATTACATCAACCACTGGCACAATCGGCTCCACAAAAGGAATCAGTACAGTTCGAGGCTGAGCTTTGACAGAAGCGTCTACCTTACCAGCCTCTAAAGCCACTTCAAGCAGATCATTACCGGCTCGATAAACGTCTATTACAGTCCCAATTTTTTCTCCTGTAGCCTGCAGAATCACTGCCAGTCCCATCAGGTCACCAACATGAAATTCTCCTGGTTCCAGGGGCAAACGATCGTCAGCCGCCACTAGCAGCTGAGCATCGCGTAATGCCTCTGCTTGATCGCGATAGTTAATCCCACCCAGCTTCAGCACATAAAGCCCTTTACCCGCTTGAAATCGCCCCTTTACCAGCTTGATCGCTTCCGGTTGGCTAGCCCCTGGCTTGAGTAACCAACGGTCTCCTGGCTGTTCAAAACGTTCTGGAAAATCGCTATCAGGATAGACCCGAACTTCACCATTGAGACCATGGGGACCGACAATGCGACCGATAGATCGCCAATCCGTAGGGGGTTGGGGACTAGGCATAGACTTCTTCAGTGAGCTGAGCCAGACGACGGATTGCGATCGCAATGCGCTCCGCCGTATCCGTCAGACTAATCCTAAAGCACTGGTGTTTATGCTCCCAGTCGTCTTTAAGACCAGGGAAAAATGGACTACCAGGCACAATAATCACCCCGTAGCGTTTTAGAGCTTGGTAAAACGCTTGATCATCCATGGGTAGATCTTGAAGCCATAGCCAGGCAAAAATTGAGCCCTCGGCCT
Source organism: Leptolyngbya sp. Heron Island J (assembly GCF_000482245.1). Classification (GTDB taxonomy): domain Bacteria; phylum Cyanobacteriota; class Cyanobacteriia; order Phormidesmidales; family Phormidesmidaceae; genus Leptothoe. Next base: position 21,261 of record NZ_AWNH01000078.1, on the reverse strand, counting down.
GGTGTAAATACCAGGGGACATCTGGCATGGCTTCATCCAGGGTGGCCTCGATGACTGCAAATTTTTGCTGATAGTGAGGTCGAATCACCGTTTTAGCAATCTCAGCTAACGCCCCTGAGGCAATAGCACGAGCCGCAATCGCCTGGCCGTAGCGCGAGGAATGAATACACAGGTTAGTTTGGAAGGATTCAAGCACTCGAATCGTTGCCGCATCGCCAATCGCAATCCCCACTCGTTCACCTGGCAACCCAGCTTTAGAAAGGCTGATGCAATGCACCACATTCGATGTGAGCACTGGATTCATGGCAGTAAAGTTGAGCGCTGGGAACGGCGGTGCATAGGCTGAGTCAATAAAAATAGGGACAGCAGCAGCCAAACTGGTAATGCGGTTCACCTCCTCATCCGAAAGGACATTGCCTGTAGGATTACAAGGGCGAGAAAACAGCACAAATCCAGTTTGCTCTGTGATGGCCAGCTGATTAAAATCGGGGCGATATTTGAACCGGTGCGTGGCAGTATCCACCTCCAGGGTAGGGCGATAGGCTCGCACGGCTTCTGGATAAAGAGACACGCCACCATATCCCGTATAGTCGGGGCTCAAGGGCAAAATGATTTCCTTGAGTTTACCCTCCGTGGTATAGCCCCCCAGAGCATTGGCAGCCAGAAAATACAGGGACTGACTACCAGGAGTAATTAAAATATTCTCAGCTGTAAGGCTCAAGTCATAGCGTTGATTAAAGTCGGTTGCGATCGCATCAATCAACGGCTCATAGCCCCGACTAGACCCATAGCGACAGACCACCTCGCCATAGTCTGAACTAGCCAGCAAATCAGCGGTACAGTCGCGCCACAGCTGTTCTACCTCAGGCAAAATTACCGGGTTACCGGCGCTCAAGTTAATAAAGTCTGCAGACTGCCCTGACTGCAGGGTTTCAATGATATCTTTCATGATTGCCCGCACCCCGGTGAGATGGGACATCTGTTGACCAAATTTACTTAGTACTGGGGCCATGCTCAGGATTTAAGACTGGTCTACTATACCGCAGCAAGTCTCCGCTGATTTATCCACACTAAACACCTGCCCATCCCCTTGTTATCTACCCCATTTGCCCATGAATCTTCGTCGCTCCCTCAGTGCTAAGCTCCCCCAACCGCTAAAGCCTCTGACCCAATTTATCTACAACTACTGGTGGAGCTGGACATCGGAACGAAGTTCACTATTCCGGGCACTGGCCCCCGACATCTGGCAGGACTGTCAGCATAATCCCGTGGCGCTGATGCAGGCGATCACCCCAGAACGTCTGTGGCAGCTAGCAGAAGATCCCAACTATCTCAAACGGTTACAGACACTGACTGCTGAATTTCATACCTATCTCCATCGAGATCACACCTGGGCGCAAGAAGCGGCTCCCAGTATCACCACCGATCATCCAGTCGCTTACTTTTGCATTGAGTACGGTATCCATGAATCCCTACCCCTGTATTGTGGCGGTCTGGGTGTACTGGCGGGCGATCACCTCAAGTCAGCCTCAGACTTGGGGCTACCGATGGTAGGGGTCGGTTTGCTGTACCACCAGGGGTATTTTTCACAGCGGCTTGATCGTAGCGGCTGGCAAAAAACCCATTACGAAAACAATAACTTTGACAACCTGCCGCTAATTCCAGTGTGTAATGAGCATGGTCAGCGGCTCAAAATTCGAGTCACTATTCGCCAACGTATGGTGAAGGCTCAAGTCTGGCAAGTACAAGTGGGGCGCAGTCTGCTGTACCTGCTAGATACCAACATCATTGAGAACGATAGCGACGACCGCCAAATTACATCCCAGCTCTACAGTGGTGATCCTAATAAACAGCTGGCGCAAGAAGTACTGTTGGGCATTGGCGGTGTCCGTATGCTCCAAGCCTTGGGCATCGAGCCATCCATCTATCATCTGAATGACGTGCATGCAGCCTTTGCCCTCCTGGAGTTGGCACGACTAGAACTAGAACAAATGGGCGGCACCCTGGCTGATGTTAAACCCTATGTGTGCGATCGCACCCTGTTTACCACCCACACCCCAGTGCCCACAGGCCAGGCATTTTCCGCAGGGATGATGGAAAGCTATTTTTCTGATTATTGGCCAAGATTGGGGCTTGAGCGCGAGGAATTTCTGGCCTTAGGGGCTCAGGCATCCAATCCTGAAGTGTTTAGCATGACGGCATTGGCCCTACAGCTCACCCGTGCGGCCAATGCCGTCAGCAAACGCCATGGCGAGGTATCCCGTCAGCTATGGCAAAACCTATATGCCGAGCGTTCGAACAAAAAAGCTCCCATTGGGCATATCACCAACGGCATCCATGCCCGCAGTTGGATTGCGCCCCTTTTAGAAGACCTTTACCAAGATTATTTGGGGAAACACTGGGCTGAGCGCATCAGCGATCCTGAAACCTGGAGCAAAATCGAGCATATCCCGGATGAGCGCCTGTGGCAGCGGCACCAGATTCTCAAGGCACGGCTGATTGCCTATACCCGTGATCGAGTGCTCAAAGCAAGATGCGATCGAAAAGAATGCTCTGATGACATTAAAGCCGTGGAGCAACTATTAGACCCCAAAGTACTGACCCTTGGCTTTGCCCGACGCTTTAGCGACTATAAACGCAGCGACCTAATATTTCGCGATCTCAGTCGGCTTACCCGTATTTTTTCCAATCAGAAACGACCTGTACAGCTGATTATTGCTGGGAAAGCCCGGCCCAACGATACCGCTGGCAAACGCATTATCCAGCGGATTATGGAATGGAGCCGTCATCCAGATCTACGGGACCGCATTGCCTTTATCGAAGACTATGACATGTACACCGCTAAGCTCATGGTCCAGGGCATTGACCTGTGGCTGAATACGCCTCGTCGCCCTCTGGAGGCATCGGGTACCAGCGGTCAAAAAGTGGCCCTCAACGGTGGCATTAACTTTAGTGTGTTGGACGGCTGGTGGTGTGAAGGCTATAAACCTCATCTCAATGGCTGGGCAATTGGTGAAGATGCCGAAACCAGGGATCAAGAGGTTCAAGATACGATAGATGCAGAATCGTTTTATGCTCAGCTAGAACGGGAGATTGTCCGTCTCTATTACGACTGCGATCGCAACCATGTTCCTCGCGGTTGGGTAAAACGGATGAAAGCGTCAACTCGCACCATTGCCCCTATTTTTAATAGCGATCGCATGGTGTCAGACTACGTTAATCAGCTCTATTGTTAAGTTAAACCGTAAGTTTAGACAGGAATGAGTCCCCCCTGGCAAATCGACTTCTATCGCCGTCCGTTAAAAAACACCGATAATCAGCCCCTGTGGGAGTTACTGCTGTGTACTCCTAATATGGGCTTTAGCTACGGAGAGACCTGCTCCCAAACTGATGCCAATGCTATGTGGCTGCGGCATCAGCTAAAACAGGCTATCCACCGAGCAGGCTATCGCCCCAAGGTACTGCAAGTTTTTCGTCCCCAGACCCAGACCTTGGCCGAGGTCGCCTGTCGAGAGTTAGATATTCCGGTGGAGCCTAAACGGGGATTACCCACCCTTAAACAGTGGCTCCGTCAGCGCAGCGCCTGGTACCCCAACCTCAAAACCTATACCGGGGAAACCTATTCCCCGTTTTCCATTGAGCGCCCAGCGCCGATTCCCCTACCCGATAATCTCTGGGGTGAAACCTGGCGGTTTGCCGGTTTATCCAATGCTGATTTACTGCGGTTTCAATACGAAGCGATTCCTGTACGCTCAATCCCTAAAGAGCTACTGCCATTAGAAATTGGGCTATCTAGCACCGTCTTGATTCCCGGTGTAGTTATCGATGGTGGGCGACGGGCTATGGCGCTGGCCCAGTGGTTAGACTCGGTACGGCCAGCCTTTTTAAAATACATTGCGGGCCAGCCCGATGGCTTGATTTTGGAAGCAGGACTTTGCGATCGTTTTGTCCTCACCACCTTTGAAGACAGCGATGTACGTGGCGCGGCCAATGCCTTTGAACAGCGTAAAGCCACAGCTAAAGGGCTACATTTTCTGCTCATCCGTCCCGACGATTCAGGCATAACCTATAGCGGCCTATGGCTATTACAAGAATCGCCAGATACACAGGTGGGATAGACATTACGTGCATTAAGATTGGCCGCCTCCCTGCTGATGTCGAATAATGTCTCCAGCTCAAAATAAAAAGCTCAGAGCTATTTCAAGCTCCCCAAAACACCTTCTGCACTAACCAAAAAATTCCTTGGGGTAACGGCATCCAAATAGGCATTAGAATCAACAATCCCAGATAAATTCGGGAAATAAACGCGCTCTTGGTCTGAATTAGACCCATCACCATCAGCAGAGCACCAAACCCTAGCACCGGAATCACTGAGTAGGTGGTGATCACAAATCCAAACAGTATCCAGTCGCGCTGTTGATATAGCCAACGGGGTGCTGTCAGCAGAAAGCTTGCTGCTACCAGACCTTCAATTAAAATCGTCCAGTAAGACAGCACCAGACTTGCAGCTGCCATACGGGGAGTCGTGCTCAACTGGTTGACGGTCGTTACTGCTGCCGACGCTTGCATCTGTTCAAAAATTTGGCGATTGTCACCCAGGGTAGCCAGATCCAGTCCGCCAAATAGCACGGCACCCATGGCCAAACGATGATCTAACAAAAATGTTAGATGTAAAAATGAGCCGTCTAAATATTCGCCTCCCAAAAATTTCCAAAGCGTCGCGAATAGAAAACACAGGCCAATCAACCAGCGAGAGTTCCAGCTTAATACTTGCTTAGGCGTCCGACTCCAGACGGCAATAGTACATACCAATACCCAGTAGGTGTAGAGATATTCATGGTTGACTAAATTGGACCAATGCCACAGGTTGTTAAATACTAAACATGCACTCATACCCAGCCAAGCCCAAGGCTGACGTACTAATGCTGGATAGAGCAGCATCATGATAGCCAGAATTTTCTCCGGCAGCATGGTCCAGAGCCAGTGATCAATCCCGTGGAGCAAAAGCAGCACGGTCGTCAGTCGCAGCACCAGCAGATACACTGGCGGTTCCAGCAAATGGTCTAGCCAGCGGTTCCACCGTTTGAATATCATTCTCATGGCTCAACCTCAACCGACTTGGTCAGAGGTTCATAGGCAATAGCATCACCGTCATATATCAGCCGCCACGCCTGTAGCTGAATTTTTGGAGCACAGCTATCCTCGTTAGTGTCGTAAAGCTCCAGGCCAAAATTCTGAGAGTCCTCTGAGAGGAGACGTCTGCCGACACGTCGTAGCTGCGAGGGTGTGGGAAAAGTACTGACATGGATGTAGGTGTGACGTCCAAGAACATCAGGAAATTCATCCACAATGTCAGACAAAACAATGTTTTCTGAAACAGGATTACATCCTATTAACTCAGTTGTCACAACGCGACGTTCGTCGCGATCCATTGAGGCAAACATACCAAAGCCACCTCCATGCCATGGACTAAGGCCAGCCGTGTGGACCAACACAATCTGCCTCAGAGCAACTGCTGTCAGCAGTAAAGGCATAGCTCCAGTCTTTAAAAATTTCAGCAGCGATCGCTTTAAAATCATCAGAAGTTAGGCACTAACGACGCATCCAGTTCAGGCCTCCTACTGTAGCAGCGATAATGGCTGCTACATAAAATACACTTGTGCCAGCAGTCGCCCAAACAGGACCAAAAATTAGCGGCGATACAAACTGACCAAGGGAAGCACAGCCGGTACCAATGGCCAATAGCCCAGACCGTTGCGAGTCGGGGGAAAGGTCTGCTAGAGCGCTGTAGAAGTTAGGCATCACTAGACCAAAGCCTAGACCAAAGATTAACCCCGCCAGCAGCATTAGCGGCGGAAATAAGATATTGGGAATAGTGGCTAGAGAAATTGCCATCAGAAAAAAGCCGGTTGCGATCGCACCGCCAGCTCCCAGTCGCTTAGACACCTTTGCAGCCCCCACCGCCGCAATCAGAGCCGCTCCGACAGAACGAGCCGCTAACACGCAACCATTAAGCAAGGACGACGCATTAATCGCTTCCTTTAGGTAAAGCGGTGCATATACAACCACCACATAAAAAATAGCCGAGGCCATAGCCAACGCCAGCAATAGCAGCAGTACACGACCTCGCTTCAGAATATTACCAATCCCCCCGGTCGGAGGTATTCCCATAGAGCGACTGCGCCCCTTGGGCAAAATCCAAAAACTAGCAAGCGCCGCTGGCAGTCCCAAACCATACAGAGCAAACGCCCAGCGCCAGTGATATAGCCCTAGCCACCCACCTAAAATCGGGAAAATCACCGTAGCCGTAGCTAAAGCACTGGTAGCATAGCCCATCATCCGGGTACGGGCCTCACCATCATAAAGATTGCTCAGAATACCAATACTGCCTGCCCCAATACCACCGCTGGCTAAACCCACCAGTGCTCGCGATAGCAAAATTCCCCAAAACCCCTGGGCCAAGGCCCCAAAACTACCAAAGACCGCATAGCCGACCAGACAAGATATCAGGATACGTACACTGCCCAATCGGCTTGCCAACAGCCCGAACACCAAACTAGCCAAAGCTGTGGTCAGCGTATGGGTACTAACCAACACCCCCGCCCAACGACTGCTCAGCTCAAATTGAGCCACAATCTCTGGAAAAACGGGTGCTACGACGGCTCCTGCAGCACTCGACAAACAGCCTGCCACCATTAATACTGCTAAAACTGACCGAGAATGACCTGGACGTGGAGGGGGAATTCGATCTAGCCGTTCTAACTCAGGGGGAGCTTTCTGATAAACAGTGGTCATAGGGGAAAACACAGAAATACTTGCAAGAAACACACCTCCAGGGGCCAGTCGCTCGCGACAAGTTAATAGATGTTAACATTACCCATAACTGGTTATTGGGTCAGGCATAAGCAAAAACTTATACCTACTCCGCTAACTTTGTTACGTGCATATGTCTATTGGCATTTGAGGTAGCTGTACATGTTCTAGCTGACTGCTTAAACATATTCACTGGACTTCATTGCCAGTTCGCGAAGCGTCACTAAATTTTGTCGGTAGCGCGCTCACTGTCGTCATACTGCAACCACGATGATACCGATTTGAGTCAAAAATCTGAGTATGCCAGGGCTTTACTCAGTAAAAATCAAGATAGGTCTTGTAAAGTGGAAAATCTCTGTTGCTGATCAACTCCAACCCTTATTTCTAGCTTTAGAAGATGGAAGCTTCTGCTGTTCTCAAAGGTCAACCCATATATCGGCGTGCGCGCGCTGTTGGCATTAACCCTAATTATTGGTATCCAGTCTTTTGGGCAGACCAGCTCAAACCAGGAAATGTAGTTTCTGTCCGGGTATGGCAATCTTCCCTAGCGGTCTATCGTGACACTGACGGGAACGTCAGTGCTTTAGCTGATGCCTGCCCACATAAGGGAATTGAACTACATCGAGGAGAAGTCCATGGCAACAATCTAGTATGTCCCTACCATGGCTGGGAATTTGACCATAACGGCCAGTGCGTCAGTATTCCCTACTTTCCCAAAGACCAAAAGCTACCCTGTGCCAAAGCTCGCAGCTATCCAACCCAGGAAGCCTATGGCATCATCTGGGTATTTCCAGGAGACCCTCAGTTAGCCGCGCAACAACCCTTACCAGAAGTGCCACAGTACGGCCAGCCAGGCTGGTTTATGGTTCGTATTCCAGGGCATTTTCAGGCCCATTTCTCCATCTGCAATGAAAATACGATGGATGTATTTCACGGATTTCTGCATAAGGACTTGCAAGGCTGGTACGACCCCAAGCTACTCAACCTGAAGCAAGACGAGAATAGCGTTACAGCCGATTACCAAGTCTCCTACGAAGGCTTTCTAAGCAAACTCCTGGGACTGGGAACTAAAGGCAGTGACAGTACCACTCGCACAGTCTCTATTCGCTATCGCTACCCCCATTATGCAACGGCACTAGAGTCGGTTTCTTCGCTATACCTGATGCGATTGCCCGTGGGTCCTACTGAGACAAAATCCTTTTCCTTATTGTTTCTAAAGCTGCCATTGCCCCAGTGGTTACTCAGTGGACCTTTAGCCAGGACGCTGGAAAAGGCGATTTTGAACAGTATTTTTCTCAAGTTTTTGCATCAGGACGTAGAAATGATGGAGAGTGAACAGCGGAATTACTCCATCGACCCGCACCGCGACTACGTCGAAGTGAATCCAGCAATTATTGCTCTACAGCGAGTTATTGTTGGTCAATATGAGCGTTTGGAAGTTCCTCCTTCATCTTCTTTAGAAGCGCCCAAAGAGTCTTCTAACCAACCATCTCAGGAGGCCAGTAACGGTATGCTTGTGTGATTCGCCCGCTTGGGGATACCCAAGCCCCGTTGCCAAGGCCTGTTGCCGGAAGCTAATCGGTTGGTTTTTAGCTCAGATCTTGGTTGATTGATATGCTCAATGTAGGTGATGAGGAGTAAATTGTGGAAGTCGTTAATGACTACGTGCAACGTTTACATGCAAGCGGGTTATACCCTGACAAGTTCATTTGCCACCAAAAAAATGGCAATCAAATAGAAATAGAAGAGCAGGGAACCGGCAGACGGCATCAGGTTCTGACGTTTTGTACCAACGATGTGTTGGGTATGGCCCAGGATGATGCGGTAACACAGGCTGCTATCGACTCCATTCGTCGCTATGGCACCTCTAACAGTTCTTGCTCAGTGCTAAGCGGTCGGATTGATTTGCACCGCCAGCTAGAAGAAGAAATTTCCGCTTTCAAACATTTACCCCATACTCAACTGTTTTTGAATGCATGGATGGCACTGCAGGCACTGATGGATGGCTTTTGCCATCTAGCAGTCCCTGTGTCAGGGTTTCAGCATACGCGAGAGACTATTATCTTTAGCGACGTGCTGAACCACGGTTGCATTATTGCAGCGGTCGTAAACGCCGATAATCGCTCTGGCAAAATGTTTGGCCACAGCCCTAAGGTGCGGGTCAAAGCCTATCGCCATTGCGATATGGATGATTTGGAGCGTAAGATGCGCCGCTATGTGCGACCTGATGATCGGGTGATCGTAATTTCTGATGCGGTCTTTTCGATGGATGGTGATGTGGTGCCTCTACCACGCATGCTAGACATCATGGAAGATTACCCTGGTAGTGTCGTCGTCATGGACGAAGCCCATGCTAGTGGAGCGATTGGTGCCAAAGGTGAGGGTATTTATGACCACTTTGGCATTACGCCTCAGTCGGTGATTGAACGGGGCATTGTGCCAATCATTATGACCACGTTTTCTAAATTTGCCGGTTCCGCAGGAGCGGCTATCAGTGCGCCTAACCGTGAGCTAATCGATTTATTGGATGTGTCCCCAACTTCCATTGGCACGATTTCTCTACCCCCACCGGTAACCGCCGCTGCTTTAGAAAGCATTCGTCAGGTGAGAAGCCACCCCGAGCGGGTATCGAAACTGCAGGCAAACACACGATATTTGCGTTCTAAGCTAATCGCTGCTGGGTTTGAAGCCATTGGTGAAACCAACGTTGTTCCTGTATTGCTGCCTCCCGACTTAGATCCTAAGTCGTTTACCCGTGCTCTGATGGAAGAGCACGGCATTTGGGTTTCAGCTATCTGGTTTATTGCTAAGCCCCGGCTACGGATTACAGCCAATGCATTGCACACCCAAGCTGAAATGGATCAGTTGGTAGAAGCAATGGTTACTGTCCGTCAGAAGCTCGGCGGTGCAGTTGTTCAATATGCATAAGTAAGAGCAGCAGGTAATGGGCAGTAGTTTGAGCGCTAGGTGTGCTTAAAATCTAGGCCCAAAAAGTACACTTGAAAGCGCTATCCTCCTGTCCACTGCCTGTTTGCGCCCAACTCCATGAGTAATTTTTCCATCAGGCCGGTCACTACCTCTAAAGACCAAGCTGATTTTCTTGCTGTCCCAGCTTACGTCTACCGTAATGATCCTCACTGGGTTGCTCCGATTGAGTCAAGTACAGCTAAGCAGTTTTCTGAGGAAAATTCATTTTTTCAATATGGAAGACTGCAGCAATTGATTGCTTATCAAAAGGATCAGCCTGTGGGTCGAATCGTTGCGGCTATCAATAATCGGCTGATCGAACGAGAGGGTCAAGCAATTGGGTTAATAGGCTTTTTTGAATGCATTGACGATCTCAACATTGGTCAAGCGCTTTTAGATGGAGCCACGAACTGGTTAAAGCAACAGGGGATGAGCGTAGCCCGTGGTCCCATTGATCTGTCGACTCACAATAACTGCTGTTTTTTAGCAGATGGATTTGACTCAGACCCGATGCTGATGATGCCTTACAACCCCAAGTATTATCTGGACATCATGGAGGCTAACGGCTGGCACCAGGCTAAGGATGCCTATGCCTATGATTTACCGTTGGATAAGCCTTTACCCAACAGCTTTGAACGGGGCTACAAAATTGCTCAGAAAGCAGGAATTAAATTTCGCACCATTCACACTAAAGGCGAAGCATTTGAGCAAGACTGTCGCCAAATTTACGAGTTATTTACCACTGCATTTGCCCATAACTGGAGTTCTAGTGCTCGCACCGAAGAGGAATTTATGATAGAGGCGCGAGAACTGCAGACTCTGGTGGATACGGATATTTTCGTGATTGCTGAAGATCCAAAAAAAGAGTCAGACAACAAAATGGTGGGCTTTTTTATGGCTCTACCGGACTACAACATTGCCCTAAAACATGTGAAGGGCAAGCTCAATATTTTTGGTATTCTCAAATTCCTTTGGTATCGTCGCAAGATTGACCAGGCTAGGGTGCTAGCGATTTGTACGTTACCAGAATACAGTCGCAAGATGGTGGCACTGGCAGTGGTGTATTTGGGAATGAAGGGGGGCACTGATAAAAAGCCCCCCTATAAGCGTTCCGAACTCTCTTGGGTGTATGAAGACAATATGCGATCGCGAAACATCATCGAGAGCACCGGAGCCACCATCTACAAAACTTATCGCATCTACGAAAAAGTGCTGGCCTGATTTTGGTCAAATGCTTGGATAGATGTCAGCTTATTCTTGTCAGAGTCCCACAAAATAAACTTAGAACAGTCAAGTACATCACTGATACGAATTCTCTTTACTTGGGAGAGCAAGTGACTATTTTTTTGATGACAAGCTTTGAGGTGATAGTTAGGAATTTTCTCGGACAGGTGATGAATATTGTGGTAGCTAATATCGGCAGTAAACCACTTTAAAATTGCAGGCACATCCAAATAACTACTTCCTTCAATAGCTCCGGTTAAATAGTCCCAACCGTCAGTTTTGTGGGCATAAGCCCCTTCAAAAATATGCTGAACGAAAAAGACATTAATAAAGATTGCCGCCGCTAGGGTCAACACAATTGAGTACACACTCAAGAAAAAGACTGGCCCTAGTAAATAACACAATAAAATCCAACCCCCTACAACAAAAATATTATTTAGGAGAACATCCCAAAACTCTGCTGCTGTAGACCAATGCTTAGGTTTATGGGATGAAATAATCTTTGATAGTCCAACACTTGCATCAGACTTCAAACAAGAAAAGGCATGGCGGATAAAGTCATAACTGCCCAAAAGCAGGATAAGTCTAGGTTTAAAGGCCAAATAGAAAAAACCGCCCGGAAAAACCATTAAAGGATGTCTGAGTAATCCATATAGTTTTTGGTCAAACGGAGTAAGTTTGGCGTACTCTGCAGTGGACAAGAAATCTCCAATACTGCGATAGCGCTCCCAATCACCGTTTGTTTTGTGATGATACGCATGGTCTCGCGACCACCAATATTGGGGCATCGCATTGACAAGACCAAAAATAAATCCAACAACTCGATTGACTTTTTTAGATCTAAAAAGTGAGCAATGTCCACAATCATGCATCAAAGAAAAGCAGCGCAATGAAAAAAGCACTAAAAGAATGATGATTGGAAGTATTAGCCAAATAGAAATTTGGGCGACTTTTGCGGCTAGAACCCATAGCAAGATGTATGGAATCAGCGTGTTTAAAACCTGATACGTGGCACGCCAATCATTGCTCTGCATATAGGGAGTCAGAACAAAGTCAGACTTTTCAATTGTTGTTTTCATTCAGTGGGACACTCTAAAAAGCATCCATTTCTAGGTAAGTATGTAAAAAAGCAATCCTTTATTCAGTGGTTCTTGGGTTTTAGGTAAACCAAAACTACTAACTTGAATAAATGAACTCAGTGATGATAGTTGAGTTATTAGCTAAAAATTTTCTGAGCTGTTTCATCTTAGCTGCTTTCTTGATGCAACGTCGTTAGCTATAGCGTCCATCAAAATGACGTAATTTCCGTTACGATAACAGCTTAGGCCCAGAGTCACTGGCGTTAGCTCACTTGGGTTTATCAAGTTTACTAAAAAGCATCAAGCAAACGCATGAAAGCACTGGTTACAGGAGCCAATGGCTTCACTGGCTCCCATTTGGTTAAGCTGCTCAACTCCCAGGGACATACTGTTATTGGCTTAGTTCGACGTACAAGCGATCTGTCGCGGCTCGCAGACATGGATATTGAGCTAGCCTACGGCGACATTACTGATGCAGCGGTACTTAAACAGGCTATGACAGATGTGGATGTGGTGTTTCATATTGCTGCTTGTGTTGATTTGGGTATTGTGGATGCGGCCAGGATGGAGCGGGTGAATGTGGAAGGGACTCGTACGGTCTTGGGGGCGATCAAGACTCAGACACATCCTCCAAAACTGGTTTATTGCAGCACCATTGGCATCTATGGCGATACGGCTGGTCAGGTGATCGATGAGACCTATCAGCGTACACAAAAGGGATTTTCGTCTGCCTATGACGAGACGAAGTTTAAGGCTCAGCAGCTGGTGAATCAGCATGTGGCTGATGGCTTTTCGGCGGTGAGTTTGATGCCAGGGGGGATTTTTGGGGCGGATGATCCGCACTTTGGGCCGGTGATTAAGTTGTTTTTGAAAGGGAGACTGCCTTTGTGGCCGGGATGCGATCGCATCACTGGCATCGTCCACGTTGACGACCTGGTTCTGGCCATGGTTCTAGCAGCTGAAAAAGCCCCCTCTGGCGAACATTTCATCATCTCCGCAGGCGAGCTATCCATCGGCGAAATGTTTAAGATTCTGGGAGATACAGCAGGAGTTAAAGCCCCCGCTGATGCGCCTAAGCCATTGGTCAGAGCCATCGGCGGCATTCTAGACCCCATTGGTAAAGTCTTTTCTTGGAATGCGCCTCTAAACAATGAGCTAGTCCACTACATCTATGACCGCTGTGTTCGCATTAGTGGGGAAAAAGCCATGAGGGACCTAGACTGGAAACCTCGATCGGTACCTGAAATTTTGATTGGCATTGCAAAAGAGAACCACAGTCAGTGAAGTAGTAAGCCTATACTAAGGTCAGGGCTTATTCCTGGAGTTGGGTTTCATGACTCAAACATTGGCTGTCACCACAGCGATTACTAACCTAAACGAGGCACATCAGCGTCTCAATCTACACCCTGTCAATAAAGCTGACTTCTTTTTTGAGTGGCAAGGTAAGTTACCAGAATTACACCAGGAAGAAATTGATACCCTCGACCGCCTGAAAGCCCGATATCGCTATTACCAGGCTGATGGTGCCATTACAGAAAGTACAGTGGATTTTATTCTGGTTTCTCCACTGTTAGAGCTTTTGGGACTATGTGATCCGCCCTATAAACTGCGCGGTGAAAAATATATATCTATTGAAATTGAAAATGGTGACACCTTACTTAAGGGCCTGATCGATGTTCTAGTGGTGCAAGATGGCTTTTGGTTGGTTTTGCTAGAAACCAAACGATATGGATTTAGCGTGATGCAGGCGTTACCTCAAACCTTGGCCTATCTGGCTAGTGCAAATACACCACAAGCATTTGGGCTGATTACAACTGGAGAAGATTTTCTGTTTATCAAAGCAGATTTACAAACCCGCAAGTATGATGTTTCGGATAAATTCACCCTGTCTACTCGTCGGGAAAACCAGCTCTGCCAAGTCACTAGAATTATGAAACTCTTAATTAGAGATAGCTAACTAGAATAAAGAGTTAACGTTATATTTTCTTGGCTTTTTGCCACTTTGAATTAAAAAAATCTTTATCTACCTCAGTAAATTCAATTGATGCAACCTCATTTTTAGAAATTTGATTCCATGAGCATCCAAGAATAAGAACCATATCGTTTTCTAGTAAGAGGAAACGACGATGCTCTTTCCCAAATTTCATTTTTTTAATTTCACCACCTTCTGCTGCCTTTTGAAAAAACACACTAAAACTTTGCCTGGAGGCTTTATCACTTGAAGTCAAAAATCTTACCTTTTCGGAAAATCTCACTCCATGGCTACTCAAATATTCTAAATTCTTAAGCGCTTTATCATTCAGATATGGATCGAAGATTGCTTCAATAACTGAATTACCTATTAGCTCAGAAATCTTTCTCAAATTCTCATTATTCTTGCCTAACTCTAAGCGTATCGACATAGGCCTTAGCAACCGATCTCTTTTCTGTTTATCTTGAATCAATCTAGAAAATTCACCCTTACCTAACTTTCCTTCTGCTGGAAATCGTTCCTTAAAATTTTCCTGTTGACAGAAAAAATCACATCGAACACTATCAAATTTTGAGCCCTGGCATTGCAGATTTTTTAGACATGCTCCTGTTAATTTTACATCACTAAAATTTGTCTCTAATGCCCTGACACCTGAAAGGTTTGTACTTGTAAGATTTGCCCCACTCAAATCTGCTTTCGTAATATCTATCCCACTTAAATCTGAGTTAGAAAAATCTACACTCCTAAAGTCAAAAGAATTGAAATAAGAGCTGCCAACTTCTATATTGAATGTTCGAGAAAACTCTGAAACCAATTCTGAAACTATAGTTGCAACAAGCCACCCAATTGCTCTTCCAATAGCTAGACGGACAGTTACTACAAATAAGAGAATAGCAATATAAGAGAAAAATAAAATTAAACTAGAATCAAAGTTTTCTAAAGAAGGCTTAAAGGCTGGGAATCTGCTAACCCACCAAAAAATGATTGAAGCAAATAAAGATATGAAAGGAATAGTAAAAGTTCTCGAGAATGCACATCTCAAAATTTTTCGATAAAACACTTCCTTTGTTAGAGAAATATCACTTAAGTCAATCTTTATATCTTGATTCTTTTGTCTCCATGTTTGCCAGCTATCAATTCCATAAGTGAGCTGCTCAAGATGCTCTACATTTGCCATTATTTTATTTTGAGTAGAGTTGGTTCACGAATGTGACTAAAAGAGAATAATTCCTGTCCTCTAGTTTTAGCTATCCAAAAATCGAAATACTAATAAAAATCAACAATCATTTAATGATAAAAACAGTTGGCAACCTTATTTTTTTCTAATCCACTGTCGAAATTGTTTAACCAAGGCGTTTTCACCCATGGATTGACTAGGGGTAAGAAACCGTAAAATATCTGCTGCGGTTAGTAAAGGTAACGCTCGACTATTGGACTGAGTAACGTACTCACCATCCTTCAAAACATATATTTTGAGGCACTTGCCATCGTAACGCCAGATTTCTGGAACTCCTAGAGCTTTATAGATGGCAAATCGATTCAGAGAACTGCTGGTAATATCAATTTCAACTGCTAAATCCGGCGGCGGCAATTGAGTTAAATCGATCTGCTCAATACCTCGAACTTGCGGTTCATTTTGGATGTAGTAACACTGATCAGGCTCTAACCCGCTAGCTAAATCTTCTCGATCACAAGTTCTAGAGCCCAAACTACGAATTTCTAAATCCAGCTCTTCGGTTGCCGCTTCAATCAACCGACCAATAAGCTTTTTAAACGTCTCATGGGGATCTAAAGGCATCCGAATTTCAAGAGTGCCATGATCATAGGTGAGACGAATTGCCGGTTCCTGAGCAAAATCATGAATCAGGCTTTGATAACTCTGCCAGCTAATATTTTGTAAAACCACACGATCAGGGCTTTGAATAAGAGTGGCAGTCATCGTGCGCTATGCCTCTGCAGCATTCATAGTTTTGCCAAAATGATAGCAACGATATCACTGGAATTGTTTGAAACACCAGGTGCCAAAGGACCTAATCAATGCAAGCCACTAACTAAACTGGATTGCTTGGCTAAAACGCCATCTTCTAAGTAAGTAATCTCATCAGCAGCATCGGTAATGCGTGGATCGTGGGTAATGATCAAGACCGTGCAGCCTTTATTCTTGGCCAAGTACTGCATTAGCTCAATCACATCATGACCTGTGGCAGAATCCAGCGCGGCTGTGGGCTCATCAGCCATAATCAGTTCTGGTTCGCCTGCTAGCGCCCGAGCGATCGCAACTCGCTGCTTTTGACCACCCGATAAATCGGCTGGCAGATTGTTGGCTCGATCGCCTAGGCCTACTTGTTTAAGCAGATCAAAAGCTTGTTCTTTGATGCCCAATCCTTTTTTATGCTTGAGCTGTAACGCTAGCTCAATATTCTCCAAAGCAGTGAGGGCAGGAAATAGATTAAAGCTTTGAAAAATAAAACCGATGTGGTCACGGCGAAACGCGGTGAGTTCTTTGGGTGATAGCTTTGTAATTTCTTGGCCCAGCAGATGCACTTGACCAGCCGTTGGCGTCAAAATACCTGCCAAAATCGATAGCAACGTCGTCTTACCAGATCCAGAGGGTCCCATCATTAGACGGATTTGCCCAGCCGGAATAGCCAGGTCAATGCCGTTGAGCACCTTGGTTTCAGTAGTGCCCGACATAAAGGACATTTGGATGTTATGTGCTGCGATCGCAACCATTAATTCTTTAACTCACACCTACGCCTTAAACACAATTCCCGGGTCCACTCGCGTCACTTTTTGAATCGCGAAAACAGCAGACCCAACACACATCGCAACAGTGATACCAAACACACCAACAGCACTAAGCGGTGTAATCAATACCACAATTCCTTGAGTCGCTGCTGTCCAAGTTCCTACACCCCAGCAGAGCAATAGGCCAGGCACGTATCCCAAAACTGCCATCCACAGCGACTGTTCCAAAATCACACTGTAGATATCCCAATCTGACGCCCCCATCGCTTTGAGCGTGCCAAATTCCCGTAGATTTTCAGAAACCGACGTATACAAAATCTGGGCCACCACCACCATGCCGACAATCACACCAACCAGCGCCCCTAATCCCAGAATAAAACCAATACCCGTGCGGTTTTGCCAGTAAGCCTGAGTGACACTAATCAGCTCATTTTTGGTAAACGCCTTAGTTCCTGATAACGAAGACTCGATACGCTGTTTAAGCAGTTGCAAATCTTCACCCGGAGCTGCTTTGACCAAAATATAGGTCACCGGAGAATCTGAATTTAGCGGTTCTGGATCGGTCACGTCAGCGTTGGCTGCATTTGGATCACGCTGATAAGCATTCACACAGGTGATATCACCATCGCCCAGCTGACAGGTTAACCCAGCCGAAAATCCAGAACTAATGTAGGCATTAGCATTTAATAACGACGTAAAGACAAATTTGCTGGAGACTAAGGACTGGGTATCGCGGGTAAACCCAACGACCATCACTGGCAGCTGACGAATACGAGCTGTATCCCCCACACCATCGATCCGAAATGAACGCATGTTGGTGCGATCAATTAGGGCCGCATAGGGGGCATTTAATGCTTGGATGGCTGCATTCGAAACCTGGCCAGGGCGAAATAGCTGACCATTAGGATCAAAGCCAAACACCCGCAGTGTCGTCAGTTTGCCGTCAGAATACCAGCGGCCTGAACCTATAGTCAGGGCTTCCACCCGAGCTACACCTTCAATATCTTGGGCTCGTTGCACCTGTACGTAGGGAAAGGGTTCGGTTAGCTCAAAATTGACGATATTTTCTGAAGCGATCCAAATATCGGCCGATGAACTATCGATCAGTAGTGTGGTAGATCGAGTAAATCCTTTGAGGATACCCGTTTGAATAGTGACTAAGCTGACAGCAAACATGATGCCCGCCTGAGCTACCAGAAAGCGTGGTAGATCCTTAAGTAAGTTTTTACGGGCTAACGAAACCATAATTCACGCACACCGTTGCTGATTGATGGGATAGATTGGTCTGAAATTGAGTGCTATTGATCAGGAACTTCCAGAACAAATCCTCGCGAGGAGCAGCAACACCTACCCTGTAAAAGCGGTTACCCGCAGTGGGATTATTCTAGCGGTAAACTAGCCAGCTCAGACTTGGCACAGGCTAGAAACAAAACTGGCCCATCGTCTTTTTATCAATGCTCTAGCCATTATTGGACCAGCTTCAAAGTCTGTTGAATAAATGGTCCTTTTGCCTGGGTATACGCTTCTCGGTCATATCGATAACTGGCCGCTAATGACTGCTTCAGGATGGCGTAGTCATTAGCGATTTTTTGGTTAGCACGTAGTAAGTCGCGAAAGCGAATACGATCCTGCCATAGCTGACTTTTGTAGGGAATTAGGTGTAGATGGTGGGTCCGAAATTCATCGGATGGTTTGCAGAACCAATGCATCACCTCTTTTTTATATGGAAAATATTGGTAACCATGGTTAACCAGGACATCAATGGCAGGTCGCGAGTCCTGTAAGGACTGCACCCCAAACATAATGTCAATTACAGGTTTGGCCAGTAGCCCTGGAACGGCGGTACTGCCTACATGCTCAACGCTACCCCATAGCCACTGACCAATATTGGTAATTAATCTGGTCTTTTCTGCTTCAAACTTGATAGGCCACTCTGAATGGTAAGCAGAAAGTTCTACAGGGGCCGATGCCATGGCAAATATGCCTGTATAAGTTATAAGTTGCGATCGCACAGGCTTTGGATCAACCACATTTGTCCAAAGCCCGTACAGTCACTACAGCTTAATCGATGGCATTAGAGAAATCACATTAGATATATTCAAACGCTGCTCCCGTCAAACTCAAGCCCGATGTATCTCCCTGGACAACAGCTATCAACTCATTCCCCTGGAAGATTCCAGTTCCTGGCAAACCAACACTTGGCGTCCCCAAGCTATAGTTACCCGCACTACCATGGAGCATAATTACATCCTCACCAGCTGTGTAATCAGCAATAACTGCATAGTCAGTCGAGCTTGTACTGTTGTAATAGCTTTGAGTAGTATCGCCCAGGATAAAGGCATCATCACCAAAGCCGCCAATCAGAATATCAATCTGATCGCCATTAACATTGAGGGCATTATCAAGGTCTACACCAATTAGCAAATCATCGCCGCGGTTTCCATTGACGATGTCGCTACCAGTACCGCCAATAACAAAATCATCACCACGGCCACCGCGTAGCTCATCGTCACCACCGAACCCTAAAATATCGTCATCGCCTCGCAAGCCCTGGAAAAAGTCAGCTGCATCGGTGCCCAAAAAGTCATCGCTGCCTCGCTGACCCAACTGTGAGGTGTTGTTAATAATCACATCGTCATAGTCCAGCAAGAAACCCGTATTACTGTTATTAGTCTCATTCGACTCATCAACGGCATTATTGGGGTCAATGAGCATCCCTACAAAGTAGGTTCCATCACCTTGCCAAAACGGATCATTGATCCCTGGCAGGGTCAGATCAACAGTTAGCAAACCGGTTGAGCCATTAGCCGTCACACTACCTAAGGTTGCTGTTCCTAGGAACTGATCGGCTGAGCTGATGATGTCATTGGTAGAGAGGTAGAACGATACATCAAACGCCCCAGATGCCAGCCCGCCTAAATTATTAATTTCAAACTCAAAGGAGAAGGTGTTGCCTGCATTTTGCGGCTCAAAAATCACATCGCTGACGGTGGATACCAAATCTGCTTTTTGAGTACCTGTAATCAACACAGAATCTTGGTCAATCAAGTTGCCTAGATTACTGTTATTAGATTCGCTCACCTCAGCCACTACATCATCAGAATCTACAATCATGCCAATAGTGTAAGTACCATCACCGCTCCAGAAAGGATCACCTGCAGGAGGCAGAGATAATTGCTGAGATAATGTAGTCGTCGAAGCATTAGCAGGAAAATTGGCAATGGTGGCATCACCAAGGAAGTAATCTGAACTACTGATAGTGGTGTTACTGGATAAGTAAAACGACACTTTGATCGGTTGACCAGTAGGGGCTCCACCAATGTTGCTTAGGATGTAGTCAAAATCAAAGGTTGCACCTGCCGTTAGTGGCTCTTGTACTACATTCGCTGATGTACCCACCAGGTCAGCCGCCGTGGTGCCACTGATAGCAAGGGTATCTCGATCAATCAGCTCACCCTGGTTGCTGTTGTTGGTTTCATCCGACTCCAACACTACATTGGCTGAATCGATAATCATGCCAATGGTGTAATCTCCATTGCCACCATTGGCTAACCAGTAGGCATCATTTACACCGGGTAAGGTCAGCTGTGATCTAAGTAAACCAGTCGAAGCTCCTGCTGCCAGGTTGCTCAGGGTCGTGCTACCTAAAAACTGATCCAGTGGGCTAATCAAGTCGTTGTCCGACAGATAAAACGAAACCGTATAGTTCCCACCCGTCGACGAGCCACCGATATTGCTAATGGAATAGTCAAAGTCAAAGACATTGCCAGCCAACTGCGGCTCAAGCACTACATTCGCTGATGTTCCTACCAGATCAGCCAATGTAGTGCCGTTAATCACAAGGGTATCCCGGTCAATCAGCTCACCCTGGTTGCTGTTGTTGATTTCATCAGACTCAAATACATCATCAGCTGAGTCGATAATCATGCCAATGGTGTAATCTCCGTTGCCGCCATTGGCCAACCAATAGGGATCGTTCACACCGGGTAATACCAATTCTCTATATACCAGCTACAGATAAAGCCTCTAGTATGGACGCTCGTCCAGTAATGGAGGCAATCGTATCGTTGGTTAAGGCAACTAATTGTTCTCGAATAAGCGCTCGGAGTTCATCTAAGGTTTTCGGTCGTGTCCACCGCAACCGTTTTTTGAGGTATTGCCAGACTTGCTCAATCGGATTGCATTCAGGCGAGTGAGCCGGTTGAAACATTAGAATCAGGTTGTCCGGCACCGTGAGTCGTTTGGCCTTGTGCCATCCGGCTTGGTCCACTTGGATAATCAAAATACTGTCGGCATATTCCTTGGCCACGAGCTTAAGAAAGCACTCAAAACAGTCGGTGTTGCAATGAGTGAACTCATAGAAAAAGTGCTCTCCGGTCGCCGGTTCAACCACCCCGTACAAGTAGGTGGCTTTGAACGTCCAATGCACGTTACCCACCGGCTTGACGCCACGGGCCG
>NZ_AWNH01000077.1 GCF_000482245.1 Leptolyngbya sp. Heron Island J | reverse complement strand
TTGATGGAGGTCCAGTGTTGAAGAGGCGTCCTTGCTCCGATGTCTGATGAGACTCTATCTTTCACAATGGATACGGTTCCATTACCCCGATTTATCGTTAAAGACCCGCCAGAAGTCTGCCATCTTTCGATGTGGGGCAAAGCTTGAACCCCTATCTTCCGCATTACACGAGAGCCTTCGCGTTCTCTGGCATCCTTTACCCGCTGGATAGTTGTGCATTCCTTACGGTTTGCCTACTCTGACACTCCAGAGAATCCATCGGGCTTCTGTAGTTCCGAGTATGTGAGATGCATCCGGGTCGGGTTCCGTCTTTACTCCGGTGGGAGTGTGACCTATCGCTTAGCGGACAAGCGAGCCGCTAAGCCACCCACGTACCTTTTGGTCTCAGTGTTTCAGCCTGATTTCACTGACACGGTAAATGACGAAGCTTCGTCAACGGTTTACTGATGTTAACCCTTTCGGACTTCCCCTAGCCCTTTCCCAGTTTAGGCTGCCAGGTCAGGATACGTTCGTGGTCTGCATTCCACTGATGTCATTACTAACGTCAGCGTGACCGGAGTCGGTGACTCTGTTACGTGGGGACAGCAGGACAGGTGCTGCTGGGAGAGTATCTCCACTCTTAATTTGGCTGTTGCCTCCTTGCCACACTCGACTTATCTACATCGCACCGCTTCAATTACCCCTATAGAGCGACTACCCCTACAGGCATCGTCAATGAACTGATTGATGGTCAAACGTCAGCTGTGGCAGAGCCCTCTCTACAAATACGACCAACGTTTGAGCAGCATTAAACTATCCAACGTAAAAATTGGCTGCCACCAGGGCAAGTCAGGATAGAGTTGAATAATTCCGCCATCATCACGAATAGCTGTAGCCACCACCTCTGCCGCTTGATCTAAAACATCCGACGCCACAACATCCTTCAGGTGATACCAATAACGACTAAAGAGTGGAAAATGCTCCTCATTCGTACTCAAAATTGATGGCAGCTGTTGCAACAGCTCATTAAACTTTTGTTCGTCATCATTTTGACGACACCGGGCCAGATAAACAAATAAAGGATAGCTGTAAAAGCTGTACCCATCCTCCGGTTGAGATTGGTCATAAAATTGACGGACTTTAGCAAAAAAGTTGGCGCGATCGCACTGCCAATTACTCAACATCCCTGCCAGCACCAACACCCGGTCACTATCCGGCTTATTCCACCAGGGTTGATGTGGATACTGTGTCAGTGTCGGCGGTGGATAAGCAATGGCACCCGACTCAGATTGATTAGCCTCCAACCAATCTAAGAGCGGTGCGATCACATCGCTCTCACGATAGTCCAGCATATCCAACACAAACAAAGCCGACTCTGCACCGATCGGTGTACTGGCAGGACACAGCACATCAGGTTCAAGCCCATTACCAAAACCACCATCCGCATTTTGATAGGCCAGCAGTGCTTTTAAACAAGCCCCTCGATCTCCCGACTCAAACATATACTCGTACAGCTTGCGCTCCAGCAAACGACCTTGTTTGAAAATCAACTCTTTTGCTGGGTGAAGCTGCTGAGCACTAAGAATAGGCATCGACATAATTATGTGGAGATGACAGAATGCTGGCCGCTAGATTGTTGCTACTGCAATCATCTCCAATGATATCTATGTCTCAGATGATGACTCACAAAAGACATAGATATCAACGACTGTTTTTTGTTTTTACCAAAATCTCTTGTTTATCTTGACCACAGGGGAATGCTGACATCAGTACCTAAAAACAAATAAAAACAGGTTGATGCGATCGCATTCAACAGTCCTAAAAAAATACTAGTTGACTCATGTCGAGACTCAACTTAATACATGAAATCCTAAATTGAGATATCTCGCAACCTCACGACCATCCCTTGCCCCTCTATTTGGCTGTCTATGATTAAGACGACTAAGTATTGACATGAGGTTCAATAGGCGTAAAGTGTGTCTAACCATAAAACAAAGGCTGGTTTCCGATGTCCGATATCGCTAATGCATTCGACAATATCACCACAGCAATTAATACCCTTGATGCTCAACATGCTGCAGATATCGATCCGCAGAACCTGATGACTGTTGAAGCTGTACAAAAAGTATTAAATCGTTCCCGCGCATCGGTCTATCGCTATGCCAATACCGATGCGCTGATTCTCAATCCTCCCTTTGAGCACAAGCGTCTCAACCCCGAAGCCAGACAGCATAAAGAAGATCCGCTCATGTTTCATCCCAATGAAGTCGCCCGCTTTGCCCAGGATGTTTTAGGTATTAAGCAAGTCACCATTGAAATTAGTCAGCCCACAGAAACCTTGACCCACCAGCTGTTGCGTCAGGTGCTGGCTGAACTCAAGGTCATCCGAGAGTTAATCGAACAACGTTAGGTGCAGCTATGGCATCAATCCATCACTTTTGATAAAACTAAGGCAACCTGAGGATTGTTAGCTCATCTACGTATTTTGCTAGCTGCCTGTACTCAATACTTTGTGTGTTCCCCCGAGTCTATATTTACAAAGCAGTGTTAACCTTGAGTCAGGCGAGCGTTGTCAGGTGGATGCTAAGTTTCTCCATCCACTGGCGGAATTCAGCATGGATACGTTGATGTTGACCCTGGTGGATGTTTTTAGTTTGTGCACAGTGAATAACAATCTTCTATGAACCGACCACCGTAGGGTTACTTCTCAAAAAATCTATTTCCTTAAGCCGTACAGACCGAGTAAAGCGGTGTATGGCTAGCTTTTTAACATTGGTTTTTGCATATCCCCCAGCATGGAATCTGCCAGTCAATTAGAGTCCAATTCTGAGCCCCCTCATAGTCCGTTCGTAGAGCTACTCGGTACCTTGATTGCCGTTGCAACGTTTACACTACCTCTATTTACAGTGGCTTACTTTTCATCAACTCCCATCGATCCCCTCAACGGGTTGCCCTATTCGGTAATACAAACAAACGAATAAGATATAGCCACACCATGGGTGCTGGCTCCCTTTTCTCCTAAAATGCTATCGGGATGGACGCTCTATGCCGTTGATCTCAACTAATCATAAGTAGTTGGAGAAGTATCGTGGACTTATCTCGTATTCCTGCTCAACCTGAACCTGGGTTGATCAACGTATTGATCGAGATTGCAGGCGGCAGTAAGAATAAGTATGAATTTGATAAGGATATCAATGCCTTCGCCCTAGATCGCGTCCTGTTTTCATCGGTTCAATATCCTTATGACTATGGCTTTGTGCCGAATACTCTAGCTGACGATGGCGATCCGTTAGATGGCATGGTTCTGATGGATGAACCGACATTTCCAGGCTGTGTGATCGCGGCTAGACCGATTGGTATGCTTGAGATGATCGACGGTGGCGATCGCGATGAGAAAATTTTATGTGTTCCTGACAAGGATCCTCGTTATGCAAATGTTAAAACCCTGGACGATATTGCGTCCCATCGACTAGACGAAATTGCAGAATTTTTTAAGACTTACAAAAACCTAGAAAAGAAAGTAACTGAAATCTTAGGTTGGAAGGGCTTGGATGACGTTCAACCCTTGGTCGAAAAATGTATTGCGGCTGCTAAGTAGTCCGGGCTTTGGTTAATACTCTCCGAATAATGGGGTAAGCATTATGGGGATACATCTCCGTATAAAATGTGTCCCTATAATGCACACCATTTGCCTTAGCGTTTTAGGGGACTACCCAATTTCCATGAGCATGCGCACAGTTTGGGAATACACATTGTGAGTGTATCTGCCCATATGTCAGGTAAAGAACGCACATTAGAGCATCAACCTTACCTCTTGATTAAATTTTGGGGGGTGCGGGGCAGTGTACCAACACCAGGGGCTGCCACCGCATTTTATGGAGGCAACACTTCCTGTATTGAGATTTTGGCCGATCAGCAGCGTTTTATCTTTGATGGCGGCACTGGTCTGCGAGTTTTGGGTGAATCGTTATATCAAAGTTCTCACCCTGTGGAAGGTCATCTGTTTTTTACCCATACCCAATGGGATCGCATCCAGGGGTTTCCATTCTTTTTGCCAGCTTTTGAATCTGGCAACCAGTTTCATATTTATGGTGGCATCGCTGCGAACGGTGCTTCAATCAAGCAATGTTTGTCCACACAGATGCTTAAACCTGGATTTGCCCTACCTCTACATACAATGAGGGCAGGTCTGACATTTCATGACATTACCCCCGGTGATACCATTCAAATTGGCAATGTCAAAATTGAACCCATTGGCTTACGCAGTGCGAGTAATGCCCTGGGATATCGACTGAGCTATCAGGGTAAATCCGTGGTGTATGCCACCGATACGGACCATGAGCACATTGACGAAAACCTGGTATT
Source organism: Leptolyngbya sp. Heron Island J (assembly GCF_000482245.1). GTDB lineage: Bacteria > Cyanobacteriota > Cyanobacteriia > Phormidesmidales > Phormidesmidaceae > Leptothoe. The sequence goes on along the minus strand of NZ_AWNH01000077.1, from coordinate 13,217 downwards.
CCTGGCTGATCAGGCTGACTTGCTGATTTACGATGGCGTGTATATAGATATGTGTGATCAAATTAATCCGCCCGCTTCTCCTCAGCCATGGAAAGCCGCTATTCAACTGGCTCGAACGGCTCAGGTAAAGCGGCTAGGGATGGTGCACTATGGTCCTCGTCAAACAGATGCTGTCTTAAATACCCTGGCCCATGAACTCAAGCAGCTTGAGCCTCAGGTTTTTTTGGCCCATGAAGGCATGGTGATTAACTTGCTACAAAATTAAAGGGGATTGCGGGAGAAGTTACCACCGCGACTGGGTCGGCGGTTGTCATCGCCTTTGGGTTTAGCTTTGTTGACCCGTAGCTCACGACCCAGCCATTCTGCACCATCTAGTTCGGCAATAGCTAAATCTTCTTCTTCGTCTTTGACCATATTGATAAAGGCAAATCCACGTCGTTTGCCGGTTTCTCGGTCAATGGGTAGGGTAATGCGAGCGACTTCGCCATACTCGACAAATACGTCTCTGAGATCATCTTCTGTGGCTTGAAATGACAGATTGCCAATGTAGATAGTCACGATTATTCTCCGATGATTATATGCTCAGCCGCTCTTCGTATTTGGGGGATTAGCGGCCTATTCGGGTGATATCATACCGCACAGCTTTTGTCCTGATGCGCTCAAATGGCTCTAATTCATCTCTAGATCATCAAGTGTTAATGCCATCGCCCTATCAGCACGGGTGTTGCTTTATCTTTCTCAAGAAAGTTGTGTCGAACTACCAAGATTCATCAATTATCATCGCCTAGTTCATCAGTGATCCTAGATCTACACAACATACTTGGGTATGCGCCGACATTGCTATCCGGCGGATAAGGAGAGCTCACGATGCACACTTTTGAAGTCTTTGTTGATATTAAGGAATGCGCTGGCAAAAATGATGCAACGAATCGCATTATGGCAACTCGCTATGAAATAAACGCGAACGATCGCACCAATGCCCACGACACAGCACTATTTAAGGCAGGGAAAGAATATCCTCAAGCAACTGAATATGACATTCGGATCACGCGTCTTCTTAAGTAAAAAAGGTTTCAGGCAGATTTTTAACGACTTTGACTTGGGTTAGCACCTGCTGCCCACTCTGTATCCATATAGAATCTGCAATGCCCTGGTCTGACGATGTGCGGACCGGGGTGCTTTAGTTTTAAGCTGGGCCGCTCCAGAGATATAGTAAACACCGTTACTTCCCCGGACAGTATCACGACTACTAGAAGAAAGGGATATCTACCCAGGCCAATTACCCAGCGGCATGCCAGAAAGTCTAGTTATTAACTTAGTTTCCGAATCAACTGTTCCATTGCAGTACCTGAGAGGCCATCATCTATACCGGTTGTTTTTAACTTTGGTGAGTGCTGTTGATGCAGAGCTGAGTCAAGCTCTACAAACTCATAAGCATCGAGCGTTTGCCCTTAGTCCTCTACAGATTGCTTCGCAGCCTCAGCTGGCTTCGGTTCAAAATCTTAAATTTTTACTGCCGCGTCAACAGTTGGAATCGACTACATTGCAATATGCCAATAGTTCCATACCAGCTGGATCTCACTGCTGGTGGCGGATTGCATTACTGGATGATGTTTTATTTGATCAAATTAGCCCCCGTCTAGAACGGGCGGCAGCACGGCAGCCCTGGTATTTGGGCCCCGCCCGCTTACATGTGACTAATTTTTTGCCGGCCAGGATTCCGGAATGGTCGAGCTACAATAGCTACCAAGCTCTCTATAAACAAGCCTCTGATACGAACCGGCATTTGACGTTTCAGTTGATGACACCGGCGGTTTTTCGTCAGGGGGATCGGGTGTCGCCATTGCCCACACGCGAGGCGGTATTTCATGGGTTGCGTAAATACTGGAACTACTACAGTGGTTTGGTGTTTGCCCCAGACACGATCAATGCGATCGCAGCAAAAACTTTTGATCTGCGTACGGTCAGCCTCCCCCTTGGCAACAACGAAACTATTGTTGGCTGTCTGGGGGAGCTGACGTTTCAAATTTCAGACCAGGTCGATCCTCTAGTGATTAAACGCATCAATGCGTTGACCGACTTTAGCCGCTACTGTGGCATTGGCCAAAAAACATTTTTAGGGCTGGGGATGGTGCGCACCATTACGGTGACCAAATAAACTGCTCAATTGTCTGGGCGATACGCCGCAAATCAAATTTATCCAATCGCGTCATCGAGTTGCGAGCCACAATCGGTCGACTGATTTCAGTTGTCGATATTCCCCGAGGTACCGTCACAAACGACCAGTCCACAGCGGTTCGGCGACCCAGGTGATAGCGCACTGTTTTAGACAGCAGCTGAATGGGATGGTTGCCCGTTTGAATCAGCACCTGATCTGACAGACCATTGACATGAATAATCGTATTGGCCGGTGACGATACTCGGATTAACATCACATAGTTCCATCGCCATAGCCCCAGCCGTCGACGATAAACCTGGACTTGTTCAATATGGCTGAGACGATAGTGATTGATCCGTCGCTGTGGTTTTTTGCGACCCCGAGGAATTTCATGGACAATCGTGAACCGATTAAATGCCTTGTTGAAAATACAGGTGGCTATCTCAGGGTAGAGCACTGGGACAAACGGCTCGGCCATGATCAACAAAATACCGATTGCCATTAACACGACCCACAGTAATGGAGCTTGTTGATAGCCCAGCCAAACGACCAGCACTAAGCTAAAGACGCCTAATCGAGCTAGATTGGTAACGCTTCTAGCAATATGATGGCGACCTAAATTGGCAAAGCGGATAACTAATTCACGCTGATTATGTCGAAGTTGTCTCACCTGAGCTGATTTGCCACCGTTAATGATGTCAAACACTGGCTACACATGCCGCTGGGCCTGGATGCTCAGGTTTGTAAAACATCCTATTATATACGTTAGAATAATTCATCTGTACTGAGAGACGACATCCGTTATACTGCCCGTGACCCACCCTTTGACTAAGGTATCAAACTCTCAGGCTCACCTTTGTGCGTATCCATCACGAATTTGAAGTCTTTACGATCGGCATTGGGACCATACCAGTGCACCGTTGCCCATGACCTCTCTTAGGTTGTCTGATTCAGATTTGCTCAACCTTGAGCTTAGTCGTAAAGCCCGTAATCAGCTGAGCCATAAGGATCGAGCGATTCATAACTGGTATCGGTTTGTGCTGTCTTTTCCTCCCCACTTGGTCAGATACTATCTGCAACGGTTTCAGGCGACTGCAAAGACTGTTGTTTTAGATCCGTTTGCTGGAACAGGAACCACCGTGGTCGAGGCGAAAAAATTAGGGTTCTCGGCTGTTGGCATTGAAGCTAATCCCATGGCCCACTTTGCTTGCTCTGTAAAACTGGATTGGGCACCACGGCCAGAGCATCTCTATCAAACCGCCGAGAATATTGCTAATGCTACCCGGGCGGAAATTGCTTTACTGCCGCATCTGTCGCCTACCCTATCGCCAGATGCGGCGGCTTTATTGTTCAAGAATGCCATTAGTCCCCGCCCCCTAAAAAAAATTCTGACGTTGTTGGGCCATATTGATCGGGTTTGCGATCGCACTGCTTCCGACTTAGTTTGGCCGCACTACCGGCTTGCCCTCGCTAACTCTGCCCTATACGCCAGTAATCTACGCTTTGCTCCAGAAGTGAGCGTTGCCCGTAAACATAAGGCGGATGCCCAGGTGGTTGATCACTGGCTAGATCAGATGAAGGCGATAGCCGACGATTTGCACAGTCTCAATCATCTCTCCCTGATATCTCAACCGGCTGTTGTTCATTTAGGCGATGCTCGTCAGCCTCAGCATCACCTTGCCCCCAACTCTGTTGATCTGGTGATTACTTCGCCGCCCTATCCCAATGAAAAAGACTATACGCGTACCACTCGTTTGGAGTCTGTACTCTTGGGCTTTCTCGAAAACAAGGCCGGACTGCAGGCAGTCAAACACGATCTGGTGCGTTCTAATAGCCGCAGTGTCTATCGTGATGACGATGATGATCGATGGATTCAAAACTATCCGCAAATTTTAGAGATTGCCAATACCATTAATCAGCGTCGAGAAGAGTTAGGGAAAACCAGTGGTTTCTCACGGTTATATGCCCGGGCTACAACGCTTTACTTTGGTGGCATGGCACGTCACCTGGCGAATTTGCGATCGCGCCTGCGACCCAATGCCCAACTCGCCTATGTGGTTGGTGAACAAGCATCTTATCTGCGGGTGCATATACCCACTGGTTCGCTGCTAGCCCAAATCGCTCAAGATCTCGGCTACGAACTGATCGATATTGATTTGTTCCGCACCCGCCGTGCCTCTAAAACTGAAGTAGACCTGAGGGAAGAAGTTGTTCTCCTACGCTGGCCAGGTTAGACGATTGCACCCCCATCATTCTCTCCACACCCTCATCCACGGCCTTAACCAGGAACTTAGAAATGAGGTTCATTAGGTCCTATCTTTTGCCCTACAGGCATTCTATAGAACGCCTCTGTAGACAACATTTTGGGATCTGATAAAATCCTGATCCCTTAATTGCCATCCTCTTAGCGCATCAACTGAGCCACCCCCATAGCTGAGGTAACAGCGCCCTCATGTAACCCATCCCCCAGATAAGCCCCAGCATGGTACGTATTGTTCTCACCATTGGTTTCCACAATCTCATCACGATAATGAAATGATTCGGTGGTGAACAACGGTGTGTGATGCTCTTGAATATGTATAATCTTGTCCTTATCGATTAGGTTCGCTAGATTAAACGCAAGACTGTAGCACTGGCCTGATTTAACATCACAAAGCTGATTGAGAAACGCATTGTAGCCCCAACCTTGATTGGTTTTGAAAAAGTCAAATTCTGAAGGCTGAGTAATGCCATAGGGTTTGTACATCGAGGTATCGGCATGGAGAAAAGTGCGGACATAGTTTGGCTGCCAGAGCTGGAAACGCCTGGTTTCTGACGGAGTGGGATCAGCCAGCAGTGGCATAACCTGGTCGGGGGGTGTGGCAAACACGACCTTGTCAAAATCTTGTTGGCCATCTGCTAGCTCCAGGGTGATGCCATCTGGTGTTCTAGCAATGCTTTTAACCAGGGCATTGAGAACAATTTTGCCCCTAAACTGCTCTAGAATTTTCTCAATGTAGCCATAGACACCACCGCGAATCCTAAACCATCTAACAAAAATATATTGGCGCAGGGCTGGAATGGCTAGCTCTGCTGGGAAGTTATCAATTTTGTCATAGGGTGTGGAATAGCTGTACATGGTGAGCAATTTTAGCCAGGTGTTGCGTTCACAATCCCGTCCCAAGTGTTGCCCCATAGACTGATCATAAAAGTCCCGCATGTCAGGAAACTGCATCCGCACCCAAAAACCAGCAGAGCGGGCATAGAGCGTGTCTAACCGCAGATATTCCACCAGGCGCTGCAGTCCTCTAAAATTACGGCGAATCATCGCCCCAGAGAGAATATGGTGACCATCGGGAAAAAATAACCCTGAGCCAATATCCACCGGTTCTAGCTCAACGTTTAACTGTTGCATCAGGGCCAGGAAGTTATGAAACGCATCTGGAAACTCCAGCACGCCATTTTCCAGCACCTGATTGCAGTCAGAATGGTTAGGCATGACATTTTTGTTGAGGGTGCGAATATGCCCCCCCAACATAGGTTGTTTTTCAAAAACCGTAACGTGATGTCCCTGTTGATCCAGCAAATAGGCAGTAACCATACCGCTGGCACCACCGCCAATAATTGCAATTTTCATGGTGTTAGCCTTTGCCTAAAATGACATCGTCCGATAAACGCTGGTACAGTAATGCCCCGGTCCAAAACGTGGGGGCAAACCCTGGATAGCCTGATGAGGCATTACAGAAATAGAAATTTTTCAGGGAACTCCGGTGATCTAGCCGACCGGGTCCCATATTTTTGGGGGTCAGGCTCGACCCATAGGAATTACCGCTGGGGCAATTACAAAATCTCTCATTGGTAGTGGGACTGCCGGTAATTTTAAAGACTAGATGGTCTCTAAGGTTGGGTACATATTGAGCTTCGACAATATCGAGAATTTGGTTGAGAATTTCTTCTTTTTTCTGGGTATAGAGCTTACGACTCTGCTGCTGCAACTCTCGAAAATAGTTATAATTCGCCACCGTCAGGAATTCGATGATCTGACAATCGTCAGGACAATCTCGCTCCGCATCTGTCAATAATGTTGGGGTGGTGATGGCAAAACTGGGTTTCGAAAAATCGTTATGTCTATACATCCGCTCAAAGGCCGCATTGAGGTCAGGTTCCTCTGTGTGGAACGTATTCCACTTGCCAAAACCGTAGTCTCGCAGGTCTAGATCCTTGACTACACAGTAGGCCATAAAATTGGAAGGCGAGTAATCATAGTCCAGCTTTTTCTGGACTGCCTTTGAAAACTTTTCCATACCAATCATCTTGGCCGCTTTTTTCGGGTCCATATTGCAGATGATGGTATCCGCTGTGAAGTCATGGGTCGCATGGGTATGGCGATCGATGGCCTGTACGCCATTGACTGTTTTGTCAGTCACCAAAAAGTTCACCACCTCTTGGTCGCATAGAACTTTCCCGCCGTTGTCGTTAATTACGTTGACTAGGGCATTGATCACCGCCTCAAAATGTTGGGTGGGGTAAAACGCTCCCTCTTGATAAGCTGTAAACAAAATTGCCCAGGCATAAAACGACAGCTGATTGGGTGGCAGTAAAAAATCAGGCCACTGTAGGGCCAGCAGGGTCTGGGCCTGCAGTGGCAGCTTAAATTTGTCAAAGACATCCTGAAGGGTGCTGCCCACATAGCGTACCGTTGTTGTCACTTTGCTTAGATGCTGCAATAGCTCCAAGGGTTGCACTGGCGGAGACAAGATTTTGAGCCCAGCCCGCACGGTTTGAACTTCGTCAATAAAGTTCTGAATTGCTGTCTGATGGTCAGGAAACTGCTGTACAAGTCGCCGTACTAAGGTTGCCGCATCTGAGGGAATGTTAAGACTATGGCCCGGCATTCTCATGTGGTCAAATCCGTTGGGGTCATAGCGTTCAAAGGTAATCTCTTGATCCAAACCCAGCCGCTTTAATACTCGGTTAACCGTATTACCTTCACCACAGTCCCAGACATAATGCAGCTGGGCATTAAAGGTATATTTATTGGCCATAGTAAACGTATGACCAAAGCCACCGGGGTACTCATGGGATTCTAGGATGTGGACTTCTTTGCCAGCGTTGGCCATAAGAGCACCGAATACAAGAGCAGAAAGGCCGCTACCCACGATTAAGTAATCTGCTGCCATGAATTTCCCCCTTAACGCCGGATATCCGTAACGGTACTGTCCAAGTGTGAGGAACTTATGAAGCTGTGGGTGTTCCTGATGTATTAAGAGTCATGGATGCCCCTGCAGCTTAGAGGGTGTTTGCAGCAGTATCAAAGGAGGAGCATTAAAAATCACTATGCGGCAATCTCTCCAACATTTATGCAAATGGTGTCGTAGTGGATTATGGCAACAGAGCTGGTGGGTAAAAACTGGCTTGTCTGTTCTGCTGGTGGGTTTCACTGTGCGGGGGCTGCCTTACTTGATGCCTATCCATGCAGCGGATTTAGCCCAGGTGGATCAGGCGGTGGATTTTCGCGATCGCAACTCCCTTCCTCTCGGCACTCTGCTCTCCCGCGATCAGGAACACACTGCCGTTGTGCCGCTATCCCAAATCTCACCCCATTTCCGTAACGCCATCCTGGCCGCTGAAGACCGCCGATTTTATCAGCGTGGCCCCGTTGATCTGCAAGCGCTAGTCCGAGCCAGTCTGCAGGCCATTCGCACCCGCCGTATTGTCAGCGGTGGCTCCACTGTGACAATGCAGCTAGCCCGTATGGTGCATTCCGTACCCCGCACCTTTCTAGGAAAGACCCAACAAATCTGGTACGCCTGGCGCTTAGCTGCAGGCATGACCAAAGATGAAATCCTTACCGCCTATGTAAACCGTCTGCCCATGGGGGGTAATATCTACGGCGTTGAAGCCGCCGCCCGTGTTTACTTTGGGGTGTCCGCTGCTGACCTCACCGTGGCCCAGGCGAGTCTGTTGGCCGCTTTACCCAATGCCCCCAGCGCCCTTAACCCCTACACCAGCTGGGATCGCCTTAAACAACGACAGCAGTATGTGCTGAATCAAATGGTGGCTGATGGCAGTCTGAACCGAGCCCAGGCTAAGCGCATTTATGCCCAGGCCGTTACCCTACAGCCCGTTGACCAGGGGCTATTGGTGGCCCCACACTTTCTCTTCTGGCTGGCAGATCGACTCCCCCCAGACCACGCAGCCCAGATTCAAACGAGTCTCGATTTATCGCTGCAGCGTTTTGTTACGGCTCAAGTGCAACAGGCTGTGCGAGGACTCGCTCCCAAGCATGTCCGTCACGCCGCTGCTCTTGTCGTTGACAACGCCACAGGTGAAGTTCTGGCCTATGTCGGTTCCCCCAGCTATTTCTCTCTCCAACAAACAGGTCAAAATGATGGTGTTCAAGCGTTACGCCAGCCAGGGTCCACCCTCAAACCCTTTCTCTATCAGCTGGCCCTAGAGCAAGACGTTATTCAACCCAATAGTATCCTGGCAGATGTACCCACCCACTATGCGATTCCAGGGGCTCAGCTTTATAGCCCCACGGACTTTAGTGAAACGTTTCAAGGTCCAGTACGAATGAGAGCCGCTTTAGGTAATTCCCTTAATATCCCGGCTGTGCGTGTGCTTGAACAAGTGGGTGTAGATAATTTTCTGGACCATTTGCATCAGTTGGGCTTTAGTCATCTGGATCAGTCCCCTGACCACTATGGTTTGGGGTTGGCCCTCGGCAGTGGGGAAGTGACTCTTTGGGAGTTGGCACAAGCGTATTTAACCCTTGCACATCAAGGCGATCCGAGTATTTCTCTCTCGCCTTTCAAAGTAAGGCGTGAAAATAACGCATTACCTGTGAGCCACAGCCAATTGAGTGTGTCCCCCTTACCAAGGGGGACCGACAGGGGGTTCTCGATATTTGGCACCATCGATTGGGACCCCTCCGCCTACGGCACCTCCCCTTCTAAAGGGGAGGAGAGCCTTAGACCTGCTTCTCCTACCTGGGCTCTCATCACCGATATCCTTGCCGATCCCTATGCCCGTGCAACTGCTTTTGGTGTGGACTCCGTCCTTAACCTTCCCTTCCCAGCAGCCGTAAAAACCGGTACCTCCTCGGACTTTCGCGATACCTGGACCGTGGGTTTCACCTCTGACTACACCGTTGCTACCTGGGTTGGCAACTTCGATGGCACGCCCATGCAGGATGTTTCTGGTGTTATGGGGGCAGCGCCTCTGTGGCATCGGATTATGGTGCATCTCCATGAGACTCAAGAACCCGAACGCTTTACCCCGCCTGCTGGCATGGTGAAACGACCTATCTGTGCTCTCACTGGACAAAGACCTACATCTGATTGTGAAGCTGTTGTGCAGGAGTATTTTGCTCTAGAAGATTTGGCGGCTTATGAACAGAGTGCAACAGAACTCAGTCAAGCTGATATAGCTGTAAATAATGCAAGTTTAACGATTGTTTCTCCGAAGGCAGGTAGCCAATTTTTACTGTATCCAGATAGTTCAGACCAACGTCTGGAATTTAAGATGGTTGATGACCGTTCCCAGACTTCCTCTCCGATAGAATGGCGGTTGAATGGTGAATCTCTTGAGACATCTGGTGAGACTTCGTTGTTTTGGTCGATGCAGCCAGGTCACTGGAATTTAGAGGTTCGTAGCGGCGATCGCCAGACACAGGTACAGTTTGATGTGACCCTGGCAGATGAACAACTTATTCGAGCTGGATTTTCTCTTAGGAAAAGTCAATAACGTTTTCTAACGCAAGTTATGACAGATCAGCATTACGATATGGGCAATTTGGAACTGAGGAGCTGACAATATTTTTTTCAATTCAGTATTATGGTTTAGCTTCTCAGCTAAAAGCTAGCTTTATTATGTTGTGCCATCGATCAGGAGATACGCAGGTTGCAGCTACCGAATTATGCTCAAGCCTATATTCAACGAAATAAATTGACTGGGTATTTGCTTTCTGAAACTCATCCTATTGGCAAAGCGAAAGCGAAATTTTTTCGAAACCTGAAGTTTGATGACACAAATTTAGACATATTGGAGCAAGCACTGCTCAAGTTAGCACAGACTCAATCCATACATGAAACAATCGAGACCGTCCACGGGATTAAATACATCATCATTGGCCCTATCGAGACACCTTCAAGCAAAACAGTTACTATCTTTACTGTGTGGATCGTTGACACTGGAGAAGATGCTCCCCGGTTCATTACGGCTCGTCCTTACAACAACGGCTAACGCACAAGGATTATCACCCTATGATTAAGGAACTCGACGTCGTTACACTCACGCGCGATATTAAAGCACATGGGCTGGCTAAGGGCAGCTGTGGTGCAGTTGTTCATTGCTATAGCGATGGCAAGGGCTTTGAAGTTGAATTTACCGATGAATTAGGTGAATCTTCTAATGTGCTCACTTTGGAAAGGGCAGATATTCAGCTAGAACGGACTATCATTGAGGCTCAGGTAATCGAACTACTCAACTATCTGCCCGAAGACTTACTGGCCGAGGTTCGGGATTTTGCAGAGTTCCTCAAACAAAAACAGCAGCAGAAGGCAGGCTAATGTGCTACCTGCAAAGGGTTTACCTCAGTAGCTAGTAAATGATTCGCAACATTAGCAACATTTTAAGAATTGTAGGCATTTCCGTAATCTACCGAGTCCCATTGGATATGACAAAGAAGTGTGGCCAGTGGTGGGTTCGATGTTCCAAAGGAAAAAGCTACGAAAGCTGTTGATCTATGGGCTGATTGGTTTTGTCCTAACGTTGTTGCTGGCTAGTTGTTGCTGGCTACCTGTAATCGTCCTGATGCTTTACGTACACAGGACCAGAGTACGCCACCGCCACCACCTGAACCGTTGCCAGCGGTTCAGGCACTCCCCGACCCAGAACTGCCTGATTGGATTGAACAGATTAGTCCAAAAGATGATACTGAAACCCTCGCTCAGATACGCATTCAGTTTGCTGAGCCGTTGGTGGCGGTGGAGAGTTTAGAGAGTTCAGCGCGCAAATCCACCCTGGAAAAATTCGCAATCTTTCCCCCCATACCTGGCGAATTTCGTTTTCTCACCCCGCGCATGGTTGGCTTCCAGGCCGATCGTGCCATTCTCAAGGCCACCCGAGTGCGGGTCACCCTTAAAGCGGGGCTAAAAGATCTCTCCGGCCATGAACTCGATCAGGACATTCCCTGGACTTTCATCACAGAGCCAATTAAGATTACTGATTTACCAGGGACTGATAGACGGCGTGGATCGGTCGAGAATCCGATTGATCTAGAACCTGTCCTAGAATTTGAATCCAATGTTCAGCTGGATCTAGACTCCTTAAAACAACACCTACAACTCTCCACTGAAAACCAAGAAACTATTATCCCTGTACGGGTCGTTAAAGCCGAATACGAAGACGAGTATCTGTCGGCTCGGGAGAAGTTTGATATCTCAGCGTATCCCTCGCGGTACCATGTTACCCCCAATCGCCCCCTCGAAAAAGCGACTCAATATTTTCTCAGCATTTCACCGGGATTACAGCCTGCTGGTGGAAATCTCCCGACTGAAAATAGCATTGATAGTCTCATTACCACCTACAGTCCCCTCTCCCTGAAAGGTTTAGAGTTTGAAGGGGCAGGCCGACCGGGGGGAGCCGCTGGCCGCTTTACCAATGGTCTGGCCACGCTTAAGTTTAACAATGGCCTAATGGCCGAAACCGCCGCTGAACAGATTACGATTGATCCCCCTGCTAAAGAAGGAACTCGCTTAATCCAAGCCTACGATAATAATCCCTGGGTCAGTCTCAATCCGTGGTCGCTGGACCCCAATGTTACCTACACCGTAACTATTGGCGCAGATTTAGAAGATCGCTTTGGCCAAACCTTGGGAGAATCTGTCACAGTGGAGTACACTCCCAGCGATCTGACCGGTGACCTTTGGGCTCCCACCGGGCTCAATATTTTTCCAGCCAGCCAAGATTTACAGCTCAACATTTCCGCAGTGAACCTGCCAGACGGAGCTTATAATGCGTCTTACAAAGTGGTTCAGCCTACGGACTTGGTCAAAACGGACTCTGCCTATCCCCGTGGTAACGACACGAGTCTTTTGCCAGAGCGCAGTACCTGGCCCTCATTTTCCGTAGCAGGTGAGAAGAATTCCTTTGCTGATATTCCGGTGCCCCTGCGGGAACAGCTGGGTGGCAATACTGGCATGTTGGCCTATGGAGTAACGGCCCGCACTAGCTCCTATGAGAGAAACGGTACCCAACGCTGGCATGAGCCTAGCTACTACGGTCTGGTGCAGCTCACTAACCTGGGCGTTTTTGCCCAATGGTTCCCAGATTCAGGCCAGGTGCGGGTGCATCATCTCGCCGATGGCTCCGTGGTAAAGGATGCACCCATCTCTATTTACCGTGGCTATACCTATGAGGGAAATCCCCCCGCTGGCACCCCCCAGCCCTGTGCCACGGGCAAAACCGACAACACTGGCACCCTAAAATTAAATGCCCAAACACTCAAAACCTGTATGAATGGGGCTGAGAGTTTTGATGCCCCACCAGAACTGTTGGTGATTGCCCGTGAAGATAAGGACTGGGCTTTTGCTCGTACTACGCCTTATACCAATTCTCTATATACCAGCTACAGATAAAGCCTCTAGTATGGACGCTCGTCCAGTAATGGAGGCAATCGTATCGTTGGTTAAGGCAACTAATTGTTCTCGAATAAGCGCTCGGAGTTCATCTAAGGTTTTCGGTCGTGTCCACCGCAACCGTTTTTTGAGGTATTGCCAGACTTGCTCAATCGGATTGCATTCAGGCGAGTGAGCCGGTTGAAACATTAGAATCAGGTTGTCCGGCACCGTGAGTCGTTTGGCCTTGTGCCATCCGGCTTGGTCCACTTGGATAATCAAAATACTGTCGGCATATTCCTTGGCCACGAGCTTAAGAAAGCACTCAAAACAGTCGGTGTTGCAATGAGTGAACTCATAGAAAAAGTGCTCTCCGGTCGCCGGTTCAACCACCCCGTACAAGTAGGTGGCTTTGAACGTCCAATGCACGTTACCCACCGGCTTGACGCCACGGGCCG
>NZ_AWNH01000076.1 GCF_000482245.1 Leptolyngbya sp. Heron Island J | reverse complement strand
GCGTTACCACGTGGCAGTACCTCTTCGGGGAATACAAACTTCTCGTGGGGCTGGTCCTGAGGAGCCATCCACGCACGAATACCTTCGTTAAGCAGAATGTTCTTGGTGTAGAACGTTTCGAATTCAGGGTCTTCCGCAGCGCGGGTTTCCTGAGAGACAAAGTCGTAAGCTCGCAGGTTGAGTGCGAGACCGACAATGCCAATGGCACTCATCCATAGCCCGGTCACGGGGACGAAGAGCATGAAGAAATGCAACCACCGCTTGTTGGAGAAGGCGATACCAAAAATCTGAGACCAGAAGCGGTTTGCCGTCACCATGGAGTAGGTTTCTTCGGCCTGAGTGGGTTCGAAGGCACGGAAGGTGTTAGCCCCTTCGCCATCTTCAAACAGTGTGTTTTCCACGGTAGCTCCGTGGATGGCACACAAGAGTGCGCCGCCCAGGACACCGGCAACGCCCATCATGTGGAAGGGGTTGAGGGTCCAGTTGTGGAAGCCCTGCAAAAAGAGCAGGAATCGGAAGATGGCGGCCACACCGAAGCTGGGTGCAAAGAACCAGCTGGATTGGCCCAAGGGGTACATCAAGAACACCGACACGAACACGGCGATGGGTGCCGAGAAAGCGATGGCGTTGTAAGGACGCAGGCCGACGAGCCGAGCGACCTCGAACTGCCGGAGCATGAATCCAATCAAGGCGAAGGCACCATGGAGTGCGACAAACGCCCAGAGGCCGCCGATTTGACACCAGCGAACGAAGTCACCTTGAGCCTCAGGCCCCCAGAGCAGGAGCAGGGAGTGGCCCATGCTGTCAGCGGGAGAGGAGACAGCAACTGTCAGAAAGTTAGCGCCTTCGAGATAGGAAGACGCGAGTCCATGGGTATACCAGGACGTAACGAAGGTGGTGCCAGTGAGCCAGCCGCCAATGGCCAAGAAGGCGCAGGGGAACAGCAGCAAACCGGACCAGCCGACGAAGACAAATCTATCGCGCTTGAGCCAGTCATCGACGACGTCGAAGACGCCTCGATTAGCTCCAGCACGGCCCATTGCAATGGTCATCTCAAATCCTCTAGTCGATTTCCAAATCAGTAAAGATTAAGACTGCTGCTAAGTTCAGATGACCGAGGGCACAAAATAAAAAAATAATCCGCAATGCGGAATGATGCCTTGGTTTATTCGATCGTCCTGATCAGCAGAGAATTAAATTTACTTATCTTTACCATTCTTCTCATTATAGGGTGATCTTTCTGAAAGGCTACTGTCATTTTTGCAAGTAGTAGTTTCTCTTAAGATTTGACGGTTTGCTTCCCTCTCTAGATTTATTGATGCCGTACATGTCGGCCATTTTTGACATACTAGAGACCGGACTCCTCGGAAAGATTAATTTTTTGCTCATGTACATAGTCGAACTTTCAATGAAGCACACGGCCTTACCCATGTCGGTGCAAAAGCAAACAAAAGAAGCTGCGGATGATGCCTACGCTATGGTCCTAAATGCGCTCAAAACTGGTCAGCCTGTGATTGTAGAGTTGAGTTGTGACAAGCAAGAGGGGAAAAAGCTATCGGTTTTGGTGAGCGAGCTGGCAGCGGTACAGGTCTATGAGAAATCAGGCGGAGCATCATCGTCGGGTAAGGCGGCTGGATTTTTTGCTATGGCAAACGAGTAGTGTCAGGTCGGTTTTAACGTTTTTGCTCCAATAGGGGGTGGGGAGTAGTGAGATGTGCCTTCTTTGCTTCCCCACTCCCATTGTTAATGGAGCAATCAGCCTGATGGATTGCGACTATGGGTGCATACCTAATGAATATAGGGATGTTTTAATTTTTGATGATTGATCAGTCTTGTGCGATCGCAATTGAAGATTTGCATTTTAGCTGGGACTCAGGCGCGATAGTACTTGGTGGATGTTCGTTACAGGTGCAGCCAGGTGAGTTTTGTATGCTGCTGGGGACCAATGGCAGCGGTAAGTCCACATTACTGAGACTATTGGCTGGTTTGTTGGATGCGCCCCAAGGCTCTATTTATCTGCAGAAACCGGTGGGATTTGTTTTTCAGAACCCTGATCATCAGCTGGTGATGCCAACAGTGGGAGCGGATGTGGCCTTTGGCCTGGTAGATGAGGATATGCCCTATGAGGCGGTGCGTAAGCGAGTGGATGAAGCGCTGTCGATGGTTAATCTTTTGCATCTGAAGCGGCGTCCGATCTATGCTCTGAGCGGTGGTCAGAAACAGCGGGTTGCGATCGCAGGAGCCCTGGCTCAACATTGCCGAGTACTGTTATTTGATGAACCGACAGCTTTACTTGATCCAGACAGTCAGCTGGAGTTGGTAGCCCAGGTGCGAGATCTCGTGAAACGTCAGGGAATTACAGCACTGTGGGTGACCCATCGCTTGGTGGAATTAGACTATTGCGATCGCGCTATTTTGCTTGAACAGGGGCGTGTAGCGACTCAAGGTGCTCCCGAACAAGTGAAACAAGCGTTGCAAAATCTGCATTTAACCTAAAAGAAAAATTCCCAAAACAGCTTGATACGTAGATAGTGGACGTTAAGCTAGAGGAATCCTAGGCTTACAGTTATCCCGTACTCACCAATGAACGTTCCTCCCTCACAGGCCATATTGCTAGTCGACGGGTATAACGTTATTGGTGCGTGGCCTGAATTAACTGGACTACGAGATGTACAAGGGTTAGATATAGCGCGTACGAGCCTGGCTGAGACACTGGCTAACTACAGCGCCTATAGAGGATATGACACCGCGCTAATTTTTGATGCCTATGGCCAGCGTCAGGCCCATCGCATCGAGAAGTTTACTCAGCATCTCTCCATTCACTACACCAGCTTTGGGCAAACCGCCGATAGCTACATTGAGATATCCTGTGCCAAATTTCGCAATGATATTCGTAAATTTGAAAAGCGATTAATTGTCGCCACATCCGATCGTGCTCAGCAGTTGACGGTAGTTGGTTATGGAGCTGAGTGGATGTCAGCAGCTCAGTTAAATGCTGATGTGACCCTTTCTGTTCAAAAAGTCAAACATCGGCAAAAGCCTAAAAAACAATCTAAGCAGCGCTTCCTTTCAAAATCTCTAAATCCAGAGATGCAGGCCAAACTCGCTAAACTACGCTCTAAACTTACCGATTGATAGCTATTGAAGGGAGTGGCTCCAATAACATTTTCCTATCTGCTCAAGGTTTTTCTAGGAAAAATTAAAAACCTGCTTGCATAACGGTCATAAAATTGCCTATATTGATAAAGCTGAACAATCCTCAGTAGCTCAGTGGTAGAGCGGTCGACTGTTAATCGATTGGTCGTAGGTTCGAATCCTACCTGGGGAGTTTAATTGAATAGACCGGTTTATAGCCAAGTTTATGCGGTGCTTGACATTGTCCTCGTATGGCATTTTTACATTGCTTTTCTTTGGCGGGCACCTCTGCTCTCAATGCCTGATGCCTAATGTAGTGGTTACGTAGGGCCTGTGTTCTGAGTTTTGCAGGGATAGCGTATCGTGAATTAAACCTTAAGCTATGGTCGATGTAAACGATTGTAGCGATACTATGTATTTGGGATAATATTTGTCTTCCATTCTAAAAATATATAATTTTTGAGGGGAGCAAATGGAGGTCTATACCTAGACTGCTAAATTCCACACATAACAAACTCTCTGTCTTATAAGATGCCTCGTATACTTGTCATCGATGATGATCCGGCTATTTCAGAACTGGTGGCAGTTAACCTGGAAATGGCTGGGTACGATGTCAGTCAGGCTGAGGACGGTGTGAGGGGGCAAGCATTAGCTGTGCAGCTCCTGCCCGATCTAATCATGCTTGATTTGATGTTGCCTAAGGTAGACGGCCTTACCGTTTGCCAGCGTGTTCGCCGCGATGAGCGAACAGCGGATATTCCTGTGTTGATGTTGACGGCCTTGGGGCAAACCCAAGATAAAGTTGACGGCTTTAATGCGGGTGCTGACGACTATCTCACCAAGCCGTTTGAGCTAGAGGAGATGTTAGCGCGAGTTAGAGCGTTGCTGCGCCGTACTGATCGCATTCCCCAGGCTGCGAAGCATAGTGAAATTCTGAGTTATGGTCCATTGACGTTGGTGCCTGAGCGCTTTGAAGCTATTTGGTTTGAGCGCACGGTTAAGTTAACACACCTGGAATTTGAACTCTTGCATTGTTTATTGCAGCGTCATGGTCAGACAGTTGCGCCTAGTGAAATTTTGAAGGAAGTTTGGGGCTACGACCCGAACGATGATATCGAAACAATTCGTGTGCACATTCGACATTTGCGCACTAAGTTAGAGCCAGACCCACGTCATCCTAAATTTATTAAAACGGTCTATGGTGCTGGCTACTGCTTGGAGCTACCTCAAGACGAGCAGGTCTTTTCTACTCGTGCAGCGAGTTAGACACATCAGTTAGAGCTGACATTGGAGAAGACAATTTAGTGTTTAGTTTTTATCGATCGCTGGATATTTTGAGGTACGCAATCACAGCATCGTCAATAACTGTTGAAGGGAGGCTAGAAAGCCTCCCTTTTTGATTTGTGTTGGTGCAGGTGCGAATAAAAAAATCAAACAAATAAAATAAAACCCCTGATAGAAATATGCCTATCAGGGGCCTGATTTACTTTTGTAGAAATCTCACAGATCGTCTAAGACCCTAGAGTGGGCTTACTTAGTAACGACTTCCACTGGGGAATAGTCTGCCGGTGCTAGAGCGTTACCGCGAATCAGGCTACCAATAGTCTTAGCAGTAATCTTCATCTGTGTGAAGGGATTAGCTGGAACGACGGTCTTATATAGGTAGCTATCAAATGTAAGCTTTTGAACATCCATGTCCGCACACATTTCAACAAAAGCTTCGCGGGTAGCATCGGAACGGTAGAAGACGCGTTGCAGAATATCCAGTACAAGATAGGTGATACCGTACTGCTTGTCCCAGCGCTTAATGTAGGTCTTCAGTTCCGCTTCATTGAGGATGCGCTCACCACTGTTAGATAGTTCAACAATAGTCTCTGCGCACATGCGGCCAGACTTGGCAGCAAAGTAGATGCCTTCACCGGAAGACTTGGTGACTGTACCAGCGGCATCACCCACTAGAGCGACCCGACCAACCACACGACGAGGTCTGGGGTGCTCAGGAATGGGATGGGCTTCTACCTTAATAATTTCACCACCTTCAAGGCGCTTAGCAGCGCGCTCGCGGATGCCCTTTTGCAGCTGCTTGATCTTTGCTTGGTTAACTCGCATGGTGCCAGTACCAACAGCTACGTGATCATATTTAGGGAAGACCCAAGCGTAAAAGTCAGGAGAAACATCGTCACCGACATACATTTCTGCTAACTCTTCGTAGTAGCCCATTTTGTCTTCGGGCAAACGAATACGCTCTTGGAATGCGATCGCATAGTTATAATCACCCGCATCAATAGCACGAGCCACACGGGAGTTAGCACCATCGGCACCAATCACCATGTCTACCTGCAGTGTTTTCGCATCACCCTGCAGCGTACCGTTGGAGTGATCAGCATAATGCAAGGTATAGGGGTCCTTGTCGTTAGAGGGAATTTCTAACTTGTGGACAGTGCCGTTAATTACCTTAGCGCCAAGCTTTTCCGCTCTCTCACGCAAGAATCCATCCAAGACCTCACGACGGCACATGCCGATATACTCATCGTCCTTAAGCGTGCCACCGATATTCACCTCAATATTAGAGGGAGAGATCATCTTCATCTTACGCACGCGGCGGTCAATGATTTCAGGAGGCAAGTCAAACTCATCCACCATACAAAGGGGAATCGCTCCGCCACAGGGCTTAGCGTTGTCTAACTTGCGTTCAAATAGATAAGTTTCAATACCTGCTTTTACGAGTGTCTCAGCAGCAGAAGAACCTGCTGGACCACCGCCAACAACCGCAACCCGAAGTGCCAAGGTTTTTCTCCAAATCGATTAAAAGCTATGGTGTGTATGCTATCACGCAGATTTGAGCTGATATGCCACACTCTCGCAGATGTAACGAAAATGAAACAAGATCGGAGTTTTGCAGAGGAAAAACTGCGACTTGAAGAGATCGGATCAGCCAAAAAGACTAATCAAAGGCTAGATGTCAAGAATTCAAGGGGCATTAGCCAAAATAGATATCTTTCTTTACGTAAAGATTTACGTAAATTCTCGTACCTTACGCCAATTGGCTGAGTGAATGACGTTTCTAATTTATGAGGATTTACTTATATTTATAGATGGGGATGAATTTTAAGGTGCTGCAATCAAATTAATTAATTCGATGCAGTGATTGCGGTTTGGATAGCGACTTCTTGCTAGCAGAGGTTCGCTGTTTCGAGCAACCCAAAAATTCGATTTTCTCGACAACTAGTCAGCAATTCATGGGTTGAAGACTTGCGTCAACAACCTGACATTTGCTGGCGCATATCTATAGTGTTTCCTTAAGGGTGTGAGATGCATCAAACGAATAAGACGCAAGCTTTAGACGGACAGCTTGCAGCTGCTAGCCCAGCCCAGCTAGCCCAGCTTTGGGCTAAGCGATATGTTATCTCCGTCGAAGAGTATAACGAACAGGGAAGTGATGCAAGTTTAGAGAGCCGACCAGCGATTGTTGAGCATCTCACATCAGAGTTGCGTTCTGCTAGCGCCAAGGCATGGAATTTGACTGAGTCGCTGCTTGCCCAAGAGGTAAAAAGGCATCGTATCAATTCTACTTTGATTGATCCATGGAGTGTTGCTGGTGATGTGCGCAGAGTGTATGTCAAGGCTCTGATGGCGTATGCCAACTACATTTCTCCTCGGCAGTTATCGGTGAAAATTGCGTCTAGTTTAGGGGCAATTCGTAAGCGCTATACTGCTGGAGATCCTCGGCTGATTGGGTTTGTCAGCATGCAGTTTCATCACTGTGGTCAAATGTTGGTGGAGGCTGCACCGCAGGAAGAACGCGATCTTCTTTTCTCCTATTTCAAGGTGATTGATGATCATCTCTACATGCCGTTGCAACGTGCCTATGAGGCGGCTGCCAGGTATGCCTACGATGATGAGCGCTTAAAAGTTATTCAAGCGTTGTTGCCCTACAGTACTGAGATTGCGAACACCGTTGTCAATCGGGTCAACCAGCTTTATCCCAACTATCAGTGCTATACAGATTTACTGAATAGTGAGGTGGTGCGCATGTCTAGTGTGCGCGATACAGAGATGTTTCAGATCTATCTGTGGACCTGTGTCTTGGAGCAAAGTTTGGCACCTATTCAGCAGGAGCTTTTTCCTCTGTGTGTCATGCTTTACCCGACGCTGAAGGTTAATTGGGAGTTGGTGAGACAGATGCTCCATTTGCTGGGTCGAGAATTTAATCGATATGTAGAACAAGAACAGGTTCAGCATTATGCGCCCTATCATCAGGCGTTATGGGAAATGTTCTCCCCCAGTGTCTTTCCTGATGTGATTTAGCAGGGCGTCTATATGAATGGGGCTGTGATTAATGACAGGTGGGTGATTAGTGAGATGTTTGTGACTGCATTCGTAGTTGCAGCGATCGCAAAATCAAAACGCCACCCAGAGTGCTAGCCATTAGCCACAGCCAAAATTGGTGGGCCATGGTGTGATCTAAGGCCCATCCCCCCAAGGGTGGACCAATCAAATAACCCACGGCCCAACACATCGAATTCACCGATAGATAGACACCTCGTAGTTCCTTGGGGGCAATGCCGACTACTAGCGCCGAGGCAATTGGTGTGTAGGCTACGGTTCCCAGGGCCATAGTCGTCAAGCCAATCAGGACAAATGCTGGTGGAGTTATGAGCTGCTGTCCGACTAACCAGGTGCTGAAAAAGGTGAATGCCCAAAAAGCTAAGGCAATCATCAGGGCATGGGGTTGGGCAAAGCGCTTGAGCCAGCGGGCCATGGGTAGCTGGCAAAAGGCTGTGAGGACAATTGCCCAGGTGAAAATTCCACCGACTGCGGCGTGGTTATCGAGACTGGTAAAACGATTGAGATAGAGCGGTAGTGTGCTCTGAGATTGAGAGAGATACAGGGTGAATAGGCTGTTGACTACGACGTAGATTTGGAGGGTGCGATCGCACATTGCCACTTGCCAACCCTGCCAAAAATTGCCCGCTGTGGTTTTGGTGCTGAGAGTTTCTGTAATCGCAATGGCCACGATGGCATAAAACACAATGAATGTGATGCCGTCCAAGGCAAACAATAATCGGTATGCCTGAAAGGCTGCAATCATAGCGCCACCTAGGACAACCCCTGCACTCAGACCTAGGCTATCGGCCAAACGCACGATGGCGAACGCTTCATTACGATTGTGTACAGTCGTCAGATCGGCTACCACGGCTTCAGTCGCAGGCCAATATAGCCCTACACCCAGACCCATCAATAAATTGGCAATGACAAAACCCGTAAAATCATTGGTAATGACAAAACAGCCATCGGCCACTGCTGAGATTGCGGCTGAGATCAGCAAGGTGCGTCGTCTGCCCCAGCGCGGTGAGTCGGCCATAGAGCCGCCGGCAAAGCGACCGAACATACCCGAAACAGACTGACTTCCTAAACCTAAGCCAATGGCTGTGGCCGATAGCCCTACATCATCGGTAAAAAATAATGGCGCGTAAAACAGGGTAAAGCCAATGCCAATCTGGGATAGTAGTCGACCAGCGGCTAAAATCCAGAGTCGGATATCAAGGTTTGGAAAAAGCGTCACTACTGGCTCAAAGGTGGGGCAAGTCTGGTCAACATACCTGATTTTCAGTCATCTTCTGCATAGTCATTATCTGGGTAGAAAGATCTAAAAGTAAGCAACGTCTATGGCTGGCATGGTCACCTATTTCGTCACATTGCTCTTGCAAATACTGTTTTTTGTTAACAGCACTAACCATATCTGGTTACCTATCATCGTCATATTTATTGCCCTGAAGCTAGCTTCCCAGCGCAACTTTCGACGCCGCTGGGGAAAATTGCTGAGATGTCTATGTGTAGCTAGCGCCATTGGCTATGCATTGGCATTGACGCTGTTGTGGACACAGCAGCCAAGATTACTCTATCGCCCTACCCACGCGCTGCAAACGACACCGGAGTCCCACAACCTTAACTATGAGGAGATATGGATACCGGTTAACCAGGAGCAGCAGCCCCCAGAACATCTCCATAGCTGGTGGCTACCAAAAACCAAAAATCGTTTAGGTACGCTGCTTTATCTCCATGGAGCCGGGTTAAATATTGGGTTTCATGTGACTCAAGTTCACTGGCTACGAAAATTAGGCTTTGATGTTTTGCTGGCAGAATATCGCGGGTACGGTCTGAGTGAAGGGGACTTTCCAACGGAACGTTCTTTTTATGAAGATGCTGAAGCGGCGTTGGGCTATCTCGTCGATGACCTGGGCATTGCTACCAATGAAATTTTTGTATATGGCCATTCATTAGGGGGTGCGATCGCAATTGATTTAGCCAGCAAACATCCCGAACTGGCTGGAGTCATGGTCCAAAATACATTTACCTCCATGTCGGCGATGGTGGCGCGTTCTGTTTATGCTCGCTGGTTTCCGGTACAGGCGATTCTGCACCAGCGCTTTGAGTCGATTCAAAAAGTACGCCAGCTAGAGATACCAATGTTGTTTATCCATAGCACGGATGACCCGCTGATACCTGTGTACATGGGTAAAAAGCTCTATAAAGCAGCCCGTGGACCTAAAGACTTGATTCTGTATAAGGCCGATGTTCATCACAACGCGTTGGGGGTGTTCAAAGAGCCTGAATATGTAGCCCGCTTACAACAGTTTGTGATGACAGCTCTGAAAGTTGGGTAAAAGCCTCACTTTCTATTAGCCGTTTTTACCCAACAAGCATGGGAATTCCTCGGGTAGAATTCAGTGGGCCTATACAGGCAGATTAATTTTTTTGATGAGTTGAGTACTGAAAACGGTTATGGCAGCAACAGTTCCAGCGGATCGGCAACAGCGGGCTCAGGAGTTGCGATCGCAGCTACAAAAAGCCAGTTATGCCTACTACGTTCTGGATGCGCCTGATCTGCCCGACGAAGTATATGACCGGCTGTATCGTGAACTACAGGATTTAGAAATCCAGTATCCGGACCTGATTACGCCCGATAGTCCTACACAACGGGTGGGTGAGCGTCCTGCCAGTCAGTTCACAGCCTTAGAGCACAATATCCCGCTCTACAGTTTGGAAAATGCCTTTGATATTAATGAATATCGCCAGTGGGAGGCTCGCTGGCAGCGGCAGGCTCCAGATGTTGATCAGGCGGCTGTTGTCGCCGAACTCAAAATTGACGGCAATGCCCTGGCTCTGACCTACGAAAACGGTTTGCTGACCCGAGGGGTCACTCGGGGAGATGGCATTAGCGGAGAAGACATTACCCAAAATATTCGTACCATTCGCTCCATTCCCCTGAGGCTGCAAATTGATAACCCGCCCCCACGGGTGGAAGTTCGCGGTGAGGCCTTTATCCCCAGTGATGTCTTTGAGCGCATCAATGCCGAGCGCCAAGCTAAGGAGGAAGCCCCCTTTGCTAATCCTCGGAATGCAGCAGCAGGCACATTACGTCAGCTAGATTCTCGGGTAGTTGCCCGGCGGCGTCTCGACTTTTTTGCCTACACGCTGTTGTTGCCCGAGGGAGAGGGCGGACTAACCTTGCCTAACACCCAAGAGGATGCTTTACAAGTGCTTCAAACCCTTGGTTTTAAAGTCAATCCCAACTGCAAACTCTGTCCGACGGCTGCTGATGTTGCCCACTTCTACGATTATTGGGACCAGGCTCGTAGTTCGCTACCCTACCTGACCGATGGCGTTGTGGTTAAACTTAACAACCTGGCGCTGCAGCAGCGGTTGGGATTCACTCAAAAATTTCCCCGCTGGGCTATTGCCCTTAAATATCCTGCCGAAGAAGTACCCACAATTCTGCAAGATATGACGGTACAGATTGGCCGCACCGGAGCCGTGACCCCAGTTGCCGAACTAGCTCCTGTGCAGTTAGCCGGTACAACAGTTGCTAGAGCAACGTTGCATAATGCTGACCGCCTGGCTGAACTCAATCTTCACAAAGGCGATACTGTGATTGTTCGCAAGGCTGGCGAGATTATTCCAGAAGTGGTGAGGGTGCTACCGGACCTGCGACCGACAGGGGCTACACTCTGTCGTCTACCCACCCACTGTCCGGAATGTGGTGAAAAATTGGTGAGGCCAGCTGATGAGGCCGTTACTCGCTGTGTCAACCCAACCTGCCCTGCCATTGTGCGAGGCGATCTGATTCATTGGACCAGTCGCCAATCGTTAGACATTGCTGGCTTGGGTGAGAAATGGGTACATCAGCTCTTGGAGAAAAAATTGGTCAGTTCTGTTGCCGATTTGTATGAGCTTACTGTTGAAGATTTGCTGCCTTTAGAACGCATGGGGCAGCAGTTAGCGCAGAAACTTGTGGATGCTATCCAAACGTCTAAGTCACAGCCGTGGTCGCGGGTGTTATTTGGCTTGGGTATTCGCCATGTTGGGGCTGTCAATGCCCAGCTATTAGCCCAAGAATTTTACACGGCTGATCGTCTGGCAGCAGCAGACCCCAAGCAAATTGAGGCCGTGTATGGCATTGGGCCAGAAATTGCCTATTCAGTCCATGAATGGTTTCAAGGGAAGGCCAATCGGCAGCTAATTGAACATCTGAGGTCAGTTGGTGTGCAGTTAGAGGGAACACCTCCGGCTGTAGCGCCCGTGGATTTACCTATGGCTGGCAAAATCTTTGTGCTTACCGGAACGCTGCCCACTCTGAGCCGTCGTGAAGCGAAGGCAAAAATTGAGGAAAGTGGCGGTAAAGTGACTGGGTCAGTCAGTTCAAAAACGAGCTATGTTGTGGTCGGTGCAGATGCCGGATCAAAGCTTGCTAAGGCTGAAAAGTTGGGTATTCAACGTCTAAGTGAAGAAGATTTGCTGGCGTTACTGCAATCAGCATCCGCTTAAGGAATGGCGACTCAGCAGTTTCCAGCTACAAATACAAGGTTATCTATGAAACGAGTGTGCTTATCGGCTGCGACCAAATGCTGCCAGCGACTAATTTTGGGCCTTGGAGCAGTATTGGCAACCGCCCTACCTGGTGAGGCTGCAGAACGAATTACCTTTGCCTTTGGTCCGCTGGAACGGTCCATCGAGCTAGCGGATTTAGATCGGCTGGTGGAAGAAGGGGTGCTTAGTGAGGATTTGGCTTACTATGCACGATTTTTGCCGGATGATTATGACCTTGACGAACTGCGACGAACCCTAACGTGGCGAGTGGAGCGAGATATCGACGCCATTGAGGTAGATGTGGTGTTGCTGGATCGATTCTTCTATACAAAACAGGGAGAATATCTACTTAATATTGCGGCCGATTTTATTCGCACAGAGGCTCGGCGTAGTGATTTGCGGGCATTACGAGGGGCTATTTTAGTCGCCGTTGCAGATGAGGACGAAGGCCTGACGTTGCTGAATGCGATTCGTCAGTTTCCGTCGCCAGAGATCCGTATTGAGTTGGATCGAGGCTTAGGGTTACTACGGGAAATTGATCGAGCGATTTATGAAACGGATGCGTCTATTGCTCTGTTGGAGCGTTTAGGCGCTCCTACCGATGAGCTTTCGCCAGAAGACCAGGCAATTCTGCTGGCTTTGGCGAACCAGGCCAGACAGTCTGGGCCCTATCAGGTTGAGCGACAGAGACTCTCACAGAACGCGCCAATTCCGGCGGACATGTATTTGCCCACACTGGCGGGGCAGCGCCAACGTAATCTCCCCACGGTGATTATTTCCCATGGGTTAGGTAGCGATCGCACCTCCTATTCATATTTGGGGCAGCACTTGGCATCCCATGGTTTTTTAGTCGTTAATGTAGAACATCCAGGCAGCAATGCTGAGCAGATAAACGCTTTATTAGTTGGTCAGTCCGCTGATGTCGTACCCAACGAAGAATTTGTCGATCGTCCGCGCCAAATTTCGCAACTGCTGAACTATCTGGAGCGAGAGGCAATACAGTATGGCAGTTTAATCAATTTTGCCCAAGTTGGTGTGGTGGGGCAGTCGTTTGGTGGTTATACGGCATTGGCGTTGGCGGGAGCTGAGATTGATTTTGACGTGCTGGCGGCTAGCTGTCCCCCCAGTTCACAGTCGTTGAATGTGTCGTTGTTGCTCCAGTGTCAGGCTAGCCAACTAGCAGAGCCTGCTCAAACGACTCTGTCGCTGCAGGATGGACGGGTTAGAGCCGCGATCGCAGTCAATCCCATTACCAGCGTTCTCTTTGGTGAAGAAAGCATGGGGCAAGTCACCACACCTACCATGATCGTGTCTAGTGGAGCTGACACCGTAGCCCCTGCCCTCCAAGAGCAGCTAGTTCCTTTCACCTGGCTGACCCAGCCCGAGCGTTACCTACTACTCATGCGCCAGGGCACCCATTTTTCCACCATTGCCATGACCGAAACCGGTAGTGAGGCCTTTGATCTGCCTACAGAAATTATCGGGCCTGATCCAACCCTGGCCCAAGCTTATCTAGAAGCCTCTAGTCTCGCCTTTTTATCTACTCATCTGCTTGAAGACACCACTTATCAGCCCCTGCTAACGGCTGATGGCATTGCTCAGCTCAACCAGGAGCTGATTAAACTCACATTGGTTCAAAGCTTGACAGGTCCTTCCCTGGTTGAGGAGCTAGGCGGACCACCTCGTTCAGCGGCAGATGTCATCGAGACTCCTGAAGAATTAACCGCGCCTGTCCCTAAAGCACCTGTAGAAGAAGAGCTCGAGACAGAAGATGCTGAACCTGCATTGTCTGCTCCATCACC
>NZ_AWNH01000075.1 GCF_000482245.1 Leptolyngbya sp. Heron Island J | reverse complement strand
CGGCCCGTGGCGTCAAGCCGGTGGGTAACGTGCATTGGACGTTCAAAGCCACCTACTTGTACGGGGTGGTTGAACCGGCGACCGGAGAGCACTTTTTCTATGAGTTCACTCATTGCAACACCGACTGTTTTGAGTGCTTTCTTAAGCTCGTGGCCAAGGAATATGCCGACAGTATTTTGATTATCCAAGTGGACCAAGCCGGATGGCACAAGGCCAAACGACTCACGGTGCCGGACAACCTGATTCTAATGTTTCAACCGGCTCACTCGCCTGAATGCAATCCGATTGAGCAAGTCTGGCAATACCTCAAAAAACGGTTGCGGTGGACACGACCGAAAACCTTAGATGAACTCCGAGCGCTTATTCGAGAACAATTAGTTGCCTTAACCAACGATACGATTGCCTCCATTACTGGACGAGCGTCCATACTAGAGACTTTATCTGTAGCTGGTATATAGAGAATTGGTATAAAAACATCACTCTGCTCAGACCAGCACTTGTTCTCAAGCATAGGCGCATCCCAAACCTGAGAACAGACGATCAACGACAAATGCAGGTTGGCAATTGAGAGTATTAAGTAGTAGATAGCCGAAAGTAAACGTCCCTAACACCACTGGTTTCGACTCCGCTCAACCAGCGATGTTAGAGAAATGAGGGCTGAGGCTTCGACGGTGAGGCTTCGACGGTGAGCTCAGCCGAACCGTTCAACCGAACCTCGTGCGCGGAGCGTTTCCTATGGAAATAGCCCGGATTGATGGATAGTTTTGTCCATTCACTTACAACAGGCCATCTATAATTAGCCACCCAACACTCTAAGCTACCGCTAAATATTAGTTTATTTCAATACGCTCAATCATCCAATTACCAGGCGCATGGTTAAACGTAGCAACAAATTCAGTTTCACTCCATGGCTTCAGCGTATTGATAACAACTGTTTTAATAGCTTCTGATTGATCATCTTGCTGAGACCGTACAGTGAGGATGACATTTTTGGCAGTTGTCAGACCATTATTTAAGAGAGTGCCTTTAATACTATTTCCTTCGACACGAGCGCCCACTGCCCATACATTAGTAGATGTACTGGTTCGATAGGATGGCATTTCAGTTGAGACCGATACAGGTGCCTGATTGGTATTAGTAGTGCTGCTATTGGAGAATCGGGGCATGGGACCTTTATAAAGCTGTGCTTGCTGATTTAAGGGCTGCATCCCTGGACAATCAGCAAGGTCATCAGATTTAACGTCATCTCCTTTTACATAAGCATAAAAGTTATGCCGTAACCCAAGCAATGTTTGACGGTGCTCAGGGGTAATGTCTGGAGATGTGATTAGAGCACTGGATACTTCAATGGCTTTGTACCAGTTTTGATGACAAATCGCCTCTTTTAAGTCGTCTGAGATGTCTAGATCTGCGATCGCAGCATCAGCATTTTCAGCAGTAGCGGCAACACCAGCTAGCGCCAGCAATGGAATTAAAACAGTGGGGGACTTCATAATAGAGCTGGAAGAACACTACTTACTTAAACCTTCAGTCAAGCGGTAGTAGACGCAGGAGCCGGTTTATGAAGATACATTAAGCTTTACATTTTACATACGGAATTTTGGAAGAAAACTTGTGCACCGCTGTAAGAACCGCTATTCGTAAAATAACTATACCGATGAACGTTTCCTTATACATAGGTAACCTGTCCAGTTTTACTACTGTAACGCTGAATCACCAACAATTAACTTTGATATCACGGCTAATTTGCCCGATCCTGCAGTTGCAACAGTGTAGCTGATTGTGAAATTCAGCACGAATTTATACAACTACGGTATTGGTATGTGCTCAATTTGACAGCAGTTCACACTGAGTAATAACAAGAGTTTCGATCACATGATGACTCAGCCTCACGAGACAACCGTTGCTATTCTCTCCCGTAAACCTGCCAGGGGTTGGGGACCATGTCATACATGAAGCAACTCTCCATGTATGACATAAAACTCTCAGAACAACTCAACAATTAGAAAAGTCTTGTTAGAAACAATTAAACAGTGCAACCTTGGCTTTTAAGCCTACTTAAAGAATGTAAAGCCCACCTTTGGCTAACGTGAAAAGTTCAATAGCATGAACTAAATTACTCTGATCCTAAGAATCTCCTACTGGATTACAAAGGAGTGAATTGGAAATTAGTTGTGGTCAAAAGGTGTGAATATGAACCCGATACAAACTTAGCAGGGATCAGGAAAAAAATTGTCTTTTCTTTACTAGGAATTATTGTTGTTATTAACAGTAGCTGTAACGACACACGTTCAGTTAACACCCCAACAACTTTGGCGAAGCTTGAGCCTTCATCATCAGTGAGCACTGAGCCAGCATTACCCACTGCTACAACGATTCCAGATCTGCCATTAACTCCTAGTGAACTGCAAGAGTTTGATAATATGATGATCGAATTAGACCCTGACCAGCAATTAGTCACAAAAATCACTCAGCGAAAACTCTCCACTACAGTAAATATCACTATTGGCCCAGGGTTTAAGACCCTTAGCAGGGAGCGTCAAAACGAGATTGCAATTGCCATGCGAGATGGCTTGAGTCAAGTATGTTCATGCAGTCCTTACCTCAAATTGAATACGGAAGATGGGCAGCGACTAGACGCACTGGAACAATATTTGAAGTGGCAATAAAACTAATCCAGGTACCTACCACACCATGGGCTCTACATCGCGTGCAATGCAAAACGCAAGAGGTTGCCCTCGCCAAGCGAGCAGGGGTGCTGTCGGAGCAGCACCCCTTAAATTAGGGTTTTGTTGGAGTCCCGTCAATTGTCGAGGACGGCAGAAACGTGCCAAGAGCGGTCATAGCCCCGATTCATCTGTACTCAGACAACGAGCACAAAAGCGGACTATTCTCGTATTTCACACAACAAGGGATGAAAACTTTACAGTCACCGACGATAAACTAGCATGCAAAGGTACTATCGTTTGAGGCCAAAAAACAATGCCTTTGCGACGTGCCTTATTGCAGACGTGCAAGTGCGAACAAAGCCTTTGCTTCTTGCTCTGACTAACAACTCACGAATCGATAAATCCCATACTGTTGCGGCTTGGGTAGAATAAGTAACTGTATTTGTATTTGATTGATCGATCGGTTTAGCGCGTGAGTCAAATACCGACTCACTACCCTCAAAACGTTGTCGCTCGACAACACAATCCGCGATCATGCTCTCTAGGGCGACATCGCTTCCAATTTCAGCCAATGTAAAAGCCCTTTGTACTGCTAGTCGAGTACCGAAATCACTCTCTAGACGATCCTCTAGCCGTACAAGGCTCCCGCGATGCCGCTCAAGCGCTGCATGACTTGAGTCGCCTGCTTTGCTTGGCGAATAAGCTGCTGCTTCAGTCAGCTCGTCGGTTGCAGACTTGCACCCCTCTGCTGTGAACAACGACGCACCATATCGTCTTAGCAATACTGATGTAAAAACACCGAGCCCACATATTAACTCATAGGTATTCGGGGCGTTCGATGAGCGGAAAACTTTCTCGGCTCTATCCAGATCAAGAAATTCACCGTAGTAATCCTTGTTGTGCAGGATGTCTCGTAAGATCAGCGGCCGAACAGCATTGTAAAGATCAACTTTGTGATTGGGTAAGTATGGGCTGCTGACGTTTGGAAATTCCGCCCGTGAGCGAAATGGGGCGACATCTGGAACATGATCAATGGATCGCATAGACTTACGTAGCTCATGAGACCATTGGTCATCAGCAAAAGGGATACCAGTCAATTGTGGCGCGCTTAGTCGCAAGAGCGCGTAATGCAGTAGTTCCTGATTTCTCTGCTCAGGCGTCAATGATAAACCGCTTCGTATAACGGAATCAGTTACGAGTGGGTTGGCTGTCGGGCCACCCAATCCCGCGTGATTTGACATTATTCCTACCCAGTGGGCGTTACGCTCACGAACCATATATAGGTCAGAAAGCACGTCTAGCGGAGCACCTTCGTCTAAATATTTCTCGAATATCTTGATGTATTGCCGCTTAAAGTCAGTGCCTGGGTTGTGACTTAGTAATTCAAGAGGATCATGAAAGTGTGTTTTCAAAACATCACATGCAAAATGCTGAAAGCTACTTGTCGAACAGCTTCGAAAATAGCTATCACGCAACCCATTTTGATGGCCAGTTACATGTATCCGCGGGATAGCTTGCGGCAGCCCAACCAAATCGAACACGGATAGTCGCCCCTCAGTAAGTCGTAGGGCTGTAGTTACCCGGCCGATAAGAGTAGTTTGCGGCAGTACCAAAGGAGGGCGGCGGAGTTTATGTCGATCATAAAGACCCGTAAATGCACTTAATCTTTGTGCTGAGATTACATCGGGGCTATAGAGGGGGCCCGATGTGAAACTTTGCTCAATGTTGGGGACTTGGCCGCCAGCATTCAGCAGACCTAGCACTACTCTGCTGTCTTTTCCGCCACTCAGCGGCAGGTCCCAACCCAGCCCCCAGTGCTTCTGACATGCCGCAAGATATCCAGAAAGCTCCTCGACTAACGGTTTAAACGCAGCAATGGGCTCTATGCGCGCTTGCTCAGCCAACTCGGGAGCATAGTAATCCTGCCAAGTTGGCGATTCGCATGAAGCCTTACCTGAACGAACTATGATTCTTGAACCGGGCTGAATCATTGATATGCATTGGAAAGGACTTAGTCCACCCTGGATATATCCCTGGTAGCAAAGCCAGCGCATTGCGCTTGGATCGATTTCTGTGGAGATTCCTGGAATTGCCAGTAATAGAGACTGTCTGTTTGTAATGGCAACAAAACTGTCTGTTTCTGCCATATAGATGGGATGAGTACCTCCAAGTGTAGATTCAACCTGGAGGGAATCCTCTATACCGCGAACCATAGAATACTCACCTCCAAAAAGGGATGACGCTGCCTGGTTACATCGCCGTGTGAAAAACTCTTTTGCTTCCAAAGCCTTTGAGTCGCTGCTCTTAGGCCACGGAAAGCCAGTTATTGCTATAGCAGCACCCTCGTCGTGCCACCAGAACTTGCTCAGTAAATCTTCACGCTGATTTTGGGTAAGGTGATAGATGCATGTCTGACCTGAAGCTGAATGCCACTTGTCTACCCTTGCCACCCCCGCAGGGCAATAGTCTTTTAGCTTGTTTTCATTTAATTCAAGGATACTGTGGACCTTGCTGGCCAACTTCCAATGTACGGCTAAGTAGTGATTCATAGTGATTCATATTCTGAGATTGTTAAATAGCTATTGCGCCTTATGTGAATTCTAATCAGCAATGGCAGTCACTTGCTCGAATGTGTATTAACTGCCACATGGGTAAACAGTCTCGAGGTCGTTTTTCTGAGCAAATGCTCCGGTATTTTGGACTTCATGGAAGACTCCCTCAATCCGCTGGCGAAAGTGATTCAACAACCGGTCGAACTGTCTCGGATTCTGCAGGTGCTGGTGCTCGCGTTTGGTCGTGAAAACTCGAATAGGTTCATCCAAAGAACTGGAGGTCGTTACCGCTTTGTGCATAATTTGTTACGAAAACACTTTGCAGCTATGTCTCTGGAATAGTTCACTCTAGAAGTTTTGGATGTGTCTCTATTTCAGCAATGCCTCTAATTCTATGGTCACCTTCGGTACAACTTAGTTGTAAGGCCCAATATCACGAGCAATTTGCCAAACACGACAATTACGACAATGAGGCTCATCTGGGAATGATGAACGAAGCTGAGCAGCGATAACATTGGCATGATCCAAGTTTGACAGCAGTCCAAATTGATTGACCTCTGAGGGAATAAAGATTTCAGGGAATCTGCCACAGTTTGTTAAAACACTGTTGCCGTCTTCATCATCGACAATATCAAAACCACAGAACTCAAATGCAGGAGGTACTTCGTGGATATGCTGTGGTTGCTCAAGGATGGCCAGCAGCTGATCTTGACCTGTGCGCCAGTTAACCCGCTGGCGGAGGTAAGCGAGGTCAGTAAACCAGGTGATGCGATAATCTGCCCGGACGTTGTGGGACCAGTCTTCGTCAATGAGATCCTCGATGAGGTCTGGGCAAAGAATATAGTCTAGGGTGACCAGTTCGGTAATGTGGATAAAGCCAGAGAAGCTCATGTAGTCATCCCAGTCGTTAGTCTGAGATAAAGTAAAGCGTTGACGGGCAGTGAAAAGCCAGGTATTCATCTATCAACCTTCTCAAGGTAGCCCCCATGTGTCAGCACTACACCCATTGCATGAAGATCAAGAGAGATAAACTTTACCCTTTCAGGCTCAGGTATCTAAAATATCATCATCCATTGAGGATACACATAGTAACAGGCAACCATTTTGCGATTTTGGCTGATGGCTTGTATGCCCAGGTGCAGATATTCGTTCACCTGGATAATACACATGACCCTCTACAACAAAGTCCCCCGTCAGAACCAATACAGTTTCTCCACTAGCATGGTAATGATTTGGAAACAGCCCACTACCCTTCTTCCGGGCAAAAAATGCTGCTTCCCGGCACGTTTCATCTGTTTGCCAGGTGGCCACTTCCACACCCGACTTGCCGGGTAATAAAGACCAGCTTAACTCAGCTGCTTTTTGCACGAGTTCAGTCATTGGCAAATCCAGTAACTGTAATAAGTCTGAACTTGCTCCAAGAGGCTGTTGGGCAATCCTCTGACATAAACGCTCTTTCAGGTCCGTCGACATCGGAGCAGAGGGCACACCATAGGCTAAAGTAGCGACCGTCTCTTGAAACTCATGAACGGCCTGATTTAGTTCCACACTATCTAATAAATCCTGCTTAAACCGCGTACGCTCAGCTGCCTCTAGCGCATCGAGGGCATAAAGGGCAGCCATCTCCATGGCGTCAGCATTTAAGTGGGACTCACGAGGGTTCATGTTTCTAATACTAGCTCGGCAGATTAAGAACTGGCATATATCAATTGTTGGGTAGTGATTAGGACAAGGAAGGGGGTAGTAAAGCAAGCATGGTAGAGACAGGGGACGCGGGATGTTAGGCTAGCTCCAAATTCAGTCATCCCGATGTCAAATGGCTTATCTTATAGGGGGCTTATCTTATAGGGACAGTGGTGCTTGTTAGTTTTGCGACATCGCGGGGTGTCTCAAACAGGCAAAATGTCATCGTCCATCGACGACACACAGAATAGTAAGCAACCGGTTAATGTTGCCGGTTGATGGCTCGTATCCCCAGGAGAAGATATGCGCTCTCCAGTACGATGTACCTGTTGACCAACAACAAAATCACCCTCTAACACCAACACAGTCTCGCCACTCGCATGGGCATGATTGGGGAATAGACCACCTTCGGCCTTACGGACAAAAAAGGCAACTTCACGAAACGAAACATCTGTTTGCCAGGTGGCAATTTCTGCCCCTGAGTTCCCCGGCATCAAGGCCCAGTCCAACTCAGATGCTTTTTGCTTGAGCTCATCAATTGATAACTCCAGCAGTGTCACCAAGTTCGAACTAGGTCCTACAGGCTCAACCGCAATCCGCTGAAATAAGCGCTCTTTCAAATTTGCTGCCATCGGCACAGACGGAGCACCGTAGGCTAAATCAGCTGCCGTTTCTTCAAACTCACGCACCGCCTGATCCAGTTCTACACTATCCAATAGAGCCTGTTCAAACTGCGATCGCTCATCTGCCTCTAGCACATCAAGGGCGTAGAGCACAGCCATCTCGGCAGGGTCAGAATCTTTATAGGGCTCAGAAGATGTCATGCTTTTATACTAACCCGGCATTTAAAGAATCAATATATGTTTAGGATACGGCTATATAGGTATACGCCGCCTATCTTAGATTGGATCGCACAATTTTCTAATCTGTCGCTAATGCTTGTTTCAGCTTACGCAATCCCAGGCGAATTCGTGTTTTAACCGTGCCCAAAGCTAACCCCGTTTGCTTAGCAATTTCCGATTGACTAAAGCCTTTGTAGTAAGCTAACTCAATCACTAGACGTTGCTCATTGGGTAGCTCAGCCAAAGCCTGAGTCACCACCGTGCGTCGTTCAGTAATCAGTAGTACATCATCAGGCACATCAAACGAACTCACCTGGGCTGTATTCTTAGCTGCTTCTACCACTTTGGTTTGTCGCTGTCGCTGTCGCAACCGATCTAATGAGCGACTGCGGGTCATTAAAAATAGCCAAGAATCAACTCGACTACGACTGGCATCGTAACGAGCTGCAGTTCGCCAGGCTTTAGCAAATACATCGAGGACAACTTCTTCAGCCTCTTCCACCGAGCCAAGAATTTTGAACGCTAACCCATACATAACTCGGGCATAGCGATCATAAAGCTGACTAAGAGCCGCTTGGTCCCCTTGTACCATGCGCCTAATCAGTTCAGTCTCGTCCTTAGATTGCAGTTTTGCCATTTATTTCAACTTTTGCAATTGCTGATTTTTGGGATGAACCGGTCTAGAACCGTTGCTACTTAACGACTGCTTACATCTACAGCCAGCTCAAGGATCAGCAATGCCCAACTTTTTTTTGCACCCAAGAGATCCATTTCATCAGACCTGGCGTATACCCTTCCAGATTGCACAAAATCATTGCTAACTAAAAGAGCAGAAAACCTCTGCTCCGACAGTATTGACGACTTTTTATATGTTGTCATGGCCCATGCTCCTTAGCAACTGGGTTGGCTTTGAAATGCGTGCAATTCAAAGCTAACCCACGCTCAGAACTGTCAGTTTTCTCTAGAGAAAGCTACCAATCTCAACTTAAACGTGGGCTGAACGCAAACACTATTTTATTCATTTCCCAAAAGGAGAACTTGCACCATGCTGAAGTCTTTACAAACCACTCTAGGTCAGCTATCCAAACGCCAAACTTGGCTCAAAATCAGTGGTGTCTTTCTGGCTACCACTCTTACACTAGGGGGCGCTGCTACATTAATTAACGCTTCTGACCATGATGATGGAGAAGTTGATATTAAGGGTCGAAATCTCAATATTACTGACGTTTATGCATTTAGAGAGAAAGACCAAAATCCCAACGCCTCTGAAGATGATCTCATCCTTGTGATGAATACCAATCCTCGCTCTTTAGCACGGCAACAATATTATTTCAGTACTAATGCCCGCTATGAGTTTCACATTGACACTGTGGCTAATAAAGACGCTAAAGTCACTGGCCAGCCAGATATGACACTACGCTTTGAGTTTGGTACCCCCAATAATAATCAGGAACAGGAAGTCACTGTCACGGCTATCAGCAATGGTAAAGCCAGGAAAGCCCAAGCAATTACCACTCCCTTATTGGATAACTCGCCCAATGTTAAAGATGTTCGACTAGGGAGTGAAACCCTGAGCATCTTTGCGGGCTTACGAGAAGATGCATTCTTCTTTGATGTTGAACAGTTTTTCCGTGTGCGTGCGGGAGCTGCTGGTATTGGACCAGCGGTAGGTTTTCGTGATCCTAGTGAGGCTGTTGATTTTACGACTGGCTACAACGTTAATACTATTGCCGTCCGCATTCCTAAACAGTTATTGCAAGGGC
This sequence comes from Leptolyngbya sp. Heron Island J, assembly GCF_000482245.1. Lineage (GTDB taxonomy): Bacteria > Cyanobacteriota > Cyanobacteriia > Phormidesmidales > Phormidesmidaceae > Leptothoe. The sequence continues at coordinate 88,425 of NZ_AWNH01000075.1, read as the reverse complement.
GCACCCACAGTGACGTCTTTGATATCTGGACAACAATCTCCACTCCTGATGCCGATGGCAACTATGTTCAGGTTGAACGTCTGGCTCGTCCTGGCATTAACGAAGGCCTTGTCCTGACTAACGACTTTCTCAATGCTCTAAACAGCGTTGGCCCTGACTTCGAGGCCGCAGCCCTGGCTGGGCAACAGCCTGCGGCTGATATCGCTGCCCCCATTGTGGGTGAAGCTAGGAAGACCTTGCTGGCGCTCGGTAATAGTGAAGAGCGTGCTGACGCATTATTAGGGGCGTTTTTACCTGATGTCATGCGGATTGATACCAGTGGCCCCAGCGGCTACGCTAATGATTTAAATGCTGCGGGTAGCCCAGTGCGGGGCCGCATGCTCAAGGATGACGTCATCGATATTACGCTGAGTGTTTTGTCGAACGGTGCGATTACGACAGATAACGTGTCTTATGAAGGTACACCCGGAAATCCGGCACAAGGCCATCAACCGTTAGAGCCTGCGTTTCCTTACTTGGCATTGCCTAATTAGCCCTCACCCTAAATCCCTCTCCCCAGGGGAGAGGGATTTTGAAAAGGTTTATCTTTTAACCACCCAAACTCTAATTTTCTTCTTCTTGAAAGAACAGGGCGCACCACGATGCACCCCTACCACAACAGAAGACCCATGCTAATAACTCTAAACCTCCGTTTTATCCAACGCCGTCGACAGCTCCTTTGGGGCGTTAGCTTACTGCTCATCGCTACTACTTTTCACCAACTCAAACCACTCCTTACCACCCCCTCTTACGACTATCCCTTCTCTTCCCCAAATGAAACTGACATCACTGGCCAGCTTGAACAAGAGCTTGCCTTCCATAAAAATCGTATTCGCCAAACCCCAGAGGATGCTCTCAGCCAGGCGGCCCTGGCCAATACTTACCTAAAACTCGCCCGTGCCACTGGCGACGCTAACTGGTATCTTCTTGCCGAGCAAGCGGCCCAACAGTCCTTACAAAAGCTTCCCTTCAACAACGAAGGAGCCCAAATTGTTCAGGCCAAAGTTGCTGAAGCTCGCCATGATTTTGATCGTGCTATTCTCCTAGCCAATCAAGTACTTGCCAATCAACCCTATTCTGAACCAGCCCAAACCATTCTGATCACAGCCCACCTGGGCATAGGAAATCTTACCGAAGCTAAAACCATCGCAGATACTCTGGTACAGCAAATACCTACCCTGGGTTCTCTCACTCTCCGAGGCCTTGTTCATGTAGCTCAAGGTCAAGATACCTTAGCTATCAAAGACTTTGAGGCTGCCCTCAAAGCAGAAGAACCTCAGGAAGCAGGGAGTTCTGCTTGGACCCGGACCCTCATGGGGCGCTTCTATGCCAGTCGGGGAAACTACCAAACGGCTCGACAACTTTACCAAGAGGCCCTGGAGATTTTGCCTCGATATCCTCTGGCGCTGGTCCATATGGCTAGCTTAGAAACCCGTCAAGGGCATTACAGAGCGGCTAAAAGGCTCTATTCTCAAGTATTTACCTCTCAGGAGTATTCCAATGTTTGGGACCATGTAGCCCTGCAAGGGATGGCTCAAGTCGCCAATCTTCAAGGTAATCGACCAGAAGCCCAAAAACTTTGGCAACAAGCTGAGGACCAATTCAGACAACATCAGGATCTAGATACTTTTGGGCATCGTCGTGCCTTAGCACAACTGTTATTAGACCGAGATGATACCGCCGATCTGCCTGAAGCTCTGGTGCTGATGGAAGCTGATTTAGAAGTGCGTCAGGATGCAGAGACCTTGGATACTTATGCCCGCGTGCTAACGCAATTGGGGCGTTGGGAAGATGCGCAACAGGCGTTGAAAACCGCACTTGAACAGGGGACTCGAAATGCAGTGATTTTTTATCGTGGTGGGCTAGTCGAGCAGCAGTTGGGAAATGCGGCTGCGGCTAGCGAGTATTTTGAGGCTGCGCAGATGGTAGATCCTACTTTTAGTGAGCGGGATCAGCAGATTTGGGGATTGGCTGATTAACCTACCCCGCTGCCCCTCCCAGGGGGATGAGGTATTGGCTTACGTATACAGCTGTAAGCAGATTGGAAATCTTAATGCTTGCGAGGAGATTCATATGAAACGTTTTGTTCGCTTTTTACAGGTCAGTGTTTTGGGATTATTGGTTAGTTTGTGGTTTGGCAATGTTGCGATCGCACCTGCCCAAGCCCACTGGGCTGACCTCACCATAGCCGACATCATTGTCTCCGACACCGATGTCCAAATCACATTAACAGTGCCCACAGTACTCCTCAACTTTGCTGATGACGACGGCAATCAAACACTGTCTTTAGCAGAAACTGCAAAGCACCGTGCCCAACTAGAACAACAATTCGGCAATGGCATCACCTTAAAAAATCAAACCAATGACTCAGGACAATTCACCCTCACGCCAGCCATAGCTCAGCAGCCTGAAGACAAAATCACCCATAGCACCTTCTTATTAAGGTACAAGTGGCCAACGCCCCTACAAAAACTCACCATTCAATATAATTTATTTTCTCCTGAACTTGACCAGGCACAGGCTCTAGCTACCATCACCCAGGGTAACCGTACACAGAATATCGTTTTCACCCCTGAAAACAATACTGTAGAAATAGCAGACACAATCCCCTGGCAGCAACAGTTTCTTAGTTTCCTCCAGCTGGGTGTAGAGCATATCTTCACGGGCTACGATCACATCCTATTTTTAGTTGCCTTGCTCTTGCCAGGTGGCAACCTATCTCAATTGATCAAAATTGTTACTGCATTTACCATCGCCCATTCTCTCACGCTCACCCTTGCGGCCCTGAATATTGTCACCTTGCCAATCGCCCTGGTAGAGAGTGTTATCGCCCTATCGATTGTCTACGTAGCCGCCGAAAATCTGTGGCGAAAACAGATCAGCCACCGGCCTTGGCTGACCTTTGGGTTTGGCCTGATCCACGGCTTAGGATTTGCCAACATTTTAAGCGACCTGACCCAAACCCAAAGTAATCTGCTGCTATCTTTAGCAAGCTTTAATCTGGGTATAGAATTAGGTCAAATTGCCATTGCAGTATTAGTATTTTATGGAATGAGCTTGATACAAAAACGTCAAGGGGAGTTAATCCTACGTGCCGGGGCCTCGGTGCTGCTGGTTTGTATGGGCAGTGTTTGGTTTGCTGAGAGAGCTTTAGCTGCTTGGCCATGATGGATATATAGCCTGTATTCATGCCTTTTAAAACATCAAGGCATCCACCTCAATCTCAATCAGCATATCCGGATTAATCAGTTTATTCACCTCTACCATGGCTGTTACAGGCGGATAAGCTCCCATAAACTCTTGATGGGCCTGACCATAGTCTTCCCAACGGCTAATATCGGTGACATACATGCGTGTTCGCACAATGTTCGACAGGTCAGCGCCCATTGCCTGCAATGTCTGCTGAATGATCTGAAAACACCGTTTTGTCTGGGCATAGCCATCCCCCGGCGCAAACGTATTTCCGCTATCATCCACCGGAGCTGTTCCCGATATAAAAATCTGGTTACCCACCCGCAGGGAACGGCAGTAGCCAACTTTTGTTTCCCATGGGGTATTAGTAAAATGTCGCGCAACAGACTGCTCCATCCTAGCTCCTGTGAATTAGGAATACTGCTGATTAGCTTTTGCAATCACATCTAAATAGGCCGTTACCGCATTGCCTAGACCCATAATCAAGGCATCTGCGGTCAGCGCATGACCGATGGACACTTCTAAAATATTCGGAATCCGTAAAAACTGAGGCAAGTTTTCTAGATTTAAATCGTGGCCTGCATTGACCCCCAGACCACAGTCTTTGGCCACCTTAGCTGCTACTGCATAACTGGTGTGGAGGGTTGCCAACTCATCTTTGGTACCTTCTCTTGCCGCCGTTGCATAGGGTTCAGTGTATAACTCAATACGAGTTTCTGTTGTTCCTGCCATCACACCCAATTTTGGGATCAGACGAATTTGTTCCGGATCGGGGTCCATAAATAAACTCACCCGTGCGCCCAGCCCTTGAATTTCTTGAATAATCGGCACCAAGCTCTCACCATCTTTTGAGACATTCCAACCGTGATCAGATGTGAACTGATTAGGATCGTCGGGAACCAGGGTTACCTGATTTGGTTTGATATCCCGTACAATTTCCATAAAGCCTGCTTCTAGCGGATTGCCTTCAATATTGAATTCAATCCTAGGATGCGCCGTTAGCATCTCTGCTAAGTCATAAACATCGTGGCGGCGGATATGGCGCTCATCAGGACGGGGGTGTACGGTAAGACCATATGCGCCTGCTTGGATACAGATTTCTCCTGCTTGGACAACACTGGGGATACCAATCGTCCGAGAATTACGAACAAGAGCAATTTTATTAAGGTTAACGCTGAGGGCAGTCATAACGTTGAATGTGATGCTGACTATTAGAATCGCGGGGTATTGATTGTACAACATACCTGATGGCTGGCCCACAATTGACCTACACAATCAATCTAATTATTGTGGCGATCAAACTTGGGTTCTTCGGCAAAAAACAGATAGTTTAGTGCTACCTGGTCGCAGAAAGCAGGTGCCCAACCAGTCTCTCCATACCCATTAAAGTTATGCTGCTGTGCGGACGATACAACAGTTTTGGGCAAGTCTAAATTACTGACTTGGGTGACGCATTGCTCAAAATCGATCAGACCCATAAACAGGTCATCACGAACGCCATAGGCATCCAGATAAAACTGCTCTATCTGTAACTGTTCTATTTCGCTAATCTGTTTCACGTTCTTTAGATCAACAGCCAGCATCACGGACAGTAAGACAATGTGCTCCAACATACGAATTCACTAAACTTATAACAACAGTTCACCGCGCAGAACCGTTACAGCCTGCCCACTGATATAAACTCGCTCTGGTGTGCATTCTATATGGAGTACACCAGAGCGTTCTGATGCCTGATATGCAATCATTTTATCTTTACCGAGTTTTGCTTGCCAGTACGGACCTAATGAACAATGGGAAGATCCAGTAACTGGGTCTTCAGGGATACCCAGGGCGGGGACAAAATAACGGGAAACAAAGTCATAGGGAGAGTTGCCAACACTGGTGACAATCACTCCCTGGGAGGGCAACTTTGCGATCTTATTTAGATCGGGCGCAAGATTAGCAACAGCTTGGGGCGATCGCAACTCAACCAAGTAATTCACATCATTGCGTGATCCATGGACAATGTCAGCGTGGTTCATCGCAGCAATCAATGTTGGAGGCAGCGGCGCATCGTGCACCGGCTGCACTGGAAAGTCCAGCTGAATTAGCTCACCGCGTCGGCCAGCCAGGAGCTCACCGCTCTTTGTCTGAAATTTGGCCGTAATGTCAGTGGCCAGATATCCTTCAGTCCATAGGACATGGGCGCTGGCCAATGTGGCATGGCCACATAAATCGATTTCAGCTGTGGGTGTAAACCACCGCAGGCTATAGTTGCCTTCTCCTTCTAGGGCATAAAGAAACGCTGTTTCTGACAGATTCATCTCCGTTGCAATCTGCTGCATCAAGGCGTCTTCAAGGGGCGATTGGCTAACGCACACGGCAGCTGGATTACCGCCAAAGGGACGATCGGTAAAGGCATCTACTTGAATAATGGATTGTTTCATCGGTTGGGGCTGAGGTTAGCGGGCATGGGGAATAGTATCGTGCTGTAGGTGAGTAGGGAAAGGGGAAAAGGGAAAAAAGCAGGAAAGACGAAAGAGGGTAGGCACGGAGAAAGAGAAAGCACACACACAAAGCCTGATTTTCTGCATCGAGAAAATCAGGCTCTGATTTGACTTGAACAACGTTGTTAGTAGGATATGCTGATGATGAGCTTGCGCTCTGGGGCCGCCAGTTATCTCTAGTTATTAAACTGCTTGAGCTGTGCTCGTAGGGCGCTAGCACGATAGCCATGGCCAACTTGTTCATACAGCTGGGCCGCCATTTCCCAGTCGGCAACAATGGCATTGTAGATGTGGGAGATATCGCTGGTTGTTTCAGCCTGAGCTAAATAAGCACTGCCCCGCTGGGCGTAAAAGTCAGCAATCTCAGGATTAAGATTAATGGCTCGGGTATAGGTTGAGATCGCGCTTTCATACTCCTGACGAGTTCGCTGTGCTTGGGCTTCTAGCAGCAGGCGTTGCGCCACTGTTGCTGTTTCTACCGTCATTCGATAGCGCACAGTTGAGGGGATCACGGCCTCAACGGTCTCAGCTTCCACATCAAACAGAGACTCAACCTCATAGTCAAACAAAGGTTCAATTTCATAGCTCATCTGAGTCCCTACTTGTTCACCAGGTAACGTCAGAACAACAAGATGGCTAATTTGTGATTTTTGCGACGGGTCCACTGTCCGATAGCTAACCTGATTATCCACCACCAAAGGAGTATACTTTCCAGCAATGTAAACAGCTACATGGCTAACAATCCTGGGATTGTTATTCGCCAGTTTCAGTCGAATCGCAATCGTTTGTCCCACTTCAGCTGTCAACGGATGACGAATGGATCGATGAGTTTCAGCTGTTACTAATTTTGTTTCTGTTGCACCGGCCTGTAGCAGCACCTCAGCTGATACGGGCATAGCTAATCCTAGCAGTACACCCATCACACCTACACCACTGAGAATAGACCGCATGTTAGCCTCCTAAGGAACAGTGAATCACGTCGATATGAATTACTCCACATGGTAAAGCTACAGTTCCAGAACAATCGGAACGGTATTTGAAACTACATCGAAACTTTATGGCCAGATCTAACATCCTGTAGGGACGGCTCATCTAATCGTATACAGACATTCCATGGAACGTCTATGGGACTAAATCACGCCAGGACTCCGCTAGCTGTAACTCATTCTTACAAACCGTTGCGAATCGTTGAGTGGTGCCAGCGTCTGATAAGGACTCCCATATTCTGAGGGATAGGCAATTGCCTTAACCTACCCCAGATCTCGGAGCGCTGTTTATGAAACTGGCCTATTGGATGTATGCAGGTCCTGCTCACATTGGCACCTTGCGTATTGCCAGCTCATTTAAGAATGTTCATGCGATTATGCATGCCCCACTCGGGGACGACTATTTTAATGTCATGCGCTCTATGCTCTCTCGTGAGCGAGATTTCACCCCTGTGACCGCCAGTGTTGTTGACCGTCACGTATTAGCTCGCGGCTCACAAGAGAAAGTTGTTGACAACATTACTCGCAAAGATCGAGAAGAACATCCTGATCTGATTGTGCTCACACCCACATGCACATCCAGCATTTTGCAGGAAGATTTAGCTAATTTTGTGGAGCGTGCCCAGCTGGATGCCGAAGGCGATGTGATGCTGGCAGACGTCAACCACTATCGTGTAAATGAGCTACAGGCAGCGGATCGGACGCTTCAGCAAATTGTTGAATTTTATCTAAAAAAAGCAGCTAAGCAAGAGACTTTAGCTACTGAGAAAACAGAAAAGCCCTCAGTCAATATTATTGGCATCACTACCCTCGGTTTTCATAACAACCACGATGTTACCGAGCTAAAACGGCTAATGGCAGATCTGGGGATTGAGGTCAATGCCGTCATCCCAGAGGGGGCATCGGTCCATGAGCTGAAATCTCTTCCCAGAGCCTGGTTTAACCTGATCCCGTATCGAGAAGTGGGCTCGATGGCAGCCGAGTATCTCCTGCGTGAGTTTGATATGCCCTATGTGGATATCACGCCCATGGGTGTGGTGGAAACAGCTCGCTGTATTCGCGCGATTCAAAAAATCTTGAATCAGCAGGGTGTGGAGGTGGACTACACCGAGTTTATTGATGAACAGACTCGGTTTGCATCCCAAGCGGCCTGGTTCTCTCGCTCCATCGACTGTCAAAATCTGACGGGTAAACGCTGCGTTGTTTTTGGTGACAATACCCACGCGGCGGCCTTAACCAAAGTTCTCTCGCGGGAAATGGGTCTGCGGGTGGTGCTGGCTGGCACTTACTGTAAGTATGACGAAGCCTGGTTTAGAAATCAGGTAGAGGATTACTGTGATGAGGTATTGGTTAGCGATGATAATGGTGCGATCGCAGATAAAATCGCCCAGCTCGAACCCGCCGCTATTTTTGGCACCCAAATGGAACGCCATGTAGGCAAACGCCTCAACATTCCCTGCGGTGTGATCGCGGCCCCCATCCACGTTCAAAACTTCCCCGTCGGCTATCGTCCCTTCCTCGGTTATGAAGGCGCTAATCATCTCGTCGACTTAATCTATAACTCCTTTACCCTGGGCATGGAAGACCACCTGCTAGAAATCTTCGGGGGTCACGACACTAAAGAAGTCATCACCCAGACATTGTCCGCTGAAGCCGACCTCAACTGGACCAGCGATGGCCTGACTGAGCTGAAGCGCGTCCCTGGTTTTGTGCGGGGTAAAGTTAAGCGCAATACCGAAAAGTTTGCCCGTGAGCAGGGCTACACCGAGATTACCGCCGAAGTGATGTATGCAGCCAAGGAAGCCGTTGGAGCATAATTACGTGTAGGAACGTTTTATGCAACGTTCCTACACGTAATTACATCAGACACCGTAAAATATCTGAGCAGCAGGATATTAGACCAGAGACTAGCCGCAATGCCAGATGCAGCCAATCAGCGTGCCCAAGCCGCCTATCAAGTGGGGCAGCAGGCCTTTGAGCGGGGCCGATATGGGGATGCCGTACAAGCCTTTGAACAGGGATTAGCCGAAAAACCAGGGATTTCCTTAGATGGTGAATTAAAACTCTGGCTGGTCAACGCCCTGGCCGCTGTCGATCGACGGCAGGAAGCCATTGAGCTATGTGGCAAGCTTGCCCTGCATCCAGACCTAGATGTCAGAAAACAAAGCAAACGACTGCTCTATATTATCCAGGCCCCTAAACTGCAGGCCAAAGAAGAATGGCTAACCAAAATTCCTGATTTAGCAGACATTGAAGATAGTGAGGAAAAGCCCTGGCAAACCCGCCCAATTAAGCCTCGTCCTCTGAAACCCCCACCGCCACCGCTGCCGCTGAGTGAGGTCAATACTGAAGATAATGGCTTTGTTTGGCTAGCGTTAATTGGCTGTGGCCTGGTGCTGGGAGGCTTGTGGTGGCTCAGTTAAAAACACGGCTAGTCCGGCTGATATCTCTTCTAGCCCTGGCACTGTGTTTGAGCGGATGTGTCGATTATCAGCTGGGCATTCAGTTTGACAGTCAAACCCATGGGGTCTTAAGACAAACGTTGCACCTGGATGATCAGTTTGTTGCCCTGAATCAAGATGCCCGACAGCAATGGCTACAGGTCTTTATTGAAGAAGCCAAGGCATTTTCTGGCGAGGTCACCTCCCTGGACGATGGCTCGATTCAGGTGAGCATTGACTTCTTCAACGGGGCTGACCTGGTGCAAAAATTTAATCAGCTCTTTGCCCAAGATGGCCTCATGACTCAGGTGCCAGGTGCCCCACCGCTGTTGGCCCACCTGGATCTGCATCAGAAGAACTGGGGGGTGGTTTTAGTCAATCAACTCCATGCTGATATTGATCTGAGCGCCCTCAAGGCGGATAGCGCCGTTGGTGCAGGGGGGGCCTTAGACCGCTGGCGGACCATAAATCTTAGTTTTCAGATTGAGGCCATCCGGAAAACCCAGCAGTGGCCCCTACAGCCGGGTCGAGTGAATAGGATCGATGCAACATTTTGGGTGCCGAGCCCCATTGGGATTGGCGCGGTAGTGATTACTCTACTTTGCGCTGGTGGTTATGGGGCTCGGTCTGGGTTGAATCGGTTATAAACGCTTGGGTGCTCAGAAGGGAGTCTTGCCGCCCTTTCCAGTCTTTTAACAAAAAAAAATCTTCCCCCGCTTCTGACTTTCCTGTAGTAGCCTAGACCTGATCTAATTAATCCGATTTGAGGTGACTGTTATGCGGCAGATTAACTTTGTCGTCATCTTTGTCATTTGCTTGGCCCTCGTACTATTTGGCATCGAGAACACTGAGCTAGCAACTATCCATGTTGTGCGGGGGATAGATATTGAAGCGCCGCTATGTATCGAGCTGATGATTTCCCTTGGCATTGGAGCCTTGCTCGCCTGGGTATTTAGTGTGTGGGTGCAAGTACAGGGATACTTCAATATCAATCCTCAAGTCCAGCAGCGAGAAATGCGGATTCAGCAGCTAGAAGAAGATGTTGAGCGCTATCGCGTTGAGCTAGAGGATTTACAGCCTATGTTGCCAGGGGCTGCTAGTAAGGATGCGGGTAGTGAAGAAGCGGTAGCGTAGGTCAATCACTGCGAAATTAACCGTTGGTTTGACTTAAAAGTTCAATAGCTACAGCACTTTTATGAGGTACAAAGGGACGTGCAAAGAGGGTAAGGGGATGCTTCTCACCTGGCTGACGTCTCTTTTTTTATTGCTTACAACCTATAGTTATTCCAGTTCTAGTGCCTGAGAACATTGGTTGGATAGTCTTTTTTTTGAGTTTTGAAGTTTATCGATGTGTCTATATAACTGAATTTGATATTTTTTTTGAATTTTCAATTCTTCTAAGCTATAGTGCATCTGTTCACGCTATATGTAGCGCCAGCTAGCAATCTATCAGGCTAAGTCCATGGCTAATTCTTTAGCGCAACGTGCGATCGCATTTCTGATTGACCTATCCGAACGGGGAGAGATTGATCCGTGGGATGTCAACGTCATCGATGTAGTCGATCGTTTTCTCAAAAGCCTCAAGGAACAAGCACCGACTGCCACCAACGGTCGATCGCCCTACGAAAAAAGCCTATCCGAATCTGGTCAAGCCTTTCTGTATGCCTCCATGCTGGTGCTGCTCAAAGCCGACACCCTGATCCGCGCTGAAATCGAAGAAGAAGTGAGCGACTTTGAAGACCCTGACGAAGCCTTTGAACCCCAAGGATATGCCAAACGACTACCGCCTAATCTAGAGCATTACATCCACCGTCGGGCCGTAGCCAACCCACCGGAGAAACGGCAGGTCACCCTCCAAGAACTAATTACTCAGCTAGAAATGATGGCCATAGCGATGGCGAATCCCCCTCCCCGCAATCGCCATCGCGGGGCCAAACCCCATTCCAAACGCAAAGCCATCAGCACCATTGCCCAGCTAGCTCACCAGGAAAACCTATCGGAAATTGCTGAGGCCCTCTCTACCTTTTTGGACCGCTACTGGGAGGACCTAGAAAGCGCGTTTGAGTGGATGGACTTTGAGCGACTATTGGAACATTGGGCCAACTTCCGTCCCGATGTCCTCGGCGGACCCATCACTCAAGAGCTGACCGATGAAGACTATCGCCATGAAAAAGTCGGCGTTTTTTGGGGGTTATTATTTTTATCTTCCCAATCTAAAGTAGAGCTGGCCCAAGAACGCTTTTATCGTGATCTCAAAGTTAGACAGCTCAACGACGTTACCCTAGCTGACGTTCCAACCTATGTGCTACCCGATTAACACCTAGAGGTGTTTTATCCATCGCTTGAGGTCCGCAAATGTTCGCAACAAAAGACATCTTATAGGTGTCCGCCCCTAGTGCGAATATCCAAAAATCAATATTTGTCCGGGCATCTATGAGGCAGTAATGAAGACCATCAATATGCGTGGGTATACTGTAAACACGCTTGTTACTATCTTGACGTTGCCGAGATACTTATTGATGGTGGGCATCTATTTTTTTATCGGCAACAGCAAGCTTTAGAAAAATTCTAACGATAGAGTCATTCTGAAGTTTGTTCTGTGATAGTTCTTGTCAACTTATGGATTAGAGCTATACGCTTGTTGCCGTTGCTGATTAGTGGCAGCAACGTTTGTTTATTTTTACCTCCTAGCTGTTAATTAAGGAATAGAGAGAGCATTTATGAAAGCCATGATCCTGGCCGCAGGGAAAGGTACTCGTGTACGTCCAATCACTTACACTATTCCAAAGCCGATGATCCCCATCCTGCAAAAGCCAGTGATGGAGTTCCTCTTAGAATTGCTAAAACAGCACGGCTTTACTCAAGTTGTGGCTAATGTTAGTCACCTTGCCAATGAAATTGAAGGCTATTTCAGAGATGGTCAGCGTTTTGGCGTAGAGCTGGCCTATTCCTTTGAAGGACGCATTACTAATGGTGAGCTGGTGGGTGATGCCCTCGGTTCTGCAGGCGGTATGCGTAAGATTCAAGACTTTTCACCGTTTTTTGACGATACGTTTGTCGTGCTCTGCGGTGATGCTCTGATTGATCTGGACCTGACTGAAGCGGTTCGACAGCATAAGGAAAAAGGTTCAATCGCCACCATCGTGATGAAATCGGTCCCCATCAAGCAGGTACCCAGCTACGGTGTTGTGGTGACCGATGAGACGGGTCGCATCAAGTCATTCCAGGAAAAGCCCAAGGTTGAAGAAGCCTTGAGTACCAACATCAATACGGGTATCTATATTTTTGAACCTGAAATCTTTAAGTACATCCCCTCAGGTCAAGAATTTGATATCGGTGGTGACCTATTTCCAAAGTTGGTAGAAGCGAATGAAGCATTCTACGGCATTACCATGGACTTCGAGTGGGTGGATATTGGTAAGGTGCCTGATTACTGGCAGGCCATCCAGGATGTACTGACCGGTCAGGTTAAAGGTGTGGGCATTCCTGGTCAGGAAGTTAAGCCGGGTGTATATGCTGGCCTCAATGTGAAAGCCAATTGGGACAAGATCAATATTGAAGGCCCTGTGTACATTGGGGGTATGGCTGAAATCGAAGATGGGGCAACTATCATTGGTCCCAGCATGATTGGCCCGAACTGCTGTATCTGCAGTGGTGCCCTGGTTGATAAAAGCGTGATCTTTGAATATTCACGCATTGGCCCTGGCGTACGTCTCATGGATAAGCTGGTGTTTGGTCGCTACTGTGTGGATAAGACTGGCGCATCTATTGATATGCAAGAGGCCGCTCTGGATTGGCTGATTACAGATACTCGTCAAGCGGTATTGTCTGAGCCGCCAATTGAGCACCGGGCTATCACCGAATTGCTCAACGAAGCCGTTGTATGAACCTTTCGATTTAATAGCAGGCATCCATAAGGATGAGCAGTGCTTGCCTTTGGGTGAAACTGTTTAAAAAGCCCCTGCGATCGCAGGGGCTTTTTGCTGTCCATCATTCAGCAGCTGCCACACCGTAGCAAGCAGATCCTGCCGCTGCAATGGAAATTAGGACAATTGCCATTAGCGATCGCATCGTCAGCGTTTCACCCAGAATCAAAAATCCAGATGCAGCTGCCAGCATCGGTTCTACACTCAACAACACTCCAAACACATTCACCGGCACTCGCCGCAAAGCAACTAGCTCCAGGGCATAGGTGGCTGATGACAGGGCCGCAATCGCAGTTGCGATCGCAAGCAACCGAATATCCAACAAGGCTGTACCCGCCGCCCCAATACCAATGGGCAACAACATACAAGTGCCAAACACCATTCCCCAGGCCAATCCCTCAATCCCTGGCACCACTTGTCCTGTAGCCACCGCCAGCATAATATATCCAGCCCAGGCCAGAGCAGCCAATCCAGCAAACCCCAAACCCACAGGGTCCAAACCACTACCCTGCAAAGGAGCCAGCAAGATCACCCCCATGGCAGCTAGCGTCACCCAAACCAAATCGAGCCAGCGTCGCGACTTGATCACCGCCAGCCCCAACGGCCCCGTAAACTCAATCGCCACAGCAATTCCTAGGGGGATGCGGTCAATCGCCAGATAAAACGAAGTATTCATCAACGCCAGGACACACCCATAGGCCATTACCAGCGGCCAGCGTCTCCGTGTCGCCTGCCAACCCGGTCGCCAAAACACAAACAATAAAGCCGCCGAGAGCGCTACACGCAGTAAAACTGTACCCAGGGGACCTGCTAATTCAAATACAGACTTTGCCAGAGCAGATCCTAGCTGCACCGTCACCCCCGCCAAAATAACCAGCGTTGGCGCTGGAATCCGATCTGCCAATGGTTTCATAAGTTGTAGTAAGCGTAGAGCATCTATCCGCGATGTAACGGACTCTTATTCTACGCTTGCCACAATCCTATGCAGCAGATGACGCCTGGCCAGTATCATTTTTTCTATTCTCGACAGCCAGCTTACACAATGCCAGTAGCTGAGCTGGAGAAAGTCGTCCCTGCAGGTACAGCAACCAAATCCGGTCACACATTACAGTTTCTTTTGGCATGATGCACCTCCCAGGAACTCACGGGCCTCTATTTCCACTCTAGCCAAGCCACATCAAACAAATTATGGCAACGTGCCAACCGCAACATTGGTTAGCTTGAGACCTGACAAGTGAACGGATGTCATTGCCCGCAATTAAAACTACAAGATTTCTGATCACCGTTCCTGAATGATCTTTGTTCAGATGTCTGTACTAGCTGTAGTAAGACCAGCATCCACACCCCTAGGACTGCTTATTAATCTTCCACGACAACCATAAGGAGCCAACAATACCAGCAAAGTGAGAAATCAACGTATTGATAGTAGCCTGAACCAGAAAAACATCCAGCGGTTCAACCGCCAGGGTAGGATTTGCCACTGCAATATTCGACTGGGGCTGAGAGATGACTTTAAGCATAAGCGCACCCACCACTCCGCCAGCACCCAGCAATCCACAAAACATGCCCAAAACACTAATGATCAAACCAGTGGTGATCATCTTGGCAGCATTCTTAGGTTTCGGTCTCAGGTCTGGGTTACTAGATTTCAGCTTGCGGGCAAACCTAGTATATTGAAACGCCCAAAATACACCCACATAAACCGCAGCTAGCCCCAGCGCCGCCAAAAAGAAACCACTGCCTGCAGCCGCATTTTCAGCCCCACCACGATTACTGACCGACTGCAACCCCAACAAAGAGGTCACAAACAATAAGGTAGCAACGACGCCGCTAAACACCTGCACCCAGAAGCTAATCCAGCCTACCAGACGAAAATTGTTAGCAATCCGACGGACAGCTGGGGGTAAGGAATAACCAAGTTCACCGGTCATAATGTATTCCAGAAGCGTCTAAATATCTTAGGCATGCCTGATCCGATTGGTAAACCTGCGGCGTTACACCAGCCAAGCACACCACCAGGGTGTAGACCACCAATATTATTAACCAAGCCAAGGGTTAAACCACAGGCAAATACTTCTCTAGTAATAGCTTTAGTTTATCCTTTGTGGCCGCAGGGGCCATATCCAACGGCGTAATTACGGCATACTTCAAGGCCGAATGCGCCTCTGACGGTGGTGGATTCTCCGTTAGCCGATGCACCACATCCCGAATCACCAACTGAGCATTCACCGCATTCTTTTGTAAATTCCCGATTACCATCTCAACGGTGACACTGTCATGATCTGGATGCCAACAGTCATAATCAGTCGCCATTGCCAACGTGGCATAGGCAATTTCCGCCTCCCGTGCCAGCTTAGCCTCCGTCAGATTAGTCATACCAATCACCGTTGCCCCCCAGCTGCGATACAGATGAGATTCTGCCTTAGTAGAAAACGCCGGTCCTTCCATACACACATAGGTACCACCGCGATGCAGAGCCACCCCGTCCAGGTTTAGACTTTCCACCGCATCCCCTAGAATAGTCGCCAGATTTTTACAAACCGGATCACCAAACGCAATGTGAGCAACAATCCCCTCTCCAAAAAACGTTGCCGCCCGATTTTTGGTCCGATCAATAAACTGGTCTGGAATTACCATATCCACCGGCTTCACCTCTTCCTTGAGGGAGCCGACTGCGGATGCCGACACCAGGTACTTCACACCCAGGCTTTTCATCCCATAGATATTGGCCCGAAACGGAAGCTCCGTAGGCATCAGCCGATGACCACGACCATGACGTGCCAAAAAAGCAACCGGCGTACCATCCAGCTTGCCGCAAATAAAAGCATCAGAAGGCTCACCAAACGGAGTCTCTATTGTGACCTCTTCAACATCGGTTAGAGCATCCATTTTATAAAGGCCGCTGCCACCAATAATGCCAATATCTGCCTGAGCCATAGAGCCACCTATTTTAAAACTGCGTGCGAGTCAGACCACGATGATCCGACTCGCACGCAATAGTACAGGAGGTAGTCCCAAGAAAGCTGATTTTTTTGGATCTGTTTATAGATGAGTAAGGGTTAAGACCTTACCCTACTCCCCCAAGAGGGAACACAGTTGCTTTTAACAGAAACAAACGCCTACGCTAAGCTCACCAGCTTCTCGCTTAGCTCCCAAAGCCGACGCGCTTTCATATCATCTAAAGCCTCGTTGGACATCTCCTGAACAAAGGACTTACGACCTTCCTGCTGACGATTACCCCAGCTCCAGTAATAACCAGACTGATTGTAATCAGGATCAGCTGCTACAGCCGCTACCCGATCACCTGCAACTGCTTCAGTCACATAGCCTCCCGTAACATTTTTCTGGAACCAGGGGAAAATGGTCCGAAATGCAGAATAGTGGTTGCGGAATAGCGCTGTGTCAGCAACGCAGCCAGGATAAAGAGAGCTAAAGACAATGCCGGTCGATTCGTTAAAACGGCGGTGCAGCTCACGCATGGTTAGCACATTACATAACTTACTGTCCTTATAAGCTTTACCCGGCTTAAACTTCTTACCATTAGCCATAGTTACAGGGGCCTTAAAGCCCTGTTCAAAGCCTTCCAGGTTGCCCAGATCTGGTGGTGCTGGGAAAGGAATCTTACCGCCTAGTTCTTTAGGATTAGCCGTTACCGTACCCAAAATCACCAAGCGATGATGGCTAGACTTCTTCAGGTCCTCCAGCATCAGGTTGCACAGTAGGAAGTGTCCTAAATGATTAGTAGCCATACTCAGCTCATAGCCATCTTCACTACGCAGAGGCTCCTTGAGTAAGGGTAGATAAACAGCCGCATTACATACCAGCGAGTCCAGAGTCTTGCCACTGGCACGAAACTCCTTCACAAAGCTACGTACACTATCCAAGCTAGCCAGATCAAGCTTCATGATGGAGTAGCTACCATCGGGCATACCGACTTCCTTAGCCACCTTTTCAGTTTTAGGCAAATTGCGACAGGCCATTACCACGTGCCAGCCCCTGTCAGCCAAAGCCTTTGCTGCGTATAGGCCAACGCCGGAGGAGGCCCCGGTAACTACCGCCGTTGATTGCTGAGATTGGTCCATGGGTATTGATGTCTAAAAGCGAGTCTAAAGTGGTATTAGTCTTGAGGCTTCTAGGATCTCACACGGTTGAACTGTAACGATCATCCGAAATAAACCTTAAGCAATGTGGGGCAAGGTTATGGATCGTGGGGATATGTAAAAGGATATTGCGGCTCTACAGTTTTGCCAGGCTGCGTTACTACAGTCCACGGCCATCTCGCATGCTGACCCTAGGCATCAGAATTTAATGAATGTCCAGCTTTTTACCCACTCTGCGAGCAGCCGCTCAGGCGTCTACATTCAAAGTCCTTCTCCCGAGGGGAGAAGGACTTTGAATCTGGCTCCCTCTCCCAGGGGGAGAAGGTCGGGGTGAGGGCTATCCGAACATCAGAAAAGTTGAAACTGTTTGATCTCCATTCCTGATTAAGATGACAACCATCGATATCCAAAAGCTACCTTAACTCTTAGGCGCTCGGTTCACCTTACCGCCAGAGCCACCTTGTGCCCCCCAAGTTGGAGAGGAACCTTTGCCCTGGGTCTTACAAAACGAGCCTTGAAATCGCTCGGGATCACCAAAGACCAGGGGAGGCTCATGTTCGACTTCTTGTTCATCGGGTTCTTGAACAAAGCCAAGGGCCTGTAGAGCTTTGGGGGTCCAGGGTTTACCCATAAACATAAACATGCCGGGAGAGTCGGAAACAGGCAGATATAGATGGCAACGGCGTTTGGTATGCCAAAAGCGTTGTTGTTTCATGACAAGTCGCTATAGAGAGGTGGAGAGTGAACAGTGTGAATAACAGAAAGTACGTTTAGAGGCTAAGCATTCAGAGCAGTCCAAAAGAGGATTACCAGTAGCACTCCTGTCAGCAAGATGTATGCCAATCAGCACTGGCTACTGATAACCCAAAAAAGGACTAGATTTAACGATAAAAAAGGCTTTAAATAAAAATGAACAAGCGAAACCAACTCTCAAAGCGATGGTGTTTCTCTTAGAGAGAGCCTTTACTTCCTGGAACTAGGAAGCTAGCCGAGTCAGGGATCACCTGGGTGATTAATTGGGCATAGTCAGGTATGCTGACTATATGGGGGTGATAAATGCTATTTGATATAGCCTCTAACAAGACTTTCTATCCGTTCTACTCTTCGTACAGCTACGGGTTAACCCGGATCAATTAACAAGTTTGTTACAAAACCCTGACACTTTATCCTGCAAGCGTTTCAGGCCCCAGGTATAAAGGCACACCAAGTTGTTTTAGAACCACTGAAAGCCTTTTGGCGTAAGGGTGTAAGCATTTTTGCTGAGTGGATTTCATTCTGAGGGGTAGTTTGGTCCAGAGTTGGTCCAGAGATTGTCCCAATCGGGTTCAAAAATTAGACTGGTTGTGTAGTTTCCAATCAACACAGATTTTGTAACTGGCCAGGCAGTGATCACATGCCCTGAGAGCTGTCTGCTAAAACGACAACTTGGCTGAGAAGCCCTAGAGATATCGTGTTATCAATCTCTCAACTCCGCTAGCAGGTTTTGATGCGATTAGCCTCGTTACTTTGAGCCTGAGCTGGGACAAAGTCGCTAATGCTATTTGGGGCAAGCCTTCAAGCTTCCAACCACTTTAGAGGTTTTGCTCCAGTTAGCCCTGGGACTTTGAGTCCAGGGTGGGATCGTGCATCTTCACCCAGGCATTTGTGCAAACTATATCCTGCAACTAGCAGGGCATAATCACATTAGCAACCAGACCCGCTCGATATGTTAAACGCCTTCAAATTTCTATTCATCGCATACCTGAGGCTTAGAGTCTTAGGCCAAGCAGCTGTGTGTTTTGGTGTTGCGTTTTTAATCTTGTGGCTATGCAAACCTGAGAATCTTTACAGCTTATCTGTAGAGGGTGAGAGAAGTGTTGGCACCGTCCTGGACTATGAGTATCGTGATGGGCTAACGCGGGGGCACAGGCATTTGATGGCCTATGATGGTCATGAGAATTGGCTGGATGCGAAGAGAGAATGGAGTGTGGGCTCGAAATTGGAGCTGTTGTATCTCAAGGATGAGCCTGAGGTTGCTTATTTGACCAGGAAAGAGGCATATCTGTCGATGGTGGTGGAGTATTGGGGCTTGTTTCCGTTTTTGTTGCTCAGTGGATTTTCGTTAGTGTTTGCAGGGTTGGGGGTTCGGCTAGCAAGCGGTGCTTTTGGCAACGATCCTGATGGCTGGCTGGAGTGAAATGAAATCTTTGGTTATTGAACTTAGAGAACAACGTTACGAGAGTTTGCTGCAAGATCTGTCCTATTGGATGAGGCAAGCGCTGACTGACAGTGCCCAGTCAAACACTGAACACTGGCTTGCCTAAAAGTTTGATATTTCAGGCGAACTTACTGAAAGATAGAGCGACCTTTGAAGTACAGGATATACTTTTGATGTAGAAATCCTGGCCTTATGCAGTTCATGAGTGTCAATGTCTTTTTTTCGTATGCCCACAAAGATGAAGACCTCAGGGATGAACTGGCTAAACATCTAAAGATTCTGGAACGTCAAGGGATCATTGAGACCTGGTACGACCGTGATATCGATGCTGGAGCAGAGCGTTCTACTGAAATCGATAAGCAATTAACCTCAGCTGACATTATTTTGCTACTTGTCAGCTCTGATTTCGTCGCTTCAGATTACTGCTACGACGTAGAACTTAAACGTGCGCTTGAACGACACGATAAGGGCGAAGCTAGAGTAATTCCTATTATTGTGCGTCCAGTTGATCTAGAAGGTACCCCCTTCAGTAAATTACAAGTCTTACCAAAAGATGCGAAACCCATTACAGAATGGGACAACCAAGACAAGGCTTTTCTCAATATTGCTCAAGGTATCCGCCATAGTGTGGAAGACCTAGCTAATGCTCAACAGCAACAGCAGTTAGAGCTCTACAGTTCATTACTAAAGCTAGGATATCGACAGCAGGCAAGGCTCTTTCGTCGGGCAATAGAGTCGGAGTCAGTTGCTGGCTTTTTAATCCATGGTCTACCCGAATATGGTCAACGTTGGCTCTTAAATCGACTGGTAGTTCAATATCTACCAGAGCATTTGAATAGCAAAATAGTGAAAGTTAACCTAAACCGCTTAGCTCGCAAAACCAATGTAGAGTCTCTCTGGCGGGAATTGGGTGTGCGAGTCAAAGTTCGAGGGCATAAGCTAACGCCACCCGAAATTGCAGATGGCGTTTACCGCTGGTGGCTGACTCAGGATGTGATTCTAGTATTTCATGATGTTCAAGCATTACCTGAGTCAGCTGTGCAGGAAATGATCGAGCAGTTATGGAAACCTTTGACTCAGCGGGTACAACAAGCATCTGAAGGAGAAAGTGCCTGCAAATTGCTTATGTTTCTAGTGGATTACGTGGGCAAAGCAGAGCAGTGGAAATTGCCGTTTGTCGAAAAACTAGACGCCAGCTGGAAACCGCAAAAACCCATCAAAACACCGAAGATTCAGGAATTTACCGATAAAGATTTGATGGACTGGCTAGATGACCAATATCGTGACTTACCTTCGGATTTAACCCAGGGTATTGATGACAAGGTTAAAGAAATCTTGGACAGTAGTGAAGGGGGCATTCCTGAACTTGCTCTGCGCGAAATTTGTGCCCAATGTGGTCTTGATTGGTATGAGGAGTTGGATAAGTGGTTACCGCTTTAGATTCAGAACTAACGTATACCGGTAAAAAGCAGCCTAAGCTTGGGGAGCGTGACCCTACAACTCAGCGACCCTTATCCCCCTACTTGCCTAGTGAAGACTTAATTGAAGTGGTTAACCTTGCTATTTTTTTAGAGCGTCCACTGTTGCTCAAAGGGGAGCCAGGTTGCGGTAAAACTTGTTTAGCTCAAGCCGTCGCTTATGAATTAGGTCTTCCATTTGAAGCCTGGTATGTGAAATCGACCAGTCAAGCCAAAAATGGACTATATAGCTACGATGCGGTTGGGCGATTAAGAGATAGTCAACTTGCTGCGAATAAGCTCTTGATCTCTGAAAAGTTGTTACGCATTAACGACCCAATGGCCTACATCAGGTGGGGTCCTCTAGGCAAAGCATTTCAATCTGAACGGCGCTCCGTAGTCCTGATTGATGAAATTGACAAAGCCGACATTGATTTTCCCAATGATTTGCTGCTGGAATTAGACGAGTTACGATTTGTAGTGGAAGAACTGGATCATGAAATAGAAGCTACATTTCCACCAATCGTGTTTATTACGAGCAACGATGAAAAGGATCTCCCTGACGCCTTTTTAAGACGATGCTTATTCCATTACGTTGAATTTCCTGATCATGAGCGGCTAGTAATGATTTTGCAGAGTATGTTTCCAGAAACATCAGTAGAGTTAACAGATAGAGCAATAGACCGATTTCTAAAGCTGCGCTGCGAAATGCAGGCAACAGGTGGAATAACTATGAAGATGGCTAGTACCAGTGAATTAATTGACTGGTTTCGAGTGTTGAAACGCTTTCCTAAGGATGAAGCACTTTCGAAATTAGACGGTAAATTGCCTTTTGGAAGTGTGCTGATTAAAAGTTGGGAAGGGCATCAACGTTACTTGCGTCAATCTGGGACAGGCTGATCATGCAAGCTAAGGATTTACCATTGTTTGAACTATTTACTCGTCTGCAAGAGGCAGGTTTGCCATTGGGGCTAGATGAATATGCCATACTTGTTAAAGCCCTGCAGGCTGGTTTTGGTGTCCACGATCAGGCAACTTTATCGCGGCTATGTCAAACTTTGTGGGTAAAGAACGAAGAAGAATCACAAATTTTCGACTATCATTTCGCAGAAATCATTGGGCCTACAGCGCGCTCTCGTAGTGAAATTGCTCCAACCAATAGTCAGACAACGTATCTTCATCAAGAAAGCATATCTTCTCATGGGATTGCAACACAAAAATCTCGTCGACTTCTAAATAGAGCAATTATTATATTTACTCTTTTTTTAGTCTCTCTAGCTGGGCTAAAGCTTATGCGTATTGAACAAGAGGATATAAATTCTCCCTCTCCGTCGCTAGAACAGCAGCAGACTACACCTAATAATTCTGTTACAGAAACTGAGGAAACTCCAGCGGGTCAACAGCAGCAGATTACACCCAATAATCCTGGCAAATCGACTGAAGAAACCCCTAAAGTGCCAATTACTTTATTAGTTTTCTCAGTAGGTTCTATGCTATGTGGGACCTGTGTATCTTGGTTATTTATTCGTCAACTGACCGTCTTGCGGAACGCAGCACCAGATGATAGAAATGCAGACATTACGACCCAAATTGATACTTTTCAAACTGAGATGATTACCTTAGATAAAGGTGAGGTTCATTTAGCTGAAGTATTTCAAGAGTCAACAAACCAAAATGCTAGTACACCTAGGATTCAAAAAATAAGACGAGATGAATATTTTCCATTAACACGGCGACAAATGAGGCAAGGATGGCGATACCTTCGGCGCAGTAGTCGCCAAGGCCCAAAAACAGAATTTGATGTTGAGGGCACAGTCAACCAAATTGCTAATCAGGGATTATTCTTGGAGGTTCTGATGAGAGCACCTCGAAGCAATCGTAGTGACTTAGTGCTTTTACTTGACCAAGATGGCTCAATGGTGCCATTTCACTCGTTAAGCAAACAGTTCATGGATACAGCATTAAGATCTGGACGTTTAGGTAATGCCAGCGTCTACTACTTTCATAATTGTCCAAGAAAGTATCTCTATCATGATGCTCAACTCCAAGAATCTGAACACCTGGATCATTTTCTGAATCGACGATTGTCACTTAAATCATTTGTTGTGATTATAAGCGATGCAGGTGCTGCTAGAGGTGGATTGAATACTAATCGGATATTGCAAACGCAGGAGTTTTTAGATCAACTCAAAAAATGGGCGCGTTCCATTGTTTGGCTAAATCCACTACCTAGAAACCGTTGGGAACGTACAACTGCTAACGAAATAGCAAATTTTGTTCCTATGTTTGAAATAAATCGTACTGAATTTCAAAGTGCGATAGATACCCTTCGAGGACAGCGAAAAGGCTATACAACATTTTCTAAGACTGTACTATGACAAGTATGATCTTTCTTTCTATAGATAATACTTGTGAACTAAAGCTACCGCTTGTAGAAGCATTCTATAAACGGTATGGGGAAGCCCATCTCCTATTTGCTTGCCATGCAGCATTACCACTAGGACTTACTCCTGAGCTACTTTACAGCCTATGGATTAACTTTCAAGTAGATAGCAAGGGTAACGGTCTTAACGTTCCTTGGATAGCCACACCTGATTTGCTGTTATCTAATTTATGCGAAGAAGTTGGAGCTGGTCTTTATGAAATGGATCAGCATGTGCGTAGTGTCTTATTAACTCTTTTAGAACAAGATAATCGGTTTAAAGTCGAGAGAATCCAAGAGCTAGCTGCTTTTCTCGATATCTATATTCAACCCCAGTTGAAAAGTGAAAATATAGATACTAGAGATTTTGCTCAAGCACAACACTGGGTATCTATGGCCTATCTTCGTCCTGAAAGAGCAGCCAAAGAACTGACAGCTATTCTTGCAGCAGCTTTCCAACAAAAAACAGATGATTTATTCAGAATTGCCTCTATTGTAGATTCACTGAAAAAGCCTTTAGACAAATATCCAGACTTATTAACCTATGCTCGTGGAATGAGGAAATATGCTGAAGGTGATACTGAATCTGCTCAAAAAGAGTTTGATAAACTTCAGTCTCTCAAAAGTTTGCATAAATTCCCAGGTCAGAGGTTACCTATACCTCAAGAAGAATTACGACAAATTAGATCTAAACAAGCACAAAAGATAGCGAAGCTCTCCTTGACACATCAGTTGATAGCATCGCTCACTGCAGGAATTGTGACCAGTGGATTTTTTACATTGTTATATACACAAGTAGCTACTAGAACAGAACTGGGGCAACCACCTGTTTCGATATCATTACCAGAACCTATACAACTCAATACACAACTCCAGCAAACCCTGCCAGACCACACTGATAGTATCAATGATTTGCTCCTATTTGCTGATGCTCGCCGTATGATCAGTGCTAGCGCCGATAAAACTATTCGTCTATGGGATTTAGTTTCTGGGGAGGTACTACAAACATTTAATAATGAAACGAGCTTTGTGAATACCATATTGCTAAGTCCAGACGAAACTCAGCTTTACAACGGCAATGCTGATGGTACCTTGCAGGGCTGGACAGTGGACAACGGCAAATTACTTTGGCAACAGACTAACGCCCATAATGGCCCGATCAATGCGGTGAATCGCACCCCGGATGGTCAAAGATTGGTCAGTGGTGGAGCGGATGGTGCTATTCATGTTTGGGAAGCGAGTACAGGTAGAGCAGTGAGTTCTGTGGCCACGCAGCAAGGTGCGGTTAATAGCCTGGTGGTTACATCAGATGGTCAATATATTGTTAGTGGCGGTAGCGATCGCACCATCAAGCTTTGGAACATTTCTACCGGCGAACTTCAAATCATCCTAGAGGGACATGAGAGTTTTATTAATGCGGCGGCTATTAGTCCAGATGGTCGTTTTTTGTTTAGCGCCAGTGCTGATAGCACCATCCGCCAATGGCAGATTGAAACGGGTGCACCGCTGCGTATTTTGAGCGGTCATACCAGCTATGTTAACGGTATAGTTTTTAGTCGAGACGGGCAAAAACTATTTACCGGTAGTGCAGATAAAACTGTACGTATCTGGGATGTGGAAACTGGCGCACAGGAGCAAATTTTAACAGGATTTGACATGCCTATTGACCACATTGAGATTTCATCATCTGGGCAAATTATCGTTGCTAGCCAAACAAATCCAGCTATTAAGGTATGGAAAATTGCCGAATGAGATACAACTCAAAAAACAATATCTCTTCAAAGCAAGCGCTAATAATAACCTGTTAAGTCCTGGTATGTAAGACTTTATCACCCAGACAGTGCTTCAACAACTCGTCGTATTCCCCGTACCACATTTACAAAGGCCTCATCTTGATCATCCCAGCGAGTTACTGGCTTGGCATCCTTCGGTAATGCCTGCAGCTTCGCAAAAGGTGTTCCTTTAAAGTCCACCGGCTTCAAAATGATGGGAATTACGCGAGCCGTACCAGCCTCATGACGCTCCATCGCCCGTTTCAGCTCAATATCGTTAATATATTCTGAAAACAAAAATCGAGGAGTCACCAAAAGTAAAATAATCTGGGCGGCTTCTAGTTTTGTTTTGATCTCTGCATCCCATTCTGTTCCTGCTTCGATGGCTCGATCCTGCCAGGGTTTAATTTTGCCCTGTCGCTTCAGAGCCGACAGATGCATTTCCAATTCTTCTTTTAGCTCCTCATCCCTGTGGGAATATGAAATAAATACCCCTAGCGGCTCATTTGGAGCAGAATTAGATATTGCTGTGGGTGGCTGTTTGATTTGAGATTTAGTTTCAGGAGCTGATTTTTGTTGAGTCTTAGGGTGTACATTTCCCCTGAGCAGCACCGGTACTTCGTCATATCCCGTACTATTCAGTGCCATTGCCACTTTGCCTGACTCAAAGGCAAACTCGACGGACTCTCCGGCACCCAGCGCATCATAAAATCCTACGGCAAACTCGATTGCCGCTCGATCACCCATGGAGTCACGCATCCCGATCACATAGGGTACATGCTCCACAATCGCTTCTGCTTGCGCCTGCGAGTAACACCCGTTCAGTAATACACAGTCAATCGGTGACTTCTGTCCAATCAGTTTAAACAGACTCGCTAAAGCAGTCCCCGTCACCAGCTGACTATTACCCGACACACCCTCAAAATATAGGCCTGCGTCTCCAGCA
The DNA here is from genome assembly GCF_000482245.1 of Leptolyngbya sp. Heron Island J. GTDB lineage: Bacteria > Cyanobacteriota > Cyanobacteriia > Phormidesmidales > Phormidesmidaceae > Leptothoe. The sequence goes on along the minus strand of NZ_AWNH01000075.1, from coordinate 62,461 downwards.
CCATGGCCTGAAAAATGCACAATCTGCGGTGATTCCTCTAGCATCGCGCGTTGCAAATCACGGGGACGTACGGCCCACCGCTGCACAATCTCAAACTGATCACGATGACTGGCTCGCTGCAGTCCTTCACTAATATCCCGGACCTCTTCGCCTATCCGTAAGCGTGTAGTATCATTCGGATTCGCTGCGAGAATCAGGATTTTAGGCATTGATCGAGCAGAGGATTAATTCGCTCTTACTATAGCCTGTTAATTATGGTTGGTCAGGGGCTACACATAGAAATTCGAGTTTCTATCAAACGCCTGTCCCCGTCATCTCTCTCTCGTAAACAGCTAACTGCTCATCGTCATCTGGCCCCTTGTGGGAATTAAACGGTTCGCTCAAGCTTTTGACAACAATGTACAAAATCGGTACAACAAACAAACTTAGAAATGTCGCGACAAACATGCCACCAAATACGGCTGTTCCCAACGACTGACGACTGCCAGCCCCGGCCCCGGTAGCAATCACCAAGGGGAAAATACTACTCAGGGTAGAGATGGCCGTCATTAGAATCGGTCGCATTCTGGACTGGGCGGCTTCTAATGCGGCTTTGACAATGGGTAAACCGCGATCGCGAAGCTGGTTGGCAAACTCTACAATCAGAATCGAGTTTTTACTAGCCAAACCAATCAACATCACCAGACCAATCTGGCAGTACACATCATTGGGTAACCCACGCATCGACTGGGCCAGCAAGGCACCAAATACTGCCAGAGGTACGGCAAAGAGAATAATTACCGGGTCTACATAGCTCTCATATTGGGCGGCCAGCACCAAGAATACAAAGATAATCCCCAGGCCAAAGATGATGGGAGCCTGACTGCCCGACTCGATTTCTTCTAGAGCGTTACCGGTCCATTCATACCCCAGACTGGCGGGCAATACCTGGGCGGCCACATCTTCCATTGTGGTGATGGCCTCGCCAGAACTGACACCAGGCGCTGCTTGACCATTGATTTCAATGGAACGGAAAAGATTGTAATGGTTAATTGTCTGGGCTCCGGTGGTTTCCTTAAGGGTCACCAGGTTACCCATGGAAATCATGGCGTCATTGTTGGAGCGCACATAGAGTTTGTTGATGTCGTCTGGGGCTGAGCGATATTGCTGATCGGCCTGGACATAGACTCGATAGGTACGTCCCTGCAATGTAAAGTCATTGACATAACGCGAACCGAGATAGGTTTGCAACGTGCCAAAGACATCATCAATGTCAACATCGAGGGCCTTGGCTTTATCCCGGTCTACGTCGATTTCAATCAGGGGAGAGTTGGCGGCATAGGTACTAAAGACGGCCTGTAGGTTGGGATCTTGATTGGCTGCCCCCAACAGACCAAACATATTTTGTACCAGGGTATCAATGGTCAGATTGCCACGTCGATCCTGGAGCTGAAACTGAAAACCACTAAAACTGCTCAGACCTTGAATGGATGGTGGATTGAGCGGAAATACCCGCGCTTCGGTGATCCCGGAAAACTGGCCAAATAGCTGGTTAATCAGACTAAAAGACGTTACCCCTGATGGACGCTCTTCCCAGGGCACTAGCGTCGTAAAGACAACACCATTGTTGGCCGTATTACCGCTAAAGCTAAAGCCGCCAACGGCAAATGTCGCCCGCACGCCGTCTTGGGCCAAAATCGTCTCTTCAACCTGACGCATCACTTTGCTGGTCTGGTTGAGTGACGAGCCTTCCGGTCCCTGAATCAGGGTAATAAAATAACCCTGGTCTTCATCGGGCAAAAAGGCAGATGGCACACTGTTGTAGAGCCAGCCAGTGAGTACCAGAGAGGCAACAAATGCAGCTAATACAAAGACTTTGAGTCGATTGAGCAACTGCAAGGCCCCGCCATACTGAGCCCGCAAGCTATCTAAAAATCGGTTAAAGGGATTAAAAATATAGTCGAGCCAGCCGTGACTGCCTGTGTTTTGACGCAGCAAGAGGCCTGCTAGGGTAGGGGTCAGGGTCAGGGCGTTAAAGGTGGAAAGCGCGATCGCAAATGCAATGGTCAACGCAAACTGTCGATACAGAGCGCCTGTCGTCCCTGGGAAAAACGCCACCGGAATAAACACCGCCATCAACACCAACGAGGTAGCAATCACCGCCCCCGTCAGCTCTCGCATCGCCTCAACCGCAGCCAGCTTTGGCGACATCCCTCGATTCTGAATCTTAGAGGCAATATCTTCCACCACCACAATGGCATCATCCACTACCATCCCAGTAGCCAGGGTCAGACCAAACAGAGTCAGACTATTAATGGAGAAGCCAAAGATTTTAACAATAGCAAAGGTACCAATCAGCGCCACCGGAATAGTAATCGCTGGAATTAGTGTTGTCCGCCAGTCCTGGAGGAAGAGATAAATCACCAATACCACCAGACCAACCGCCTGAATCAGCGTCCACACAACGCGGGTAAGAGACTGACTAACAAATTCAGTAGTATCAAAACCAATGCCGTACTCCATCCCCTGGGGAAACTCTGTCGCCAGCTCCGCCATCACTTCCTTGACGCCCTGCGCCACCTGCAATGCATTACTACCCGGCAGCTGGAAAATACCCAAACCAACCGATTCATTGCCGCTAAATCGTAAGAAGGTGTTGTAGCTCTCTGCCCCCAACTCGGCTCGGCCCACATCCTTAAGCTTTACCAGGGCACCATTGTCCCCGGTTTGAATTACCAATTCTTCAAACTCAGAGACCGTTTGTAGACGGCTGACGGCCCGCAGGTCAATCTGAAATGTCTGGTCATCGGGCGATGGCGGCTGACCAATTTGCCCGGCACCCACCTGAATATTTTGTTCTCGCAGCGCATCCACTACGTCGTCAGCAGTCAGGTCTCGGCTGGCCAACCGCTGTGGGTCCAGCCATAGCCGCATGGCATAAGTACGTTCACCAAAGATAACGACATCCCCAACACCTGGCACCCGGCGTAGAGCATCGACAATGTATAGATCGGCATAGTTGCTCAAAAATACATTGTCAAAGGTATCATCCCCTGAAAACAGACTCATGGCCAGCAGAATGTTGCTGTTCTGCTTGGATACCACCACACCAGTCTGACGGACTTCTTCTGGCAATTGCGGTTCTGCCAGAGATACCCGGTTTTGCACATCTACCGCTGCAATGTCTTTATCGCGGCTAGAGTCAAAGGTAACAACAATATTGCTAATACCGTTGTTACTGCTGTTAGAGGATATGTAGCGCATTCCTTCTACGCCGTTAATCTCTCGCTCTAGTACCGTGGTCACCGCTTTCTCGACGGTTTCAGCATCGGCACCAATGTAGCTAGCCGTCACATTAATCTGAGTCGGACTAATGTCTGGATATTGGGCAATCGGCAATGTGGGAATACTGACAACACCAATTAACAGAATGATAATGGCGCAAACGGTGGCAAAAACAGGCCGTTTAATAAAGTAATTGACCATGGAGAGATGCCTATTGGGTGGGTCGTAGGGGCCGGTCTTGTACCTGCCCTGGGCGTAGGGATCGGTCTTGTACCTGCTCTAGATTAAGCATGTGGAAAGTATCAGACACCAAATCTTAAGGAGATGCGTTGGCATCCGCCGCCTCGTCTTGTGGAGCAATCGGCGAACCATCCTGCAAGTTCAACAGGCCGGTAGTGACAATTTCCTCACCTGCGGAGAGACCGTCTAATATTTGGAAATTATTGCCCTGCATTGCCCCTAATGTTACCGGCCGTAGCTGTGCCACTTGCCCTTCCATCGGCGGCTGTCCGTCTTCCGGAGGTGGCGCATCCGCTGCTACATACACAAACGATTGTCCCCCAAGACGCGTAATCGCGGTGGCTGGTACTAACAGCCCCGGACGCTCGTCTAAAACAACGCGTACATCCACCCGCTGATTGTCCTGCAGGTTGCTAGATAAATTGGAAAACCGGGCTTTTGCCAACACGGTTTGGGTGGCGGCATCGGTCTGGGGTGAGATAAAGCTGAGGGAGCCTGTCGCCACTGGATCATCAGAGCTAAAGGTGAACAACTCCACAGGCATACCTAACTGAATTTCACCAATCTGCTCGGCAGGAACATCAATTTCTAGCTCCAGAACCTCGTTTTGAGTAATGGTAGTCAAGGTGGCACCGGGCTGGACATAATCCCCTAGTTCCACTGGAATATCGCCCACTACACCGGCAATGGGTGCGGTCACTGTTTTGTCCAGCAGATCTTCACGGGTAGCTTCAGCCGTAGCCTGGGACTGTTCTAAAAACGCTTCGGCCTGGGCCAGACTGGCTTGGGCTGCTTCGATCTCTTCCCTAGCCGCTGTCAGGGAAGCCGTAGCCGCGTTGCGATCGCGCTCTACTTCATCTAGTTCCTGCTGTGACTGCGCCCCCGCCTCGACCAGCCGCTGTGTCCGCTCAAACTCAGTATCCTGCAGCTTTACATCCGCCTCAATGCGAATACGCTGGGCCACCAACGACTGCAGCTGCGCACGGGAATTATCGCGAGCAGATTGAGCCGCACTGACACTTGCCAGCGCCGCACTTAACTCAGCCTGGGAACGATCGGCACTCAGCTCCATAATTGGATCGCCTGCAGCCACCTGATCACCTGAGGATACATAAATACGAGTAATCCGCCCATTGGCCTCAGGCTGCAAAACCACACCAGCCTGGGCATCCAAAGTACCAACAAACTCAGCCTGATCACGTAGAGTAGAAGGCTGCATTGATTCAAGAGTCACCGGTACCGCACCGCCCATCGGCATCTCCGAGGCTCCGTCACCTCTCCCCAGCACCCGCCATAGGACAAACCCTCCGACCGCCAACAAAATTAAAGCAGCTAGCCAAATCAACCAGTTGCGCTGAGTTGGGGCTTGAGCCGATATCGAAGACGACTGCATTGAAGCAGTTTCTACCGCCGTGGAAGGACTAGAATTTGAAGTCATAAAAATGAAAAGTTGACAGGAATCGAACTTAACGATTCTTAGGCAATAGTTCCATATTATCGAACTTTAGTAGTTTTGTAGCAAGCTCAAATGGTGGGAGGCTGAAGATACTGGCGAAATAGACAAAGTTTCACCAGAAGGCTGCCACTCAACTGAGCAGGTTGCTCGTAAATTCCTTACAAGTACTGAAGCTCGGCAACAAAATTGTTGATTGAAAGATTTGCTGGCATTCTGATTGAGGGGATGATTTTAGCTGTGAGGAACCGTCAAATAGCAAAGGCTACAGAGCGGCCCACCCCCCAAATCAGCAATCGCGATCTGCTTTTTCAAAATCTCCGTCTTTTAATTAAATTGTTGGAGTAAAAATAATGATATAAATCTCCGAACGACAAAAATTGCGAACTGTGCAGGTTGAATCAATCAGCCTTGAGCACGTGATAGTACTCATGCTCATTTCAATCCACCATAGCGTATATCTGTTGTTTCATGTAAACAATCTAGCCGTCCAGTTATGGATGAAATAGTATGAGCAAAATTCATAATTCAAAAGCTGGATACCCATAACAGAACTGCCCCACAACCTATCTGCCTGAACTCGTAAAACTAGCTACACTTTTACAACAGCTGTTCCAAAATCGTCGGGTCCTTGATCGCCTGATCATTGGCCAACAACAACACCTTAGAAACAACTTCCGCCGTTTTTGGATCGTCATCGGCAAAGGGTAAAAATAATCGACCCCGATGCTGGCTGTGAACCGGCACAATACACAGTGCCCCCCCAGGTTGACGGTGAACAGTGGCACTGCCTAGATGAATTGTATAGTTACCTAGCTGTCCCTCGATCAGAGCATGGGCAGCTTGTAGTTCCACATTGGTGATATTCAACAAACGATTGGTTTCACGGATCAAAGCGGCCCGCATTTCTATAGTTGAGGCACTGGCTTCTGGATCAACACCCCCTTGATGGGCAACGCTGACTACCAGATCTAAATCTCGCATCACTTCGCTAAAGACCCTGGGGGGTACATCCTTAACGGCAACGGGTTTGTGGTGCTGACGATCCACAAAACACACCTGATCAAGGGTAAATCCTTCGACTTCCGTGGGTGTATACCAACCTTCTTCAAAGTCAATCCATACCAACAGATTCTCGTCATGAAAGGTGCGACGCACTCCTTCTTCTGGATGGGTAACCCAGCCCCGCTGACCTAATAGGGCCAATGCTTGACGAGGGTTCACCTGATGTCCAGCATAGCGTCTGGAGCCGCGCCCCTGTTGTTCAGCGGTGGTGAGCACATACAGCTCTCGAAAGATTTGTTTAAAGGGCTGCACCAGACTCTGGTCAAAGCAGTATTGCTGCCACAGATGCCAGGTTTCACCCCTGGCAAAATCCACCGGATGGGCCAGGCGCAATCGCATCTTTGCCGTTAGTGCTATCTGGCTACCGTCATAGCTTTGCAGGGTGTTGTCCAGGGGATATCCCCAAGTTGCTAAGGTCTCGTCCACAAATACTAGCTGCTGCAAAATGGGGTTGAGTACGGGATGGGTGAGCAGCTGTTTCAGTTCAGCACCGGTAAATTCATCGCCCCGGCACATGGCGATCTCTAGGGACCCCCGCATGCGCCTAGCCTGGCGAGTGATGTCGCGCTTACGCGCTTGAAGGGCTTTAATATCAGGGTTTTTCTTGAGTTTGGCAGGAATGCTTTTGAGGGATTTGCCTTTTTTGATTACGCCTATTTGGGGTTCACCGGTCACCGTCAGGCTGAGGCTAACGGTGACCTCGTCGACAGCAACAGCAACAGGACCTGCGGCCAGGTCTGCGATCGCAACGCCTTCCATCGCCCATTCCAACCGCTGTGGGTCAGGGTAGCCTGCCGTCCGCGCCAGATTTTCCATACCAATACGGGATGCCAGCTTTTCACTGGCCTGGCGTTGGGAGCCAAATTTACGACTGGTGCGCAAAAACTCTTGAATCATCTGATAGCGCTCTAGCAGATCGGTCTGACGTTTTTTCCCCTTGGCCAGCGGCAGCAGCCCCAAGGCTCGCACTGCATCCTGATGGCGTTTATCTTGAATGCGCTTTACCAACTCGGTACGTTTGGTCTCACCGAGCATGGCCTCTGCAAACAGCTGGGCTCGCTTATGACCCGCTCCACCGGAGGCATATTTAGCCGCTTCGTTGAGTTTGGCCCACCGCTCGGCCTTTAATCGCTGATATATCCGCTGGAACCAAGCCACATCCACCGCACCATCGACTAAATCCTGGCTTGATAAGGGCGTCAGCTCCGCAATTTGAGCCGCCCACAGATCACGAATAGTCCCATCCACCTGCCAAGAATTGTCCTTGGTGTGGGCATGAAACCACCAAACCGCCTCTGCCAGGTCTGGCCACCCCAGAGCATGTTCCACATAGCGGGTCCACTGGGGGGCATATACCGCCAACTCTACCAGGCGCTGCTCAGGGATTTCGGCCACTTTGACCGCTTTGGTAAAGGCCTTGGGAGTATCCGCCTCTGCCGGAAACGACACCCGGAACAGATGGCTAAACACGGACGATTTACTCTGGCTATCCCATAGCCAGCCGCGAGCAAATTTCTCTTTGCCAAAGTTCTGCAGCAGCTTCACCACGACAGCAATGCCCTGGATAGAGTTGAGGGCTAGGGCTGGGGCGGTAGCTGCCGTGGGTAAATCGCCTCGACTGAGTTCAACGGAGAGGATGCGATCGCGACACTGCTCCACCATCTCCCCCAGTTGCGGATAGGTTTTCAACAACGGATCACCCTTGCGCTTAGTCAGCCGTTGTAGCTCCGCAAACCTATGTCCTCCATAGCGGCCAACGGTCTGCTGACTGCCCAACAGCTGATCATATACATCCGCCGCTGTGGCTGCTCCCACCCGAAACGCCCCCATGACCTCGTTTAGCTCTGGACGCTGCCGGGAGACAAAACCGCCCTCTTTAACCTGTTCGTACTGCTGTCCATAGGATTTAGCATTCTCTATCTGTTGCCAGCGTGGCAAAGAAGCCGCCTCCGGCTCATCCACCCAACGTAGCAGCAGCCAAAGTTGCTTCACCTGTTGGTCATTCCAGTCAGTTGAATACTGTTGATAATGGGACCTTGCCAACGACAGCCAGGTCATCAACGAAGTTTGTCGCCAGTCATAGCGCTGAGCGCCGGAGGCCCGTTCGAGAATCGTGGCCAAGGTATACTGAGCCCCATTTAACACCCGAGCGACCCCCTGACTGGGAGGTGCTAACAACTGCAGCCACTGCAGCACACTGTTGACAATAGCGGGATACTGGAGTGGCTCAGTGGAGAGAGACCACTGTTGAGTTAACCCCTGAATCCAGCCAGGCGGTTGTTCATCAAAAAATCGATATCCGCCCACGCTGTAGCTAGAGCCACTACTCAAGGTCGCCGTCGCTCGCACCAGCTCTAAGCTATCCTGTGGTCCCTGCTCTGTTAACCAGGTTTGCCACACCTCAGCCAGCGGCAGTTTTTGCAAATTCTCTTCTAAGGAGAGCTGAGCCTCTGGCCACGGGAACCAGTGCATGTTACCTAAAAGTTCGGGGTCTCCCCAACGACTAGGAACAGAAGTCGCCCGATGCTGATCGACTAAATTATCCAAGGATTGTAGTACAGCCTGGGCCGCATCCGTCACCAGAGGTATGGGAGTTTCTGGCATCTCAGGGCACATCGGTTTGGTCCTTTGCTGGGGAGGAGCCAAGCCTAATGCGTCATTGAGAGTAGGCACATCTTGCTCGCTGGCCAACAACTTATCCAACAGTTCTTGCTCGCTGGCCGTACGCTTAGAGCGCTGTTCTCCATACTGTTCAGCAATGGCACGAACATCGGCACGCTCCGCCTGCTGCAGCTGCGCTAACAGTTCTAACCCGGCCAAACGCTGCGGCAGCTTAGAGGTCTTTAACAAGCGTTCGGCACTGGTAACTACAGCTGCATCCGTCTGTTTTAGCAATAGCGAAATTACCCCTTGTCGTAGGTCAGCTGCTTTACGGGTCATCAGGGCTTCCATGGTTTTCGCCTCCAGCTCGCTGGGCACATAGCCATGGAGCTGCAGCTGTCGAATCATTTCCTCCCGCACATAGCTGCTGCGATCTCGCAGTAATCCGAAGATGACCTCACCCATAGCCTCATCCCAGGGCTGACTTTGAGCCAGTTGTTCAGCCAGCTGTCGCTTCCCCCAATGTCCCATCATTGCAACATAGGGCAGCAAACAGTCAATGGGACGATCCTGTTGCCGTCTCACCAGCTCATCCGCAATACTGGCTCGATCAATCGTCGCTTGCATCCAAGGCCAGACCAGTGATTTAAGCACCGTCTCTTTAGCCAAGAATCGTTGCAGAAAAGCTTCTAACGCCTCAAATGCATCTCCTTGGTCAGACCGAGCCGAATAATGGGAGAGAGCAAAAAAGGCCTGCCCCGCCACCCGTAGGTCATCATCGGCCAGACTAGGGAGCAGCGCTGTTCGACTTTCAGAAATATCCAGTTGTCGCAACAGATAGGCAGCCACAAACCGCTGCTCCAATTGACCTGTCTGGAACACAGCCTGAGCCGCCTTGATCGCCTGCCCAACATCTTTAAAGGCCAGGGACCAAAGTGATAGATACAGTCGATTCGGCTCAGTCTCCTCTAGTGCCACCGTTTCAGACTGCTCTAAAAGCGTTAATACCTGCTCCAAACTCTCCTGAACCCAGCGTCGTTGGTCCACATCCCATCCCAGACCAAACCACACATCCGCTGCCCGAATTGTGGCACTAAACCGCACCAAATTTTGTTCTAGAATCACCCGCAGCATCCGCTGAAACGCCTGGGGGTGAGCTTCATCAATGGTTTCTAATATCACCTGACGCAGCCCTTCCTGACGCTGGGCCGCCACCAGCATATTCTCCATGAGCTGCCAGCCTTCAGGCTGTTCTGCCACCAGCAAGGCCCGCGTCACATGGCGACCCATGGCTCCAATGTCATGGTCCCCTCGGGCCGAGTCGCACAGAATATCAAAAACCTGTTTGCCAGTCTCATCATCTTGATTAATGGCAGCCGCAAAGACCAAGCCGAGACAATCAGCTCCATAGCCAATATAGGGAGACCAGGCCGCATACCAGTCCAGCGGTTGTTCATACTCTTGGGTGATCCCCAGGAGAGAATATAGCCACTGGCTGCGCTTATCAGTGTAATGTGCAGGCTGGCTAGATCGAAACGCCCGTCTGGCGTAGCCGTTTTGATAGGGCAGCTGGAGCATCAGCTCATAGGCTGCATCCACATAGGCTCCAATCTGGGGAAAAATAGCTAAAAACAGCTGTCTGCGATCTTGAGTCGACAATTTGCTAACCGCTGCCATATCTTGCCAGGAGTCCCGACGTTGTTTACCGTTAAGCCCTAATAAGCTTTGCCCAATCTGATTTAGGGCATCCGGTAAAGCGGCAAGAGTGGCGCTTCTGCGCTCGGCCCAGTCATCCACTCGAAACGCTTTTAATCTCTCCTGGGCAATTTCGCGTTTAAGCATAGTCGTAGTTAGCTATTCACAATACTGAAGCGGTTCTGAGCTGTGTCCCTAACCACCCACCAGCGCCACCAGACGCACAAACGTGAGACGACTCTGTGCGGTTAAATGCACTGTGGCATCTAAATCCTCCTGTTGGATATCGTCCAAAAAGACGTAGTACAGACCATCGATAAATCCCATAATGGCATTATCCACGGCAGTCTCTGGATTAACGGTCTGCTCAAAATCACGGTCCCCTAAAGTAACTTTGCCCTGGGCCAGCCCCGTCGCGATCGCAGCCTTACTCAACACCTGCTGTAAACGCTGTTCGGCCTGCCGAGCCTGAAATGCCTCCACCTCTGCTCGGACCACGCAGGTAATTAAGTCTCGCAGGGTAAACGGTGCACGGCTGGTGCCCGGTGGTAGCGGTACCGACCAACCAGTAATGACTGGGCGACGACGCCCAACAACTTTGGCTTCAACCGTGACTGAATTAGGCATATGTGATCAACCAACAGTGCATATGAACTATAGCTAAATTTACGCAGCAGCGGCATCAGTATGTTTTGACATCCGTATCCGTAGGTTGGTGCCACAGGGTGCAAAAACGTTCAAGACAGGCCCTATTGAGACTGCTTACCCTAGACGGGTACTTGCATCCAGGTATCTCCATGACTACGGCGTCTAAACATGGGCAGCCAGCTCATCGTGAGTTTTGGGCTGGAGCCCGCCAAACCATCCCGCTCATCGTCGGCGCAACTCCCTTTGGGATTATTTTTGGCACCCTGGCCCAGTCCAGCGGTCTCTCCTTTAGTGGGGCTATGGGCATGTCAGCCATCGTTTTTGCTGGCTCATCTCAATTTATTGCCCTGGGCTTGCTAGGCGCAGGCACTCCCTTGGGCATTATCATCCTCACCACCTGGGTGGTAAACCTGCGGCACCTGCTCTATGCGGTCAGCCTGGTGCCCTATGTCAAACACCTCAGCCAGGCTTGGAAGTTGCCCCTAGGATTTTGGCTGACTGATGAAAATTTTATGGTGGCTATCCAGCGCTACCGTCAGCCCGATCCATCCCCCCACAAACATTGGTTTCAGCTCGGCTCAGCTCTGGCGATGTATGTCAACTGGCAGCTCTGTACACTGCTCGGTTTGACCCTGGGTCAAACTATTCCCAATGCCAGCGCCTGGGGATTGGACTTTGCCATGGTCGCCACTTTTATCGGCATGACCATTCCCTATCTGACCAATCGACCCATGGTGGCTACGGTGGTCACAGCAGGCATTACAGCTCTGCTAGCTCGAGGCTTGCCCCATCAGTTGGGGCTAATGGTAGCTGCGATCGCAGCCATCCTCACTGGCGTCTTACTCGAAAACTATTTAAAGAAAACCCATGACTCATAACGAAATCATCCTGCTGGGCGGTATGACCCTGGTTACCTTTCTCGTTCGCTATCCGCTCCTGGCCATGAGCGGTCGCATTACCCTTCCGCCTCGCCTATTACAGGCCTTAAACTATGTACCGCCAGCTGTACTCACCGCCATTGTTGTTCCCACGGTTTTAGTTGAAGAGAACAATCTTTGGCTTAGTAGCGACAATCCTCGCCTTATCGGTGCTCTAGCCGCTTTAGGCATTGGACTTTGGAAAAAGAACCTGTTGCTAACAATTCTTGTAGGCATGGGGGTTTTCCTGCTGTGGCAGACTCTCCTGAGTTAAAGAGAAAAAGATTATTTGCCATCAAAAAGAGCCTCGGGGCAGGCGCAAAGCGCTCTCCCTATAAGAGCCTACCGTGTATACACATCCGGAAGCTAGTGCTTTGAAAGGTGCTTCATACCTTGAGTTGGCCCTCTCCCCAAACCCCTCTCCCGCGGGAGAGGGACTTTGATCTGACGCCCCTTCTCCCCGCGGGAGAAGAGGGGTTGGGGGATGAGGGCTCGAACTCTAGAGCTATTCTCCGACTTATGTATACACGGTAGCTATAAGAACTTGTGAGCGATCAAAGTTAGGCTCACGCGCTTAAATAATTCCCCCGTTACTCCATCACTCATCCACCCATCTACAGCCTCAACCAGGGACTGTATTTTTGTGCAATCCCCTTATCTCTCAACCCATGCCAACTTAATGACCTTGGCGACCCCCTTCTCCACCGTCCAAAACACACTGTAATTGCTTACTTGCATATGCCATCGTTGGCCTTCACGACCGTCTTTACCGCGCTCATAGCCAGGTCTTGGGTCCTGGGCCAGGGTCTCTTCAATTAAACAACGTAATTTCTTTGCCCCCGGCTCAACACAGTCAATTAAAACCGCCTCAGCTTCATCACTCCAACTAACCGACAACAAACTCGACTGCTCAACCGCCCAGGCAGCCTGGGCTGATTCAATGGCATCGGCATAGGGTACATAGGGTTTAATATCAATCACCGGAGTACCATCTAAAAAATCTCCCCCTTGCACCTGTAGCCGTAATGTTCTCTTTTTTTCAATAACACCGAATAGCTTTACCGCACTCATGCCAATTGCATTAGGCCGATTGGGGCTGCGGGTAGCATATACGCCAACACTCTTATTGCCACCCAACCGGGGGGGTCTCACCAACGGTTTAAAGTCGCCATAGGATTGACCATGGAATACAAATATCACCCACACATGGGAGAATTCCTCGATCCCGCGTAGCGCCAGCTTATTTTCTTCGGTCGCCTCAAAAACGATATCTGCATAGGCCGATGCCACTAGCCCTGCCTGTCGAGGAATGCCAAATCGCTCAGGATAGCAGGATTGAATATAGGCAATGGGGCTAAACGTAACCTCGGCAACCATTAGACAGCAAGGAGCAAAGACCAATCCCAGCATATAGCGAAGGATGGAAGAATGAGGGCAGAGGCATAACGACGAGGCCTGAAGTAGTCAAAAAACCACACCCCAAAGGAGCGTGGTCTTAATCCCAAATCAAAGCACCAATCTTCTACGAGGGCACCATGGTCAGGTACCCAACGAACACTAGCCTACGGAACTGGCCCATTCTTTGGCCCAGCTCAAATGCTTGTGGACTTCTTCGATGGTGGCCGCTTCAGAGTAAAGACGTAACACCGGTTCAGTTCCACTAAATCGGATGAGTAACCAGCTACCATCGGCCAAAGTAAACTTGTAACCGTCAATAGATAGCACACTACTGACTACCTTACCGGCAACTTCAGTTGGTGTCGCATTCTGCAAACTGTCTAGCAGTTTGGCACGGACATCCATGTTGGCCAGGGGTAAATCAATCCGATCGTAGGCTCCTTCAAACCCAGTTTGCTGCCGTAGTGTCTGGTTGAGTTGACCAAAGTCCTTACCACTTTTAACAACGGCTTCTAATAGATACAGTGCTGATAGCAATGCATCCCGCTCGGGAATGTGATGGCCATAGCCAATCCCACCAGATTCTTCACCACCGATCAAAACCTTTGTTTCGAGCATGCGATCGGCAATGTACTTGTAGCCAATTGGGGTTTCGTGAACTGACAGCCCATGCAGTTCAGCCACCTTTTGCATCAGGTTAGAACCACTGATGGTTTTGATTACTTCACCATCGAAACCACGGCGTGCTTTTAGATGCTCAATCAAAATTGGAATCAGCACCTGGGAACTGAGAAATTCGCCCTGGCCATCCATACCGGCAACCCGATCACTATCGCCATCAAAAATGATGCCAACTGTAAGCCCCTCAGCCCCAGACTGGTAGCGATCTTTAACTGCCTTGTAGAGCTTAGGAATATATCGAGGTAGTGGCTCTGGTGCTCCACCTTCAAATAGGGGATCAGCATCGCCATTGATTTCATGAATCGGCATCCCCAGGATTTTTTCAAATCCACCAGCTGCAGATCCATGCATGACATCTGCAAAGACGCTCAGACTACCGTCAGCAATAGCGGCCCGAATGGCATCTATGTCGACCATGCTCTGCAGGGCCTGGCAGTAGCTAGGCCAGGGATCAAAGGCGGTAATGGTGCCTGGTTTTTCTGCTACGGGCTTCCCTTCGGGGAGCAAGGCTTCAACTTTTTTAGTAACGTCTGGTGGGACTGAGCCGCCAAACGCGCCTTTAACCTTAAGGCCAGAATATGCGGCGGGGTTATGGCTGGCGGTGATGACAATCGCGCCCAGGGCTCCTTTTTCATGAGCGGCCCAGCTAAAGGCGGGAGTGGGGGCAAAGCACTCGGACAGGAGTACGTCGTAACCAGCCTGGGCGATGGACTCAGCGGCATGTCCGGCAAATTCAGGAGACATAAACCGACGGTCGTAGCCCACAATCACGGTACGACTGCCATTGCTGCCATAACATTCTTCAAGTACTTTAGCCGCCAGGGCGGCTACTAAATCTACCCGCTCAAATGTAAAGTCGGCGGCAATCATGCCACGCCAACCATCTGTACCAAATTTGATCGATTTACCTATAAATACCGATGGAGATAATGCAGTTGCCATAATGATTTCAGTAATGCCACATCTAAGAAATTCACAGCTGCTAAGTGAGATCCTGATCTCCTCAGCAGTTTAAACAGTGACCTTAGCAAATGCTAGAGGGTAGAACTCTTTAGCACATTTTTTTGAACTTAGCCTTACTGAACTCGACTGCCTAGGGGTCTCAAGAGTTGCCTAAACAGCGATAAAGCTTATGTAAACACGATGACGGTGATACGACTAACTACACAGATAGCCCTTCAACAGTAAAGGGAGCATCGGCTGACAGTTCTACCATGGCAATGTTGCTCATGTTCTCTAGCTTGAGGATCTGCAGCGGTAGCAGGGCCGTCTTTGAACTGTCGGACCACCGAAATGTGCGATCGCTATGTATCTGTAACACCTTGCCACTGCGTTCTAGCACCTTCAGCACCATCGGCTGAGTACAGCGGCCCCATAGACAAAATGAATACACAGTTTCATCCAGGGCAATGGATAGCCGGTTATCATTACCGGTCGGCATGATCACGCGCTGCCCTGGTTTGGCAACAAATCGTGGATTAGATGGAATAAGTGCGATCGCACAAGCAAAGCTCACCCCACTAAACTGGTTGGTCACCATTTCTAAGGGGGTCAAAACTTGAAAATCAAACCCCGTAGGGACATTAGTAATGTTCAACACATCTGCCTCTAATTGATCGGCAGCAGATGAACAGTCAAGATTAAGAGCAAACACGGATTGTCTCCTAAGCGGTTATCTTTCGCTACATTGGCTGACTGAATGATTCCTTACCTGTCTGTGGCAAATCGCAGCTCATCATAACGGCAGAACTAACATGTATCAGAAAAAGTGAGAATGAACCGCACCCTTACATTAAGGATGCACATATAAAGTCGGATTGAAACGTTAGCGACATAAAGAAACCAACGAACAAAACCGATAATCTTTAAGTATCAGTGAAGTATCTGGCTATAACGTGGCATACCTTGAATTTACTACGTATCTCTTCAATTTAGTACCTGTCGTTATTGACTCGGAAGCCACACTCAAAACTAGTGTGATAACCTAGTTTGGTATCAGCAATTAGCAACGCAAACGTTTCAAACATTGTTTGATTGTACGGGTGGTTGCTTAGGGTTAGCTGAGACGGGATGTAGCGCAGTTTGGTAGCGCACTTCGTTCGGGACGAAGGGGCCGCTGGTTCGAATCCAGTCATCCCGATTTTGAAGGGTGTCCAGTCAGCCATCGAGACCATGGGTACTCGTACAGATGCTGGCTTATCCAGTCAGGCCAATTTTGAGCACTACGCTACAGACGATCTTTGGACCGTCAGTAGCTGGTAAGTCATTAGATATAGGTATCTCAGACCTTGCGATCGCGCTCTTTGTCCCTTTTAGCTGACAGATACGTAACTACTAATACTCAACAGGAAACACGTTACATATCGAGCCATTTCAATACAAACACTCACTCACACGTTCCACTGACATGCTTGACTAATGTCAGTAGCTTAAACCGATAAAACCCTGATGTCCTATATAGCTAAAAGTAGCCAGTGATATCCCCAAGAACTGGGTAGATACTGCTAACTAAGAACACGTAGATATCCCTAGTAAGCCAACAACACAGCTAGATGTTGACAGTAGGTATTGCGCTAATAAAAGCGTCATACCCTAAATCTAGCATTCCTAGAAAAAAAATGCGTAAGCTGTGCTACTGACCTCGCTCTCTATATATACCGCAAGCCCAGAAGCTTACAAGATAAGGTTTGTATCCATACGACAAATGGCTTACAAACCTCTGCTAAGTACCTAATTTAAGTGACCATTGTAACAATTGCCCCTGGTGAGTTTCACTGTGATCTACAATTTTTAGCTGCCATCGCCCATGTATCTGACGATGCATCAGCAGACTCAGGGTCGGGGTGTTTTCAAAGGTATAGGTTTTACGCAGCTGTGTCTGTCGCCCCAGGGTACGCCCCTGCAGCAGCACTGATTTGCCTCGGGGGTCTATAACTGCAATGGAAAGATCCCCCAAAAAACCATGGCGAATCTCTAAATAGACTTGAATATCTTGCAGCTGCCCGTGCTGATTAATCGTAATTCCAGCCTGTTGCATAGCAACTCGATCAGCCGGTAGTGTGAGCGTGACGGCGCTGGTTTGTTCAATTGTTTGACTAAGCCGTCGAGTTGCCAAGTGGCGATCGCGAGCAGCTTTGACAGCTTTATAGGCATTCACCTTACCGTACCCAAACCAGCGGGAGTGACCACGGTTGTCATAGCTGCCATAGGCTAATCCCAGTTGGGGATCAGGGGTATGGTCTTCAATTTTGTCGGCGGTATCCTGCAAAATTTGCTTGACCTCCCCGGCATCTAAATCTGGATTAGCTGACAGCATCAGCCCCACCACCCCAGCAACCACTGGGCAGGCACTGGATGTACCCCCAAAGCGGCTGGTGTAATCACTCCTGCTATAGCCAATGCCACCCAGACGATCAGCCGTCGTCATGCCTAAGCCATCAAAGGAGCCCTTCACCACAGGCCCTGTTTCTACCTGCCCTACATCGGGTAGCGCCATAACCGGCGGCCCATTATTGCTGGGAGCCGCCACAGACACATGCTTACCCCAGTTGCTATAAGCCGCCTTACGATTTAGGCTCGTGCTGGCTGAAACTGTAATCACATCAGGGTGCATGGCAAACCCACCTAACCACTGGATCACCCCTCGTAGCGCATTTTTAGGCCAGCCCAGCTCACGGACTTTGCCATTGAGCGGTCGGTTCGCATTTCCCGCCGAAAACAGCACTACGCAGCCCTTGCCATTACGTCCCTTGGTCGCCGCCCGATTAATAGCATTACGCTGACGCAGGGAGAGGGGAAAGTACGCAGCTGCCGGCGACCAGCTACAGGAAATCACCGCCGCGCCCTGATCAACCGCCCAGTCAAACAGCTGCTCAATGGATTCATCATCTAAATAGCCAGTGGTTTGAATCGGCATAAAACTGCAGCCTGGGGCCACACCGACCACACCATTACCGGTTTCTTCAGCGACAGCTAGTCCAGCTACCGCCGTGCCGTGATTTTCATAGTCCTGACTGGGCATCGGTAAACTATCGCGCTGTTTGAGATCGGCCGGGCCCACTAGCTTACCCATTCCCTGGAGATCTGGATGGTTCAAATCAAACGCATCATCGGTAATAGCAATCACTACCGAACGGCTACCCCGCGTAATATCCCAGGCCTTTTCTGCAGAGATATGGGAGTTGCTTGCCAACCCCTGACCTCCTTGATGATGCAGATGCCACTGCTGGCTATAGAGCGAGTCCTTGGGTCGATAGAGTGGAGCTGTAGATACGACCACATTGGGTTCAGCCACCAATACCTGAGGATGTCGCATTAACCGATTAGCTAACTTAATCGGATTTTCTACGGCTGTTTTACCTACCCGAAAAACGTATGTACGTTCAGCCCCATCTAATCCTTTTTCCCGCATCAGACCCAGCTCCGTCGATAGCTGATCAATCGTTCTCAGGGGGAACCCAGCTGTAAATTGCACCGTGAGCTGTTCGAGCAGATAAAGATGGGTCTTAGGGCTAGCAGCTAGCTCATACACATGACTGGCAAAGCGAACACTATCCATTTGTCGTGCCGTTTGCAAACAACTCTCTAGCTGTTGCTGACGAACTTTTAAGGCTACTAACTGCCCCCGAGCCACTGATTTCACCGCTAAAGGCCGCCACTGTTGCGTTAGCTGCTCTAGCTGAGCGGCTTGCTCTGTCAACGATTCAAACCGAAGCGTCAGCCAGTCATGAACTTTATAAAGTAATAATTCCTCCCCTCCCCGCTGCAAAATTACCCCAGCTTGTTCTGGGCTAACTCCCTGTAGGCTTTCTCCTGTAGTCATTTCAGGTATTTCACGGACGACATCCACTTTGACAATAGGCACAAGGCCTGGAAATGTATGATTTATGTATTGATAACCTCTGTAACGATATATTAGGGTCCTGAATTTTGAGCTCCCATGTGGAGCAGACCGTTACACTTTGTTATTCTGCTTTGTCATCAATTTAGTTAGCTCCATGGTTTCCATATCACACATTTTTCAACCTGGTGCGTTCTCCTTATTAGGAGCCGCCGCTAGCTTAGCTCTGATGGCTCCCGCAGCTACTGCATTAGAGACTGTAGAAGTAAAGACAGAGGCCACAGCCACTCCGACACTCTTGGCCCAAGCAGGCATCAGTGATGATTTGGGAATCGCTGCAGGTGAGAGTCTACTAGCAGAAGCAGAAACCGCCATCGATAATCAGGAATATGATTTGGCCATCCGTAAGCTCCAGACGGCGCGAGAAAATTTGAATGAAACGTCCACTAGCTATCAAAATATTGCCGCAGCTTTCACAGGGATTGATGCCGAAATCAGCAGCAACTTACGTACCAGCGCTCGTGATGCTGCTCAAATGCGCGACCAGGCTACACTACGGCAGGCCCTCATCTATCGTGCTCAAGGTCAGGCAGAATTAGCCGTACCTCTACTGGTCGAAATTGTCCAAAGTCAGGGGCCTACTCGCGATCTAGGACTAGATGCTTACCAACAGCTATTTGAACTGGGCTTTGTTAGCCGTCCGTACCGGCGCACAGGGTCGGAAGATCCCAGCACAGCCGTCGCCGATGTGGCTCGTCCTCTTAACCAGGACGATAGTCCCACTGGGATCAAAGCGGCTGAAATTTTGATAGCAGAGGCCGAGAATGCCTATGCGGCGGCTGATTATGGGACCGCTGTTGCACGTTTACAAACTGCACGGGACACCTTAAACACCTCATCTAGCCATTATCAAAGTCTGTTTAACACCTTTACTGGTATTGATAGACGTGTTAGCAGCGAAATGCGGCAAAAAGCACTGGAAGCGGCGGAACTCAGAGATCAAGCAACGCTACAACAGGCTCTGGCTCATAAAGCACAGCAGCAACATAACCTAGCCATTCCTCTGCTAGTAGAAGTGATTGGCAGCCAAAACCCAACTCGCGATTTGGGTAGACAAGCCTATGATCAACTACTCGAAATCGGTTTTGTAGCGCAGCCTTATGTGGTGAACGAAGAGACTGCCACCTCTAATGAACAATCAAACTGAATTGACGGTTCACAGTGAAGCAAACCTGCGCCAATATTGATAGTAGTGTAGTTTTTCTGACTACCGTCCACGGCTGGCACTCAAGCTTCATGGAGCAGTGTTCAACAATCCAAGCCAAGGTTTAGAACGTTTTCTACAGACTTTCCTATGATTTCCCCTGACCAAATAGAACAACTGATCAAAGCTAAAATGCCTGATGCCGACGTGGCTATACAGGACTTGACAGGTACTCAGGATCACTACCAGGCAACTATTGTATCCACTTCGTTTGAAGGGTTAAACCTGGTTAAGCAGCATCAGCTAGTTTACGGAAGTGTCAATACGGCCATGGCATCCGGAGACCTGCATGCCCTTACCCTTAAAACCTTTACCCCTGACGAGTGGGCACAGCAGGGATAACGCTGTTTAATCAAGGTGTCATGGGATCTAATCCGATCAGATCGAATTATAATAGGCTTCATTGCTAGTCCTTAAAAGGATTGGAGCTAAACAGGTCTGACGGGGTTGCTTCTAGCCCTGTTTACTGGGTAAAAATCGACTCCCAAAAATAGTTAGCTTACTAAATAGAGTGCTGTAGCGATGTCTCCAGAAGTTAAAGAAAAGATCGATAGTTTAGTCACTTCTAATAAAATTCTTGTTTTCATGAAGGGTACTAAACTGATGCCCCAGTGTGGGTTTTCTAACAATGTGGCTCAGATTCTGAATTCCTTGGGAGCCACTTATGAAGCTATTGACGTCCTAGCAGATTATGATGTTCGTCAAGGCATTAAGGAATATTCCAACTGGCCCACCATTCCTCAGGTCTATATTGATGGTGAGTTTATTGGTGGCTCTGACATCATGATTGAGCTATACCAAAGCGGTAAGCTTCAGGAAATGGTTGAAGTGGCATTGGCCTCCTAAGCAAGAGAACCAACTAGACACAATCAAGGGGAGTTTCCGCTGCGGAGGCTCCCCTTTAACATGAGTACTCTTAACGGTAATCAAGTTCGGGCTTGGGCTGCGCCTCTGCAAAATTTGAGGGGTCAAACATAAACCGAGTAACTTCTTCCTCTAGTCGATGAACCAGATAAGGTTCTACGGCATCTGAGTGACGAAGCGCTGCTAAGTAGCCAGCGACGTAGCGTCGTAAATCATCAGTACGATAGCCACGATTCCACTGATCAACCAGAGCATCTGTAATTCTCTGGTAGTAGCGGATTGTTTTTGCGTCTTGAAGCATAAGGTGTGGGTCTCCTCTAAACCACGCATCCAGGATCTGTTTGCTATCGCTATGGACTGTTTAGATAATGGGGGCTAACTAGCTAACTGTCTGCTAAATAACTGACAGTTCTCCATGGGGGCAAAATTTAACGTAGTGACGAAAAATTCAGTTGTACAACAAGAATTGAAGGGTAGATACAGCTATATTTTATTTTCGCACTAATTATTCATGCACTCAGACTTATGTAAACTTTTTTTGTTTTTTCGGTAGTCTTTCTAAGATTTTATCAGCTTGTTAGGGGTATTTACCTTTCTCTTTGCAAATTATATAGAGTTGCTAAGTAGATATACGCCAGTAGCGATGTGTCCTTATTTATAGAGTATCTACCCAAGGAGTGGATATAAATACGGACGCAGTCTCAGCCCCGTAGCCGCAACTACAAAATATTCCTAAGGTCTTTGATACTCTTCTACGAGAGTGTTATGAAGCCTGGGCTTCTTGGTTAGCTGTGGCCTCTACGTGTATTCAAATTATTGAGGGTAATCCCCACCTGCGATCGCTGCTGAGTTGGCATCTCCAGCAGGCAGGTTATCGGGTCAATCAGTCTGCTGACATCATGCGGGCAAAAGAGACCTTCCAGACAGCTCAGCCGAGCCTGGTGATTATGGAAACCGAGCTGGCAGACGGTAGCGGTTTAGAGCTATGTCAATGGCTACAAAAACGGGGACGACCGCTGGTGATGATCCTGTCAGCCAAATCAGGAGAGCCGGATGTGGTAGCTGGGCTACAGGCTGGGGCCGATGATTATTTAAAAAAGCCCTTTGGCATGCAGGAGTTTTTAGCCCGTGTTGAAGCCTTAACCCGACGGAATCGTAAGCTCACAGCGCCAGCATCTCTGAGCTATGGGGATCTAAATATTGACCTAGTTCAGCGGCGTGTTCGCTTTAAAGAGCAGTTTATTGACCTCACCCCCCAGGAATTTAGTTTGCTCTATGTCCTCACCCAAGCTGAAGGTGCGCCCTTGAGTCGTGCGGATTTGCTCCGGCGGGCCTGGCCGGATGCGATTGACAACCCGCGCACGGTTGACACCCACGTGCTATCACTACGCAAGAAAATTGAAGTTGATCCACGTCAACCCAGTGTGATTCAAACCGTTCGGAATGTGGGCTATCGGCTCAATATTGAGCGACTGCATACTTATAATAATCACCGTACCGTTGAGATGGGCTCAGTTAAAGCGATCAACGCAGTGGGCTAGGGGTTTTCATCCCAGTCATCCTGCCAGTCGTTCTCTTGCTGAGCGTCTATGATTCTTTGCTTGAGAAGCGGCCAATCTACCTGACTGGCGGCCTGGTAGCTAACCAGCTTGCCCTGTTGCAAATGCAGCACATGGGTAGCCCAATCGGCCACTAGCTCTAACTGATGGTTAACCATCACCACGGCATTGAGTTTGTCTGCATCCATCAGATAGGTGAGCAGATGCTGAGCATAGCCCATGTCTTGAGCGGCTGTAGGTTCATCGAGTAGCACAATGTCAGGCTCGGTGGCCAGGGTACGTGCGATCGCAACTCGCTGCCGCTGTCCCATGGAAAGCTCTACCGTCTGTCGGCCAAACCAATCTTGGGGGATTTTTAAGCGTTCGAACCATGGCTGCAGGGTACGTCTAGCAGCAGCAGCTCCCACTCCTCGCAGTCGGGCGGGATAGCATAGGGTCTCTTCAACGGACTGCCCAAGCAGCTTACTATCTTGCATGACCAAACCGATTTGGCGTCGTAGTTCAATCACTGAATATTGGCTCAGGGGCTGCTGCCGATACCAGATTTGACCACTGTCAGGATCGCTCAGCCGGTTCATCAGTCGTAGCAGGGAGGTTTTACCGGCACCGGACGGACCCACAATGGCTAAGCGGGTTTGGGGTGCGATCGCAAATGTAATCCGGTCCAACAGCAGACCCATACCTACGCTGGCCCGCAAAGACACATCGGTAAACTCTAAAACTGCATCACCAGATTTCAACACACATCACCCAACTAGCCTGCAAAACGGGAAACAGCACCCATCCGCTCATCAGCCTACCCCACCGTGGGTTGCGGTCCATACTGTCCAAGCATCCATCAGCAGTAGCAAGGCCGTCAGCACCAACAAAAACAAATACATCCACGGCTGCGCCAACGGCTTCACATCCTGAGTATCAATCCCTGTTTTTGCTTCAACCGTACCCACTAGCCGAGCAAACCCGACTACTCGCATAGGCAACAGATAAGCCCGGTCTGCCGCCTCAGTAATAAAGTAATAAACCGTACCATTCTGACCAGTCGAGCGTGGTTTAAGCGCCTTAATTGCCGACCACTTTAGGAACCACCCACGCCATGGCAGCGGTGAAATCATAGCAATACCTTCATCAGAGGTCTGCACTTGTTCACTCAGCCCTGCTCCTAAAAACACTGCCCCCAATACCGCTAACACGACCAGAGCCCCAGGTCCCACCGGTGCATCAGTAGCCTGAGCTAAAAACGGCAGCGGCAACAACAGAGCAACATAGAAACTCAGCAGCGTTACTTTAATCAGTGGCGAAATCCGAAATCGATCTAGAGACTGAGCCGTCGAAGACATGAATACACATTAAAAAGCCAGGGATTTTGAGCTTAACATTACTTTCTTAACATTACTTTATAGAGTCCGGCAGTCACGGTACAACACTGCCCTCAGCCAGCACATTACGGCAAATATTGCTGCACTACAGTCCACCCGCTGTAGCTAACCGCCGCAAATGCCACAAAAAGCAAAGCATTTAGCACCACGTGCAGTGACCGAGCCCAGGGCCTACTCGCAATCTGGGTAGCCGCACCCATCGACGCCAGCACTAAGCTAACCACCAATAAACCAGCCCCTAGATGCCAAGAATGCCCCAGGTTGCCATGCTCACCCAAGGTGCCAATAATTCCAATACTTAATAACAGCAGAACTAGAGCAACAAGTGCTCCGCCCAGCAGCAAATGAATAAACCGTAGCCAGCCTGGCTGTGACTTTTGATGAGAGCGCACATACCAAACACTGCTACCTGTAAGCAGTAACCCCAAATAAACCGCTAGCGACAGGCCCATAGACCAAGCTGCAATACGCCACAACCAAATAAACGATGGCAGATCCATAGCCTAGGACAACGCTAACTCGACTTTTCCCAACTCTTCTAAATCCATAAAAGAATATGAGGAACTGAGTAAGGATTACCACATAGCAGTAGCATCGCGCTAGCACGCTCAGAGTCTGACCATATCGTCTCAGACAGCCATCAACCCATTTTTTTGGCAGAGGGCTGCCTCTACTTCATTCAAATCTGTCACATAGCAAATATGCCGCTCATAAAATTAGCAACTAACCATGCACCGGCTGCATTTCGCTAAGGGATGATGACTCGCCACTAAACTCCAGATCAGAGTTAATTTCACCCACTGACTCCTCTATATGGTCAATTCTTAAACGAGAGCAAAGAATCGTATCCTCCAAAATAGAACTTGCCATCGAGCCAGAATGGATTTCTAATTGCCCTTCAATATTTGCTTCAAACATTAGCCGTTGCCCTGGAAAAACAACGCGCTCAAAGTACCAATTTGAAATATTTGTAACTCTAACTACCTGAATTTTACTAGAGCTATTCACATAGCAACAGAGGGCTGTACTTTTATCATCAAACGGTATGGGATCAAGTATTTGTGCCATGGGAGGAGAAAAGAGCGCATTGGTATACCAACAATACCTATAACATTAACATTTGCCGATCCCCAACAACTGTAAAAGCGACTACCAATGAGGTTTTCAGAATTCTTAACACACTCAGATAGCGTTGCCACACAAACGGATCACGCCTATTCCTTCAAAGAAATAAAAAATAAAATTCTTCTCAACTTAAAGTGCTTCAAATAACCAAAAAACAGTTCAAAGAATTAGAACGACTCTTTGAAGTAACTAAAGATTTTTTAGCTGTTTAATCTATGTAGTGAAATTTACTTAGTTACGTTTAAAGGATTAAGAACTATCAATAATGTTTGGATAAGATGACATCAATAGAGGTCAAGAAAATGACTGACGGATTTAGAAGTTAAATCCATTGCCATTTAACTTTTCAATCATTCTCCCCAGAAAATGCATGGTAGGCCGGTTCTCTGGGATCTCCTTAAGCTCATTGGTACACACTGACGATGAAATCTCAGATCAGCAATGTTATCGTAACGATATGTGAAAAAACTGAAAATTAATTTCATTTTTTTACACTACACAATACATAGCAACTAGTGCAGCAATGGCTAACCGAGTTCTATACGTTCGGCTTCCCTGTAACCCCATCTTTCCTATTGGGGTGGTGTACCTGGCGGATCACCTTCACAAAGTTTTTCCTGACATCGAGCAGCGCATCTTTGATTTAGGCACCATCCCTCCATTGGACTTCGGCTCAGCCCTAGATCGCTGTATTGACGAATTTCAACCAAACCTGCTGATCTTTTCCTGGCGCGACATCCAGATTTATGCACCCGTTGGCGGTCGAGGCGGCAATCCACTGCAAAATGCCTTCGAATTTAACTATGCTCGTAACCCTTTAGTTAAACTGCGCGGCGCTATGGGTGGGCTGCGTATGGTGTCTACCTATCTAAATGAGCTGTGGCAGAACACCGGTTTGATCAAGCGAGGCTTCAAGCGAGCCAAGCGCCATTGCTCTGATGTAAAGCTCGTCGTTGGCGGTGGCGCAGTTAGCGTTTTCTATGAGCAGGTGGCCTCTATGCTACCCAAGGGAACAGTCGTCTCTGTTGGGGAAGGCGAAGTCCTATTGGAAAAAATTGTTCGCCAGGAGTCGCTTGCCAACGAACGTTGTTACATAGTTGGTGAAACCGAACCTCGAGAGCGACTGATCCACGAATGGCCTGCCCCAGTTGAAAAAAGCGCCTGCGACTATGGCTACATAGAAAAAATTTGGCCTGCCTTCGAGTTCTATTTGCAGGAAAGTGACTTTTATCTTGGCGTCCAGACTAAGCGTGGCTGCCCTCACAACTGTTGCTACTGCGTCTACACCGTTGTCGAAGGCAAGCAGGTACGCATCAACCCAGCTGATGAAGTCGTTAAGGAGATGCGACAGCTCTACGACCGAGGCATTCGTAACTTCTGGTTTACCGATGCTCAATTTATTCCAGCCCGTCGCTTTATTGATGATGCGGTTGAGCTGCTGCAAAAAATCCTCGACTCCGGTATGAAGGATATTCACTGGGCTGCTTACATCCGGGCCGACAATCTTACCCCCGAGCTTTGCGAGCTGATGGTGAAGACCGGCATGAACTATTTTGAAATCGGTATCACCAGCGGTTCCCAAGAGTTAGTGCGGAAGATGCGCATGGGATATAACCTACGCACTGTCTTGCAAAACTGTCGCGACCTGAAAGCGGCCGGATTTAACGATCTAGTATCGGTTAATTATTCCTTTAACGTCATTGATGAACGCGACGAAACTGTTCGCCAAACCCTGGCCTATCATCGCGCTCTAGAATCGATTTTTGGTCGCGATAAGGTAGAGCCTGCCATCTTCTTTATTGGGTTACAGCCCCATACCCATTTAGAAACCTACGCCATCGAAAATAATATCCTTAAAAAGGACTATAACCCCCTAGCCATACACCTACCCTGGATTGCGAACAAACTGCTCTGGAATCCAGAGCCGTTGGGTTCTTTCTTTGGTGATGTGTGCCTACAGGCATTTCGGCAAAACCCCAATGATTTTGGCCGAGAAGTGATGGATATCTTAGAAGATCGCCTGGGACTGGCCCCCTTGGAAGAGGCTTTGACGGCTCCTGTGAAATCGGCAGCCTCCTCTACAGTCGCCAAAGAGGCAGAGCTACTGGTTCGATAGCATAGGGTTAAAGTGAGGGTTGGTGGATCTCGACTGTGATTCTCCACCTCTCCTCCTCAAAAGCTGCCAAAGTAAATTATTAAGCAAGTGTTAGGATCACTAGGCAGGAATTGACGGAGAACCATGGTAGATAAGCCTATTCTGAAGAAAGATCGTCCCCCCGAAGAAAGGGAACGTAAGCCTTCATTAGATAAAGGCAAAGGCAAAGGCAAAGGTAAAGGCAAGGGCAAAGGTCGCCGAGATAAGGGTGAGCGGGATAAGAAACCCCCAGTTAACCCGGCTCTGATGCGAGGTCCTAAGCCTACGCAGAAAGTTGAGCCCGAACCGGAACCGGACGTGATTGCAGAGGACGCTGCTGAAACTCCAGCTGATGAAGCTACTGAGACGGAAGCTCCGCCTGCTGACGCTGAGACCCCGGCAGCCGAGTAAGTTTAGCCTGATAAACCATCGAAGATTTTGGAAGGCCTGCTGGCAGACTGCCAGCAGGCCTTTTTAGAGCAAATATTCTGGCGCTTACTGCTGACAAGTTTTGCCAGACTGATTATTTTTCTCTGATTGCTAAAAATATGCCAAAAAAATCCCCAGCGGAATCCGCCGGGGAGGACATCAGGGTGCATCTACCAATTAGGTCTTCTAAGAAATGAACACTGGTCAGGAGAAAATCTAGAACGTTGGTAGTTTAACTTTCTGACCACCGATCGCCTCCAACTTGGGGACCGCAGAGGCTACTATCAGACAGACAAGAGCACAGCATATGAGTAAACATGTTTTTTTCTTGGTGCACATCCTTACTGCAACATCGTCCCAAACAAACAAGGATGGCCAGCCTCATGGCAGTGACAGTGGTCATTGCTGGCTGCCAGCAACCGATACAACCCTCATCGGTCACCGAGTCGCCCAATAGTGATGAGGCCGAAGAGGTGGTGGATGCGCCTGACGTGCTGACGTTGATTTATAGTCGGTCACCCGCTACTCTTAATCCTCATTTGGCCACGGGGTTTCAAGATTTTGAAGCGGCTCGTATTATCTATGAGCCCCTAGCCAGCTATGGTCCTGATGGAGAGCTGATACCGATTTTGGCAGATGAACTGCCATCTGTAGACAATGGTGATGTCAGCACGGATGGGTTATCAGTCACCTGGCGACTACAGGAAACCCTACGCTGGTCAGATGGTGAGCCTTTGACGGCTGCCGATGTCGTCTTTACCTACGAATTTATTATTAATCCCACAGTTGCTGCGGTTACCGCTCAGTATTATCAGGATATTGAGACCATGGAAGCCGTGGATGAGCACACGGTAAAAATTACTTTTAAACAACCCACGGCCAGCTGGCAAACGCCGTTTACCGGCCTGAACGGGTTAATTTTGCCAGAGCATTTATTCAAAGAGTTCAATAATCGACAAGCGCGGGAGGCCCCGGCTAATTTTCAACCGGTGGGCACTGGCCCCTATCGCTATTTAACAGAGGCTAATGGTCGCTTACTTTTTGCCCCCAATGAGCTTCATCGTCAACCTGTTAAAAACTTTAAGCGGATTGAAATTGTCGGAAACGTGCCTCCCTATGTAGCGGCCCGCGACGTGCTACGGGATGGGACCGCCGACTTTGCCCACAATATTCAGCTAGAGTCAGCGGCGTTGATAGATTTGGTCCAGACAGGTGAAACCGGCAGTCTGGTGCTGACATTTGGTAGCCAGGTCGAGCGGATTATGCTGAATTTTGCTGATCCAAATAAAGAAACTGAGGCTAAGGAACGGGCTAGCAAAGAGTTTCCCCATCCAGTTTTTAAAGATTTGAAAGTACGGCAGGCCATTGACTATGGCATTGACCGTCAAGCAATTGTTGAACAACTTTATGGCGATTTGGGGAAGCCCACGTCCCAACTCCTGGTGGCACCTGAGCTGTCTGCAGACGAGCCGATTCCATTTGAGCATGATGTAGAAACCGCTAAGAAGCTTTTGGATGAGGCGGGCTGGGTGGACAGTGATGGGGATGGGTATCGCGATCGCAACAACCAACGCCTGCAGCTGGTCTTCCAAACCTCCATTGGCACCATTCGCCAGGCCACCCAGGCCATGGTGCAAGAACAGCTAGGCGAAATCGGTATTGACGTACTGATCGAGCGAGTACGCGCCGAGGATTTCTTCTCCGCCGACCCAGACCAGACCAACAGTATCAACCACTTCTACGCCGACATACAAGAATACGCCATTGGCAATGACATCCCCGATCCCACCATCTATATGGGCTGGTGGACCTGCGACAATATTGCCGCCATGGCCAACAACTGGCAAAAACCCAACAATGCCCGCTATTGCAATCCAGAGTACGACAAACTGTGGGAGGCAGCCCGCAAAGAACGCGACTCCGATAAACGCAACGAACTATTCCGACAGATGGATCAAATCCTGGCCGATGATATCGCTGTTTTACCCATCGTCCATCGGGCCCTGTCTAACGCCGTCAGCTATCGCATTACCGGGTATACCTTTACACCGTGGGATGCGAGCACCTGGGATATTGCCAATTGGCAGCTAGTAGAACCAGTTGAAAACGAGGCAGAGACCACATCAGATGAAGTACCCGCAGACGCATCTCAACGTTCTGAACCCCAAAATAATCCTGAGCCGACTGAAGAGACAAATGGCTCAGATAACCAACCAGCAGCAGATGAGTAATGGCAGATAAAGTAGTGGCAGCATAGAGGCTGTGGGCAAGACCTACCCTAAGGAACCTCTTGAGCCTTTACATCCACGACCACGCCGTCATCATCATCATCTTGAACGGCTGCATCCGCGTCGGCTGCTGGCGCAGAACGATCAAAGCCCCCGAACAAAAGCTGGGAGACCTCGGCAACTAGCAAGGTAAGCAGAATACCATCGTCAATCCAACCCACCAGAGGCACCACATCGGGCGAAACATCGATGGGACTCAATAAATAGGTTAGCGTTCCAAAGATCACCAGCCAGCGGTATTTTGGATTTCGCAAGCCGTTACGATACAAGGCGTAAAACGATTTAACTAGTTGCTTCATAGAAATCTTTAGCGCATTATCTTATGATGCCATTTCCCTTAAAAAGACGAGCTCCAAAAGGCTAGCCCTCACGGGAAATTTTGCAGCTTTACTCAATGCTGACATGCCCTCAGTAGACAACGGCGGTGTCGCCAGCGACGGCACCGCCGTGACCTGGACGTTGCGCTCCGACGTGCTGTGGTCTACACGAACCTTCGCAATTTTTTCCCGGTAATATGCAGCAAAAATAGAGGAAGTTCATATCTAACAGAGATTAATTGAGTTCTTCTTAAAGTTGAGTATTAACAGTTGTTGATACTTCTGTGTCTACAATAGATTGGCACTATCAAGCAGAGAAATTATCCAGGGCACTGCTTGCGGACAGAGAGAACGACATGTGCCATTGAATTTTAAAGCATCACCGTTCTTAATCAGATTTCTACCATTACTGCAGTCAACGCTTTCGACCATTAGGCACTTCACAGGCCAATCTACCCTGCAGTGCAGCAGCATAGCCATTCCAAAGCCGCAATAATTCCTTGAGATAGTCCTATGAAACCATTGTCAACCCTACTGGGGGTGGTCACTGGTGCGATGGTGATCACACTGAACAGTACAGCTTTTGCTGCCGATTTTTCTTTGCGTGGCACGTTCGCTCAAGATGATGATGTGCACCTGTTTAACTTCAGAGTCGAGACAGCATCGACGGTTACACTCAGAACCTATTCCTACGCAGGTGGTACTCAAGCAGATGGCACAGTAATTGCAGCAGGAGGTTTTGATCCAATTCTGTCGCTATTTGACGGCACCGGAACTTTGATTACCTTCGGTGATGATGATGAAACAGATACGGTTGCTCAAGACCCCACTACCGGGCAAGCATACGACAGCTTAATAGAGGTGCTCTTAGGAGCTGGTACCTATACCCTGGCACTAACGCAGTATAACAACTTCAGCAACACCAATAATTTGGCAGACGGGTTTAGACAGGCAGGGAATGGTAATTTCACCAGTAATTTTTCACGATGCACCACTGACAGACCATTTTGCGATTTTACCGGTGACATTCGTAGCAATGAATGGGCTTTTGATGCCCTAGGCGTTCTACCGCTACGAGAAGACGACGATGATGATAAGCCACCAGTCGTCCAACCGCCGGAGCCGCCAATCGTCCAGCCGCCGGAGCCGCCAGTTCAGCCCGGTGATAATCCCGCTCAGGTACCTGAACCGATGACTACCGTAGCCTTTGCTTTAGTGGGTTTAGGCGCATTGCTACACCGTCGCAAAAAATAAAACACTGCTCAAACAAACCATAGCCGCCTTCAACCATTGGGTTGAAGGCGGCTATATGCTTTCAAGTTTCTAAGCGGTGACAGATAGCGTATGTTCTAACTGAGCATGGTTTTTGAACACAGACTTCTATGACCCGAGTACTACCACTGTTTATCGTTCATCAGACTCTAGCCACTGCCCATTTCGTTAAAGTCGAGGCAGCTATCTTTCTCTAAACTGCACCTATATATTTCTAGAGAAGGCCAGATTGTATATCAAGTTGATATGTTTTAACGTTTTCTGGGCATCTTGTGGCGAACAGCAGACGATTTGGGGATTTATGCCTCATCTCAGTCTAAAGCTAGCTATGGGATTGGGAGACCTATGGAAAATCTGGATTATATTCAAGTGTTCCAGGGTGAAGAAGACATTGCCGAAGGGGTGATTTTGCCATCGGGGCAGTTAGCCCTATGCTGGCATGGCAAAAGCCACAGCCATGGGGTATTTCCTAGCTTTACTAGGTTTCAAGAGATGCAGGCCCAGCGAACCGGACGCTGCATTAGGCAGATGGATGCACCTCTGACAGCTGATAATTGTTCTCGAACTTTTTATTTGCAGCGGAATGAAGATTGGAGTGGCATCAGCGGGACGGGCCTAGTCGCCGTAGGCTTTGAGTTTGAGCAGTTAACTATGCTCCACTGGTTAGATAGCCAGGGTTCTACATTTTGGTATGAGAGTGTGGCGATAGTAGAGCGAGTCCATGGTCATGAAGGACGGACGCTAATCACTCGATGCAACCTAGTGCCTAGTTTTGGATGCGTTTAGTGGGTTATTAGAACAATCTGACCCGTTCGTTGATTCACACAACTTCGGCTCTTATCCAATTTTTGGGATCGCGCACTCCTCGATTAAGCAACCAACTAAAGCGATTATCTACCTTTCAAAATGAGTCACTTAGCCAACAGATTTAAGCTTGCTCGCCCCAACATTTGTTGTTTCAGCATTTTTAATCGATTGTTTTAACCTCCAACACGCTATTTCAGATAGTTGATCGAGATATTCTAATAATGTTTCTTATTGTCAGTTAACTTGTCTGAGCCCTAGAGAATTAACCCAGTTGCTCGTCGAACACTTAGGGATTTCTGGAGCTTGATACTACTGAATTTCCCTCTTCTAAGTTTTGAGATTGTTCTTTAAAGCAACCTAAAGCTGCCGTGGCTAACACCAAGGCAAATCCGACAAAAGTCTGAGGTTCTGGCACACTAGCTGGCTCCGAAATGCCCCCAGCTATTTTTAATTGTGGCTCATCAGCTGATGCAACAAATGCCATATTTCGCCGTGATTGGCCAGAAAATCCTGCTGTAATGTCCGCAAAAAAAGGTCGTGCCAGATCAGTTGTATTGCCACTAACCTGAACTCTCACCTGCGTAAACTCAGGAGAGAATTGACCAACCAATTCAGTTCCAGGTGCTAGCGGAAATGGGAAACCGCCAATGTCAATACCACCGGGTAACGGAAAGGGTGCATTGATAAGATTTGGCTGATTAGCAAGATTACCAAACCCCGAATCCGTGAACACCCCCTGAAAGGTTAAACTGTCTAACCAGCTTATTTGCCAAAATTGCTGCAAGAAACTACCTCCTGTTAAGCCCGATGTTTCAGTTGCAGATATAATTGTTAAAGCACCATTGGCTAGGGCATCTTGTGGAGATAAAAAACCAATGGATAGATTAAAAGGATTGCTCTCTGAGGTAACCGTACCTGTGAATGGATCAAATACCTGCAATGGCTGTTCAAACGTCAAAACCGCACTTGTTTGAAATAACTGTGGCGGACTGGGATTCCCGAACACATCAGGAAATTGCATTGTCGTGTTATTGACACCAGTATAAATAAGCTGAGCAGATGCCGCCTTGGTGGGTAGTATAGCCAAGGTGCCTAGGACAGCTGTGGCCAACAGACTAAGACGAGCACAACACCCTTTAACCGACGTATTTTTTTTCATTTTATTATCTACAGACTTATTATTATCTACAGACTTACATCATTTTTTATGCACATGCAAAAGGTATCACGACTGAATTATTCAAAGTGAAATGCATAATACTGATCTCAGTTTTGTAGTACGTGCAGATGCAGTGCGGTTAATCATTAGTACAATTACTCTACTGCCAAAGAAACCCGCTTACCACCAATACTTCGCAAGTCTGCCAACAACTTTGCCACATCTGCATAGGGCAATGTGCGATCGGCCTTGAGCATGACAAACCCCTCTGGGTTTTCTGCAAAATAGCTTTGAATAATGGGAGCCAGTGCCGGAGTTGTTATCGCCTCGTCGTTGTAAACCGTCTGGCCATCTTCACGTAGGCCAACCACTAACGGCTCAGTCTTCTCAACGACCTCTTCATCCACCCCCGAGACTGCCTGGGGCAAACTCACACCAAAAATCTGTACACCGCTGAGTTCCATAGAGATAATGACAAAGAATGTAAGCACCGTCATCAAAACATCCATCATCGGTACCAGATTCACCTCAGGCACTCCAGAATTCTGATGGCGAGATCGTAATCCCATCTTCTACTCCTCCTCGCCATCCTCTAACGCCAGAGATACCCGATCGCCACCCACCGCACGCATATCTCCTAGAAACTGCATGACATTCTCATAGGGTAGCTCTTGATCTGGCACCAGGTATACAGTTTTATCAGGGTTATTCTTTAGGTAATTGTCAATTTCTAAAACCAGCTGTGTACTATCAATCGGCTGGCCGTTGAGAGAAGTCTCCTGATTCTCATCCATCTCCACGATAAAAATCTCATCGGCGGAGGGCAGCTGGTCGGGGGGAATATCTTCGGTTTGTTCTGGTGGTAGCTCTACCTCAATTAATTGCTCACTGCCCAAAGAGACCGCAATCACAACAAAAAATGCCAGTACACCCATCATCACAGTGAGCATTGGCACCAGATCGATCTTGGGGATCTTGCTTTCTTTGCGTTTAACGATGGGCATAGTTCTCTTCTATTGCAATGTCATTGTGGGGGCGTTGCATGCAACATCCCCACGACACATGGTGCTATTGATAGGTTGCTGATACTGAGGTTTCTTCAGGGGTATGGCCATTTTCTGAGGCTAACAGGGCGGGTTCATACCAATTTTGACGGTAGATTAGCTCTAGTTCATTCCCAGCTTCGGAGAAATAGTCGGCCTGTTGACTCTGGAGAGAGACTAGAATGCGCAATACCAACAGCGCTAAAATCGCGACGACCATGCCAGCGGCTGTAGTAATTAGGGCTTCACCAATACCGGCCGCAGCTTCACTGGCTCCTTCACCACCGCCGCCGCCGCCAATATTAAGACTATTGAAAGTGGCAATTAGACCGGTTACCGTACCCAATAGCCCCAGCAGTGGGGCAATAGCCACGATGGTTTCTAGCAGCTTTTCACCCTGGCGCATTTTGACAAATTCGCGATCGGCGGCGGTTTCCATGGCTAGACGAAAGGTTTCGGGGGAGGCGTTATTTAAGCGCAGGGGGGCAAACAAAAATCGGCCAATAGGGGTGTCGTGGTGCTGATTTGCGATCGCAGCCGCCTCATTCAAATCCCGTCGGGCAGCATCCAGGACATCACTGACAATTTTGCCCTCCCGACGTAGCAGGTCAGACCAAAAGCGCGTCCGTTCAAGCGCACATGAAATGGTCAGTACCGAAGCGCCAACAATGGGCACCATTACCGGGCCGCCCCTAGCTAGAAAGTCAAATACAGTTGCCATAGCCTATATCCTGGATTACGTTTGCCTGTCAGGTCTGTCCAAAAGCTTACTAATTGCCAACGAATCTTAAAATGTAGTTGAAAGCTGTAGGCGATCACCCAATGCAGTAATGAGTCTACTGACCATTACTGTCTTCCTCCTCAGCAGCCGCTCCATCGGACAGGGGAGTAGATACGGTCGTTGCAGCCTCCTCGGCAGCCGTCGCATCAGGCCTTGCTTCAGACGGGGGAGCAGATGAACCAACGGCGGCAGGTGCATTCTCGGTGACCGGGATGGCTCCAATTATTACTTCTTGCCATTCCAGATTGCTTTCGCCATTCACCTTGACCAGCACGGACTCAACTCGACCAGCGGCAATGGTACCATCCCCAACCACATCGCATTCAAATGAATCGCCTCGTTGGTTAATGCGGTATGTATCGCGGCAATTTACCACCAGACTCTTACCCACAGCTTCTCTGATCTCTGCCTGGATTTTTTCTTCGAGGGCGGCCAAATTAATCAGTACCTTAGAGCTGGGGACATCCCAGATTACGGTGCCTTGATCGTCTTGCTGAATCACATTGATGGTGAACTGTCCTCCTGCTGGCAGCTCACCAACACAGCGAAAGTAAGCCTCTGCTTGTTTGACCACACGATTTGGACAAATGACATCCTTTAATGTGAGCCGTCGCCCTTGACGTTCAATGTCATCTTGAATATCGGCCTCGATTCGAGACATATTTAAGTGCCGTGAACAGCTGCTAAGAAAAATTAGCCCCAGCAGTGCCCCCAACCGAACAATGGCGACCATTCTGCGATAACGAAAAAGTTGATCAAGACTCACTATAACGGGGAGGCCCAGGTGACAGGTAAAGGACCGATTAAGAGACTTCAGGGATAGGGTGGAAAACGCTGGGCATTGTAGGGGCGTTGCATGCAACGCCCCTACAATGCCATACCTAACCTTTCATCTGTCGTACCAGGTGCTGTAATTCAGGCAAGATGAGCGCGTCCATGGCTAGAGCGACGGCATTGCTGGACCCTGGTAGCAAAAACAGCAGGGTAGATTAATACACACCAGCTGTAGCTCTAGACGCTATCGCTCTAGCGCCAATTTCAGCATAGCTAAGCTGACGAAAAATTTCGCCAAAGCCGGGAATTTCTTTTTCTAGTAGCGTTGCGATCGCATCATAGGTAGTATCCCTCGGTGCGATCCCGGTGCCCCCATTGCAAATAATGACATCCACCGACGAGGTTAGCCGCTGCACTAAGCCAGCAATCTGATCTGGCTCATCTTTCACCAACCGATACACCTCTAATCGGTGCCCCGCTTCCCGCAATCGGGTCTTAATCAGCTGGCCACTCTTATCAGTGTCCACCGTTCGGGTATCACTGACGGTAAGCACACCGCAGACAGCTGGAACAAAATCGGGATCGGGATGGGGGAGAGCCATGGACAAACCTAGGGGCATTGCATGCAATGCCCCTACAGTAAACAAAACTAACTCTTAGTAAAGCCCAGGCCATGCTCCTCAGCATAGCGGTTCATAAAGCGCATAAACCGCTCCCATTCTTCGCGGCTTTTTAGCAGCAGTCGTGCTTCTAGACCCGCTGGAGCACCGTTGATAAATTTAGCATTCACTTCACGACTGGTCATCATACCTTCTTCATCGACCAAGTAGAGGCCGGTCACCTCAAAGCCTTCTTCCATAAGGGCTTTGGGCTCATCAAAGTAGAATGTGGCAGTGCCATCAGAACCATCTTTAGCACGAGTTAACCGCACGTCTGGAATAACTTCCTCAGCTACACCCCGAGCAAATTGGATTTCTGCCATTACACTGTCCTCTAACGTTATGATTATGGGCCGTTTGTTACAAAGCTTTAAGTTCCATCATCCCATCATATGAGTGTTATTTAAAACACTCTCAGAAAAATTTGTGGTGTCCTGGGTATGGGGCAAGGCGTTGATAACACACCTTATAGCGCTGCATTCATACGATAGGGCGAGGATACTGGCGGCATGCGTTTTTGTAGCACTAGCCCCTGGTAGACTATGGCGGCAACTTCTCCACAGGTGGCCACGCGGTTGGGGGTCAGCTGCTCTAACTCAGGATAGTTGAAGACCAGGCCAAGCTTGGTGGCGGTTGCGATCGCATCTACCGCATAGCGGGGTACCTGGGCCTGATCCTGATAGCGGGTGAGTAACCCAGTCGTAGTTTGAGCGTTCAAACCTAGACCACTGACCAACGCCAGCAGCACCTGAATTTTGAGAATCGATTGCTCTGGCGCAAAGGTGTAATCGGGAAAGCCTGACAAAAATTTAGCGCGATAGGCTGCATGGATAGCCTCGGCGGCCCAATGGGAAGCGGGCACATCGCGAAAGGCGACGGGATAACGCCGGGGTTGGGGAGCAAAGGCCGCTACCACTAAGCTGGCAAACTGCGCCCGCGTCATCGGTGCATCCGGCGCACTAGTAACGTCTAAAAGGTTTTGAGCTATCAGAGGCTGCCAAAAGTCATCGGCCCAGTGGCGGCTAGTCACCACTGTATTGCCCACAGCAGCGACGCTATTGCTCACAGCAGCCCTGGCTGGCTGCACGATGTAGGGAGATGCCAGGGGTTGCATCCGACCTAGATTGACCAAACATTGGTAGACCATTGCCGTAGTCTCCGCTCGGGTGATCGGCTGCATCGGTCTAAATTCAGCGACATCGG
The DNA here is from genome assembly GCF_000482245.1 of Leptolyngbya sp. Heron Island J. GTDB lineage: Bacteria > Cyanobacteriota > Cyanobacteriia > Phormidesmidales > Phormidesmidaceae > Leptothoe. The sequence continues at coordinate 24,605 of NZ_AWNH01000075.1, read as the reverse complement.
GATAGTTGACCACAATGCCACGGCGGGTGGCCATGGCCACTTCCTCTACTGCATAGGGAGGCACCTGGGCGCGATCTCTATAAACACCTAGCTCTGAGGTCATGCCTTCACCCAGGTCTAACCCATTGATCAGGGCCACAACCGCCTGAGCCCGAATCATGGGGTCATTGGGTCGAAACGTATTATCTGGAAATCCGGCAATAAAGCCCTCGGTCTGGGCTTGATAAATAACTGAACGAGCCCAAAAGTCCAACGCCACGTCTTTGAAGGGCTTCAAGCGACGTCCGTTACGATTGGTGGCTGGAAATGTAGCCATCACTAACGCGGCAAATTCTGCCCGCGTCACCAAACCATCGGGTCGAAAAGATCCATCAAAAAAGCCCTTCACCAATTCTGCGGCCGCCATAGCATCGACGAATGGTGCCGCCCAGTGACCTACCACATCGCGAAAACGACTGTCTAAATTGAGGGGAGGTGGCGTCGGACTGTCTGGGACTGGGGGAGCTGGTTGGGGCTGGACTCGGCCTAACAGCAGGGACGGCACGGCCACCGGATCAGGAATTTCGCTGGCTACATAGCGAATGGCTCCTTTCACTCGGTTGGGGTTGATGTGGTTGCCAGCACTGGTCAGCGCCTGTCGGCTCTCGTTATGGACATCCCACTGCCCATTATCGCGAAACTCATTACCGCCTAGATCCTGGCTTTGACCGACATCGGGCTGGGCGGTGTCCTGCACCCATAAGCCTGATGTTTGATTGCGACGGATACGATTTTGGCGCAGGACCGGTCGCGCTGAACGGGAGAGGACAACACCCGCCTTGTTGTTGCTGACTTCGTTGTCAATCAGCAAAGGGGCGGCCTGATCGCTAATGGCAATCCCGTAGCCGGTCTGCTCAAAGCGGTTATCACGCACTTCTCCTTTAGAGCTGCGCACCATAAATAAGCCACTGGCCTGATTCTCAGAAAACTGATTGGCTAAGAGCACTGGCAGCGCATCCCCAGTCACAAACACGCCGTCTCGCCCACAGCCTTGTAAGCGACAGCGGGTCAGCAGCGCTGAGCCCTGTTCTAGCCAAACACCTACTCCCTGGGACTGAGGGTTGGTCACAGTGACACTACGGAGCTGGGTACGGTCCTGAAGCTGCAGAGCCACTGACTGCGAGCCAAATTCTTCAGTTGCCAGTGAACCGCCACCGCGAATAACCACCGTACCGCCAATGCCAACGAGTGTGATGCCCGTCGCCACAACTAGGGGAAACGACTCCCGACTGCTGTAGGTACCTGCCTCCAGCTGGATCGTGGTACCGCTACTGGCTTGCCGCAGGGCTTGAGTCAAGGTGGCAAACGGTGACTGGCGAGTACCGTTACCTTGAGCACTCCCGGCAGGATTGACATATAAAACAGAGGCAGTAGCTTGCACCATGGCCACTAGACTGATGAGTTAACCCACTCAGGGTAAGGGTAAAGGCATGTTGACACAACATGGATAGTTAATAATTGATCATTACTTTAGTTGATCACTATGCTCACGGTTATTGCTATAGCGAATGTTGCGATCGCGCTTTTTTGCTTTATGCTCAGCTGGCGCGTAGCTAAATTTGGACACCAGATTACCCAGCTCAACCGCGATCTCAAGCACTGGACAGTACTATTAGAAAACACTTTAATTCAGCAAACCCTAGCCTTTACCGAACGACGCACCGACCTGCGTCAGTGGCAGCTAATCCATCTCCAGTGGCAGCTACAGCAACGACGGCTGACTCAAACCGCCAAATTCTTGCGTCTCGTCTGGTTAATTAGCAAACGTCGGTTTCCCTGACCTTCCCCCACATCCCCATGTCCCAAAACAGATCCGATAACTTTATCACTGGCCTAGTGGCAGGCACCGCCCTTGGCACTGTGCTTGGCATCCTGATCGCTCCCCGCAGCGGCAAACATACCCGCAAAGTCCTCAAAAAATCGGCGGATGCCGTGCCTGATATGATCGAAGACCTGTCCACCAGCTTGCAGTTCCATGCAGATCGGCTTTCCCACACCACGTTACAAAATTGGGACAGCACCCTGGAACGTCTGAAAGAGGCCTTGATTGCAGGTCAAGCCGCCAGCCAAGCAGATTTTGCGAAAACGGCCACCGAATCGCAGCGTGACTAATCCCGTCATTTGGTTAGGACTATCGATTTTGCTGCTGGCCATCGGTCTAGTAGCGTTAGTTTGTGTATCTGTCCCGGCACTGATGGGTTTAGCCAGGGCTGCACGCAGTGCCGAAAAGTTTTTTGACACCCTGGATCGTGAACTACCGCGCACGTTAGAAGCAATGCGCCATACAGGGGCTGACCTCAGCGGCTTAGCCGACGATATGACCGACGGTGTCAGTAGCGCTCGCAATATTGTTAAGCAAGTGGATCGTAGCCTCAGCGATGTGCGTCAGCAGGCCTCTCAAGCAAAACGTACCACTCACAGTTTGGCTGTGGGTTTTAGAGCTGCTTGGCGCGTACTGACTAAGCCTGCGGGTAAGCGCAAGCGTCGCCCCCCCCCGCAAACTCCGATCAAGCCGGTGCAGCCGCCCTCACCTTCGCCCCGGCCACCAGCCAGCGGTGCTCCTGACCAGCCTAGAAAGGAACGCCCTAGTCGCCAGTGATTGACGGAAACCTGTCTTCTTCTTTACATTAAAGATAGGTAAATAAGTGTAAACATCATGAGCCTACGCTTCAAGAATTGGTTGCAAGCTTCCTTAGTAGGAGGTTTGCTGGTTTGTTGTATTGCTTTCACTGCAGGGATCACAGCGCCCGCTGCCCACGCATACAACAATCCAGAATTGCTGCCAGATGAACCGACGATGGTGATCGACCTGGCCAAAATTCTGACCAACTCCCAGGAAGAGTATCTCAATGAGCATTTACCTGAGTTTGAATCAGAAACGGGTTGGAAACTCAGGGTACTCACCCAGTTTGATCAGACGCCGGGGCGAGCAGTTAAGGATTTTTGGGGCTTAGACGATAAGAGCGTTATGCTAATTGCCGATCCCCGTGGTGGCAATATTCTCAACTTTAGCGTTGGCGATTCTGTCTATCCCCTACTACCGCGCGTCTTTTGGATTGAGCTACAAACCCGCTTTGGCAACCAGTTTTTTGTGCGCGACCATGGTGAAGATCAGTCGGTCATGCAGTCCATTGCTTCTCTAGAAACCTGTCTAGCCCGAGGCGGCTGTTCGGTAGTGCCTGGCCTACCTAGAGAACAGTGGATTTTAACCTTGATTACATCGATTTTAGGCGGTGTAATCTGCGGATTTGCAGCCCATCCTCGTAAACAGGGTCAGGTGTTCTCGTGGCAGTGGATGCTGATTTTCTCACCGCTGTGGGGCATGCTCTTTATCGCTTTCGGCATTGGTCCAGTAGTTAGTCGCACTCAGGATTGGCTGCCCTTGACTCGTAACATTGCTGGTTTTCTCATTGGTGCTCTGGTAGCCTTTTTGAGCCCTGCCTTTGCGGACTCTTCCGCCAGCGGTGAAGCCTAAGCAACTTCTAGCTACTCTGCTTTCTCCTCGGAACTGCTATTTAGCGTGTTCTGGGGTAGCGGTCCCACTCGTCGTCCCTTCGGCAGTTCAATAAAGGCATCATAGCGAAGGCTGCGTTCGTCAATCACGCTGGTGGTGACGCCAATGGTTTGGATGGCTGAGAACAGGGGCGCATCGGGCAATGGTGGAAAGGGCAACGTGCCTTCCAGTTCCTCCAGGCGCTCTACATCTAGAAAAAAGTAGCCGCTGCTGTTCTGTGGAGATAGGTCTAGCAGAGTTTGAAAAGCTGGGTTGGCCTGAATGGGTTTACTGGGCTGAGGTGCGATCGCATCTAAGACATCAGCCCCCACCCCAAAGAAAGTGACATCGTCACTGAGCCAGCCGTGTCCCATAGCAATGCCACCGTAGTAGGACACCAGCTGGTTGATCGGTTGCGACTCAACCTCTGAAGACTCCACATCAAAGCGAAAGCGACTGACCATGACTTCATTCAGTTGCTCCCAGGTGGCCGCCGCCGCCTCACGATCAGAAACCTCGGCCACCAAAGCCAACTGCCCCATCGGCACCGCCGCTTGACCCGTTTCACTGGGGGGCAATAGCCCAAAGGCCACTTCCCCGGAAAGCCAGGGCAGTAGATCATTGTCAAAATCTAACCCCGTCTGGGCGTTAAGCCCCTCGATCAGGGATGTAGCAGAGATCGGTAACAGCGCATTCAGGTCTTCAGCCTCACTCAGCGCCTGCCATAGCGGGCCAATACTGCTAGTAGACAACATCAGTACCGTAGAATCCGGTAACCGTTGGGGAGTCAACGACTGAGTGTTGACCATGTCTTGATACAGCGGCTGATCTTCAGGCCCCAACCAGGTGGCGGCTTCAACGTCTAATCCCCTGGGTAAAACAGTCGCCGCAGCGACTAAACCATTAATGCTGGGGAAATTGTCGCTTTCAACGAAGGCATCAGCTGCCCTGGGAACATTTACATACATTTGCACCAGGGCAACGGGCGTTTTCAGCTGCTTCAATGCCGTTTGATAGGCGTTGTTTCCCACCATGGCTGCCCCCCCGGCAAAGCTGTCAATGACGGCTTCAATACCGGCGGCTCCCGAGGCCATTACCAGCCACTCATTGCCTAAGATCGCACTTTCAAAGGTCTCGCCCGTGGCAGTTTTGATGGACTGGATACCTACTCCTTGATAATCGCGCCCGACCCAGCTAGTGCCGTCCTGGGGTTCTGCCATGATTTCCTGGGCCTTAAGCGGATCAGCAATCGGCGCAACCAAGACCATCTCAGTGGCGTTTTCACCCTCCCCTGTCTTAGGCAAAAATGCCAGGGTGACCTGTTTACCAACCCAGGGTTGAATATCGGTTCTAAATCGATAGCCGTTGGCAGTGAGGATGCGATCGCGCCAGGTCACCAAAAACTGATCAAAAATCTTTTGAGACGCGGGTGTCCCCAGCTGTCGCAAGCGATTCCACTGATTTTCATCCGTCGTCAGCGTCAGAGTAACCAGAGCATTATCAGGCACCAGCTCCATGCCAGCCGGAAGCTTAACCTCGGTGGACAGGCGCTGCACAATACCAAAATAGGCGGCGGCTCCCCCCAGTACTAGTAAAACCGCCGTACTGACCGTCACCAGCAGCGGGGGACGTTGCTTGAGAACCATGGGCGCGCGCAAAAAACAAACAACGCTGCTAATCTACCATCGGTTTACTCAAACGGCACCTTTGTTGCGGCAGACCAGACCGCCATACCCTATCTACTCGGCTTCGCTATCAGTCTTCTTTTTACGTTGGGCGGTCGATTTACTCTTCGCCGTAGTTGACTTTTTAGCAGCAGCGGTAGTGCTGCTCTTTTTGGCCGTACTGGCTTTTTTAGTCGTCGTCTTTTTAGTCGTTGATTTTTTGGCTGTGGCCTTCTTCGTAGTTGACTTTTTAGTCGTGGTTTTTCGACGAGTCGTCTTTTTCTTGGTCGCCGCCTTAGCCGCAATAATTTCTAAGGCTTCTTCCAGGGTGATGTCCTCAACCTTTTTACCCTCGGGCAAAGAAGCATTGACCTTTTCGTACTTGATGTAGGGGCCATAGGGGCCATCATAAATATTGATGGGCTCTTCAGATTCGGGGTGTTTGCCCAACTCCCGTAATGGCTTAGCCGCCTTACGTCCCCGGCCTCGCTTGGGCTGAGCCAATAACTCCAGAGCCCGCTCCAGGGTCACCGTCAGCACATTGTCGTCTCCCTTTAAGGAGCGATAGTCCTTCCCTTCTTTGCCCTGGTCATGAACCACATAGGGCCCAAAGCGCCCGAGACTGGCCTTAATTTTCGCCTCCGTTTCTGGATGGACCCCCAGCAAACGAGGCAACGACAACAGCCCCACAGCCGTTTCTAGATCCACTGACTCACGGGTCAGCCCTTTGGGTAGAGAGACCTGTTTCGGCTTAGGGTTTTCCTCCGTCTTGTCGCCTAGACGCACATAGGGACCGTAGGGACCAATCAGGGCATAAATCGGTTCGCCGGTCTCAGGATGTAGCCCTAGCTTTTCGGGACCTTCTGTTTTTTGCTTGAGCAGTACCTGTACCTGGTCATCACTCAGGTCCGCCGGGCTGACATCGAGTGGAATCGAGGCCCGCACCGTTTCTTCGGTTTCATCTTCACTGACAGCCTCGATATAAGGGCCGTACTTGCCAATTCGCACCTTGGCACTGAGATCCGCTAGATCAACGGTGCGGGCCTCGGCAGGATCAATCTGGCTCTCTCGGACCTGTACCTGCCCTGCTAGGCCATCATCACCGGAATAAAAGCCCTTGAGGTAGGGTAGCCAGTCTGCTTCTCCCGTGGAAATTTCATCCAGGGTTTGCTCCATACGAGCCGTAAACTTGACATCCACCAAATCCGGAAAATGCTTATCCAGCAGCTCCGTCACCGCAAAGGCTGTAAATGTGGGCATCAAACTATTGTTCAGCGGATGCACGTAGCCACGGTCGATAATCGTACCAATAACTGACGCATAGGTACTAGGACGACCAATTCCTTCTTTTTCCAGAGTTTTAACCAGGGTAGCTTCGGTATAGCGAGCAGGGGGTTTGGTTTCGTGACCAATGGGTTCTAGCTCGGTGCAGCTCGGGGTATCGCCCACCTTGAGCGCCGGCAGTGTGACCTCGCGATCCTCCAGGGCTGCATTGGGATCGTCGGAGCCTTCTACATAGGCCCGGAAAAAGCCCGGAAAATCGATCCGTTTACCCGTCGCCTTGAAGACGGCATCATCTACTTCAATGCTGACGGTAATGTGGGTTTGACGCGCATTGGCCATCTGGCAAGCCACTGTGCGCTTCCAAATCAGGTCGTACAGACTTAACTCTCGATCCTTGAGGCCTGTTTCTTGGGGAGTACGGAAAGTGCTACCCGCCGGTCGGATCGCCTCGTGGGCCTCTTGAGCCCCTTTGCTCTTGGTGGCATATTGGCGTGGTTTAGGGCTGAGGTATTCTGGGCCATACTTCTGCTCTACGCAGGAGCGGGCCGCTGCGATCGCTTGTTGAGACAAATTGACCGAGTCGGTACGCATGTAGGTGATAAACCCTTTCTCATACAGAGACTGAGCCGTGCGCATCGTGTCTCGGGCAGACAGCCGCAGCTTACGATTGGATTCCTGCTGTAGCGTCGAAGTGGTAAACGGCGGTGCGGGTTTAGGGCTAGAAGGCCGCTCTTCTAGATTAGAAACGGTCCAAACGCTGGCTTCTAACCGCTGTTTTAATGCCTGGGCCTGGGTCTCATCCAACAGCACCACGTTGCGACCAGCCGCAATTTGACCCGTGTTTTCGTCAAAGTCGCTCCCTGTAGCTACGCGGGTACCACCCAGGCTAGTGAGTTTTGCATCAAACGGGCTGTTAGCCTGCTGTAGCATTGCTTTAAGATCCCAGTAGGTCCCCTGTTTGAAGGCCCTGCGATCTCGTTCCCGTTCCACCAGCAGCTTCACCGCCACCGACTGCACTCGCCCGGCAGATAGCCCCCAGGCAATTTTCTTCCACAGCAACGGCGACAGGGTGTATCCCACCAAACGATCTAAAATCCGTCGCGTTTCCTGAGCTCGCACCAACTGATCATCAATATCGCGACAGCTATCAAGGGCGGCGCGGATCGCATCTTCGGTAATCTCATGGAACACCATGCGCTTGGTGGGCACCTTAGGCTTCAGCAACTGCAGCAAGTGCCAACTAATGCTTTCCCCTTCACGGTCTTCATCAGTGGCCAGTACCAGCTCATCGGCCTCTTTGAGCGCATCTTTGAGCGCCTTGACCACTTTCTTTTTATCCTTAGGCACCAGGTAGAGGGGCTCAAAATCCTCCTCGACATTTACCCCCAGCTGCGCCCATTTTTCACCCTTAACATTGGCCGGAATTTCACTGGCCGACTTAGGCAAATCACGAACATGCCCCATAGAGGCTTCCACACGGTAGCCTTTGGGCAAATAGTTGCGAATCGTTTTTGCCTTTGTGGGTGACTCAACAATGACGAGTGTGGACATACAGCTGAACTGAAAATAATGGTCGAACTACGCTTAACTGAAAGGCGGTCAATGCCTCGGGAGCAGCATACAAGCCGTTCCCAGCCTCACTCTAGCGCCCCAACATCGCTGCTGATTACTAGAGAAAATACCCGTATGGGAAGCAATGACAATGATTTTGCTACCTTGGCTAACTATTACATAACCGCTGCATCCAACTCAGAATTTATCAAAAGTGAGCACAGAGGTTGAGTGCAAAAAGCCGTACCTGCACATTGTCGGAAAGCTTCCTATGATGGTTGCCTTTATATATCGATAGATCGAAATGGCGAATTTCGTCCACCTCTAAGACAGAAAAGTCCTTAATTTCTGTTCCACCAGCGAGGGGCTAAAACCAGCCCCGTCGGCTCAAAATTTGGCAGCCATCGCCCCTCCAACGAGCAATTCGGCCAGTTTCACCCACTTTCATCCAAGAAATCTGGAGAAATTAAAAAGATATTTATTTTCTAGACCGCTCGTACCCGACGGGAATTTTTTTGGGCGGTTTGACCAGGGAATTTAATCTGATTCATCAGAAATTTCCCTCAGTGGAACCGCAAGATGAGCGAGAATACTAGGGTAAGATGCCAAATGGAAGTACCCAAACACTGCACCAATGGATGTTGCAAGCCTTGCTGCTCAATTGAATACAGGCACAATCCTGCCTGAAGCAATTGTCATTCTGACAATAATAGTTATTTTGGTAGGTGATTTAATTGCCGGACGAGCGTCATCACGCTGGATCCCTTACGCCGCTATCGGAGGCTGTTTAGCAGCCGTTGGAGCGATCGCACTCCAGTGGGACACCAGTGATCCCATCGCTTTTTTCGGTGAGTTTAACAGCGACGCTCTGAGCCTTGTTTTTCGAGGCATCATCGTGCTGTCAGCCGCCGTTACCGTCCCTATGTCTATTCGCTACGTGGAGCAGTCAGGTACGGCCCTGGCTGAGTTTTTAGGGATTTTGCTCACGGCCACCCTAGGTGGCATGTTTCTGGCAGGGGCCGATGAACTGGTTACCATCTTTGTTGCATTGGAAACCCTCAGTATTTCGTCCTATTTGTTGACGGGCTACATGAAGCGAGATCCCCGCTCCAATGAGGCAGCGCTTAAGTATTTGCTAATTGGTGCAGCAAGTTCAGCCATCTTTTTGTACGGTATTTCGTTACTCTACGGTCTATCGGGGGGTGAGACACGACTGAGTGCGATCTCACAGGCGCTAGCTGCCCAGTTTGCAGCTAACAACGGTGCTAACTCCATTGGTCTGGTCATTGCCCTAGTATTCGTCATTGCAGGCATTGCCTTCAAGGTGGCCGCTGTTCCTTTCCACCAGTGGACTCCCGACGTTTACGAAGGGTCTCCTACACCAGTGGTGGCCTTTTTATCCGTAGGTTCTAAGGCCGCTGGGTTTGCCCTGGCCATTCGCTTGCTAGTGAGCGCATTTCCCCTAGTGACCGAAGAGTGGCACTTTGTTTTCACCGCCCTGGCTATCCTCAGCATGGTTCTGGGTAATGTGGTAGCCCTGGCTCAAACCAGCATGAAGCGGATGCTGGCCTATTCTTCCATCGGTCAGGCAGGCTTTATGATGATCGGCCTGGTCATTGGCACCGATGCTGGTTACGCCAGCATGATCTTCTACCTGATGGTGTATCTGTTCATGAACCTGGGCGGCTTCACCTGCGTTATTCTTTTCTCCCTACGCACTGGTACTGACCAGATTAGTGAATACGCTGGCCTGTATCAAAAGGACCCGCTCTTGACCCTGTGTCTATGCCTTTGTCTACTTTCCCTGGGCGGTATTCCACCCTTGGCAGGCTTTTTTGGTAAGCTCTACATCTTTTGGGCTGGCTGGCAGGCTGGGGCCTATAACCTGGTCCTGATTGGTCTAATCACTAGTGTCATTTCCATCTACTACTACATCCGTGTGGTCAAGATGATGGTAGTTAAAGAACCCCAGGAGATGTCTGAATCCATCAAAAACTACCCCGTGATCCGCTGGGATTTACCAGGCCTACGTCCGATGCAGGTTAGTTTAGTGCTAGCCGTTGTGGCAACGTCCCTGGCCGGTGTGTTATCAAATCCCCTCTTCATCCTGGCAAATGATTCGGTCACCAAGACGCCCTTACTGCAGGTAGCCAATATTGAAGCCATTGGCCAGCAGACCAGCAGCAGCACTGTGGCAGCGACTGTACCAGACCCTGCCAATAACGCCTTCTAAAGGCTAAAAGGGGCCAGATGCATCCTATAGACCACCAGCCTATCAATTAAATACATAGCGACAGCCGCCTATAGTTTTGTATAGGCGGCTGTCATTTTTGCGCGGATCTTATCAGCCAATATCATCCACCAATAGTATTGAGCCGATGCATTGGAAACATTACAGAGCTGCGGATACGGTTATCATCCAATTTTTCTAAAATAAATTCTCCGCCCAGACGAATCATCAACGACTGACAAATCGCCAGATTTAAACCCGGCGGTCTATCCAAGGGTGAATCTGCCAAGTGATCCTGCCGATGGCCCTGGGTGAGGGCATTAATAATCGCTTCATCCACATCGCCATCGTCTGTGATCGACAGCTCAATCCATTGCTGCTCTAGAGGACGACTCCAAATATCTACCCGTCCACGGGCAGGGGAACGTCGACACGCGGCTGAAATCAGCTCATACAAAATAAATTCAATCTTTTGCATTTCGCCCTGCAACGCTAAATTGCTATCACAGTGCACCTGGGTCCAAAGCTGTTTTTTTTGCACCTGGGTTTGTACCCGTTTCATCAAGCGGTTTAACAACCCAACCAGCGCCACTTTCCGGGGGTCAGAGGCCATCGCCCATCGTTCGCGGCTGGTCAGCCGGAGCAATTCCTTTTCCATACCAGCCAAACGACTTTCAACCGCATGGAAATAAGGCTGCTCGCCCACATCCGGCAGCTGTTTCAAATTTGTAAGCTGACGTCGCGAATCCCGCACTTGCCGACGGATATCATCCATATGATGGTGCTTATACCAGTTGAGTTCGGTCAGCTGACTTTTATGGTCACGCAAACGTTTGGTTAGCAACAAATGACGCCGACACCAGGCTAGCTGATGCACTAACACCGCTAACATACTCATTTGCTGGTCAGAAAAGCGCCGATCGTCTTGATCTGCCAGCACAATCGCACCATTCAACGTATGCTCTGGTGATGTTCTTAGGGCTACCACCAGCAGCTGGGCATGGGGCGGACATCGCAACCATTGCCGCGTCACATCTGGTAGATCTTCAAATTCAATCTGAATCACACCGTCGGTTTGAATGGCCCAATTAATAATTGCATCGCTCTCCACCAAAATAGGAGGATTATCCTTAGCGGTAAACTGCTGATCGCGAACCACTGTGGATGCCAACCGTGCCTCTTTCTGGCCGTTTTCCCAAACAATCAGGGCCACTAACGGCAGCCGCAGCAGCTGACTAATATGGTGAGTTGCCGTCTGTTCTAGCTGAGCCACGTCAAAGGTAAGCTGCAGGTTGCGGAGGCCCCACTGCATGGTGTCATGCATCTGGGATTGCTGCTGTGCCTGCCGCTGCAACGACCACTGATGGAGGACCAAGCCAATCTGACGGCCCACCGACTGTAGTAAGTCCTGTTCGGTTTGGCTCCAACGCCGACTGCTGCTATCGGTCACCACCAGCACCCCTTCCGGAGCCTGCCCTGGCGAGAGGTTACAGGCCATAGCTGCCTGCATCCCCATGCGCAAAAATTGAGGATGCCATGCCCGCAATTTGAGATCACTATCCAAATTTTCAATACATACTGGGGCCGCTTGCCGAGCTAGCAGCTGCCAGTCAATATCGTGGAGCGAACGCCACATGCCGTGGATGGGTTTGCTCTGAGTGCCATGGTGCTGATAGCCCACTTCAAAGCCACCACATTCCAAATCAGGAATCAGGACTAACAGACCATCGATATCCAAGGTGGCAATGAGCTGCTCCCCACACAGGGCCATCACCGATTGCCAATCGCGATCGCCATGAATGCTTTGGGCAATCCCAGCCGACAGCTGATGATTAGCTTCCAGATTAGCCACCTGTTCTTGCAGCACGGACGTAGGCATACCCAGGCTTACCACTTGAGCCGCCGCCGTTAAATAGCGTTTTTCAGGCAAACTCCACTGCCGCGGTTGTGAGGCCTCTACCACCAGAAAGCCCAGTAAATCTCCCTGCATCAGGATTGGTGCCACTATTAAAGATGGCTTATCAAACGACTGTTTTAAGGGTTCAGTCACCGCCTCGGAATGGGAATACATGCCCTCACCAATAACAATCACATCGCCACAGGAGAGGGCTTGATAAAATTCCTGGTAACCACTGGCCGACAGCTGGGATATGGCGGGGGCTTGAGTAGCATAAGCGTGGCGATTATGACCACCGTTAGCCACACGATGCCAGAAATAACGCTCCTGGGGTTCAAACCAGTACCCACGGGTACGACTGGGACCGACAAATCGATGGGTAGCATCGACAATGGCCTGCAGTCTTGGCTCTAACTCTTGAATCGTCTCTAACTTAGACAGTAGCTGGAAAAAAGACTGGGAAGGTCGCTTTTCTAACTGCTGAATTGAGTCTTGCTGATGGCGATACAAAATAGTCGCTAGAGTCGTCACCAGTATGGACAAGGTTTTCTTTTGCACACCGGACTTGAGCGACACTCCACGTCGACCCGCCGCCAGCAGCAAAATTCCTAGACATTCCTCCTGACGTAGAATCGGAAAAACAAGAGCGTCGTGGATTTCCAGTCGTTTAGCAATGGCTTTCCACTCACCGGCGCGATGGGATTCTTGTAAATCATAGACAGCGGCTGGAGCCCCTCGTTCGATGACCTGCTGTACAGCATCATCGGGCTGCAGCTGGATCTTTTGCCACAAGAAATTCTTACCGCTCTTCACAACAGCGGTTTTAGTGGTCAAACTCTGATCGTCTGGATCATATACACCAATCCAGGCAAGTTCATAGGGATAGAGCTGTGGCATATAGTTAACCAGCTCAGCCAATTGGGCATCCACTGTATCCTGTTCCCATACGGTTTTGAGGACCTGACCCAAGGTGGCCAAATGTTGTTCACACGTCGCTGGGGGTGTGGGGCTAACCATAAAAACTCGGTTGGAAAGCAGGCGATTGCCTGGGTAGTAACGATGGGGTTGTAGCTTAATGTAAACTAGCTCAGCTCTCTACAGAATGCTATTTAAGCCAGTTACGTAGAAAAATATGTCACTATCGCTGCTTAATTGGATGACCCAGATTAAACCACAGCACTAAGAGGGGCTAGCGGGCTAAAAGGCTCATCATTACAGGGCGTACTGACGATTTTCATCCTAATGACTAAACATCACAAGCTACATATTTATATATCAGTTCTCGCCTCAGCTAACTGATACCTCTTAAACCAAATGCGTTAATACTGATAAGCGACTCAAATTCAACGATATAATCCACAGGTTTGTTTTGGGGTATGGTTTGTGCTGCAAGATGTCTACAAATTTAGCTTGCTTCCATTGCTGTTCCAGCGCGTTAAGGCCGACCCAGAACTGGTCCATCAACAGACCCTGAATACCCTTGCCTGGATTGCGCAGCCGCCCACCACAGCGCCTTACTGGAGCCAACCACTGCGACGGTTTGCCCAGGCCTGGTGTGAAAATAGCTGTCAGCTAGTATCGTCTCGCCTCCGCCAGTCCCTTTGGCAGCAATCCTTTAGTAATCCTTTGGGGCTGGCAGCTGGGTTTGACAAAGATGGCCTAGCCGCTGCCAGTTGGCCCCTGATGGGGTTTGGTTTTACAGAGCTGGGGACTGTTACCTGCCACGCCCAGCCCGGTAATCCTAAGCCGCGCTTATTTCGGTTGCCCCTGGATCAAGCGGGCTTGAATCGTATGGGGTTTAATAATCAGGGGTCGGCGGCTCTCGCAGAGCATCTCAGTACCTTAGGGCTAACGGCAGACTTTCCCACAGGGATTAACTTGGGCAAGTCTAAGGTGACTCCTTTAGAGGAGGCAGCTGGTGACTATCTGCAAAGCTTTCAACGATTGCAAAGTATGGGCAGCTACTTTGTGGTGAATGTGTCGTCACCCAATACACCAGGATTGCGATCGCTCCAGGCCCGTGCCCAACTAGAACCCATTCTTGCCACACTGCAAACCGCCAACACCGAGCACAAGCCGCTGCTGATCAAAATTGCCCCAGACCTAGCCTGGGAAGACATTGACGACATTTTGGAGCTGGCCCAGCAGTATAATCTGGCCGGCATTATTGCCACTAACACGACCATTGCCAAGGAACAGCTGATGACCAAGCGGATCGAGGCTACCGGCAACCTGGTTACAGAAGAAGCTGGCGGCATTAGCGGTGCTCCCCTGCGTCAGCGTTCGACGGCGGTGATTCGATATATCTATCAAAAAACCAACGGGCAGCTACCCATTATCGGCGTAGGCGGCATTTTCACCGCTGACGATGCCTGGGAGAAAATTACCGCTGGGGCCTCGCTGCTGCAGGTCTATACCGGCTGGGTTTATGAAGGCCCCTGGATGGTGAAAAATGTGATGAAAGGGTTGCTTAAAAAGCTGGACGAGCACGGATTAGACAATATCCAGGAAGCCATTGGCTTAAACACCGATAGCCCCCAACGTAGGTTGGGTTTCGTGCCTCAACCCAACCTACAGGATCTTATCCAAACCGTACAATAGGGACTTCAACGGCAGCACCTTGCGGATGCTCAATAACACGCCGGGCATAAAACAAACGCGGTCCATGGCATCGTGGCGCAATGTGTATACCTGACCGGGGGCACCAAACATGATTTCCTGGTGGGCGACTAACCCTGGCAATCGGACGCTGTGAATATTGATACCTTCTTGGGTTGTCCCCCCGCGCGAACCCTGAAGGGTTTCGCTTTCTTCAACCTGGGGTGGGTTAAACGATTGTTTAACCTCCTCTAGCATTTGCGCTGTTTTGATCGCCGTACCGCTGGGGGCATCTGCTTTGCGGTTGTGGTGCATCTCAATGATTTCTACGTGATCAAAATATTCAGCGGCCCTGAGTGCCGCCTGCTGCATCAAAATCACGCCAATGGCAAAGTTGGGGATGATTAAACAGCCAATGCTAGCTTTCTCGGCAAATTCGGCCAGATCGATAATCTGTTCAGGAGTGAGTCCGGTTGTGCCGACGACAGGGCGGACACCGTATGCGATCGCAGCCCGGACCTGCTCATAAATCTTAGCCGGGTGGGTAACGTCCACCATCACCGCGTTACCCTGACTCTGAGCCATCACCAAAGTGGCCTCCAAATCCGTCGTCACCGGCACTTCCAGAGGACCACAACCTGCAATTTCACCAATATCTTGCCCCTCATCCTCCGGTTTACGATCCACCGCACCGACCAGCTTCATATCATCGGCACCCGCAATCGCCTTGACAATTTCGCGACCCATTCGCCCCATGGCACCATTAACGACGACAGGAATTTGTTGGGGCTGACTGCTCATAATGCTTTTAGGACAGAGGTACAGTCAGATATCTTACAACTGCAGCTAAAGTTTTGAGGTCTAGTTGCCCAAAGTTAGCGCCGGTTCAAAGAAACAACTCACAATTCAAAACTCACCCTGCAAAACTCCCGCCGAGTGGTGCCTAATAGTTAATAATTAAGGCTGTTCATCACGCTGGAGTCGAAGCGGATGCTGGCAAATCTGTTGGCGGTGATAGTTGGAGTAGGCAGTTTGGCCTTTTATCTGGCAGCTTTTATCCTGCCAGAAGTACATCGTCGTTCAGATTTTTTCTGGAGCGGTGTTGGCATGTTTTATGCCGTGGTGCTCTGGTACTGTGCCAGACAGATGAACGGAGCTGTGCTGCTCGGGCAAACCGCCTCGGTCGGACTTTTGCTGTGGTTAGGGTATCAAACCCTGCGATTGCGCCGTATGACTACCCCTGCCGCTCAACAAACCCCAATCCAGCTAGGTAAATCTGAGCGGACCCGCCTCAACGGTGCTGCCAGTCGTCCACTGACCAAAGACTACGAATTTGTAGAAGACGGTGTGGAAGACACCATTGATCAAGACCTTGATCCGGATGCACCCATTTTGATCAAACCAGCCGCAGACGAATTTGCCCTGAAAATGGTCGTCCCGGCTGCCATGGCAAAATCCAGCCCTAAGGCAGTAGAAACCCCAGAACAGCCCCCGACCACCGACAAAGGCCCAGCCCCAAAACGGAAAAAACCCAATCCTCTAGAAGCTGTGGGCATTTTCGCAGGCTGGCTTAAGGACATCGTCACCTCCAAAAAGCCAGCCCCAAAACCCATGATTGAACTGCCACCTCGGCCACCGTCAATTCCAAAGCCTGTTGCCAATGCAGAGACGACTCCACCATCAGCTCAGGTAACTCCCCCTGCCGATGACAAATCATCGGCAAAAGATATACCGTCGCCCGCTGCAGAGCGGAGCGCTGAACCGGATGTGCCCGCTACCGTCCCTGAGCCTGAAGCCGAACCAGCAACGCCCCCGACACTTGAGGACGATGAAGATAGCAACTGGCCCGATGATGAGTTTTGGGATTAAGGTACTATGCCATTTCCATATACCGGCGGCTGTCAGTGCGGCAATATTCGCTATGAAATCCAGGCAGAGCCGCTAACCCTCTATGCCTGTCACTGCAATGAATGTCAGCGACAGTCCTCCAGCGCCTTTGGCATGTCGATGCCGGTACCACGGAAGGCCATTAAACTGCTGCAGGGCACACCCAAACAATGGAGCCGTCCGGCTGCCGCTAGCGATCGCACAGTTGTATGTTTCTTCTGTGGCAATTGCGGCACCCGACTATTTCACCAGCCCAGTCGCAACAACAAAATCACCAACATTAAGCCAGGAACATTAGATGACACCAGCTGGCTATCTCCTGTTGCCAATCATTGGACTATCCACGCTCAGCCCTGGATAACACTGAGTGACGATATGTTAAATATCGCTCAACAGCCGACAGATAAAGAATTTGAAGAGATCCATGAGAGATTCAAGAAGAAATCATAAAGCCTCCGACAAAATCCTGATGATGAAATGACGTAGACGATTTGCATCCCATACGCAGTTTCAGATATCGTTCGAATCCGACAAATTACACCTAGTCACGGCTTAACACAGCTTCTTTAAAAAATATTTTAATTCCTCCCAAAGCCACTGGTTTCAGGCGTTCATCTGTCATCACCTGACTTCTAAAACTTTATAACCAACCGGGAAAAATACGCATATTAGCGTAATTATTGTTAAGCCAGCTTAAATCTGGCGTTTAAAATGTTGTTGTAGATTATAGTCAAATAAATCTGTGAGGACAATTTTTGAGTAGGCACAATCACAGACAGTAGGAGTAATGAGAGCCATAGCCGCCACGTCAAATGTACTTGTTTCTGAATTAGACCAAAAGATACAGCTTGCTAAACAGAAACAGCTGACTGGCGTTCTACTGATTAAAAGCAGTGTCATCCATCAGTGGCGTTTGTATTTTTTGGCAGGACAGCTAGTGTGGGCAACTACGCGCACCCATGCAAAGCGTCGCTGGTTCCGCCAGTTATTGCAACATCAACCTGATTTACGCAGATATGGCCTGAGTGCGTCCTCCGAATGGACCTATGGTCGTCTAGCTCGCCTAGTTATCTGTAAAAAATTTAATCGGACAGCATTCTCAAAAATCGTAGCCGGATATATCGCTGAAGTTTTATTTGACCTGCAACAGCAGGGAACTTTTAATTTTCAACAAACCGGTCGAGGATTTATCTATCGCATCAAGCCGCAAAAAGCCTACAATTTGCCCTACGTTAATTTGCAAACCATTCAAATATGGGAGCAAGCCAAACGCGAATGGCAAGCCTGGGAATATGCAGAATTAACTCAGATCGATCCTAATGATGCACTGGAGATCAACGATCTGGCGATGCTAGAAGATTTAGCATCACCTCAACTTGTGCAATTGTTAAATTCGCTGGTTGATGGCAACCACACCCTACGAGATCTGGCACTTCAAGCCAACCAGTCGCTGATGCCATTTGTGTTGTCGATTTTTCCACATCTTCGTAATCGGTCGCTACAGCTAAAGTCTGTGGGAGACATCATTACACAGGCAAGACCTGTGGCGCAGAACAACATTGTTGTTAAATTCGAAAGAACAATTATTCCCAAGGATGCCAGGATTGTTTATGTCGATAACAACTTGATCGACAGCCAAACAATGGCCACCATCATTGAAGCCGCTGGCCATCGCTACAGCAATATTCCTGATCCGCTGGAAGTACTCAAAAAGCTAGTTGAGCTACAGCCAAAGGTAATCTTTTTAAATCTGACCATGCCAGTCACTAACGGCTATGAGCTATGTGCGCAAATTCGGCGGCTGTCAGGGTTTAAGGACACTCCAATTGTGATGGTGGGTAGTGGCAATAATAGTGTTGCCGAACGGATGCGAGCCAGAATGGTTGGAGCATCAGAATTTTTAAGCAAACCCATTCGGCCCAAGACGGTGCTGAAGACCCTAATAGTGCTCGGCGTCATTTGAGCTGAGAGAGTTTTAAACACAATAGGCATACCCGCCAGAGCAGATAAGATGCTCAAGGCAAACTACTGACATCAGCAAGCCGAAAAGTCATAGTCACGCTTGTATAGGTGCGGCCACTAAAGTATGTCTGTGTCTAAGTTAAAACCTGGTGCTGGTGCCCAGGAAAATTAACAGGTCTGGACACGGATAGTTTGTACTTTAAGCTAGGTTTCAAACGTCTGCGTCTCCAGTTTTCCCTAGGGCTAATCAAAGTAAAAAAACTAAAACTATTGAAGCTATAGGAACTTCTGAGGCAGAATGACTGGAGCGTAGTAAATCCCCTTAGTTTTTTCCTTACATTGTGACTGACCCCAAAAGCGCCGACGCTAAGAGCTATAAGGACACTGTCCTACTGCCCAAGACCGACTTTAGTATGCGGGCTAACGCGGTAAAGCGTGAGCCAGAGCTGCAGGCATTCTGGGATGACAGCAAGATTTATGAAACGCTTTCCCAGGAAAATTCGGGGGATGTGTTTGTCCTGCACGATGGGCCGCCCTATGCCAATGGCAGCCTCCACATGGGCCACGCCTTGAATAAGGTACTGAAGGACATTATCAATAAGTATCAGCTGCTGCGCGATCGCAAAGTCCGCTATGTCCCCGGCTGGGACTGCCACGGTCTGCCAATTGAGCTGAAGGTACTGCAAACCATCGATCGCAAAGAGCGCGCCAACCTGACGCCGCTGGAGCTACGCCAAAAAGCTAAGGAATTTGCCTTAGACACCATTGAGAAACAGGCCAAAGGCTTCCGTCGCTTTGGCGTGTGGGGTGACTGGGAAAAGCCCTATATGACCCTGCAGCCTGAGTATGAAGCCGCTCAGCTGGAGGTGTTTGGCCAGATGGTGCTCAAAGGCTACATCTACCGAGGACTAAAGTCAGTCCACTGGAGCCCATCGTCACAAACCGCCCTGGCGGAAGCCGAGCTGGAATATCCCGAAGGTCACACCTCTCCCAGTATCTACGTCGCCTTCCCCATGGTGAGCGCATCGGAGACAGCCAAGGAAGCCCTGGCTCCTTACCTGGATGATCTAGGTGTCGCCATCTGGACCACTACGCCCTGGACAATCCCCGCTAACGTCGCCGTTTCGGTAAATCCAGAGCTGACCTACACCGTTGCAGAAGTCACCTCTAAAGATCCCTTTAAGTATTTGATCGTCGCCAAGGAACTGGTAGAGCGTCTGACCAACACCTTTGGCAGCGGTCTCACCGCCAAGGTAGATATCAAAGGATCTGACCTGGCAGGCTCCACCTATCGCCATCCCCTGGCCACCAAGGACGAAACCTTCGATCGGGAAAGCCCCATCGTCATCGGCGGCGACTATGTTACCACCGAGTCGGGTACCGGTTTAGTCCACACGGCCCCTGGCCACGGGATGGAAGACTTTGGTGTTGGCCAGAAATACGGACTCCCCATCCTCTGTCCCGTAGACGAACGTGGTAACTTCACCGCCGAAGCGGGCAGCTTTGAAGGACTCAATGTTCTCAAAAACGCCAACGACGAAATTATCTCGGCCCTCACCGACTCCAAAACCCTGCTCAAGCATGAACCCTACGTTCACAAATACCCCTACGACTGGCGTACTAAAAAACCCACCATCTTCCGGGCCACCGAGCAGTGGTTCGCTTCTGTAGAAGGGTTCCGTGATGAAGCGCTGAAGGCGATCTCAGATGTTCAATGGATTCCAGCCCAGGGTGAAAACCGGATCACACCCATGGTGGGTGATCGATCTGACTGGTGTATTTCCCGGCAGCGCAATTGGGGTGTGCCGATTCCGGCTTTCTACGACGAGGAAACCGGCGAAGTGCTGATGAACCAGGAAACCATCTCCCATGTGCGAGATATTTTTGCTGAACATGGGTCCGATGCCTGGTGGAGCATGTCTGTAGAAGAACTACTGCCCGAGAGCTATCGCCACAATGGCCATAGCTACCGCAAGGGCTTCGACACCATGGATGTGTGGTTTGACTCTGGCTCTTCCTGGGCCGCAGTAGCCGACCAGCGAGACGCGCTTAAGTATCCGGTAGACCTTTACCTGGAAGGCTCGGACCAGCACCGGGGTTGGTTCCAATCCAGCCTGCTCACTAGCGTGGCGACCCATGGCTGTGCCCCCTACAAGACCGTCCTTACCCATGGCTTTACCCTGGATGAAAATGGACGCAAGATGAGTAAATCCGTCGGTAACGTAGTGGACCCCTACGAAATCATTGAAGGTGGTAAAAACAAGAAGCAGAATCCGCCCTACGGTGCTGACGTGCTACGGCTGTGGGTCTCATCAGTGGACTATTCCTCTGATGTACCGATTGGCAAAAATATCCTCAAGCAGCTGGCGGATGTGTATCGCAAGATTCGTAATACCGCTCGATTCTTGCTGGGTAATCTACATGACTTTGACCCAGCCAAGGACGCTGTTCCCTATGACCAGATGCCTTCGTTGGATCAGTACATGCTCCACCGCATGACCGAAATCTTTGCTGATGTGGAGTCCGCTTTTGACACCTATCAGTTCTTCCGGTTCTTCCAGACGGTGCAGAACTTCTGCGTGGTGGACCTATCTAACTTCTATTTGGATATTGCCAAGGATCGTCTGTACATCAGCGATGCGGCCTCTCCACGGCGGCGCAGCTGTCAGACTGTTCTGGCAGTCGCCCTAGAGAATCTGGCGAAGTCGATCGCGCCAGTGCTTTGCCATATGGCAGAGGATATCTGGCAGTTTATGCCCTACGAGACGGGGACAAAATCTGTCTTTGAAGCTGGCTGGCTGCAGATCGACCCACAGTGGGCCAAACCAGAACTGGCGGCTACCTGGAATCAGCTGCGGGAGCTGCGGGATGAGGTGAATCAAGTCTTGGAGCAGGCCCGCTCCGCCAAGGATATTGGTTCTTCGTTACAGGCGAAAGCGTTGCTCTATGTGGCAGATACACAGCTAAGAGAACAACTTAAAGCGATGAATCCGAGTGATGCGGTGGCGGCTGGAGCGAACCATGTGGATGAGATCCGGTATTTGCTGTTGGTCTCTCAGGTGGAGATTTTAGACAGTGTGGAACCGCTAAAAGACATCAAGTATCGCAGTGAGTCCGATGCCTTTGGTATCGGTATTGTGGATGCGGATGGTAAGAAGTGCGATCGCTGCTGGAATTATTCCACCCATGTGGGCGATTCAGCAGAGCATGAGACTGTTTGTGAGCGTTGTGTAGAAGCGTTAGATGGGAAGTTCTAGGTGTTGACCCACCCCGGAGCCCCTCCCTGGAGGGGATTTAGTCTTGGATAGTGGCATTACTACTCGTCTTGTTGGTGCTGAGTTATCCATTGCCTGATGGCTTGACAGACGTCGTCGGTATTCTGTTTTACATGGGTATCGCGAAACCTAAGAAATCTGACTCCGAGAGCTTCAAGCTTGACTTGGCGTTGGTGGTCCCGTGCTTGCGCTACTGGGCTATCGTGGGAGGAGCCATCGATTTCAATGGCAAGACGTAAAGCCTTACAGTAAAAATCCACGATGAATTGATCAATGGGACGTTGTCGATCAAAGTCATATCCCATCATTTGCTTTCTTTTGAGCTTTTGCCAAAGGATAATTTCACCTTTGGTCATATTTTGCCTTAACCGATGAGCCCGCTCTTTGAGTCTTGGGTTGTAAGGTATTATGCGGTGTTTCATAGACCGAGAGCGTTCAGATGTGAGGAAGTCTCAACCATTTATCCCTCTCAAAATCGCTAGCTAACAGCCCATAGCTCAATTATCAAAATTAAAGTTTATAAGCAGAGCAAATACTATTCTACGAACATTCCCTCTCGGGAGGGGTGCCGCAGGCGGGGTGGGTCTCGACGGCTTGGGCGCTATCGGTCGACCCACCCCGTTGCCCCTCCCAGGAGGGGATGAGGGTATCCCTAAGGTTTTAAGGTCTTGTGATTACCCTACTCTCACTCGTCGGGTCAAAATTGCCATCACCTCATTGACTCGCCCGGTGGGCAACGGTCGGCTCCAGTCGTTGGGCTCGGCATAGTTGAGCTTGTGGAGCAGTTTGATGGTGTTTTGTACCGCGTCTAATGTGCCAAAGAGAGTGTGATTGACAGTTTCAAATTGGTACTCGGGGAGAGAATTATTGGCAGGTGGAACGTTGGACGCACCTGCGCCCTGGGTGTTGTCTTGGAACATGGTTTTGGTCGTTTGTTTGATGTGGATAGTGCCTGAGGTGAGGGTGAGGGTGGATGGGTGTTAGGGTGGATAGGCATGAGGGTGAGCAAATGCTTTTTTGCATCTACTCCTATAACCCATCTATCCCCTACTCCCTTCATCCTCTGCCTTGATGGCAACTCACCTCAGGCATGGACCAAAACTCAAGCCTTAGCCGTCCCGCAAGTGTTGCAAACTGGAAGGGCTAAGGTACATTTAACATTAGCCTTCAAGCTGGCCTGATCAGCTTGTGAGGTTAGCTGTCGGTAGGTGTTGCTAGCACCCGCCGATAGCGCTAAGGGTTTGAGTTCTGTGGGTCTTGCGGACCTGTTGCTAACGGTAGAGTACTTGATCTATTGGAGTCAAGATACAAATTGTGAAATGTTGAGTGGATGGTTAGTCAATAATTTTAGCAGACGGGAATTCAGAATACAGGAGTCAGTGAGCAGTAAAATTCTGATCTCTGGATACCTGCTCCTGACTTCTTTCTTCGCATCAACTTTTCTTATTATTGGATTGATTGTTGGTCAATAGCACTGCGGAGAAGGGTGATCATTTCTTCGATACGGTCAGGAGGTTGAGGGCAAGTGGCAAGGATTTCAGCATCTCCTAAAACATCTTTTATTGCCACAAGAGAGACACCAGAATTAATAAGCATCTCCATTTTTATGATTTCTTGCTCTGTATATCCTAAAACAAACTTGTAGAAGACTCTGCTAACTCTGTCCCAATCACTCTCGTTATCTACTAATTCTAGGCTTTGCTGCCAAAATTGACGAGCTTGCTCAACATTTCCTCTTTTGGCATACACAGTACCCAGATTAAACATATAGCTGTTATCAATCTCATCATCTAATTCGATGGCTTTTTCAAGAGTCTTCTCAGCTTCATCTAGATGATTATCAAGCAGATACAACCAACCCAGACGGTTATATGCATAGGATGCATCTGGGTCAAGCTCAATTGCTTTCTTATAATTTGAGATCGCATTTTCATACTGCATACATTCAACGTACACATCTCCTAAGCCGCTACGAAGCCGAGAATTATTGACATCCATCTTAATAGCCTGAGAGTAACTCGATATGGCTGATTGATAATTACCTTGTTGACAATAACCTAAGGCTTGAAGTTGAAGTCCTTGCATCATAAAGATCTGAGATGCATTCTCCAATTGATTATTCAAAACATCTTTGAACTCATCGCTTTGTGTTTGAAAAGTCTCCATATCCAAACCGAATGACGTAGCAAATTGCTTAAGTTGATCCGCCTGTAATCTTTGATTGGGCTGACTATCAGCTTTCTGTAATAGCTCTAAAAGTTCAGGAGTACGTTCACTAACGCTGCACATTATTTGACCAGCTTCAATCCAATTTTCTTTTTGCGTAGATAATGTCATTTGCAACAGAGTTGCCTCCAAATTGTCGGGGGAAAGTTGTAATACTTTCATCGAATGTTCTAAAGCTTTATCTATTTGTCCAAGACATAGTAATGCTCTGGCATTACCAATAAGGGCATCTGCAAAGTCAGACTGCAGTTCTATGCATTTTGTGTAGCTCGCACAAGCTGCTCGATAATTTCCAATAGTTAGATAAAAATTACCTATACCATTATGTGCCATAGCATAGGACGGGTCCAACTCGATCGCTTTTTCGTACTGCGCAATCGCCTTCTCATACTGCTTCAAGCTATAGCACGTATTGCCGAGATTGTTGTAAGCTACGGCATAGGACGGGTCCAACTCGATCGCTTTTTCGTACTGCGCAATCGCCTTCTCATACTGCTTC
>NZ_AWNH01000074.1 GCF_000482245.1 Leptolyngbya sp. Heron Island J | reverse complement strand
TGTCCAGCTCACGAGTCTGACGTCGCTTTCCCTCAGCTCTAACCAGTTGAGTGAGTTGCCGCCGGAGATTGGCCAGCTCACGAGTCTGACGTCGCTTGACCTCCGCTCTAACCAGTTGAGTGAGTTGCCGCCAGAGATTGTCCAGCTCACGAGTCTGACGTCGCTTGACCTCTATCAAAACAAGATTTCTGACTTACCTTTAGAGTTGAAGCATTTACCTCTTACACAAATCGATCTCAGTGGGAATCCATTACCAATCCCCCCAGAGATTTTAGGAAGTCCTAATTCTTGGAGAAATCAGGAAGATTTAGAAGCTATATTTCAATTCTATGAAGCATCATCTGATGAAACTGGAGATTTCTTTCTTCAAGAGGCAAAATTGCTGATTGTTGGTGAGGGTGGTGCAGGTAAAACCTCTCTTGCCAAAAAGATTCAAGACCCTAATTACAAGTTAGATCCTAAGGAAGAATCTACCCATGGCATTAAGGTTATCCAGTGGAAGTTTTCTGTCGATGACGTTCAAGAATTTCGTGTCAACCTCTGGGACTTTGGTGGTCAGGAAATCTATCATCAAACCCATCAGTTTTTCCTGACTGAGCGTTCCCTCTATGCCCTGGTTGCCGATACCCGTAAGGAAAATACTGATTTCCCGTATTGGCTGAAATCTATTGAGCTATTTGGTGGTGATAGTCCCGTAATTCTAATCAAAAATGAAAAGGATGATAGACCTTGTAATGTTAATGAACGACAATTAAAGGGAGATTTTCAATATATTAAAGAATGCATCGCCACGAATTTAAGGGATGGCCGTGGGTTAGAAGATATCAAGGAAGCTATTCGTTACCACATTACCAAGTTGGATTTTGTGGGTACCCCACTGCCTAAAAAGTGGGCACGTGTCCGCTATGCTCTGGAAAACGATGCTCGAAATTACATTGATCAACGTGATTACTTTGCACTATGTGAACGTAGTGACATCATTGAGCGTACCGAAATGTTGCGCATTAGCAACTTTCTTCATAACCTAGGTATTTGCTTGCACTTTCAAAGAGATCGAGTACTAAAAAATATTGTCATCTTGCGGCCTGAATGGGCAACTAATGCTGTTTATGCTGTTACCACTCACAAAGAGGTAGCCAAGGCTAAAGGACGGTTCACTCGCGATCAGCTGGATGATATTTGGAGTGAAGATCAATATGTTAATATGGGGGATGAATTACTCCAGCTGATGGAGAATTTTAAGCTCTGTTACCCGATTCCTGGCTTAAAAGATAACTACATTTTCCCACAGCTTCTAGATTTCGATCCGCCTGACTACGATTGGGATGTCAGCAATAATCTGATGCTCCGTTATGAGTATGAGTTTATGCCCAAGGGTATTGCCACTCAGCTAATTGTTAGACTCTATCGCTGGATTGAGCAACAGCAGATTGTCTGGCGTAGTGGGGTAGTACTTAATAATGGTCGTGCTCGGACAGAAGTTATTGAGAACTATCGCCCCTACAAAGGGGAAATCAGTATTCGGGTTTCAGGTGTTCACAATAAAGAGCTACTGAGTATTGTGGCCAACGAAATTGATGAAATTAATGGCTCATTTGAAAAGATTAGAGTAGCGAAGATGGTTCCCTGTATTTGTGAGGAATGCCAGGCAGACAAACAACCCCACTTCTTTCGGATGCCAACGCTGGACCGCTATTTGGAGAAAAGACGTTATGAAATCACCTGTGATAAAAGCTGTATTGATGTGAATGTTCGCAGACTGACGGCAGTACTATCAGATTACGATCGCTTTGATGAGCTAGATAAGAAATCTGAACAAGATAAATATGAGCAGATGAAGCAGCAACACGTTGAGTATCACCCAGATGCTAATAAGCCACAAAAAGCAATAAGAGATAAGGTTTTTATCAGCTATAGCCACCAGAATAGTGAGTGGCTAACTAAGCTGCAAGAATTTCTGAAACCCTCGGTTCGTCAGGAATTAATTATTCCATGGGATGACACCCACATCCAACCCGGTGTTGAATGGCGCAAGGAAATAGATAATGCGTTAGCCTCTGCAAAAGTGGCTGTATTGTTAGTCAGTCAACCCTTCTTAGCGTCAGATTTTATCCATGAGAACGAACTACCACCGCTTTTAGAGGCTGCTGAGAATGAGGGACTAACAATTATCTGGGTGCCTGTGAGCTATAGCACCTATAAGGATAGCCCAATTGAAAAGTATCAGGCTGCCCACGAACCGCAGCATCCGCTTGACAGTCTTAGTTCTCCTGAACAAAACAAAGCCTTGGTTGCAATTTGTGAGGCGATTAAACAGGCCGTTGCTGGTGGTTAGAAACATTCGGGAAACCCACCCTGGAGCCCCCTCCCAACAGATTATGTTTATCCCTAAACATGCTCAATCAATTTTTCTTAAAGTAAAAAACTAAGCCAATAATCAAGCCAGGTAGTACAGCTAAAATCATACTGACTATCGTCACCCACATGACTACAGGCCCCATCACTGTACAGCCCCATCCCGCACAACCAAAAACGCTATGGGGAAACTGAGTATAAAAAACAATAGAGAACATCCCTTGAATGATGCTATTGAGTCCAGCGCATATCAGCTGAAGATACAATGGCCGATGGCGAATCAGCCAGCCGAAGATAATGCCGATGATCAGGGCCAGTAGCCAAGGGACAAATAAAAGGAAAGTCATATCGCTGCACCAGCTTAAATACAGTATAGGCGCAGTAAAATGCATACAGCATTATTTGAACATAAAGATGACTGAGGAGATGCTACATTCGTGAAAGCAAAATCGTCCTTTTCGCTTAAAGATCAGCTTTTTAACTCAGACAAAGTCAATTATCTGGTGACGTTGATTTCCCAGGCATTTCCTGATTTTGCCCAACAGTCATTTTATCAGGATGTGATTGCCGCCTTTCCCAAGCTTGAGCTCAAAGAACGTATTGCCCATATCACAGCCTGCTTACATCAACATTTGCCAGATGACTATCAGGAAGCCTTGACGATAATTCTACAATCGCTTCCTCCTGAACTGGACCCTCATAAAACAGATGATGATTTTGGAGACTTTATTTTTGCACCATTCTCTCTATTTGTTGCTCTCCATGGCTGTGAGCCAGAATATCTGAATATTTCTCTTGGTGCATTAAAGGAAATCACCAAACGATTTTCTGCTGAATATGCCATTCGTTATTTTATAAATACATTTCCTGACGAAACGTTTGTGTTTTTATTGGACTGTGCAAGTGATGATAACTATCATGTGCGTCGCTGGGCCAGTGAGGGAACAAGGTCAAAGCTGCCCTGGGCACAAAAGCTAAGCAGTGATTATAGAAAACCTCTGCCTATCTTAGAGATGCTTTATGCTGATAAGACTCGCTATGTGACACGCTCAGTTGCCAATCATCTTAACGATATCAGCAAAGTTGATCCGAGTTTGGTGCTTGAGATGCTACAAGAATGGAGCAAAAGCCAAAGACAAACGGAACAGGAGATGGCTTTTATTACCAAGCATGCTCTGCGAACGCTGATAAAACAAGGTAATCAAGACGCTCTGCAGTTAATCGGATTTGGCGTCAAACCAGATATTACTATTAAAGAATTCTCGACCAACACGCCTAAAGTCAGAGTCGGTGAAGCATTTGAATTTTCGTTGGATATTCGTTCAAATAAACCGCAAAAGCTTTTA
Source organism: Leptolyngbya sp. Heron Island J (assembly GCF_000482245.1). Classification (GTDB taxonomy): domain Bacteria; phylum Cyanobacteriota; class Cyanobacteriia; order Phormidesmidales; family Phormidesmidaceae; genus Leptothoe. The sequence goes on along the minus strand of NZ_AWNH01000074.1, from coordinate 41,340 downwards.
GTGGACTATTTGATGCACTTTGCTAGCAATGGTACCAAGAAGACCCAAAAAGTTTTTAAGATCAAGCAGCTGGAACTTGCTGCAGGGGAGGTTGTTACCCTGAAAAAGAAACATCCTATGCGTCTCATGACGACAAGACGTCTGCTCCTTGGAGAGCACGAAATTGTTTTACAGATAAATGGCCAAGCGTTTGGCTCACTGAGTTTTGAGCTGATCGAAGAGTAGAGCCCAAGGTTTAGTAGCATTGCTGATCATCAGGATGGCTTTAGGCTCCCGCGCTTACATAATTTCCCGTTACCCTATCACTCATCCACCCCTACCGTTTACACATATCTCGGAAGTGAGCTCAAAATCCTGCATTACCCCCCTTGGTAAGCTACCGTGTATACATAAGTCGGAGAGTTGCCTCATTGTCGGAGGCCCTCATCCCCCAGCCCCTTCTCCCGCGGGGAGAAGGGGAGTCAGGTCAAAGTTCCTCTCCCTGCGGGAGAGGGATTTAGGGAGAGGGCCAATGCAGTACCTAGAGCGACTTTTCAGTCTAATCTTCTAGATATGTATACACGGTAGCCTTGGTAAGGGGGAGTTAGAGGGGGTGAGGCAACCGCAAACGCTAGGTTTCAGTACTTGTGTGTACACCGTAGCTCACCCACCCATCTCAGCCTCAACCTAGGACTTCATCTTTGGGCAATCCCCTGAGCTGTAAGAGACAGTCCAATAGAAAAAGATATCGATCAACTCATCCTCTAAATCAGCGATCGCAGTTTAGTTTGTAGTAAAGCAACAAAACTCCATTATCATAAACTTTTTTGTCGGTCAGCTCTAGGGCGGTTTGTTGAATCACGCCAGCAAAGAGTGGAATACCTGCACCCATTAAAAATGGATTGAGCTTCAAGATCAGTTGATCAATTAAACGATGGGTAAAAAGTGTTGTGGCTAAATTGGCACCACCGCAGAGCCAAATGCCCTTGCCTGGTTTTTGTTTGAGGTTATTAACCAACTCGATCACATTTTCTGAAACAAGTTCCACATTTTGGTCTGGGCTTTCCTTTATGCTGCGAGAAAAGAGATACTGTTTCAGATGGGAATAGGGACTGGTCACTCCTTCATTTAGGCCAATTTCATAGGTCTTACGCCCCATCAGCACGGTGTCAAACCATCTGTTTTCACCGTGAACACCCATGGCATCCCGCAGATGGGACGGCATAGTCTCAGGGAAAGTGGCAAATAAATCTGCAAAATAATCACCGTCCTGAGAAAACCCATCATGGGAGCCATCTGTATGGGCAATAAATCCATCAACGCTGCAGGCAACGTAATAAGTTAGTTCTCGCATATTATTTTGTGGGGGCGCTATGGTAGTTGTCGGTGGGGACCAATTTCACTTTAGCTATTTGTTCAAATAGTTCATGGTAATTGCGCTCTAGCCGTCTGCATCTATTGCCAGATCTTCATCTATTGTGATGAATTGATTCGGCTGGAAGCAGGATTTCATCGGTATAATCTACACCTTTGTTATATTGCCAGTTGCTTGTTGACTAAAAATGCAAAAGCTTACTATCACTCGACCCGACGATTGGCATCTGCATGTTCGTGACGGTGCAGTGCTAAAAGCGGTTTTGCCCCATACGGTGCGTCAGTTTGCCCGCGCTATCATTATGCCGAATTTGAAGCCTCCGGTACGGTCGGTGGCGGCGGCGGCGGCCTATCGCGATCGCATCCTGGCGGCTATTCCAGCGGGCCAGCAGTTTGAGCCACTGATGACGCTCTACCTCACTGACAACACTGACCCTGACGAAATTATCGCGGCCAAAGCCTCTCAATTTGTCAAAGCGGTCAAGTACTACCCAGCCGGGGCCACCACCAACTCAGACTCGGGGGTAACGGATATTCGTAAGTGCGATCGCGTCTTTGCCGCGATGCAGCAGGTGGACATGCCTCTGTTGCTCCATGGGGAAGTAACCGATCAAGCGATTGATGTCTTTGATCGCGAGAAAGAATTTATCGAGAAACATTTAATTCCCCTAAAACAGCGATTTCCCGCTCTACGCATAGTGCTTGAGCACATTACTACCGCAGACGCTGTCCAGTTTGTTCTAGCTAATAACAAGGTTGCGGCAACGATCACCCCACAACATCTACTGTTTAACCGCAACGCTCTATTTCAAGGAGGGATTCGACCCCATTTTTACTGCCTGCCAATTTTAAAACATGAGGAGCATCGTCGGGCAATTTTGCACGCCGCCACATCGGGGAGTCCTCAGTTTTTCCTAGGGACTGATAGTGCTCCCCATGCCCGCGATCGCAAAGAAACCTCCTGTGGCTGTGCGGGCTGTTATTCAGCCTTACACGCCCTGGAGCTGTATGCAGAAGCCTTTGAGAGCGTGGGTGCCCTCGACAAACTAGAAGCGTTTGCCAGCTTTTATGGACCCGACTTTTATCAGCTGCCCCGCAATACGGAGCAAATCACCCTGGTCAAAACAACCTGGCGGATTCCAGATGAAATGCCATTAATGGAATCTGGCCTGGTGCCGTTACGAGCCGGAGAGGAGATGACCTGGCAAATGGCCTGATGAGCGTTCCACGGGGTGTGTTCACCGACATTTAGTTAGTGTGACAGGACAGTTAGAGCCTTGAAATCCCAGGCCTCTTTCTCATACCTCTTTCTCATACCTCCGTCCTCATACCTCCGTCCTTCGCTATAGTGAGTTTGATCTGCTTGCTTGTTCCAACCATGACCACTGCTGCTCTTACCTGGCCTGAGTTAGAAGCCCTCGATACTATCCGAACCGACCGGGTAAATGGCCCCACCAATGCCCAGGCACGACTGCGGCTGTTCGGGAAAACCGAAGCCGATGTGCGGGTAACCCTATTTCGCGATAATCACGCCTGGTGTCCTTACTGCCAAAAGGTATGGCTGTGGTTAGAGGAAAAGCAAATTCCCTACCGCATCGAAAAGGTGACCATGTTTTGTTATGGCACCAAGGAAAAATGGTATAAGCAGCGAGTCCCTTCAGGCATGCTGCCTGCGGTGGAGCTAGATGGTCAGCTCATTACCGAAAGTGATGATATTCTGATTGCCCTAGAGCAGGCCTTTGGCCCATTAACGGTCAGCATGCTTGCTCCCACAGCAATTCCCCTACGACAGCTAGAACGGCTGCTATTCCGAGCCTGGTGTAGCTGGCTGTGTCAGCCGGTGCGCTCTGCTCGCCAGGAGCAGTTTAACCGCGAGCAGTTTGTTGAGGTGGTAGCCAAAGTGGAAGCTGCCCTGGCCGCCACCCCCGGTCCTTACTTCCTGGAAGAATTTAGTGTGGTGGACCTGGTGTTTACGCCCTATGTTGAGCGCATGAATGCCAGCCTCTTCTACTACAAGGGCTATTCCATGCGAGAGGAGAATCCTGGGTTTGCCGCCTGGTTTGATGGAATGGAAACTCGCCCCACCTATCGCGGTACCCAGAGTGATTTTCATACCCATGTGCACGATCTGCCGCCGCAGATGGGAGGCTGTTGGGAAAATGGTGAACCCCAGGCCAGAGCCAACCAACAACGAGTAGACCAGGGCCCCTGGCTAGGGTTACCGGATGTTGGCTATCCTGAACCTGAAACCTCTCGGGTGGAAGCCCTGCATCGGGTTTTAAAGCATCGCAACAACATTATTCGAGTCAATCCCACAGAAGATGCTGTCTTTGACCAAGCATTGCGCTGCGCGCTCACCCATTTGATCACTGGCGAAACCTGTTCCCCCCCGCAGGGTAGTGATAACGGTCTGCGCTATTTGCGAGACCGGGTTAATGTTCCTCGCGACATGTCGATCTATGCTGGTAAGCGATTGCGAGCCGCCCTGGAAGCAACGGCGGCTTTAGTCGATGATGCCCAGGGTCCAGCGATACCGACACGTAACCGCTATGATCAAAATCCGGTGGAGTTTTCGCCAGAGCGTGAGCCAGAAACGGAAAACCCACTACCCTTTGGGTTGAACTGGCTCAAGCGTTAAGGGATAGGGCTGTGCTCAGGCGGGCACCATCACGGGAAAAGCCTCCTGCACAGCGGGATGAACAATTTTGCCCCTGGCCACATTTAACCCCTGGGCCAAAGCGGCATCTTTGTTCAAGGCGTCCTCTCCCTGATCCGCCAGCTTTAGGACATAGGGTAGGGTGCTGTTGTTGAGTGCCTGGGTCGCTGTCCAGGGAGCGGCCCCCGGCATATTGGGCACACCAAAGTGAACAACCCCTGATTCCATATAGGTGGGCTGGGTGTGGGAGGTGGGACGTAAGGTTTCAATACAGCCACCCTGGTCTACGGCCACATCAATGATGACTGAACCGGGACGCATTTGGGCGACCAGGGCTTTGTTGACTAGCGTCGGTGCTTTGCGACCGGGGATGAGGACGGCCCCAATCAGTAAATCAGCCTCGGGAACAACCCGCTCGATTTGAGCGGATGTGCTGTAGAGCAGCTCAACGCGAGAGCCAAACAGAGTTTCTAAGTAGGAGAGACGATCGAGATTGATATCTAAGATTTGAACCTGAGCCCCCAGGCCGACGGCAATTCGTGCCGCTTCTGTCCCGACAATGCCGCCGCCTAAAATCACCACACGGCCTGGTTGTACACCCGGAACGCCGCCGAGAAGAACACCGCGTCCGCCTTGCTGCTTTTCTAGATAGCGAGCGCCAAACTGTACGGCTAAGCGACCGGCAATAATGCTCATGGGGGTGAGCAGTGGCAGTTTGCCATCGGCACTCATGACCGTCTCATAGGCGATCGCACTGACTCCACTGGCCATCAACGCCTCGGTCAATGCTGGTTCTGCGGCTAAGTGCAGGTAGGTAAACAGCAGTAAGTCATCGCGGAAATAGCCATACTCAGAGGACTGGGGTTCTTTTACCTTGACCACCATGTCCTGGGACCATGCGATCGCAGGATCTGACACCAGCGTTGCCCCGGCGGTGGCATAATCCCCATTGGTAAACCCAGCCCCGCGCCCTGCATTTTCCTCAACTACCACCTGATGCCCTCTTTGAGCAAGGGCTTGCACACTGGCAGGGGTTAAGCCCACTCGAAACTCTTGATCCTTAATCTCCTGAGGCAGTCCAATTCTCATAAAAAAATAATCTCCTATCAGTTAAGACAGTGTTCTGTTGTTGTTGTCGCCATGTTTTCTGAGGAACAAGATGGGTGTGTGGGGAAAGCCACCTGTTCTCATTCAATATTGATGAAATGAACGTTAGCACTAATTCTGATGATTAATCAATAGCTTTTGTAGGCTGTTGGTAACAAATGGTAAAAAACATCAAGTCAGTAGACTATGATACAAAAATCACAGTGACCCCTTGCTAGGGTTGCTACATTAAAGACTCGCTACATAGGCCCCAAAAGATGTCGGTGCTACCTATCTACTTTTCCTTTCTAAGTCCGAGTCATGAGCCCTCTAATTTGAACATCAAAGAGGGGCGGCTCCATAAGCATTTGCTCAAATGGAACGGCGTTGGTTCGCCCTATGCCGGGGTGCTTGTGTAAGCCGACATGACCTGAGATAGCCTTAGCGTCAAGGCCGCTGGTGGATAATGGGCCACCTGCAATTTTGAGCTAAGGGTATTCCTGACCAGAACTGCGAAAAGTTTGAGGTAGCTTTAGACAGTAAATTTTACCGAAGGAGAGCTGACTTAAAGTCAGTGCCTTAAAGGTTACCTGTTCTCATTGGTTGATAGTGTTCCTATGCCTGGATGATTTGTCTGGGGCTTAAGCTGATCAAGTCCGAACGTGTGGGGCGGATTAATCGGTTAAGTTCGGCTAATGCCAAGTATGCCTGGATGGGGAAATGCTTGGGGTTAGCCTGGGGAGCATTGCTTAGACCAGGCTATAGAACAATTTGAATCATCCCGGACAGGGTTTATTCCCAGGAGTGCCGGGCTGAGAGACTGTCTGCAAGGGATTGCATGTCGCTGGCCGTTGCTGATCCTCGGGATGATTTCATCTACAAGATGCAGGTGAATGGCCTTTCTGCCCGATCGGTGCATCCTCCAAATCAGCAACGGCGTTTCAGCTGCTTAAACCCACTGGCTAGAGCTGGTGGGTGCAGACCGATCCCAAGACCATCAGTTTTCTCGTCTTTTTGAGTCGACAATCCTCCATTTGATCAGACAAGGCTTGAAAGCCCGTCGTAGGTGTGAGATTAGGTGTGAAATTTAGTCCAACATTAGGAGTGTTTTTCTATGGCAACATCGTTAACCGATAAATGCATTCTCATTACTGGTGCTAGCAGTGGTATTGGTACCTCCTGTGCCCGATTTTTGGCCCAGGCTGGTGCTCGACTGATTCTGGCCGCCCGACGTAAAGAGAAGCTGCAAGCCCTAGCCGACGAATTGCAAACCAACTATCAGACCCGGACCTTGCTGCTGTGTGTAGATGTGCAAGATCGCCAGGCTGTGATGACCGCCATTGCAGGGCTACCTGCTGCCTGGAAAGCAATTGATGTGCTGATTAACAATGCTGGACTCAGTCGAGGGTTAGAAAAGCAGTATGAATCTTCTGTTCAAGATTGGGAGGAAATGATTGATACGAATATTAAAGGACTGTTGTATGTCACCCGTGCCGTGGTTCCCGGTATGGTAGCGCAAGGCCACGGCCATGTGGTGAATATTGGCTCAATTGCTGCCCGACAGACCTACGCCGGTGGCAGCGTCTACTGTGCCACTAAAGCGGCTGTCAAAGCATTGTCTGAAGGGTTAAAAATAGACCTCCTCGGCACCCCGGTGAGAGTCACGAATATCGAACCGGGTTTAGTGGAAACCGAGTTTAGTAATGTGCGATTTAGAGGGGATGACACCAAGGCCAAATCTGTCTACACAGGCATGACGCCGCTCACCCCTGATGACATTGCCGACACCATTTTGTTTGCGGTAACTCGACCCGCCCACGTCAATATTAGTGAAATTTTTGTCATGCCCACCGATCAGTCGTCTGTCGCCCATGTGCATCGGGGATCGGTATGATATTGATCATTGTTGTTACTACGTTTGCAGCCGCATTTGTCCAGGGGGCTACAGGGTTTGGATTTGCCCTGGTGGCAATGCCAATTTTGTCTGGGTTAACCAGTATTCAGACGGCAGCACCTCTGGTAGCGTTAACTACATTTACTAACAACCTGATCCTGTCTATTTACTACCGAAAGGCGTTTGACCGTAAAGTTGTCACTAGTTTGTTGCTAGGGGCAGTTTTAGGCATTCCCATCGGTTTTCTTGCCCTGGATTATTTGCCTACGGCCCTGATGCTGATTACCTTGGGGGCCATCATCGTTGCCTATGGCCTATATTCTTTAGTCAGTCCGGTGATACCTGTTTTGAAGTCCAGACGATGGATCTATGGTGCAGGCTTTCTCTCGGGTATTTTGCTGGGTAGCTTCAATCTTCCCGGTCCCCCTGTCATTCTATATGGTAGTAGTCAACGCTGGTCTCAGGAAACCTTTAAGGGTAACCTCACCAGTTTTTTTGGCATGAGTGTGGCCATTGTTGTTTTGGGACATGGTTTTCAGAATCGAATCTCGCCGGATATTATCCACCAATTCATGATGACAGTACCGGGGTTGCTCTTGGGCCTGTATGGGGGAGTTGTTTTAGCAAAGCGGTTTGATCCAAATATTTTTAGAAAAATCATCACTGTTTTATTGTCGATAATTGGAGTACGGCTGATTATTTCTGGAATTTATCTGTAAGTAGATAACTATTCTTACTCAAAGACAGCAAAGGTTTTGCCAAGAGGCTTTCAGTTTTGCTGTTCATTTTTGGTGTCATAAAATATTCATACTCCTGCATAATTTAGTCTGGGTTAGACTTGGCTTTTCTTAATAACTTTAATAACAAGATTTTATTGAATCGTGCGTAAATATACAGAAGAGAGCTTTTGATTGCTTTTATTGTGTTGGCAGCATTGGATAAATTCGCTTCACGATAAACAGATTAATTGGCCTCTTGCAAAATCCTCGTTCGCTTTAGGAATCATTGTTGATGTTTGCTAGTTTGAGTCCAGAAGAAACTAATTTAGGAAAGATGGATGCTGAATCACTGTGGCATCCGTTAGTCCAGCACAAACCATTTTCCCAAAAGCCCCCCAAGTGTATGACCCGAGGGGTGGGCTGTCATGTGACTGATGCCGACGGAGTCGAGTACTTTGATGGTATCTCGGGGTTATGGTGTGTCAATATTGGCTATGGTCGTCAGGAGCTGGCAGAAGTCGCCTATGAACAGATGGTTGATCTGGCCTACTTCCCGCTGACCATGAGTCATGAGCCGGGGATTCGTCTGGCCCATAAACTTTTAGAACTACTGGGCTATGAGGGGAAAGTGTTTTTCTCTACCAGTGGTTCAGAGGCGAATGAAACAGCCTTTAAGATTGCCCGTCAGTACCATGCTCAAACAGCACCAGCGGGCTCCGGTCCACGCTATAAAATTATCTCTCGCTATCGGGGGTATCATGGTCATACCATGGGGGCCTTAAGTGCCACGGCACAGGCTGAACGCAAACTTAAGTATGAGCCTTTGGTACCGGGATTTTTCCATGTGAGCCCGCCTTACTATTATCGGTTTGGCGATGGTCAGCCGGAGGATGTCTACAATGCCGCCTGTCTAAGAGAACTAGAACAGACCATTCTCTATGAAGGGGCTGAGTCTGTGGCTGCTGTAATTGTGGAGCCGATTATCTCAGGCGGTGGGGTGATTGTGCCACCGGAGGGGTATTTGCGCGGCGTTCGAGAGATTTGCGATCGCACTGGCATTCTCTTAATCTACGATGAAGTCGTCAATGGCTTTGGCCGCACCGGGCAGATGTTTGGCCATCAGCACTGGGGTGTGGAGCCCGACATTATCACCTTTGCCAAAGGGCTGACCAGTGGCTATATGCCCCTCTCCGCCACAGTTGTAAAACAGTCCATCTTCGAAGCCTTTTTAGATGAGCCTGGCAGCGACAGCCATTTTCGTCATATTACTACCTACGGCGGTAGCCCTGTCTGCACTGCTGTCGGTCTGAGAAGTATCGAAATTTTAGAACGAGAAAATCTGTGTGAGCGAGCCGCTGAGATGGGTGAGTATCTGCTGGGCAAGCTGCAGCGATTGCTGGACCATCCTAACGTGGGGGATGTCCGAGGCAAAGGTCTGTTGCTGGGTGTGGAGCTGGTAAAAGACAAGCTCAGCAAAGTTCCCCTGGAGAGCGATGCGGTTGCTTCAATCCCTCGCTACTGCATGGATAAGCAGGTGATCATTGGCCGCAACACCAATACGATTCCTGGGTTTACTAATGTGCTGATTCTGGCCCCACCGTTGGTGATGAGTCGTGAGGAGGCCGATGGCCTGGCCGACACACTCTGCGATGCCGTGTTGGCCTTACCGAGTTCCTGAAGTTGTCTAGAAAGTCTCTGAAGTCTCTATGGTCAGATTTTTGTCCCTAACCTTATCCATTTAGCTCGTAACTTATCCAAGGCGAGGTAGCACTATCTCGCCTTGGACTCAAATCACAAGACTAATCGAAACAAACCCACCTCAAGGTGGGTGAGAGATTTGCAAAAGTCCTATATTTAGGGCTTCATAGTTAAATTTTCGCTTTAGCAAATAGTTCTCGACAGCGCTGGGTGCCAAACCCAACGTCAGCTTGAGCTACCCAGTTGATTTTTAGGGCAAGATTTTACCCAAATAAATCGAACTCTCTTTTTTAAAAAGAGAAAAATCTGCAGCAATTCCATTATACCTGCAATCGGTCAAAGTTCTCACTGAACCTTTTTTAACCCAGGGGACATGACCATCAGTTTGCTCAACTATCTCTCTTATTAGGAGTCAATATCCATGAAAAAACCGCTGTTTCGATTGAAATATTATCTTTACGGTCTAGCCTTTTTGCTGGTTTTTCTACCCCAGGTTGCCTTTGCCCAGGACGCCGCCGCTCCTACAGGTTTCCTAGGGGCCATTGAAGCTGGTGTACAGAGCGTAGTAGATGTGCTCAATTTGATCTTCTACTTCAAAGTTGGCGGCGAAAATGGCATGCCGTTTATTGTGCTTTGGTTGGTAATTGGGGCGATCTTTTTTACCTTTCGTCTTAACTTTATCAACATTCGTGCCTTTAAACATGCCATTGATGTAGTGCAGGGCAAATATGACAGCGAAGAAGATGAGGGGGATGTGTCTCACTTTCAGGCACTGGCAGCAGCCCTGTCGGGCACGGTGGGAATTGGTAATATCGCCGGGGTTGCGATCGCAATCCGCTTAGGGGGGCCAGGGGCAGCCTTTTGGATGACCATGGCTGGCTTCTTAGGCATGTCCAGTAAATTTGCCGAATGTACCCTGGGACAAAAATATCGGGTGATCAAGCCGGATGGCACCGTGGGTGGTGGTCCCATGTATTATCTCTCGCGCGGTCTATCGGCCATGGGCATGGCCCCTGTGGGGAAAGCCTTGGCGGTCATTTTTGCGGTCTTTTGTGCCATCGGCAGCTTAGGGATTGGCAACATGTTCCAGGCCAATCAAGCATTTGCAGCGGTCTCCAATGTCTTGCCCGTCTTAAATGGCTTTAGCTGGCTGTTTGGTATTGTTCTCGCCTTGATTGTGGGCCTGGTGATTTTGGGTGGCATTGAGCGGATTGGGGCTGTTGCCGGTGTCCTGGTGCCCGCCATGGCTGTCATTTATGCCCTTGCCTGTTTCTGGGTGATGCTAGTAAAACTGCCGGAGGTGCCCAGTGCAATTGGCACCATCATTGTTACCGCTTTTAGTCCAGAAGCTGTCGCTGGAGGCGCGGTGGGGGCGCTAGTCATCGGCTTTCAGCGGGCCGCCTTCTCCAACGAAGCGGGTTTAGGGTCAGCCGCCATTGCCCATTCTGCTGCCAAAACAGATGAACCGATTCGAGAAGGGATTGTCGCCTTGTTAGAGCCCTTTATTGACACAATGTTCATTTGTAATCTCACGGCTCTGGTGATTGTTCTCACTGGGGTATATGCCGATCCCACCGCCGCCGACCTCAACGGAGCCCAGCTATCGGCAGCCTCCTTTGAAACTGTGATTAGCTGGTTTCCCTATGTAATTGCTGTTGCCGGATTTTTGTTTGCTCTATCGACTATGATTTCCTGGAGCTATTATGGACAACAATCCTGGGCCTTTTTGTTTGGCGATCGCACCGTTAACATCTATAAGGGTATTTTTCTGTTCTGTGTATTTGTAGGTGCGGTAGTGAACCTGGGGCCGATCCTGGATTTTAGCGATATCATGGCCCTGGCGATGTCCTTACCTAATCTCCTCGGGTGCTTTTTGATGTCTGGGCTGATTGCTAGAGAACTGACTAGCTATATGACTCGCCTGAAGTCAGGAGAGATGACGCCATCTCCTCAAGCGCTCCAAGAAACTGTCTTTAAGTAAGTGAAAAAAAGTGGAGGTAACTGCGATGAGCTGGCTTAAACGAAAATCTGTTCTTATCCCCATTGATTTTTCAGACCTTTCTTATCAGGCTTTGGAACCGGCTAAGGAACTAGTTGAAGACATTTCATCCCTAAAACTGATTCATGTGCTGGCCCCACTCCATCCGGCTGATCCAGCCGCTATGTGGGATACAGTCAGTGATGACGATCGCAAACAGAAGGTGCGACTTTTCACCCGCCATAAGCTTAACGAGCTAGGCTATGGCACCATTCACATTGAGGTCGTGATTGGGGATACCACATCAAAAATTGTGGACTATGCCCAGACAATTGATGCCGACTTAATTATTATGCCGTCCCATGGCCGCAAAGGTGTCAGCCGCTTTCTATTGGGGTCTGTCGCTGAGCAAGTAGTACGCTTGTCTCACTGCCCTGTGCTGATTCTTAAGTAAATGCAGCCATCGGGTTGACTAGGAGAATTTAGCACAATTAACTTAATGCATAGGGTCACTGTCCGGCTGGCCCTATGTATTTTTTTGAGGATTTAGGCTAAATAACCTCACTGACTCAAGAGCTATAGATTTTTGTGGGACTGATGGTCTCAACCTGGCCGCTTTTTTATCTGTCCACTGAACGAAGGGTGCCCTGGCCCAATTTTTTTAGTTTTACAGTTACGTTATATCGGCAAAAATGAAAGCACCTGGCTGGTTTCGGAATGTAGTACTGGGCTTAGGCAGTGCTATTCCCTTTGTACTCGGAACGTCTGTTCTAGCGGCAGACAGTGTCACTCTGTCTTATGGATTACTGGAGCTATCGGTTTCGGTGTCGTCTTTAGAAGACTACGCCTATGAGAATCAGATTGATGACGAGTTAGCGTTTTATCTTGATTTTCTCAATGATGATGAGCGTGATGATTTTCGAGAGATCTTGACCACTCCCCTAGATGTCAGTTCTGTGACCTTGTCTCAAATGCTATATGCTCCTTTGGGAGAACTCTGGCTGGAGAGATTGGGCGATGTCATCCAAACCCAGGCGCGACAAAATGGGGCGCGAGGGCTGCGGGGGGCGCTGATTTTGGCGGCAGCTGATGAGGAAGGTCTGACGTTGCTGAATGTGATGCGTCGCTTTCCAACGCCGACACTACGGATTAATTCAGTCAAAATCTTAGATGTGGTGGATACGGTGGTAGACCTGCTGGAGGAAACCGAGGCCGCGATCGCAACCCTACAAACCCAGGTACAGACTGAACTCGCTGCTGCTGAGCCGATTGATTTTAGCCAGCTGCCTAACCTCACCCAGCCCGGCACCCTATTCTGGCAGACCCAGGAGTTGGAGCTATACGACTCCGATCGCGATCGCCCATTGCCCGTAGATTTATATTTGCCCAAGAGTAGCGGCCCAAACCCTTTAGTCGTCATTTCCCACGGATTTGGCGGCAGCCGCACTAACTTTGTGGACATCGCCCAGCACCTGGCCAGCCATGGCATCGCCGTTGCCGCCATCGAACATCCCGGCAGCAATCTGCAGCAACTCAAAAATTTGGTAGCCGGTAATGCCTCCGCATCTATGGCCGCCAACGAATTTGTAGATCGTCCCCAGGATGTTTCCTATCTGCTTGACTACCTGGAAACCCATAATCAGGGTCAGCTGGCCAGCCGATTGGACCTCGACAAGATCGGCGTCATGGGGCATTCCTTTGGGGGATATACGGCCCTGGCCCTGACCGGGGCTCAACTCAACATCGAACAGTTAGAAACCCGCTGCGCCAATGAGCTCACCAATTCTGTAAACGTTTCAATCCCACTCCAGTGTCTGGCGCTACAAAGTCAGTTTGAACAGCCCCTGCAGGATGAGCGGATCAAAGCAGCCTTTGTATTTAATCCCTTTACTAGCCTGGTATTCGGTGAGACTGGGCTCAGTCAGGTGCGCACCCCGGTCTTTATGATTAGCGGTAGCGCCGACCCGATTGCCCCGGCCCTGACCGAACAAATCCAGCCCTTTGCCTGGCTCACCCCAGCGGAGACGTATCTAGGGCTGATCCAGGGAGGCAGCCACAATTACACAGCGTTTGCCGACTTAGCCAATGAACTATCGGGGCCAGATCCAACCCTGGCCCGCCAGTATCTAAAAGCTTTGGGCCTGGCGTTTATGCAAACCCATGTGGGACAACAGTCAGACTATGGCCAATTTTTGCAAGCTGGATACGCTCAACATCTCAGTCAAGCGTCATTACCGTTAAGCGTCATGCAAAACTTGACACCCCAGGGCCAAGCCGAGCCATAATCAATCTCCAGTTTTAAGTACTTATGCTGAAGCTGACTAGGGCCTCAAGCCAGCTTCAGCCTCATTTCCGCATTTTCTCTGATGGTAGTTTTTGTGAATCAACCTAGATTTTAAACAAATCAAACAAATTAGTTGTGTGTCTCACGTATCCCTATGTGTAAATCTCTCTGGCTACGTTCGTTGCTGATGGCTATCCTGGTGGGCGGGTTGTTCTCGATCCGCTCTGTCTATGGCACCGGGACCGGCTGTTTGCAGGCGGCCAGTTGTTCAATGTCTATCTTGAGGGCGGCTGCATCCTGTTCGGCAGACGATTTGGGGATGACCCTTGATAACTGTACTGATGATTTTGTTCTTCCAACTTCCTAAGAATGAGGATGCAATGAGGTTCTATCTTTTGCCCTACAGCCATTCCATGGAACGCCTCTGCAGACAACATTTTTGGAGCTTACATTTTGGGATCTGATAAAATTCTGAGCCCTAGCTTATGAGCAGACTGGGTACACCTCAGAGCAAGGATGGTTGATAATAGAAAGCGTTGTCAAAAACGTTAATCCATACTTATGCCTGTACCCACTAATCTAGCGACTCTGGATGGCAGCCCCCTGTCTCCTGATGCGATCGCAAATAAAGTTGTACTATTCGTTAACGTTGCCAGCGCCTGTGGTTTGACCCCTCAGTACGGCGGCTTGGTAGAGCTGGATAAGGCATATGGCGCTAAAGGGCTGGTCGTTGTCGGCGTGCCCTGCAACCAGTTTGGTTCCCAGGAGCCCGGCACCCCCGATGAAATTAAGGACTTCACCAAGACCAAGTACGATGTTGACTTTACCCTGCTAGAAAAGCAGGACGTCAACGGTCCCAGCCGGAGCCCCCTCTATCAGTTTCTAGTTGGCGACGGCGAAGACATTGCCTGGAACTTTGGTAAGTTTGTAGTCGGTCGTGATGGCGAAGTTGTGGCTCGCTTTGAGCCCCAGACCCCTCCTGATGACTCTGAACTCAAGGCTGCCATTGAGAAAGCCCTGGGCTAAGTTTGGGCATCAGACGCCCGTTGATCTCAACCTATCAAGGCTTGATGGCCCAGGTGTTTAAATCTTGAATTAGATTGTCAGCCCCTTTGTCCTGTAAAGGATAGAGGGGTTTTAAGTAGGTGTCGGCTGGCAAGCACTTGTCAGTAGGACGCACCTGGGGGTAAGAGCAAGCAGAAGGAGCCGGACTGTTTGGTATAAAATGTAGTCTCCATCACTGGGGACATTTATGATGAACAACAGTTTTCACTATGCATTTAAGGTGAAAGATCTCGATAGTACCAGAAGATTTTATGGAGATATTTTAGGCTGTCGAGAAGGTCGTTCAACCGATAGCTGGATTGATTTTGACTTTTTTGGTAATCAGCTGTCTGCCCACGTTGGCAAAGTGGATACCCACGTAGATTATTGTGGTGATGTAGACGGTATCTCAGTGCCTGTGCCTCACTTTGGCTGTTTGTTAAGTAAAGCCCAGTTTAAGTATGTACAACAGAAACTAGAAGCAGCCGGGATGGATTTTATTGTTAAGCCTCAAGACCGCTATACAGGCCAACCGGCTCAGCAGGCAACAATGTTTGTGCTCGACTTTAGCGGCAATCCCTTAGAATTTAAATCCTTCGAAGATAGTTCTAGGGTATACGACTCGTCGTCAGGGGTGGCCCTGAGTCGGTGAATACGACTGGTGCGGATAGTCTCAGCACTGCAATAGATGCATCGTCTCTATGATGGGTGGGTTTAGGCACAGCAGACTGTTGGTTTCTATCAAAACTGTCCCTTAGTTTTAACCTGCTCATAAAGGGTCTCCATGGCCTCAATAAATGAGTTATCTCTATCCCAGAAGGCTGGAAAGTCCCCTTGTGTCTTGACAGGGATGGCTGATACTGGATTATCTGGTGGGGCTTCAATGGTCTGAGGGAGCCGTTTTGCCCCCTGCCAAAACTCTCGTAGTTTGGTGGTTTTAGCAGATATCCTTTCTAGCTCCAGCGGTGCATAGTAAGACTCGACTGGTTGGGGAGGTTCTTGTTCTAACTGTAGTTCGGCTGACAGTGCTTGCCCTAATGGAGATTTGGCCAGCTCTTTTAACAGATCCTCCCGCGATAGTCCTCGTAGCTCAAATAACAAAAACGGGTCTTGATCCAGCTCTGCTGCTACTAGATAGTAGACCCCAGCAATATGCTTACAAGGATTGCTGTAGTCTGGGCAGGAGCAGCTAGTGATAAAGTCTTTCCGACTACCTGGCAACAAGTTGAGATTAAGTTGATGAAAGGTATCTTCAATGTTGTCGGGAATTTCATTGAGTAATAATCGAGAAATTAAACTTGCCTTTGATGAAATTAGGGCAATGGCTTCTGACCACTTCGCTTTACTCAGAGGCTTAAACTCAATCGTTGTCAAGTAGAGCGGTTCCTTATATACCCCAAAGTAAGGATTCACTGAACCCCGAACCTGGGCTGTGACCAGATTACCTTCGATGTCGAAGCTCTTGACTTTATTACCCCTGGCATAGGAGCGTCCTCGGCTGAGTCGCCCTGCATCGGTGAGCTTCTCGATGGCCTCAATAAATTTTTTGCCCCACCAGCTGCGGCTAAATTGACTCATAATGCTACCTCCTCACTCCATAATGGCGCTCTTATTCAATGAAATTAGCTGCTTAAATGCATTGTTATCTAACTCCGTTAACCACGATTCATCTGACCCAACAATCGACCCGGCTAGCTTTTTCTTATCCTCGATCATTTCGTCAATGCGTTCTTCCAGGGTGCCAATGGCTACAAACTTATGGACAAACACATTTTTCTTCTGGCCAATCCGGAAGGCACGATCGGTTGCTTGATCTTCTACGGATGGGTTCCACCAGCGGTCGAAGTGGAAAACATGGTTGGCTTTGGTCAGGGTAATGCCGACACCGCCAGCTTTGAGGGACAATATAAATACTGATGGCTCAGTTTCTGGGTCTTGAAACTCGGCGATCATGGTCTCGCGTTTTTTCCGCGATGTGCCGCCGTGGAGATAGTAGGTGTTGCAGTGAAATGTGTGACGGACATATTTTTCCAGGGCGGCTCCTAGTTCAGTAAATTGGGTAAACACTAGGAGACTGTCTCGTTCCGATCTGGCTTCTTCGATCATCTCTGTGAGCCGAGTCAGCTTGTGCGATCGCACCGCTGTAAAATCGCTATCATCCTGTAAAAATTGTCTGGGATGATTACACACCTGCTTGAGCTTGGTTAGGGTGGCCAAGATCAGGCCCTTACGCTGAATTCCTTCTGCTTCCTCCAGCTGATTTTCCACATCTTTGACCACGGCTTCATACAGTGATGCCTGCTCCTTGGTGAGATTACAAAACAGTTTTTGCTCCACCTTATCCGGCAGGTCTTTAATAATTGATTGGTCTGTTTTTACCCGGCGCAGAATGAACGGTTCCACCAGCTTTTTCAGCGTGGCCGACTGCCGCAGGCTGTTACTTTTCTGAATGGGTACCTCAAAACTCTTGCGAAACTGGGCCTGATTACCTAGATAGCCTGGATTTAAAAAGTTAAAGATAGACCAAAGATCTAGCAAGCGGTTTTCAATGGGGGTGCCAGTGAGGGCCAGGCGATGGGGCGCAGAGAACTTGCAAATGGCCTTAGTCAGCGCGGCTTTGGGGTTCTTGATATTCTGGGCTTCATCCAGCACAATCCGATGCCACTCAATGGTGTTAAACAGTTTGGCATCTTTACGGGCCAGAGCAAAAGATGTGATCAAGATGTCATGCTCCCGGCAGGCCTTTTTGAAGGTTTTGGCGTCCTTGGCACGATTGCTGCCATGGTGTACCGTTGCCTTGATCTGGGGAGCAAACTTGTGAATCTCGTGGAGCCAGTTGCCGACCACAGAGGTGGGGGCAATCAGCAGCGTTGGAGGCAGTTTGACTGCGTTTGTGGTTTTCTTTTTGCGGCCTTTTTTTGGAGCGGGTTCTCGCTCCTGCACCATGCGGGCAATCACCTGAACGGTTTTACCCAGACCCATGTCATCGGCCAGACAGCCATTGAGACCCAGCTGTTCTAGATACTGTAGCCAGGAAACCCCTCGTTTTTGGTATTCCCGCAGCTGTCCCTGGAAGGTATCTGGGTTGTCCACCGGCTGCAGCTGGCTTTTGTCGCCCAGCTTAGTCAGCATATCGGCCAGGGTGTCTTTGCGATCGCACTCCACCTCCACTTCCTCATTTCCCGCTGTCAGTTTCATAAAGTCCAGCAGCGACAGCTCCGGATTCTCTTCCTGATGAGTTTTCCAAAATTCCAGCATCTGCTGCATTTTGTCCTGGTCTAGCTCCATCCACTGACCACGAAACTTAACCAGCGGTGTCTTCGCATTAACCAACTGGTGCCATTCCTGTTCTGTTACCTTTTCTTCGCCAATGGCCAGCTCATATTGATACTCCACCAGACTAGTCAGAGAGAAATAGCGTTTAGATTTGTCGTCACCCCCCGCCAGCGACTTACCCCTGGCCCTTAACCTTACCTTGGTACGCTGTCGCCCTTTAGGGGTCCACCAGGCAGGCACAATCACCTTATAGCCTGCATTTTCTAGTACCCAGGCGGACTCTTTGAGAAAGGCAAATGCCGCATCTAGAGTGAGATGAATCCCAACGGGCTGGTCGGTTTCCATTCCCTGCCAGAGGGCAGGATAAATCCGGGCGGCGTAGCCCAGGTTGAGCAATAGGTTTTGTTCAAACTCTCCCCCCAGGTGCTCTTTGACCTGTTTTTGTTGCTTGGGTCGCATCTGCCAGTAGGCATCCAGGGGGACTTTGAGGGATGGATCATCTTTGGGAGCAACTTGAAACTGTAGCTGCCAGGGATCTTGTGGTTTGAACGGGTCCTGGAGATGAAAGTACAGGTAAAAAGGCTGCTCAGTTTGGGTACGGACGATGCGATCGCGCCAGGCTTGCCATTGCTGATACTGTTCCAATCCTTCAGCCTGGGGCCAAACATCCAGATATAGGCAGTCAGTGAGAACCGAGTCCGTAATAGTGTTTTCAAATGCTTTTGTAAACTGAGTATGGGCAACAACTTCAGTCAGCAAGCATTCAGAGAAGTGCCGCAGGAGAGATAATCGATCAAAGAACTCCGGTTTTGTGGCAGGTTCAGCAAATCCTGCTGCACACATGAGGGGCATATACTCCACATATTGCTTCAAGATAGACTCATACTCTTCACCAATAAACTCCCAGCCTCCATAGACCTCAAATTGGCTGGGTGACGGCTCGTTTCCTTGCGCTTTTGCTTTCGCTTTTGAAGACTTTTTAGCAGTCCCTCTGGGTTTAACCGGTTCCAGGGCTCGATATTTTAGAGCCGGAATATATTGATCTTTGAAGATTGTCCGTTTTAAGGTCTGGGTAAAGTGAAACCAAAACAACAGGTCTGCCCCCAGCTGGATCTCGCTCAAATTATGCAGCGTCAGAAAATGAAGCTCGTTTAGTAGGGGGATAACAGAATTGGGACCTGCCTTGCTTTTAACCGTGGCTGCACCTGGAATCGGACAACAATCGATTTGCCAGTACTCAAACTTAAAGACATCAGGCAGCTCTATCTCCAGGTAGCGCGATAGTTCCAGGGATGGCAGGGGCTGATTATCAACGGTTGGCAATAGGAAATAACAGGGCTCAATCCAGTCTTCTAACGGATATTGGTCAGTAGATTGCAGCTTAAACTCATTGGAGAGCAAGTTGGCCAAATCTGCCGCATCTAACTGTTGAGGGTGGCGTTGCTCGTCTTGCTGCGATGGTTTTGTTTCGGTGGTCTCGACCCACAGGTAAAATGAACCCGCTTGAATAAAGTCAGTCCCAGATTCAGGAATCCAGGTGCCGTGAAGAATCTGCATGGCAAGTCGCGGAATGTAGAGATAGCCCAAGTTAGCGCCTATCCTACCGTGTTTAGGTGTTGATAAGATTTGTCTCTGTTACAGTCTGTCACAGAGACAGCATGGACCCTTTGCTCCAGTGTAAGCGTGTTCGTTGCTACATAATTTTGATAGATGCCTAAGAAATACGTTCAAATCACAGCAGATATGCAAAAAAGTATCTTTAACAGTCCAAACACGCTATTATTGTAATAATTAGTAATAGCGTTATTCGTTAAACCTGAATTTTTGGTATGAGCATTTTCTTGCATTTAGTTTGAGTCACTAAAGCTGGGCAATATATCTGTGATTAATCTTCTGTTTTAAGAGCAATTCTGGCGAGATCTAGATTGTTAAAGAATGGTAGGTTTGCCAGTCTTTAAGGACATCAATCAGGTTTAATTCGATTTGCGACCAGGGCTTTAAATAGTTTGGATAGCAGGGTGTACGTTGATATTGACATTGTCTATATCAGCAGTTGGTAAACTTTGGTGATGTGTAAGCGTCCCCACCGACTTCGCTCAGGGGACGTCGGCTGGGAGTGTTGGCTGAGCAAAGTCGAAGCCAACGGTATCGGTGGGACAGTTACGGTGATGTCGATGACTTGTTCTGTAATGGTTTTGACCACTTTAAAGTAGTCTAGCCATGCTAAAGCGTTTGTTGGATTATTAGGTTTGTCTATCGGTAGGTCTAGCCTGCATTTTAATCAATGGATATTTCTCTCTATCGCTCAATTGCGGGGCAATACGATACTCTGCGGTTCACGCGCTCGGTTGAAATGATGAACGTTATCAGCCAGCAGATTGAAGATCAGATTCTGCAACACCAGCTAGCAGTTGATTTTTATGCAGGTTTTCAGCGCTTTTCAAACTTTCCTGAGCAGATGCGTCGCTACAGTCGCTTAGGAGCTATTTGTCGGCGTGTTTATGTCTTTGGGATTCCAGATTGTGAGCCGCCTTCAATTCAAGGGGTAGAGTTTATTGAACTGAGCCCGACGTCCGCCCTGGCGCAAGAATGGTTTTTGTTTGTTGATACTCCTGAATTTTGGGCTACCCTCGTCGCCCAAGAAGTGGAAGCGAAGTCCGCTGGTGGCGTCCGTAATTATGATGGTCTCTGGTCCTATGACGAGGCTGTGATTAATCGCATTGGGTTACTCATGTCCCAGGTGATGGAGTCCATGTATCGACCAGTGTCAGAACGTCGCTACAGTGAGCAGTATATGCATATTGCTGAAATTAACAGCCGCATGCTGGGGCTGATTGAGCAAACTGATAAAGTGAGTCAACGTCGTTGGCAACAGTTGCGGACACTCTACACGATTGCAGAGATGTCATCCAGCAGCCCGTCTAAGTTGTTGCAAAGCGCTGCTGTGTCCTTACAGTCGATGTTTGGAGCTGCGGGTGTGGCAATTTCATTTAAGCTCGACAACGAATCTTACACGGTGCCAGTACTGGTGGGAGAAGCCAATGGTAAAGGCCGAAAGATTTCATTAGGCCAGGGCATCAGCGGATATGCCATGTGTCAGAGTCGTTTGGTGCAGATTCGAGATACGAATCAGCGAGCTGAGGTGGATGTGCTGATGCCAACTGCCAAATCATTAATTGCGGCTCCGATTATATGCCGCAAAATTGTAGGTGCTGTTGCGGTGGGAGCCCCTGAGCCCAATCAGTGGAATGATGAGGATGCTAAGACGTTAATGGCCATTGCAAAAATCATTGCAGTTCAATTTGAGCAGATTCTGATTAAAACCCATAAGCCTAGCCAGAAAAATACTGGGGCTATGAACGGTAGGACGGTCACCGATGCAATGGAAATGGTCTAGCGCGTTTGTGAATAATATCCAGCCGGACTACTTGAGCCAGCCCTTTTGGGTGGCTTCGAATATGGCTTGAATCCGGGTGCGAACGCCTAGCTTTTCAAGCATATTCTTGGCGTGAAATTTGACGGTTCTCTCGCTGATATAGAGTTGTTCTGCAATGTCGCGATCGCGATGACCTTGAGCCAGCAATTGCATCACCTCCTGTTCACGTTCAGATAGCGGAGAGACGGTTTTCAGCGGCTGCGGTGCAGTCACCTGTTGGGGTAAACGCAGCCGTACCTGGGCCATATCTGGACCCGTATGGGTTTGAAATTCGGCATCTAACACCTGACCACTCACTAAAATATCGTGGAAAATTTCAGTGAGTGCCTGCTCACCCCAAGGCTGAGTCGGATCGGCGGCTAACATGGCTTCTAAAACAACCGTATCTGTGTCATAAACTAGACGACAATATTGGCAAGACAGTTCGACCAACTGATTAGCCATCTGTAGCAGGAGCTGAGTGACCGGTAGCGCCAATGGCTGTTCTGTTCCTAGCAAACTCAGTCGCTGTCTCCCCAAAAGAGCTGCCATCTGTTCTGACAAATGGGCCTGCTCTGGGGTTTGTAAGACAGCCTGATGATTGACCGCACTGGCCAATGCCCCTGCCACCGATAAACTGAGAATTTGCAGCACCTCTAAAAATTCAGGAGCCATAGGACGATGGCTAAAGATGGCCAACACGCCAATTGCCTGGTCATCGGCCATCAGCGGTAACCCGGCAAACCCCTGAATATTATTAGCAATGGCCCAATCGCGATCCTTAACCCAGTCTTCATCGGGTAGACAGTTGCTTAAAAATGGAATGCAGTGCTGGGCGATTTTGCCCACCTTAAAGGCCCCCATCGGTACCCTAGCAAAGTCGCCGTCTAATCTGGTGTAAAGCCCTGATGATGCCACAAGCCGCAGAGCCCGGCGGTCAGGCTCCACTAGCCAGATACGGGTAAAGGCACAGCCAAACTGTTCGATCAGACCGTTGGTAACGTAAGTTGCGATTACATCTGGGTCCAACCAGCCGGTAAATTTGCTCACCAACTCACCACACCGCTTGAGATCAAACAAAAGCCGTGAGACATCCAAATCATGGGATGCAAGATTAGGCAAAACAGTAGCCATAGTACCGACAGTTTTTAACTATATCTGAGGTTTGCCATCGCAATAGTAGCTTTAACCACAGATTGAACCAGAAGATAATAATCATTTCTGAAGGAATATCTGCTGACGCGAGATCGCCCTTTCAAGGCTTGAATTGACGAGACACTAAGCTAGAATGTGTTTTAAAATACATACCTTGTTTGACTCAAATCGCGCCAAACCGTTAGTGACGGGCACAGGCAAGAGGGCTTTTATGCAAATATCCAAGACAATTTTTAACCACAGGCAAGTACCGCGTTCCGTTACTATTTTGCTGTCACTGGACTTGTTGTTCTGTTTTGTGTATGTGGTCACTCATCTGCTCATCGCCTCATTTGTTGAGCCCTATTACCTTTGGAATCTTGACTCTGAGGGCAGTATTGCTTCCTGGTATTCAGTCTTCAAATACCTAGGGGTTGCTGTGTTGGCTGCGCTGTTTGTCTACAGAAGAATGGCTAAAGGTCAAATCTCCCTGGCTATTTTGGGATTGCCAACTGTTTTTCTAGCCATGGGCATTGATGAGGGAGCCCGGCTACATGAGCAGATGAGTAAATACATTGATATGTTCTTGCCGGGAGGCGATCGGGCCAACACCCCCTTTCATGAAACAGGTATATGGATGTTTGTTATCGGCATTCCTTTTATAATATTTTTTCTGTTGTGGATTTATAGATTGAGAAAAGAACTGATCAACTATCGTGCCAATCTGAGACTGCTGACTGTCGGCATGGGGATCTTGCTCACAGGGGCCGTTGGTTTTGAGAGTGTATCTAATTTTTTATATGGGACTGCCTGGTTGATAGAAGTGGCCTTTGAGGAAGGGTTTGAAATGGTAGGGGTGAGCGTTATCTGGTGGTCTATGTGCAATATGTTGAGGCAGCAGCGCTCCCTGGACCTATCTAGTAGCTACCAGAATTAATGGTCAGCTTTTCCCTAGGTAGGAGAGAGCTGTCGCGCCCCTAGCTTGCCATTCTGACATTCATCTGATGCAGCCGTTCTGCCATCATTTCCATCACGTCAAACGCAAAATTTGGTGTTTGTTCCACCAGAAATTGAAATCGTTTGCGCTCAATTGGTAACAGTTGGCAGGTTGTTTGGGCAACAGCACTGGCAAAGTGAGGGCGATTTTCTAAAATTGCCATTTCACCGATCAGATTACCCGCCGTGACTATAACCAGTTCCTGGTGATCTCGTTTGATAACAACTTTACCTTCTATCAAAACGTACATGGAGTCAGTGGCTTGACCCTGTTCAAAGATAGTGGTGCCAGCATCAACTGTAATGAAGTCAGCGGGATGGTTAAAGAGATTGATGGTTTTCATCATCTTGCTTTGATCGCAGTCCTCAACGGAATAGTTCCAGTGCATTTTACAGCCTGATGTTGATGGGTGGATGGGTGGATGAAATAGCTGCCAAATTTCTGCCATTGGGTACTAGAAAACGGCATTGCTGATTCTAAAGATGGCTTTGACTGTCAAGGGCTGTCAAATAGCAATGAAGATCGGCTCATCCTAAATAGACAGCCGAACGCTGGTTCCGACTCCGCTCAACCAGCGGTATTAGGGAAATGAGGGCTGAGGCTTCGGCGGTGAGGCTTCGACGGTGAGCTCAGCCGAATCGCTCAGTCGAACGCTCAGCCGAACCGCGGAGTCGTGCGCGGAGCGGTTCCTATGGAAATAGCCCGGATTAATGGATAGTTTTGTCTATTCACTTAATAAATCAGCAATTGCTAAAAAAACTATGGATTTCTGCGTCATTTCAAGGCTACTAACCATTCGCTATGATGGCTGATGGTAACCCTAAGGTATGGCTCTGCATATGCTGTCGGAACTGAAACTACCAGGCTGGCTTAAGTTTGGGCTCATCTTACCCCTGATTTTTATCGATGGTTGGTTGATAGTTCTGCTATTTGAATATTTCCAGCCGATTACTAGCATTGTGATCCTTGCCAGTCTACTTGCCTTTTTGCTGGAATTTCCTGTTGTTTTTCTAGAAAATAAAGGACTAGGCCGAGGCTGGGCAATTACGCTAGTGCTGGTATCAGCGCTGGTTGCCGTCAGTATCATTAGCTTGATTTTAGGTCCATTGATTTTTCAACAGCTGGTGGAGTTTGCTAATCGCTTGCCGGTTTGGCTCAACAAGATTGAAGAGCAGATTCAGTTTCTCGACAATCAGGGTGTGATGCAGAATCTACCAGTGGATTTAAGCGATCTCTCTGCTCAGCTCATCCAACAAACGTCCACGGCATTAAAGTCTTTAACGAGTCAGTTAATTAGTCTTACCGTGGAAACCATTAGCAGTACGGTAAACCTTCTGATTACGCTAATTCTGTGCATTTTGCTGGTGATTTTTGGCCCTGATTTGTGGCGGGGATTGCTGAGCTGGTTACCGACGGTGTGGCGCGATCGCATTCAGGCTGCATTGCAGCCCAGCTTACAAAATTATTTTGCGGGTCAGGCCATCATTGCATCATTGTTAGGAACTGTGCTGTCGGTGGCATTTACCCTGTTGCAGATTCCCTTTGGTTTGTTATTTGGTGTCGTCATCGGCCTCTTTAGCGTGATTCCCTTTGGGGGGACGGTCAGCATTGTGTTAGTGAGTGGATTACTAGCCTTTCAAAGCCTGTGGTTAGGTTTAAAGGTGTTGGTTGCAGCTATTATTCTGGGGCAAATCAATGAGAACGTAGTGGCTCCTCGTCTGATTGGCGGAATGACGGGGGTGAATCCAGCAGTGGTGCTGATTGCGGTATTAGTAGGCGCAAAAGTAGCTGGTTTTCTGGGGCTGCTGTTGGCAGTCCCCACGGCTAGCTTTATTAAGCGCATTGGCGACATGATGCGCAGCTCAGATGATACTGAGTCGTTAAGTCTTAGCCTGATGACTAAGGCTTGATTTTGTTGTTACTTGATTCTTGTTGGCGATACCAGTGATTTTCAAGTGTCCGCTGCATTTGCATTAATGAAACTATCCTTTCGGTCAATAAATCACCTGGACCCCTGGCTAGCGGTAAACTATTCGCTGGTATTTCCAGGGCTAGGACAGCTATACAGTGCTTTCTGGATCAAGGGCATTAGCCTGGTCCTGATCACAGTGGTGATGATTGGCTATGCTGCTTGGTCCATTTTTGGGGCAAATGGCCAAACTATGTGGGGATTCTGGACGATAGCATGTTTCCTGCTTGTGTATAGCTTTAGTATTTTGGATGCCTATCGCGGCACCCAACCGGGATACGCAACCCGGATTTCTGTACCTCAGGGCAGGTTCGATCCCTGGTATGCCGTTTTTTTATCGCAGCTGCTACCTGGATTAGGACATTTGTATTTACAGCAGGCCTTGGCTGGTGGGATATTTCTTGGCACAGGACTCTTGACAGCTTGGCTTGCGAATTCCATTCCCCAGTTGATTCCTATTCCACCGCTGATTTGGGCCCTGAGCTGTTATCACGTGTACGTCAGTTTTCCCCATCGAATCAGACCTAAATCGGATGCGATCGCACTGCTTGTTGTCGGTCTCTTGGTGGTTCGACTGTCCTTAAGTTTAACACCCGGTTGGATTCAGCAGGCCGTTGAGCAATGTATTGTGCCCAGTGATTCGATGGTCCCGACGTTACAGGTTGACGATCGCCTCTTTGTCCGGCGTAATCAGACCTATCGCCCGAGCACTGGCGACATTGTCGTATTTACCCCGCCTGCTGTAGCCCTGCGTGACCTGCCTGAAAAAGAGAAGACCAAAGATCTGTTATATGTGAAGCGTGTAATCGGCTTGCCAGGTCAACAGATTACCGTTAGAGAGGGGCGTGTTTATGTCGACGATCGTCCGCTTACAGAAACTTATACTCAAGCAACACCTGCCTATGAGTGGGGGCCTGAAACAGTGCCTGCAAACAGTTATTTTGTGTTAGGTGATAACCGCAACAACAGCTATGATTCCCATATTTGGGGGGCTGTTCCTGACGCCAACATTCTAGGTGCAGCCTACAAAATCTACTGGCCACCCGAGCGGGTGCAGCCACTGGAATAGATTGGCGAGAAGGCCCTGATTCAAGACTGAATAGATGAATCTCCCCATTGCCCAAATTAACCTTTTGCGACCTGCATAACACTACTCAATCTTACTCCCCTTTACGGCTGGTCCTACCAAATCAATGCGATCAGTCCAAATGCCCCCTGAATAGTCCTCGGGGAGATCTCGAATGCGTTTAAGATCATCAAGTCCTTGCGAAAATCCTTCTCCCTGATAATTAGCCAGCAAAAATACATTGGTGTCGACTGTGGCCATTCGCTGCAGGAATCGATTTGGCCATCCCCATAGCCAAGATGTGTAGTTACTTGGAATCATTAACATGCTTTGCTTACAGGTAGCAGGAACATATCCCAGCCAGCCAAAGGCAGCATATCGAACAAAGCATTGTTTAAGTCGACGTATCCAGAGTGTTTGAATGAGGGGCAGACGCTCTCGAATAACGCTGACAGGATGTTCCCCGCCATAAACCATGATTTTCTTTTGATGCTCTGGAGAAAGTAGAGCTAATCGTTCAGCCAAAAGCTCACCTTCTTGTGGATCGTTACTTTTGATATTAATGATTAGATTGCGAGTTGGAAACATGGTCAGTACCTCATCCAAAGATGGCATTAAACCGACTCCTTTGCCACGAAATGGGTAGGTCTTGCCACCATCAGCGGTATAGCCGTAACCGATATCTAGAGATTGCAGACTTGCAAGTGTTTGCTCTCGGGTAACACCCGTTCCGTTGGTGCGGCAATCTACTGTCCAGTCATGGAAGACAGCAAAGTGTCCATCGGTCGTCGGGTGAACATCGAACTCGACAAAATCTGCTCCGTAGGCGAATGCTGCTTGCATCGAAGCAATCGTATTTTCCAGATAGTCATGGGACGTTGGCAACATACGAGCAGCCGTACAGGTTTCATTTGTCAAGCCCGTGGGATCAAAGTCTTGCGCCAACCCACGATGCGCCACTAAAACAGGCTGAGAACCAATCGGAGGGGCTAAAAAAGATGCGTTACTCAAATATAAGGTGAGTACTATACCGAGGATAACAAGCATTGACCGTTTGACAATTTTGGCATACTTCATACCTTGTTATCCTCTGAACAATCATGTTTCCATTGCGATCGGTATGTTTGGTTTTGTTATATAGCGATCGCAGGTGGTTTGTCAGCCAAACCTAGATCAGACGGTAGCGCAACATAGATAACATGATCCACCCACTCCTCATTTTCGTAGTAAAAACCTCGCCGCACACATTCTCTCCGTAAGCCAACACTCTGAGCCAGCGCAATGGAAGGAGCGTTATCAAGATTGATAGCCGCTTCGATGCGATGATATCCAAGATGCTCAAACCCAGCAATCAGCAATGCTTTCACTGCTTCACTGCCAAATCCTTGCTTCCAATGCTGATTATGGATACCGTAGCCTAAATTTGCCCACTGCTTTTCTGCACGATAAATCGTCGATAAATCAACGTAACCAAGATGTTGGGCAGTTTGCTTCAAAAAAACACCAAAGATGTAAGCATAATCACTCAATGCTTGTTCTTGATGGCGATCGCATAAATTGACAAACCAAGCAGAGTCATACCCCTTCAAGCTAACTTGCCCTTCATCATACTTAGATTGTTGCGGCAAACGACTTGAAAAACCAGCATACCAGGCTTCATAATCGCTAGAATTTTGAGGTCGAAGGATAAGACGCTCAGTTTCAATGGTTAGCGTCCAAGCTACTTTACTCATCACAGATTATCAACAATAGAATTAATTGCATGGAGCCGAACGTTGAGTATTGAAGCAATCAGCCTACTCCATCACATCATGGTTGTTTAATCCAGCAGTTATTCAACTGATTATCTGGATTCGCTGGCTGTTTTCAAGCGTGCATCGGTTTCTTGCCAAGGGAATTTATTCATCCTATTGTGGTCGAGACCAGAATCCGGTAATCCCTCATGATGCTTGGGCTAGATAGTTGTAGGTCATGTGTTAGGGAGCTAGAGACAGTAGGTGAGCTGCACACCCGACCTCTAATTTAATTAGCTAGGCAAATTAATTCACAATGCTCGATACACTTTCATGAAGAAATTATGAAAAAGCCATAAGGATGAAACGTCATATATATCTATAACTTAATATCAGGTGTATTGGTAACTGCCTCACCGATACCGTTGGCTGAGCGAAGTCGTTCGCGAAGCGTCTCCAACGGAGTTAGCCAACACTCCCAGCCAGCATCCCCCTAGCAATTTCCAAGAAATATTAATCTGTTCTAACTAAGCAAACATTTATTTAACCTAGCAAAATAGGGTCTTGATTCATGAGAAAAAAAGTGTCGTCTAAAAATTTTCTTCGACCTAGTATTAAAGCATTACCTTGGGGACAACTTTTCCTATCCTCTCTTTTGACAATAACTATGGCCATAGTTATTGTTATCAGCTTTGTGTTTCTAGTAAATGCATTATCATCTATTCTTTTCGAGAACCCCAGTATCTTTTCTGACAGATATCCGTTTTTCGCCAGGACGTTAGGAATTTCTATCTTAGTTGGGTACGGTGCCCTAGGCGTGTATCTATTTGAGTGTCTTTATCCTAAAACCAGGCTAACTAAAAATATTCTATGGGCTATGCTGGCTTGTCTGACGTTCAGCGGCTGGTTAGGAATATCCTTGACTACTCAGAAACCCTTCCCACTACCTGCATGTACAGCACCTTTTGTCCTAATTGCAGCAGGTGTTTTTGTGAAAGGTCGTTCATATTGGCGATAGTGAAGCCATGTAGGAGTTGTTGCACCGCACCACCTACAGCCGAACCCTCTCGAAAGCTACCGAATCCTATTAACGCTTGCAATCACCGGCGCGAGCACGAGCTAAAAACGAGGGTGATTACCGGCACGAAAGAGAGCTAAAAAGATACGCTTAAGCCTGATTGTCCAGTGCGGTGCGGGCTTTACTTGCTTTAGTGGTGGATTTTGCCATGTGCCATTAATCGCCTCTTGTTGTGGCAAATAAAGCCGCAAGGATATGAAGAAGCCCTTATCCGGTGCAGGGAGCCAATTCTTCTTCTTTTTTTCTTCAGTTGGTTGAGCATGCTGGATATAAAGCGTCAGTCCCCCATCTTCGTCAAGAACGAGTTCGTTGTTGTCTAACATCGTTGAATTAATAAGATAGCGCTCGATTTTGTTCTCGACGAGGAGCTGCTCGGGGAGATTATACATCGTTGCCGACCAGAAAGCATCAGCTGGTGGTAATCCACCTGGCTCAAAGCGTAGCGTATAACAGACGTCGCCTGATGCATTTAATTCGTTACCGTCTGAATCGTTATAGTAGGAGGGATACATAGCCTCCTCAATGGAATTGCCCCAGATGCCAAGAATCGCGCCAGCCATACGGTACAGGTAAATGTTACCTGTTTCCGTCAAGTGCTCACGTGTGCCGAATAGGTCGGCGGCGGTGACTTCTTGAGTGACAAGTTTATTCTTCTTCAGCTCCAGATAAGTCTCCCAACCGTCTTTTATGCCTTGCTCGATGGCCTGTTTCAATTCCTCAGAGAGTTCTGTCGGGTTAAAGGTCAGGCCCGGTCCGATGTTTAACTTGGCGAAGCGCGCCATCAATTCTGTTTCCGATGCATGTGTTGAACAAAACGTCGTGAGCAGGAAGTTCAACAGACTAAATATTCTGGGTGAAGTTTCACCCTCGTCCAGTCTTACGGGTCTCGGGTATTTCACCGTTGGCATTTCTACTGGCGGCTCCATATTTGTAAACTTACTCAGCGGCTCAACCTTATAACCGTTCTCAATGATGTCTGCGACATTCTCTAAGTCATCTGAGTCAAAAAGCTGGGTGCGGTACAAGGCTAGGGCAAGACTGGTTTCGCTACGGATAACGGCGGTGATTTCAGCCGGTGTCTCCCCCGTCCAGTCAGGGCCAGCCAGCAAGTACTTGCCTGTGCCATTGCCTGTCGTCCGAGTGCCAACGTATTCAAAATTGTGAGTATAAGCATCAATGAGTTGGATAGAGTAGTATCGTTGAGGCTCGATAGTGGGGACCGTCAAAACTAAAGGTTCCGCACGCAGATCTGCACCAACCACACAGTAAGGTGTATCCGCGTTCGGTGTCTGAATTGCTTTGTCCGATGGCGTGAACAGTCGTGCTTCGCCAAGCAATTTATTCAAGGGGCCCTTGTATTCAGCATTATTAGGCCAAAGAAAGTAGGCAAAAAGAATCCGATAACTGTCTACCATCGGATACGCGTAAATGAACGCATCTTTCGCGATCAATCGGGCTGCTTGTGGAGTCAGTGTAGATGAATCAGTCATTCTCAATTTTCCTTCATACATAATGTGCTACCCAATAAACACAGAAAACTAATGGTGAAGCTGAGCGGCCACCAGTGTTCTCTATTTCATATCCAGACTATTAAAATCGTCCGCTCCTGCGAAGTGTCAGACGTAATACGCAGTTAGGAGGATTTGCATGCACCAGCAATTACTTTGTGCATAAAAGGTAAATACCTTTTAACCTGAAGTTGTCGACGTTGCTATAACCAAAGCCTGTAAGGTCACCAACGTCCAATTCACCGACAAGTAAATTGCTAGCTTTATCAAAGGTTTTAGAGGACTTGAGGTCATATTCGAAGAAGATGCCATGGCTATCGTCATAACCTATCTCAGCCAAATAAGTACCCGTAGCTCCTCTGTAGTTCAGACTATCTTCACCCGGAGAGAACAATTCTGTAGCTACAAAGATCATCATAAATCTGAGCCTATTGTTCTATGTATGTTCGAGCTTTCACTGGACGTTGACAGAAGATGCCTCAAACAAACCGCCGTGCATTTCTCGATTAGCCTTGCTGAAAAGCCAAGACGAATCGAACGAAATCGATAAAGAAGTGATACCCTACTGCTTGTTCAAAACCATACTTGACGAATAATAGGCCCATCGGTATGCCTCACAGGAGTGTCTTCACGCTGAGCGGCAACAACATCTCTCACTGCTGCTACGATAGCCTCTGGAGCATCCAAGGGGATATAGTGCGATGCTCCTTCAATGACGCGCCAGTCTGTATTTGTAGATAACCCTGTGAGTTCGGCCTGTAATCTAGGCCATATATCTGACCACACATCTTGTAATCTAGCTGTTGTTGCCGCATCAATCTGATAGGGGTGCTGTTCTAGAAATTGGCCAGCCGTAAGAACCACTATGGGTAGATCGCCAAACGGCCCAGTGTGTTGTGCCTGAGAAAAAATGTCGTCCATTGCTTCGATTACGTCAGTTATGCCTATCATGCTCTGTGGTAGATGAGCGCGAATTGTCTCACCAACCTCTTGGGGAAGACCACCTGGGGATGCTGGAGACTCAAGGCGAAGGACACCAAATGCAGAGATAGCCCTAAGCAGCAGTGGCGATGGAAATGCCATGATGTCTAGTATGTCTGCAGGAAAGCGTTTATTCTGCTCTGGATGAGATGAATCGACAAAAACAAAACCAACGACTTCGTCACTGAAATGATCGGCAAAGACTCTGATCATTAACCCACCGAGCGAGTGACCCACCATTACATAGGGTGGGGACTCACCCGCAGCAGTCAATAGAGCATGTAGGTCTTCTACAATGTGTTCTGCGTCTCTTGGTCGCTCTCGACGTTCGCTCCACATGATTCCGGCCTGATCGTATGCGCACACGCGGCTCAAGGGGGCAATGGCTGGGCGCACCATTTCCCAAGTCTGCGATCCCCCCTCGTTAATGCCAGCCTCTAGGATTACTGTCGGACTTCCTTCCCCGCTGCAATAAAGGTGAGATAGCTTGTCGTCAACCTCAACAAGTATGCCAGGGGGCGGAAATGCTCGATCGACGCTTCGTCGGCCCCACTGTTCGTAGACAAAACCCGTTAGTAAAGCTAAAAGGAGTATTGCAGTAGCAACCAGCGCGAGACGCTTTATCCATTTGAGCACGAGAACCTCTTGATGCGTAAGTATCTGCCAACAAAGATAGCCGGTTAGAGTGCTATCGACCAGGATCATCGCTGAAGCCGGAGTATCGTGATTTCGGATCGGATAACGCGGTCAGCAGTAAACGTGACCGAGCGAAGCGAGCCAGCCGGCCTACTCCGGCTCACATTCATCTGTTGGTTAGGCCACAGAACGCGATCTGAACATGTAGATCGCCCAACCAAGCGTATCGCGCCCCCAACGTAGGTATGCCGCCCTCGCCTTGCTCACGCGATCAACCATCTCTGCCAAGTCCGGATCATCTGGATGGGTGCGAGCGTACTCGGCTGTCGCGAACCATTGGAGACCCTCATACCTGTCCCAGTCGTCCTTGCTGCTCACGATGGTGTGAACGAGCTCTGCTCCTCGCGGCTCTCCGGCTTCTGCATTCGAGAAGTGGCTCCCAAAATCCTCTCTCTGGCACCCGGATGCCTCTAGGTAATCCCCTGATGGTTCCTGCTGCCAGTATGGCTCTCCCACGATCACCCAGCCGCCGGGCTTCACCATGCTGAGCAGCGCTTCGAGAGTATTAGCATGCCCCCCGAAGACCCAACTGGCACCGATACATGACGCCAGATCTAAGCTGTGCGGCTCGTCTGGCTTGAAATCCACACCATTCATCCGAGTGAAGGTGATGCCCGCAGTCGATGCCCGCGCCTTGAGTCGTCTCTCTGCATCGGCAATGAAGAAAGGAGAAATGTCGACGCCTATACCATGAGCGCCATAGGTGTCTGTCAACCGCATCAGGAACTCGCCCTTACCACAGGCAATATCAACCACCTGCGTGTTAGTCGGGAGACGCAGAAGTTCCACGAGACGCGTCAGTTTTTCCTCGCTCGTGGGATTGCACACCACATGTTCGCGGTGAGTGATATGGTAGAACTTCCATGTGTCCATAATTTTCAATCTTTCGAAGACCTAACGTGCAAAGGTGCTCATACGTTAACAGTAAGATTGGGAATGAAATTTGCATTGGGCTCGTCTGGGTAGCCTCTAGGGTTACAAACTACTCTAGTATCACCAATCATGTAGTCTTGCTGTGAATGTATATGACCATGCACCCAAAGAGCAACAGCAGCCTCCTCTACAAAATCATCAAGATGTGAAGCATAAGCAGCACTCAATATGTCATCTTGAGTACACTCTGATACTGATCGCTTACTCGGTGCATGATGTGTGATCACAACAACGTTCTCTCGATTATCTCTCAGATTAGTTATTTGCTGACGCAACCACTCCAATGACTTCTTGTGAATGATGGCAGTATCTAGTGACCGAAGCTTGCGATATTGTGGACTGACACGAATTTTTCGATAGTCTGTCATTATTTGTGTCGCTTGATAACCGGCAATCCGAGGATCACCAAACAATTCAAAGTTCGTCCACAGTGTGCAACCTAAAAAGGTAATACCATCAATGACTAAGCTATCGTTCTCCAAAACATGAATATTTGTGCCTTCTGCTAATTGCTTAAGGTCGTCAATATGCTTTGGGAATGCTCTGCCATAGTATTCATGATTGCCAAGCACATAAATTACAGGCTTATCTGGAAAGCTAGTTTTAGCCCAATCAATACCTCTTTTACCAACATGAATATCTCCCGCAAGAATGACTAAATCTGCCTCTATTTGAGGAGGATTAAATAAGTCAAACTCATTGTGCAAGTCACTAAGGATATGTAACTTCATCTCAGCTAAATGGGAAGACCCATAACGTCTAAAATCACCTGTCGCGGAAGGTGATTGTCCATTGATTCCATCCGGCTTCGCGACTCCGGTGCATTTTTTGGTTATCCGCCGTCTTGTTTTAGCAGGTTGGTTTGATTGTTTGATTCTGCTGGTTCACCGCAAGCGACACAGTAAGATGCACGCTTGGTACGTAGCGGCTTTCCAAGACACCTAAAGAATCTATGCAAGCCGTGTGAGAGTAAAGAAGCCAAACTATCCCCTTTTAGACTTGGAGAAAAGCTATGAAAATTTTAGCGATTGACCTGGGAAAATTCAACATGCCGCACAGGAGTGTCTTCACGCTGAGCGGCAACAACATCTCCCACGACTACTATGAGGGCCTCTGGAGCATCCAGGGGGATATTGTGCGATACGTCTGTGTAACGTTCCCGCTCATCAGACACAAATAGTCCCTATTGACCCTGTTGGCCTCAGATACTGTGTTATCTGGCTGTTAGAGTGACGCAGTTGATTTCTGTTGTCTACGCAATAGCAGATGATTCACCTTGGCAATTTATAGCAGTTCACCTTGCTCGAGCATTAATCCCAACCAAATAAACTGTGGAATCCAATGGGAGATAAGCTCGAAACTACCTTTCCATTGGTCAGGCTGTGACAAGATTCTTCCCAAACCCTTAAAAAATATACTGTCGCAACCATTAACCGGCTTCTCAAGAGCGTAAGGCCACAATCGAACGACATTCATTCCCGCCTGGTGACAGTTCTTAAAACTAAGGTTTTGATTGAATTGTGGCGTTATATCATCGTAGTAGCAAAAACCTTTTTCCCTCGATTCCTTCGTTTGATCAATTAAATATAAAATCGCTGGAAGATAGAAGAAGTCAGATTCTTCTGGTTGTGTGGTCGTGATAGTTGCCCTAGTATTTTCAATTTGGGAGCGTAACGCCTCAAGCCTGTGGAGAATTTCGAGGTTAGGCTGACTGAATTGGAGTAAAAGAAAAATAAAAAGCCAGGGTTGATAACCGCCATTCAAAATAACTTCATTCGATGCGCTGTTTTGCTCCAGCCAAAACGTCAGTTGCTGTTCTAATTCTTTTCGAAAAGAATTTAGGAGTAAGTCATTATTCTCGTCATGTTTAGACAACTCAGCAAGCATAAGCAACAACCAGGCTCTGCCGTAAGGCATCTCAAATTCAACATTTTCTGCATTGTTGAGAAATGTTCGCTCCGCTTCAAGATTTTCGGGTGTCAAGCGAGACAGAAGTTTACTTTGAAGCAGCGCATCATCAGTGAGACGCGCCATTGACAAAAGTGCCCAGTGCGCGTGAACACTCGAATGCCAATCAAAGCTTCCTGTAAAAACCGCTCCTGCTCCTACGTCTGTAAAACAGTGGGGCTCCACACGCACTAAATCAGCATAAATGATGCGTTTCAGTTCATCAACAATCCTATTTCTATCCATGAGTGTGAGTATTACGCCAATTTACCTGCGCGCAGCAAGATATCGTTTCAAATCAGCGGCAGTAGATAGCCTCAAACTCCACACCAACGACTCTCAACCGTCCGCTGCATTTGAGTAGTTATACGGCGATCGAAAAACTCCATTTTACCTTAAGACTCTGGTTTAAGAGACATGACCAGCCATTTCCACTAACCAATCTATAAACTTCAGAATCAGCACTTCTTTCGGGTGATTTTCTAGATACACCGCTGAATAGTTAAACCCGTCTAGCGTTACATTGAGGGGTTGCACAAGAAAACCTAACGCTACATCATCTGCAACATGAACAGTGCTGCATAATGCTATACCTTGACCTGCGATCGCTGCTTGAATGGCTAAACTTTCTTCGTTAAATTTCAGTCCGTGGTCGGGGGCAACAGTGTTCAATCCCGTAGCGCTAAACCAGTTTTTCCAATCAGGAGCATCGATTCCAAAGTGAATCCACTCAAAATGCAGCAGGGGATAATGCACGACATCATCCGGTTTTCTAATTGGATGGTTGTTCTCCAACAAACGTGGACTACAAATGGGCACGAACCTATCAGACATCAGCGGGCGAACTGCTAGTCCTGGATAATTTCCTTTGCCATAGCGAATGGCTAAATCGACTGTTTGCCGCTGTAGATTTACCACATCGTTTGAGGTTTGTAGTCGTAGATCAATTTCAGGATGCGTCCGTTGAAACTCAGCTAAACGAGGAACTAGCCACTTAGCTGCAAACACCGTTGTCACGCTTACCGTTAACGTCGTGGATATTGGAACTTGCTTTAATTGGGTAATCGCCTCAGCAATTGAATCCAAGCTTTCACGTACAACCGGATATAAAAGTTGACCTGCTTCTGTCAGCGACAGAGGGCGAGGACGACGGCGAAACAAAGAAACTTCCAGGTAATCTTCTAGTAATTTGATTTGATGGCTAACTGCCGTTGAGGTGACATCCAGTTCTTCAGCCGCTTGCTGAAAACTCAGATGCCGCGCTGCCACTTCAAAGGTATGCAAAGCGTTAAGTGGGGGAAGCGATCGCATCGGCTTGTGGGTGAATTTCTTTCATCCTAAGCCTGAATATATTGAATTTGCAATATTCCTCTATTCCTTGTTATTCTTCAAATTAAGGGAATAAAACAGGTTTTCAATCGCTCA
Source organism: Leptolyngbya sp. Heron Island J (assembly GCF_000482245.1). GTDB lineage: Bacteria > Cyanobacteriota > Cyanobacteriia > Phormidesmidales > Phormidesmidaceae > Leptothoe. Next base: position 4,470 of record NZ_AWNH01000074.1, on the reverse strand, counting down.
AGACCTGCATAAAACTCATCTAAAGCTACGTATCTAAGCAAACTTCTTGGGTGTGTCCCAACTAAACAATCGCGTTTGTGTGTGCAGTGAACATTGTGCTCAGCGAAGTCTGTTGGATTTTGGAGCATTGAAAACAGGTCACTCTTCCTATTTCAAGGAACTTTTACAGCTTATCAAGAGGACTATCATGTCTGACACTCTATCCATTGGTGGAACAGCCAATATTCGCGCGATCGATGCGACGAATTTTTCTGTTGCAATGACTGGAGTTTTTGATGGTGGTGTTTATGCCAAAACTACCTCAGCCACTGACTCTCCAGATGACAAAAAGCACCACCATCACTGAATCGATCGTAACAATGATGGAAGCCAACTTAGCCCCCATTCAAGCACTTACGGCATCCTCACTCTCCAACACTTTCTACCGGAACCCGAAGCCTGGTTCCCTCCCCCTTCTTAGAAACTTACAATCATGGCTACTATTCTAAAAATTGACGCCAGCGCGCGTGTCACTCGTTCCCTGAGCCGGGGATTAACGACGGCTTTTACACAACAATGGTTGAAGTCTCGACCTAATGATACTGTCATTACACGCGATGTAGGACTTAATCCCCCACCAGTCGTGAGCGAAGCCTGGATCGCCGCCGCCTTCACTGCACCTGAGAAGCGTGCGCCTGAACAAATAGAAGTGCTTAAGATTTCTGATCAACTGATTGATGAACTGGAGGCTGCTGCTGTCATTGTGATCGGTACACCGATGTACAACTACGGTATGCCAGCATCTCTGAAAGCCTGGATCGACCAGGTGATTCGGATTGGACGTACCTTTTCCTTTGATTTGGCGCGTGGTGAACAGCCAATCGAACCTATTTTGATTGGCAAGACTTTAGTGATTCTATCTGCATCAGGAGAAGGTGGATTTAAACTTGGCGGTGCTAATGCGGCAATAAACCACCTTGATCCTCACATTGTGGTTGCCTCAAGACTGTTTGGAGTTAGCAAACACCACGTTATTCGAATTGAATACCAGGAATTTGGGGACGATCGCCATCAGAAATCGATTCAATCGGCCTATGGGGCAATTCCAGACTTGGTGCAACAGATCACACAAAAGATAAAAGATTAAATCGATGATGACAACTCAGCCAGATGACAAATCTGCCATCCAAGCGTTTATTAATTCACAGTTTGCTAGCTTGAACTGGTCAGCCGACCAGACAGCTCACTGGGCAGCCTTTGAAACAGGGTTTGTGCCAGAAGCTCAGTTATTTCCTGTCTGTAGGACTTTGAATACGGGTCTCATAAGCTAATCAGCATTTAAATTTCCAGACCGATTCATGGCCTGACTGGGTTTCAGCGCACAAATCCTGCAACTTGAATGTACATCAGCTTAAAAGCAGGCCATATATCGTTGGAGTTCAACGGCGGAGTAACTTTGAATTCTGCTCAACTGCTTATGCTCCGCCGTTGCAACGCAGTGTTAGCTTGCCTTTATTCAGTTTTAGTTGCTTCCTCAAGTATTTGCTGGGGATGCACAATCGAAATGCCTGGAACTCCTGAAAAATCATTTGGGTTTAGCGTTAGGATGTGACTCATACCAGAGGTCAGCATTACAGCCATAACACGGGCATCATGAGTCCGTTTACCTTTGATTTGGTTATCAGTAACAAGAGCGAACCAACTTGGGAAAATCTGAGAGGTTTCATCTGCCATGGGAAAACGGTTCAACAGTTGCTCAATAACATCATGCGTTTGTTCAACCGACCATCCCAATCCGTTCACATCTACTGGACGTGTTGCGACAACCCACAGCTCAATCAAAACTTGTGCTGTTAGATAGCACTCGTTGCCCTGGAACAATAAAGTAGCTACAGCTTCAGTGGCTAGATCATGTTGAGAATCGGATGGATTACTGAACCGCAGAACAACATTGGTGTCTAGCAAATATTTAGTCATTATTCGTAAATATTGCCACGGTCAAACGCTTTATCTGATAGTGTGACGCTTGTTTTAGGTAATTGAGCTACCCATCTACGAAAATTATCGGCGCGTTCGACAGGCGTTGCACGTTGCCAAAATGGCATTGACTGTGCAAGTTGCTGAGCCTGAGCTTTGACGGAATTGATAAAGTCAGCGATTTTCCTCAGTTGGCTGTCATTGAGCTTATCAATTTCCTGCTTAAGGTTTTCCCGCAGCATGATGTTAGATCTAGATACCATAACTGTAAAGATCATAGCTGATCTGAGCTTTCACTGTTTAAATAAGTAAAAATACTCTAGGAGCTACACGAACCGATGTTCCCTTAAAAAGACTGTATACCCAAGCTTCAATGGGCTGCTGCATGGTTTTCACCAAACAACAATAGATTTATGGTCAAACAACTCTTCTACAGACCCATTGTGCTCCGGAGTGAGAATACATTTGCTATTTAACGTTCCCTCTCTAATCTGTTCAGTAAAAGCCACGATCCTTTCCTAGGTAGTGATATGTTGCTCATCGGATACTGTCTTCGGGAAATGTAGGTTATTCCAGAACACCATTTCGACATCATGTGACTGGTTTTGTCCATCCACCCAAATGTAAAAGCACATATCGCCTGCTTTCATAAATGAACCGCGTATTGCATGTTGGATAAGGTTATCTGGATCGACACTGAGCTTTTCCAGCGCAACTGAAGTTAGAGGCACAGGTGTTTCAATGTGCTCATTGGCAATACAAATAATCTCAGGGTTATTTACAAAATTTTGAATTACTTCTATGGAATGGTGTAGGGAGTCATTGTTAAGTGAAGTGATAAACATCTCTGTCGCTGATCCGTCCCATGGCAGCAGGATAAACTTCGCTTTCGGCCATAATTGCTTGGCTAGTTCTACGTGTCGCATTGTGCGCTTTGGATGCCAGCTAACTCTTTATTAGAGGGAAACTTTCCACCTATCTACCCCATATGGGTGATTAGGTGGAAATATTTCTGCCTAAGATCCCTATACAGGTGATTAGGTGGAAATACGTCAGCCTAAGATCCCTATACAGGTGATTAGGTGGAAAGTTTCAGTATAATCATCCCTCCTATATCGGACTAATGCTACTTAGGATTTATTTATCGTCCAGGTCTCTATCTTGATTCCATGTCACCGCCTGAGCCCCGCCCCAAGAAATTGCTCGACCAGGTACGTGATGCTATTCGGCTTAAGCATTATTCTTATCGAACTGAGGAAACCTACGTTCAGTGGATTCGTCGCTACATCCTTTTTCATAACAAGCGCCATCCAAAGGACATGGGGGTAGCGGAGATTGAAGGGTTTCTAACCCACTTAGCAGTTAATGAGCACGTTGCCGCCGCGACCCAAAATCAAGCACTCAGTGCTTTGCTATTTCTATATCGTCAGGTTTTGTGTCAGCCCTTGGATGAAAGAATTGGAGCCATCCGGGCTAAGAAATCACGAAAATTACCAACGGTGTTAACGCCGGAAGAGGTAAGGGCAGTGATTCAATCCATGTCAGGAGTTTATCGTTTAATTGTGCAAATACTCTATGGCAGTGGGTTGCGCTTACGAGAGGCAATGCAGTTACGGATTAAAGATCTAGACTTCTCACAACAACAAATCATTGTCAGGGATGCAAAAGGAAACGATGGTCGGGTCACTATGTTGCCTACACGTTTGGTGGAGCCACTAACAGAACATTTGCAAGGGGTTAAACGCCTTTACCATCAGGATTTAGAGCAGGGCTATGGAGCGGTTATACTCCCCTTTGCCATGGCCAAGAAATATCCCAATGCCAATCGTCAATGGATCTGGCAATTTGTTTTTCCATCCTCTAAACGCTGTCGTGATCCGCGTAGTGGAGCCATTGTTCGTTACCATCTCCATGAAAGTGGCTTACAAAAAGCTATCAAGCGAGCTGTTAGAAGTGCAGGCTTGCAGAAGCGTGTTGGCTGTCATACCTTTCGCCATAGCTTTGCGACTCATTTGTTACAGAATGGCTATGATATTCGCACTATTCAAGAATTGTTGGGTCATAAAGACGTCAAGACTACAATGATTTACACCCATGTACTTAATCGGGGCGGACGTGGAGTGAGGAGTCCATTGGATGCTTAATCAACTGCAACATGGCAATCTGCTGAATACATTCAGCAGATTGCGCCGCACATAGCCGTTGCTATCTAGGGTGTTTAGGGATCACCTCTGTTGTGAACTATGTGCGCAAAGCTATATCTATGGCTTGACGTGAGAAATGTCTTAGCGGTACTTTAGTTCTCACGCCCTTATGGGCATGACTACAAAGCTCAATATTTAGCACTGGCGGCAGGTGTTTCCACCACCGCACCGCCAGCTAACCCCCGACTGAGTACAGCAGTCCGGTCGGGTAAGGAGGAGCCATCGCTGACTCCCCCTCCCCTAAGAACCGTGCGTGCGACTTACACCGCACACGGCTCAAGCCACTCGCGCTTAGGGAGACATCGCGTGC
>NZ_AWNH01000073.1 GCF_000482245.1 Leptolyngbya sp. Heron Island J | reverse complement strand
ACACTTTAGTAATCAATTCATTGCTTTGCTATAGAGATTGAAGGCATCATCTTAGATGGTGAACTGTCTAAGATGATGCGAAACCAAAATTGAAGAGCGAAACGATGGTTAATTTGTACGCTTTCAAAGATTGTGTGAACCCAAGTTCACATGATTCAACCGACTGAGCTTGACACCAGCAGGTATCTATACCAATCAATACTATGGAATTAAGTCGACAGAAGTCCTCTACCCTTTTGAACATCTCTGCCATCCTTTGGGTGATTTGGGGACTTGTTCATGCCCTAGCTGGAATCCTTACCATCTCTGGTGATACAGCGGCGGCGGCTGCAGGAATTGCCGATGCTGTAGACCCTGCTTTATTGGCGATGGATTATCCTGACGCTGTGGGTGCCATCATCAATCAACATGGCTTTAACCTGCTTTGGGGCGGTATCGTGACCATTATCGGCGGTGGCTTAATCTGGCGCAAAAGTGTTGCGGCTATATTTGTCTCGGCCTTGGTTGGGGGGCTACTCGATGTTGGGTATTTCATTTTTATCGACCTGGGTGGCTACAACAAATTCGTACCTGGTACCGTGATGACGATCATTTCAGCTATAGCGATCGCATTAAGTTTTTATGCCTATTTTCAACATAAATCCCATTGAAGAAGTGAGTTGTTGAGGCGTCGTTTGAGCAGAAGTGCTGTCCATAAATCTGGGGTGGTTGCTTTGAGCAAAGGTTGCTTGGAGTTATACATTTGTGCTGTATTTGTCAGGAAAGTGTTGTTGAATATCGTAGATGTCGACTCTGGTGCATATGTGACTCAAGCAATCAGCACGGATTTCTAAAATTTAAAATTCAGTAGCTCCTAAAACCATCAGAGTCTCTTTCTCAAGCTTTGTGAGTCCCTGCACTCCAGAAATATTCGTGCCTTCAAACGGTCTTAGAGGTTGTATTGATTGTAAACACTGACCGCTATCAACGTCCCAAATTCGGATTGTTTGATCAAAACTTCCACTGACTAATTTTGAGCCATCTGAAGTTATACATAAGTCTCCTACTTTATCCGTATGCCCTTGTAGAGACCTTAAGCATTCTTGCGTCTTTAAATTCCAGATTTTAATATTACCTTTATCACTAGAACTAAAGATATATTGGCCGTTTGGAGAAATAGCTATAGAAACAATGGCATGCTCATGAGCTTGCCAAGACTTCAAATGCTTCTTGGTATGAGTATGCCAGATTCTAATATTTTTATCTGCCCCTCCACTTAACAAGAATTTCCCATCAGGAGTAAAAACAATAGAGTTAACTCCCCCTTGATGTTTTTTTAGATTGGCGAGACATTTACCAGTTTCCAGATCCCAAAATCTGATGGTTTGATCATCTCCAGCACTAGCGATCAGTAAACCATCGGGACTAGTCTCAACAGTCCACAACCAATTTTCATGACCTTCCAAAATTTTGATGCATTCTCCAGTCACAATCTCCCATACTCGTACTGTACAATCAGCACTAGTTGTTACTAGCTTTTGGCCGTCGGGAGTAAAAGCAATTGCATTAACACATTTATCGTGACCTCTCAATGTTTTTATGCAAGCACTCGTCTCTAAATTCCACAGTTTTATTGAGTGATCAAAGCTAGCGGTTGCAAAAATTTTCTGAGTTGGACTCATTCGAACCGCATTAATTCGAGCCTGGTGGGCTTCTAATGCCGTGTAGGATTTACATTTTAGTGAGGTTTCTAAATCTATAAGCTCCCAGACTTGTAAAGATTTGTCTTCACAGCCAGCTATCAGAAAGTGATCATCGTATGAAAGTGATATTGAACGTATTTCGCCGGTATATCCTTGAAGCAGATCCACGCATTTACCAGTTTCGATATCCCAGTTTCTAATGGTTTGGTCATCACTAACACTAGTCAGAATATTAGATGTTGCTTGAAAAGCAATCATTCGAACCCAACCATCATGCCCAGAAAGTGTCTTCAAGCACTTCTGTTGTTTTATATCCCAAATTTTGATGTTGGTGTCGTAGCAACCACTAGCAAGCAATTTTCCATCATGGCTAAAAGCAATTGTTGAAATTCTTCTGTCAGAATGTCCCTTTAGAACTCCGAGACATTCTTTTTTCTTCCAATTCCATAGTCTAATTGTTTGATCGCGAGCACCACTAGCCAAAAGTTTCCCATCTTGACTCAAAGCGAGAGAACGTACTTTTCCAGTATGTCCTTTTAATTCACCAACAATTCTGCCTGAATCCAGATTCCATATTTTTATAGTCTGATCGGAAGAGCCACTAATTATTAGTCTGGATTGATTATCGATGACTACTGATTCTACAGCTGCTACGTGTCCCTCTAAAATCTTGATGCAATTGCCAGAATTGAAATCCCATATCCTGATAGTCTCATCATCACTGGCGCTAACTATATATTTTGAATCAGAAGTGAGCGAGACTGCATTAATCCGGCTGTCATGCCCCTTAAGAGTTTTCACACATTCTCTACTTTCAAGATTCCAAACTTTAACTGTATAGTCGAAGGCTCCACTGATGATGTGTTTCCCATTTGGGCTAAATACTAGAGAACGAACCCAATTGGTATGTCCTTTGAGGCGAATAACAAAATGATTGTTGGTAATATCCCAAACATCTACTGAGCGGTTAACGCCCCCTGTAGCGAGTAATTTCCCATTAGGATCATACGCGAGGGTAAAAAATGAGCCAAATACATGAGGTAAAGAAGAATCGGTAATGGTTGCATTTTCAAAATTTGTGTCATGCAGAATCGCATTGACAAAATCGGCCCCTCGGATTTTTGCCTTCGACAAATCTTGATTAGACAAGGCACTTTTATTGGGTTTGACCATCAAGGTTGCTATATTGCCCCCTAGATATGCAACAGACTCTAATGATTGCGTTTTTGTAAGCTGTAGTGTTTTCAGTAGAGTATTAGTGGAATTTGGTTTTAGAAAAGCACGGAGCATAGGCAATATCAAATCGATTATTGCTTGTGCCAATGGCGCTTGACCTACCGTAACGATAAGATTATCTATCCTTTCTTCACTAAACTGGAGTAAAGGAGGAACTAAACTGCCACTTTTTTGGGCATTTTTAGTTGCCTGAAAGTAATCTGACCAAGTATATAGTTGTGGTTGTAGATGTTCATTCACATTTTTCTGCATCTGCGCTATCTGAAGAAAATCATCTGATAGAGCACCTAGTTCAGCAGCAAATTTGTAAGCGACGAAAAACTCTAAGAGAGAACGATGAGCAGGCGTATAATCCCCCTCAGCGTTTCGAATTAACATGGTTTGGCCCATCATGTCGTAATGCCAATGGTCCAGGTCTTTTTGCTCCTCAACTGCAGGACCAAACAGTTTGCGAATGCGGTCTGGAAACTCTCGATAGTTAATACTCATGCGATCGGTTGACAGCATTTCCCACGACAGCTCACACATAAAATAGAGCTTGTCCGCCATTGACGTAAACGTGCGCTCCGCCTTAATATCCCGTTCCATCTTGTGGCGTACGGCATAGAGATACACCCGCGACATATCCACAGGTTTACCCGCCTCAATATCGGGCAACGCCTCCAAAATCAGTTCTGTTAGCACGGGACGACGCGCCAGATCTAACAGTTCAGAATTCCCCATGATCTGCTCCACTGTGGCCGGTTGGGCCTGATAAGAGAGCACTTCACGAATCTGGGCATCGTTAAACTTTTCTAACTCCAGCACTTCAAACTGTGGCGTTTCTCCAGTCAAGTCCTTAGTGGAGGCTTGCAGTTCTGCATTGAGCAGGGCTCGTCCTTCTTTGGCTTCGGGGAAATGCTCTGTGCGACAGGTGAGGATAACCTTAGCGCCGGGTACAACTACCTTCGCCAGTTCCCAGAAGTTGTTGATCATCTGTTGGCGATCCACACGGGCGGCCATTTCATCAAAGCCGTCGAAAATCAGTAACAACTTACCCATGCGGTTTAGCTGCTCAAAGGCTGAGTAGCCAGGGATAGGAATCTCGTGCTTACGGAAGAAGAACTCTGAAAATAACGATTCGACGCTAACGGCTTTGGCATAGTCTCGTAAGGGCACCACTAGCGGTAGCCGGGGACGCTCCAGCCCTCTCCGTTGCGCTTTGCGATAACGCTGTAAGGCTTTCCAGGCATAGTGAAACACAAACCAGGTTTTGCCGGTACCAAACTCACCCAGTACTGAGATGTGTTCTTTTGCCGGGTCATCCAGCCAGAGATCGATGTAGCCATCAATCCAGCCGTCGCGATCGCCATAGCGACTCATCCCAATCCGCTGGCGGGTCGCTGGATCGACTTCTTCCTTGATACAGGCTAGGGGCACATATTTTTGATCGATGCCCCGCTGCTGAATTTCCTGTTCCAGCCAGCTCAGATAGCGGCTAAAATCAGCATCTTGATCCAAGAGTTCATCTAGGGTGTAGCAGCCTAAATGCTCATTTTCCGATTTGGCAACGTCATCCCGAGCCGCGCGGGCAATGCGGCGGGCAGTGACGAGCCAGCCTTCATCGGTTTTGTGGGTCTCGACCGACTGACTTAGGGCGCTTACGTCTGCCAAGCCTACTTCGCCATCCACACCGCGCACTATAATCCGAATATAGCGACTCCGCCAAACCGAGACGTTGATAATCCATTCAAAATAGTCGGCTTCCCACACCTCATGGGTTTCAAAACGGTAACCTAGGGTTTCAAACCAACCGCGCATCTGCTGGGCCAGGGCAAAGGCTTTGCAACGCTCTGCACTAAAGGTTTCAGCGATCGCAACTCCGGGTAAGGCCCCATAGTCCTGTGCTGCCAGACGGGCCATTTCAGTCCGCATCCCTTCAATGGTGGGCAGGCGATTCAACCGCTCTTGCAGATTGCAGATCTGTCGATGTAGTGATTCCAGCTTTTGCTCAGCCAAAATTTCTGCTGGAGTGCGGGTACGTTTGGCAACTTCAATAAAGACAGCAGCAAAAGCATAAAACTCCCGCCGGACATCAATATGATTAGCTTGAAGCTCGTCCTGAAGTGGATGCTTGGCTAGAAAGTCTTCCCCATTTTTGAGCAAGATCGAAGGAGTGTTGCGTTCTAGGGCTGTGCGAAAGAGGGCTTGAATCTTGGCCTGGCGAAAGATTTCCAACACTGGACGCGGTTTGCCCACGCCATATTCTACCAGCGCATACTGATAGACTCCCGTAAAGTCTACAGGCGGATGATCGGGATCGAGGTTGAGGCGTTTGAGCAGTTGGATGATGCGCTCATTACGGTTAATGCTCTCCATTGCCGTATCAAAGAGCATATCGATCAAATTATCCAGGCCAAACACAGGCAATCTCCAGAGACTTCTCTCTAGTAAAACCCAACTTCTGCTAAAGGAATCAAAATTTCCACTAGCAGGTGGCTAGAGCCTCAGGAGATATGCCCAGCCAGAGGCTGGGCACCAGATGCGAAGATGAGAGTGCTTATACACTGACTGATTGTTTGATTCTGATTTCCTAGATCTTATTCTCAGCCAAGACCACCCCATCATCAGGAATCAACGTAAACCGATTAATCAACCGCCGAATCCCACTTGCATATCCTGCCTCCAGTTCTAGGGCTGGCATGCCATGGTCCGCTAAGACGGTCTCAATCCGTTCATGGGCAACCGGTAGCTGATCAAACGGAATGCTTGGAAATGCATGGTGGACTGCATGATAATTCAACCCGCCAACCAGCCAGCTAAACCAACGGCTGGCCTGTAAGTTGCGAGACGAATATAGCTGGGTGAGCTGATGGCCACCTACCCGACGCCATAGACCATAGTGTTCCAAATGGGCGCGGGTCTGGACAATTACTCCAACCGCTCGCTCTAAACACAGCCAGAACAACAAATACCGTAAAATACTGGTCTGGGAGAGAATAATCGCTGTAAGCAAACAAGCTTGGACAATGCCCATCCCCAACAGATCGGCCAATAGCTGAAACTTCAGCCGTGGCAGTAGTTCTTGAAACCGACGACCACCCATCAGGGTTTTAACAATTATCCCCAATCCCCCCAGGACAAAAATATCCACTAGCCACTGATGTCGCATATACCATTGCACCAACGGCGAGGCTTGCTGATACTCTTGCTCGGTCCATTGAATCCGTTCTGGATCGCGTAAATCTAAGCCATTCCACCCATGGTGCAAATGATGGAGTTCTGAATAAACTCCCACGGGCCAGAGCATTGGCCAGGAGATGATTCGTGCTAAGGTCTCTTCTAATATGGGCCAACCCAGCAGGGTATGATGAATCGCATCATGGGTACAGATTAGCCAGAATGCGTAAAAGACTCCTGCTACAGCAGTCCAAACCCAAAAGCTAATCCCAGCGTTTGTTGTCCAGGCCAGAGTGATGCAGCCTACCACGACAACTCCTAGTAGGACAAACCGGCCAAACCCTGTCCAAAAGTTGACGGAGCGTAAATCGGCAACGGTCTCCTGTAACACTTGGTTAGGAACCGTAGATCGTAAACAGGCAGCTGTCATATGCTGATCTTCTGGATTGGTTAGACTTACCATTGCACTTAGCCTCACCCTTATGCTCGGCAGTAAAAACTACAACCCATACGCCTATCGGTTTAAGCGGATAGCCGCACAGTACTGATAGTTTTTCCCATAATACTAATGTAAGGCTAAAAAATGAAGAAATTATGAGGCTAGCTAAACCGTTCTTGGAATTCGTCAGCGGCCATGGTGCCTGCGGCTTCTACCAGTTTGCCGACAATGGGGTGAATAACAACGCTGGTTACGGCTCCTGATAGGGTGGGAAGATTTTTGACAAACCAGCGTTTGATGTAGTCCATGGTGGTGAGGTCTGGTTCCTCGGCGGTGATGGCTGCTTCGAGTTCGTCGATGCGCTCTAGAGCTGAGGCTTTTTTGTCGGCAGGGGCGGCCTCAGCTACCTGGGTTTTCAGGGTGGCAGACATTTGTCGCAGGGTGGCCAGGTCGGCTGGGGCTGGGGCTGTGTTCTGGGAGTTGACGAGATTAGTGTATTCCTGGGAGTTGTTGTCGCCGATGGCGAGCTGGCCGCTGTTGTCGCCGCCGATGTTGATTTTGATGTTGGGTTGGGGGGAGGTCATGGTGGGAGAAGAACGGAGGACGGAGGAGAGAGAATGGAGGGGTTAGGTCACTGGATGAGAGTAGTTGGGATTAAAATCTTGGGCGTGAGTGGGTGGGAAACTCCTGAACGGGGGACTCATAGTACACTTCGATTTCAACTGTGGCTGTCTGACTGATGGCTCCGTCGGCATCTTGGATGGTGTAAGTCAGGCTATCGTAAGCGATGTTGCCGTCAAAGAATGATTCGGGTGGAAAGACCTGGGTGTATAGGATACTGCGTCCGTCGTTTGAAATTCTGGCCTTGATAAATTCTCCTGATGTGACGGATTCAATTCTGAGGTCGGTGTTGTCGCCATCGGGGTCGCGATCGTTGGTTAGTACGTCTAATGAGACTTCGGTGGGTTCGCTGTAGGCCGATACGTCGTATTCGTCATAGTCGTCAGTGGCGACGGGGGGCTGGTTGATGCGGTTTACTTGGACGGTGACAATGGCGCGTTCTGAGGTGAGGCCGTTGCGATCGCGAACCGTATAGCTAAATCGGTCTTCGCCAAAAAAGCCTGCTGGTGGTGTGTATACCAGCGCCTGATTACCATTGTCCTGCACAACGCCACCGGCTGCGGTTTGGGTTTGCACATCAGCAATCCTGAGACCATCGCCCTGATCATTAGCCAGCACCGATATGGTGACGGGGATGTCTTGATCGGTAGTGACCTGATCGTCCTGGGGCATAGGTGGAGGCGCAGCATTGACCAAGACTTCTACATTAGCGGGGTCTGAGACGGTGCCGTTGCGATCGCGAACCGTATACCCAAACCGATCCACACCGCTAAAGTCAGCGGCTGGGCGATAGGTTAGGGTGCCGTCGTTATTTTGCACGACAGTACCGCCAAACTGACTGGGTGAGTCAAAGCTAGCCACGGTTAGGGCTTCACCGCTGTCATTATTGAGGACGGGAATGGTAACTGGCTGACCGGCCTCAGTTTCGGCCCGGTCAGCACTAGCGGTCGGGGCTGGCACCGGGTCCGGCTTGACGGGTTCGATTGTGACGGTGACGGTGGCCTGGGCGGTTCTATTTTGGCCATTACGTACCTGATAGGTAAAGCGGTCGAGGTTGGCTTCACCATCGGGGCGATAGGTGAGGGTATTGTCGGCATTGACGACAACCTGACCGGCCTGGGGAGCCGTCACGTTAACAATGGTCAACTCGCCGTCAACCGGGTCGTCGTTACTCAACACATCGATGGTGACAGGCGTATCTGCTTGGGTAGTGATGCTGTCGTCCTCTGCTTTGGGAGGTGTTGGTCGGCGGGTGCCGATGCCGTTCAACGCTACCGCAACAGCGCTAGCGTTGTTCTCAATGGTTAGGGTGGCCCGACGTTCTCCGGTTGCGCTGGGGCTAAAGGTGAGTTCTACGGTGCAGCTGGTGTCTGGGGCCAGGGTGGTTTCGGCACAGGTGTTGGCAATGGCAAAATCTGATGCCTGCTCACCGGTAATCGCCAACGCCTGAATCGTTAACGGGGCGGTGCCGTCATTATTAATGGTGACTGTATTCCGAGCAATATCTTCCAGCTGCACTTCATTAAAGGTGACGCTAGCCGGCACAATGCTGATGCCGGGAACAGATACGGCGGTACCGGCTCCGGTGAGGGGAATTACCTGGGTTTTGCCGTCCAGCTGCAGCTCCATGGTGGCGGCACGAGCGCCCAAACTATTGGGGGTAAAAATAACTGTAATTTCACAGGTTTCACCAGGTGCCAGCATCAGGGTGGGGGTGCAGCTGTCCTCATCAACCCGAAAATCACGATTTCCCCTGAGTACCATGCGGTCAATTGACACCAGACTATTGCCGGTATTACTCAGGGTCAGCGCTTGAGGATCGCTAGCAGTATTGAGCTGTCGTTCACCAAACTCCATCGCCTCGGCACTGAGGGTAAAGCTGGCTGACGGACTGGATGTGTCTAACGGCCAAAGCAATACTGCAGTTGTGACCAGGGCAGCCACTCCGCCAGCGGCGGCCAACAAGACTGTTTTAGTTGAGAGGCCCGTCATGGCACCTGCACCACCTGCGGTCGAGCTGGCTTCGGGGGCGACCAAAGGCGGCACCAGTAGACTCAGGTTATGGCGAGTAATCGCGGCCCCGGCCTGATCACCTAAGGCTTTGCGCAGCTGTAGGGCCTGGGTTAGGGCCGTTTCTGCCTGGGCCGTATTGCCCTCGGCCAGGGCCTGGGTGCCCAGCTGATGTAAAGACCAGGCCTCGGCTGCCTGGTTGCCGGTCTGTTGAGCGGCCTGCAAACTTTGTTCTAAGACCTGTTGCCACTGTCCCCAGCGGCCTTGTAATGATAGGACACCGTCTAAGCTCCGGCTTAATTCTAAACAGTCATACCAGTGACCGCTCTGGGCTGACCAATCGGCCAGATAATGGAGCACATCAGTGGACTCGCCAACGGCAGCCTGACCTGAGGTAAAGTACTCAACTGCGCTGGTCAACCAGGTTTCAATCGGCCAGGTTTGCTGACAGACACCTACTAGATCAGGACAGAGGTGATAGCCATTTGCTCCCATGCTGACTAGATGCAGGCCATGGAGTTCGCTGAGGATAGTCTCGGCATTAGCTACTTGAGCAATGGCTAAGGCCTGTTCGGGGGTAAGCGCTAGCCCTCCCAGGGCTCCCAACAGTGCCAGCACCGGGTGATGGGATGTTGGCAATTTGTCCAAAATCGTATAGAAGACTGTTTCAGCCGGTATGGGTGAGAAACCAGTGTGGGGAGCTCCCGCTTTAGGCACAATAAACGCGGTCAGAGGCTGTTTAGTCTGCTTGACATGGGCTGCTATGCGCCGTAGCTGCAGGGGATGCCCTTTCAGGGTTTGCCATAGGGTACGGACCACTGTCTCTTCCGCTGTGGTCAGGGCTCGCCCGAGTTCGCGTTCAATCAGCTTAAAACTGTCCTCTAGGGGTAAGCCGGGCAGATCGATGGCTACCCCTTCACCCCAATAGGTGCGCTCAGTTGAGGTCAGCACAAAGGTACCATGGGGAACCACCGGCACCAGTCTGTCCAGGTCTGGTTTCTCCAGGCCCAGGTCGTCTAAAACAATTAAGGCCTGTTTGTTTTGTAGCGCATGCTGCACCTGGGTATAGCTGGGTTTGTAGGGGACATTACTCTCATAAAAGGCATCGTGGAGGGCCTGGAGTAAATCGGCGGGCAACAATCGATGGGCTGGGGTATACACCACACCATCACTAAAACGGGTGGTGGCCTGGGCATCGTACATCAGGTGCCGCACCAGGGCGGTCTTACCAAATCCATCGGCGGCGTAAAGTTCAATCGGCTGGGCTGTCTGGAGTGCCTGCACGAGCTGGGGCAAAATGTCTCGGCGATCTAACAGGCTATTAAAGGGCTGGGGTCTCAGATTAATGGGAGTGGGACGGGCACTGATCTGGGGTGGAGCGGCCACGTTGAGAACACCGCCATGTTCGACATTATAGGCATAGCTATAAAAGTTTTGGTTGTTGTTATTGCCAACGATTAGCTGTCCACTAAAGTCACCACCCACCTCCACCTGGACTGGGGACCCCATGAATGAAGCCAATGGGGGCACGGTGGGTTGTAGATTCACCGCCGGACGTAGTATCAGCTCTTGCTGCCATAGGGGGGTGGCCTGCCCGGCTAGCCGACCACTGACCTGGGCCAGGTTGAGCCAGGATAGTTCCAGGGACATTAAGGTGGCTTTGACCAGTGGCAACACCATCTTGGGATCGGTGGACTGGGCAGCTTCTAAGGCGATGTATAGCAAGTTATCCTGCTGGCGCAGCCCCACCTTGGGGGTGATGGCATAGGCGTGCAGTCGGGTTTGTAGGATAGATGCGATCGCTTTTGGATCTCCTTGCTGGGCAGCGGTCTGCTGAGTCGGAGTTGTAGTAGCAGTGCGCATTGTGGCTATTAAGTCCTGAGCTGGGCCAGCTCCAAAATGGGTGGAGCTTCCTCCGGTAGCTACAGCGTCCTATCAAGGAATTTCGTTGGGAAATTGGATTCGTTGCAATTAAGTTGTCAAAGTTTACAAACATATGCCCATTTCCCTCTTAATCTGCCAACCTGCTTAACCCGCCAACCTCAAAGCGGCCTCCGGAGAAACATCCGGTAAATTTTGCAGACAGCCGTCCCACGTACTACAACGCTGTAAAACATCAACAACAATCTCTAACGGTTCTGGAAGAACGCCAGGAAAATCTTTCTCCTCAACCAGCGTTAGCTCAAAAGCAAGTCGCTCATAGGGCGGCGTAAATTGGGCATCAACTCCCTCACGATTGCCTCTAGCATCAACCCGGTACCAGCCAATATCTGGCAGATAAACAGCGTTCAATCCATGGAGACAGTAGGGAGCCCCCTGGTCGTCAACACTCAGCCGCTGATAGCAGAACCCGGCTGGGATCTGGTTGGCCCGCAGTAGAGCAGCGAGCAAATGACTTTTGGCATAGCAATAGCCTGTGCGATAGTGCAAGACCTCAGAGGCGCGACAGGTGACTGGGTTGAGCTGATAGTCAACACTGTGGCGAATGCGATCGCGCACCCATTCGAAACAGGCTTGAGCAATGGCGGTGGGGTTGCTATGGTCTGCAGCCAGTTCCTGAGCCAGGTCTAAAATGGCTGGATGTGGCCAGTCAATGATGTCGGTAGCCTGTAAATAGGCGACCATTGGGGTTGAGTCGTCAGCCATGGTGACCTCCAGCGCATGTCTGGATTGTAAAGGGTCTGGCTGTTGAATAAGGTCAGACAGTTTGAAAGCATCCATCAAGCCTTTGTATGGATACCAGTCGCTCCCCAGAGCTAACGTTTGACCTCATTACCGGGACGACGTCGTACTTTTGCCCGCACCATTGGGATCGATTAAGCCCACCAGTTCTCCCGGCAGCAAACTCAGGGAAACTGCTGCCAATGCTGAGACGCCTCGATAGCTAACGGATAGGTTTTTAACCTCTAGCATTTGACAAAAAATAGCAAAAACTGCATGGGCCACCACATCCCCCAACAGCGCCATCTGCTGCACAATCAAGTAGCTGCACCGGGCACAGAATCCCAATTAGCACACTAGACAGGAGCACCTGACGCATAAAGTCATAATTAAGGGGGGCAATCGCCAGTCCATAGGGCACCTCAGAGCACACGGTGAGCCAGTCTAATATTTAAAAACCGATCTAGCCGTGGTGCCTCAATCACAACAACTTTTTGATTCATGACTATAATGGCTGTGAAACGGGTCTTTAGTTGTGTAAAGCAGACATCAGGAAGAGATTAAGCCATTAAAGACCAAGGTTCAGGGGCATTACCCGAGAGGTGAAACACCTCTGCAAACATGATTTTGGATTGTATAAACGCCTGATTCCTCCATCTGGCAACGCCTTTTAGTTGCGCTAATAGCAGAGAAAGTATCATTCTCTGCTGATATACCCTGCTGCTGCTCGGATTGCTTAAATAGCCCGACAGAGTTAACTACAGAATGAGGATCAAACCGTTTCGACTTTATGTATGTTCGGATCGCCCTCACCCCAGCCCTCTCCCGCTGGGCTACTGTGTACACACATCTAGGAGATCTACTGGAAATCAGCTCCATGCTCTGCATTAGCCCTCATCCTAAATCCTTCTCCCCCAGGGAGAAGAACTTTGAGACTAGCTCCCCTTCTCCCCGCGGGAGAAGGGGGTGGGGGATGAGGGCTCAAACTCTAGAGCTATTTTCCGACTTATGTGTACACCGTAGCTCCCGCTGGGAGAGGGAGCCAGATTCAGAATCCTTCTCCTTCGAAGGATTTAGGCTGTAGACGCCTGAGCGGCTGCTCGCAGAATGGGCCAAAAGCTAGACATAAGTAAATTCTGATGCCTACGGGAAAAATTAGCCGTGGCTGATTTCGAGGATAAACCAGTTTGAAAGCAGTGCAATTAGCCCAGACCAGACCACCGAGGATCAGCAGCGCCAAAATTACGTTGCCGGTAAGCCTGTTGAAGATTATCTAGGGACTAGCCTATGTTCTTTTTTGATATACCTGTTGTAGATTTCCCAGGGATTGCTCCCATTGCTACTGTTGTTGCTCGCGACAACCAGCGTGTCGCTAATAACGTCCCCACCACCATCGATATCACGAAGCTTCCCCAGGCGGTTTTTGTTGCCTATCCAGGGCTAGACGATGCTGTTCCCAATGATAATCGAGACGATGCGGACACTATCCAGGCAGTTCTGAACTGGGTCGCCAATCAACCGACGAACGTAACCATCTATATCCCTGAGGGAGTATTTGATCTAGCAGAGACTCTGACAGTTGATCGGGCCAACATTACGATTAAAGGGGCCGGGACCGGGCGCACGGTTTTGCAACATAGCAATGGGTTTAAGGTGGGCACTAGGGGCTTGCCAGACGGCGAAACAGTATTTGACTCGGTCAATCAAGAGGCCTATTTGTTCACCCTGGAGCCCAACGCTAATCAGGTTACTTTGAGCAACATGACCTTAACCGGCCCAGCTATTCATGGGGCTGTTTTTAGCGGTCGTAATCAGGGGCTGTTGTTGAAAAACCTGGAGTTTAATGACTTTCTGTGGAGTGCTGTGCGGCTGTTTGAGGTCAGGGATGCCAGGATTCACGACAATATCTTTGTGGATGCCGGTGGACAGGCCGATGGCGATAGCGGTGTTACCGGGGGTTCCATCTTTGCCACCTATCTCAAGGATTCTGAAATCTATAATAACAGGATTTCAAAAAGCCCAGAGCATGAAGGCAATGTCTATGGCATCAAGGGAAGAGAGTTTAGAAATACTCGCATCTATAACAACACAATCAAGACTAATTTTGCCATTGAGCTACCGTTTGAAAACGATCACTTTGTGGAGATTGATCACAACTATCTGAATGGGGCGATTTCAATACCCAAGTTTGGTGGGGGTGATACGCCTGAGGATGGGTTGAGCTTTCATATTCACCATAACTATTTCACTCAGTCCTACTCTCTGGAATGGGCCCGTAACGGAGCTGAGGTGAATCATAATGTGTTTGTCTTTGATACTGACAGAGACCATGGCAACTTAATCTCAAATTTTGGTACTGAACCGGCCCAAGGGCCTACCAAGTTTTATAACAATCTGATTCTGAATCCTGGCAGAGGTTTGGTCTGGCATGAGGGGGTGTATAACAATTTTTCATTTTATAATAATGAAGTCATTGCCAATCCCACAAAAACGCCTAGAACAGACGGGTTGTTTGGGTTTAATCCAAAAACAGATTTCAGCACCATTGAGATTCGGGATAACCTGATTCGGGTGAATGGCACTGCTCGGCCCCTGATGCGTAATCCGGCCAGCTACCGCGCTGTGATTAAGAATAATGACTTAATCAATATTGCGGATGTGAATGATTTTGAGAACCCTAATACGGGAGCGCCACAGGGGCTACTAGAACCGCTCTCCTTTAGGGTGGGGGTGAATGATGAATTTTTGGTAGATGGGGCAGAGCTGAGGGCAGGGACTAACACCACAGAAATGCCGATAGCCGATAGCCAGTCTGGGGCTAGCTGGTCTCCGACAGCACTGTTGGCTAATTGGCTGCGGCAGGTGAAACAGTTGTTTCAAGCATAGGTCTGCTCAACGCACTCTACACATCAGCCAAGGGTTATTCCGCTAACACTTTGAGCTGGATAGTGGTGTCTAGACTACTCTGGCTAAAATAGCCGGTCTGCAACTTACCAGTGACTACGGCAGTCTGGGTCGGGTCGGCGGCGGCGGCCAGGGCAATATGGCCATCGGCAACGGCCAGGCCCAGGGTGGGGTCAAAACCCCGCCAGCCGCCACCGGGCACATACACCTCTGGCCAGGCGTGTAAATCATGAACCTCCTGGTCAGCATCGCCGCGCTGATAGCCGCTGACAAATCTGGCGGCCAGACCCACGGCGCGACAGGCCGCCATAAAGAGCACGGTAAAATCGCGACAGGTGCCTTGTTGGTTGGCCAGGACAATCCCAGGGGGCCAGGGCGGACCGTGGTGTCGGGTTTCGTAGGTGCAAGTTTGGTAAATGACCTGGGTCAGGTGGGTTAAAAACAAACTGACATTGTTGTCTACCTGGTGCAGTAGCTGGTGCGCCCAGTCAATCACAGCGGGGCTATCGCCATAGGCAGCGGTCAGATAGGGAGCAATCTGCCGCTGTAGGGATTGGGGATAGTCCAGGGGGGCTGTGATCGCCCAGTCTGGGGCAAAATAGTCAAATGGATTAGACCGCAGGGTTTCGACGTCGCTTTGGGTGGCAATGCTTAACGTGGTGATATCAGTGTTGGTAAACCAGAGCTGGCGGCAGACGTTACCGTTTAAGTCGAGCCAGTCGATGGATTTGCTGGGGGTGGGGGCAATTTCACAGGTGAAATAGTGCAGATTCTGACTGCCGTCTACCCGAGGCTGGAGCCGGAGGATGTGGGTGCCTAATTGTACGGGCTCAGCGTAGTGATATCGGGTGTGGTGAACAATGCGATAGCGGGCCATGGGCAAAGGCAGTGGGCAGTGGGTAATGGGCAGCGGGCAGGTTCTATGCCCCCAACATATTAAGCGGGTACCGATAGGCCAAAGAAGTTTTCGGTAATGGCACTGCCGACATTGTTGAGGTCATCCTGGAGGTTATCTAAAAATTCATGGAGACCGATTTGAAAAATTTCTTCCAGGGTGATGTATTCGAGATGCGATCGCAGCTTGCCCAACCGGCGCTCACTACTCAACCGCCAGGTACCTATGGGTGAGCCTGAAATTTTATTCAAAGACTGCTCAGCCTGGAGAATGCAGCAACGAATCGACCGAGGAAACTCAGGATGCAGCACCAGAAAGTCAACCACACCACTGGGGTTAATCAAGTGCTGACACTTGCGATACATCTCATAGGCACTGGCCGAACGCAGCAAGGCAATCCACTGCAGATTATCCAAAGGACTCCCCACTGCCGCCACCGAGGGCAGCAAAATAAAGTACTTAACATCCAAAATACGAGCGGTTTTGTCGGCCCGTTCCAAAAAGCGACCCAAGCGCCCAAAATGCCACCCCTCATTATGGGACATGGTGGCCTCCATCACCCCAGCAAACAAATGGCTAGCAATTTTGACCTCAGGATAAAATGCATAGAGTTCAGCCACTTCTTCAGACCTGGCAGCCTCTTCCACCATCAGGTAAAACTCATTCAGCTGTTCCCACATTTCCGATGAAATAATCTCCCGCACCGACCGAGCATTTTCCCGCGCCGCTTTAACACAGGAACGAATCGAGTTGGGATACTCAGAATCAAAAGTGAGAAATTTCAGCACATTCTCGGCAGTAGCCTCTCCATAGCGCTCCTTAAAGATATCCTGATCCCCCGTAGTAACCACCAGCGGCTCCCACTGTTGCATCGTACCCATGGGAGTATCGAGCAACAAATTGAGATTAACATCAACAAAACGAGAGACATTTTCCGCCCGTTCAACATAGCGGTTAATCCAGTAGATAGAATCGGCAACACGGCTAAGCATAGTTGGTTTAGGTAGTTGGGAAGGAGTAGAGTGGGCAACGCCCACCAAACCCAGTGGAGCAGGAATGGAGTAGGGTGGGCAACGCCCACCGAACCCAGAAAATACACAAAAGAAAACAGAAAAAAAGATTGCAGAAAATCTAGATAGTTATCAATTGGTCGATGCCACCACCCAGGTATCTTTACTACCACCACCCTGGGACGAATTCACAACCAGGGAGCCCTTTTTCAACGCAACTCGCGTTAGCCCCCCCGGATTCACATAAATATCTTCACCGTTCAAGATAAAGGGGCGCAGGTCCACATGACAGCCTTGAAATTTACTGTTAACTAAAGCCGGCACCCGTGAGAGACAGAGGGTGGGCTGGGCAATATACCCCCTAGGATTGGCTTTAATCTGATCGGCAAAGGCATGGCGTTCTGGGTCGCTAGCGTGGGGGCCTACTAACATACCGTAGCCGCCGGAGGCATTGGTGGCTTTGACGACTAGCTGATCCAGGTGATGCAGCACATAGTCCTGCTGCTGTGAATTTTCGCACAGATAGGTAGGGACGTTGGGAATGATCTGCTCTTCGTTGAGGTAGTAGCGCACCATGTCAGGGACATAGCTATAGATCATCTTGTCATCAGCAACACCAGTACCGGGAGCATTGGCGATCGCAACTCGCCCCTGGCGATATACCTCCATCAGCCCTGGCACCCCCAGTAGTGAATCGGGTCTAAAAGTCTGCGGATCGAGAAAGTCATCATCAATCCGACGATAAATCACATCTACCCGCTGGAGTCCCTTGGTGGTCTGCATTTGCAAATAACCGTCAGCTATCACCAGGTCGCGACCTTCCACCAGCTCAATGCCCATCTGCTGGGCTAAAAAGGAATGTTCAAAATAGGCGGAATTGTAGATGCCGGGGGAGAGTAATACTACCTGAGGATCGGGGACACCGTCGGGGGCTAAGTGGATCAGCGAAGCCAGCAGCTCACTGGGATAGGCATCCACTGGATTAATGTTGAGGGCCTCAAACAAGGCCGGAAATGCACCTTTCATCACCCGTCTGTTTTCTAAGACGTAGGAGACTCCCGAAGGACAGCGAAGATTGTCTTCTAAAACGTACCAGTTGCCGTTGCGATCGCGAACTAAATCCGTACCAGTGATATGACACCAAATCCCTTTAGGAGGCTTTAAACCGATACAAGGTGGCAAAAAGCCGGGAGCCGATTCAATTACCTCGCGGGGAATCAGACCGTCTTCGAGAATGTTTTGATCATTATAGATATCATCTAAAAAACAGTTTAGCGCTTGAATTCTTTGCTTTAACCCCCGCTCTAACCACTGCCATTCATGGCTAGGCACCACCCGTGGGACAACATCAAACGGAAAAATCCGTTCTGTTCCCTGATTGTCGCTGTAGACGTTAAACGTGACTCCCAGCTTAAACAACATATTCTGAGCCGTTTGCTGACGCAGCATCAGGTCATTAATGGAAAGATTACTAATCCGCTTGACCAGTAGCTCTGCTTCTGGACGAGGAACCCCACGACTGATAAACAGCTCATCATAGAAATCACCCGGATCGTAGGAGTTAAACACAGAAAGGCATCCCCAAAGTGCATGTTCCACTGATTAACGGCTATTGGTACCGCAAATTGTAAAAGTGCATACATCTGACGAAAATTTAATACCAGGTTAACCCGTCAACAATTGGAACAAGAGCCGCTCACTGCCTGGAAAGCTGGGGGGTTGCGTAAAAGTTCAACGACTAATGATAGTCCTCAAAGGTCTGTATACAATTACACCATTTCAATAACTCACTACCGCTGTCGGATCGCTCAAAGTTTGGGCTGAACGATTAGAGAGTCTTTTACTACAGTCATTGTCAGCTCTAAACGCCGTAAATCAAGGATGATGGGATAGTCTGAATTTGTGGGCATGGGGCTATAGGCAACAGCTTGCCGCCTGCCATGGACAACAAATCTTTTAGCCATCCGATGACTAGCTCCAGCGCTGTTTCGAGGTAGACGGATTGGTTAAGATGCAGAAAAATATGCCCTAGCTTAAGGCATGACCACAGCTAGAGCAAAAACGATCTTCAGGGGCGACTTTGGTGCCGCACTGACTACAAAACTGTCGGGTTGCAGTGGGCTGGGGAGTTGGGGCTTCCATCTTAAGTTCCATATTCCCCATGCGCATTTCCATGGGCTCCATGGTCATGGACATATTTCCCATGGTCATGGGCTGCATGGGCTGCATGGGCTGCATGGGTTGCATCGGAGGCGTAGCCGGTACAGCTGTCGTTTGCTGCATTGACATTTGTTGCGCACCGGCAACAGAGGGTACACTCCCCGTCATGCTAACGCTGTTACCCTGCACATAAATGCAGACATCACCCTGGGCCGTAAACAGTTTGAAGACAGCACCACCTGCACTTTGATAGGCTGCTGGCGGTGCTGTCCAGGGTCCGGTGGTCATACTATTACTGGCCTGTTGCTGTTGCCCCGGCTGTCCCATTGATGTGGTCACAATGGTTTGGTTGCCCTGGTTGTCTAGATAGACTTGGTGGCCAGGGCTGATCTCACATACGTATGCCATAGTAGTTTGCTGAGATGGGGCTATGTCTAGATCATGCCCTCTAGATTAAGAACATGAAAAAACCATCAGCAAATCTTAATCCTGCACCACGCCCAGCTGTTGCATGACCTCCAATAAATTACAGTCATACCACCACTCTGAAATTTTGTTATCGGTCATACGCAACCGGGTGACACCGCTGATTTTTACGGGTTTTCCAGTAGGGGCTATACCTAAAAACTCTCCAGTGTTTTTACCTTCCAGAGTCGCTCGATAAACGACCTGGTCCCCGTCAATGGCTACATCTGTAATCGTCTGTTGCAGGGTGGGAAACCCCTTAAACAGATCCGCATTAAATGCCTTGTTAGCATCTAGACCTACTACAGGTGTGGGAGCACTGTTGAAGTGATAGACCACATCATTGGTCATCAGCTGATTCCAGATGGTTTCCCAGTTGGGTTGGGTCCCCCAGCCATCTTTGGCAAAGGTGAGGGCAATTGCACGGTGATCGGCTGGAGTTGCCAGTTGACCTGCCAGTGTTTCTGCCTTCGCCATGTTGGTGCCTGCCAACATGATCAACACTGCTAGCCCAATACTGACAACTTTGGCAATCTGAGTAAAAAGCTCGGCCCAGCTACCGATAAATATACTCTTGAACTTGTTTGCAATACCCATCGCTCTTGTCTCCATACGGTAGCGTATGGATTTAGGGTATGCTCTGCATATGTGAACGTCAATACGCCACCGTATGGTAAGCAAGAATTCAAAGCTGAGTCAGCAAGATTGGATAGAGATGGGTTTCAAGGTATTGGCTGAAGGGGGTGTGGCTGCTGTACGGGTTGAGCCTCTGGCTAAACGTCTCAATGTCACTAAGGGCAGTTTCTACTGGCACTTTAAAAATCGACAGGCTCTGCTAACGGAAATTCTGCAAACCTGGGTGACACTGCAGACGGACAATATTATTGAACAGGTGGAAGCGGCTGGAGGAGATGCCTTGGCTAAGCTGCTATATCTGTTTGAGCTGGCCGTACAGGATGATGGCAAAGTAGAGAATGCTATTCGAGCCTGGGCTACTAGTGATGTCAGAGTAGTTGAGGTGTTAGACCGGGTTGATCATCGGCGTTTGACCTATACTCGGGATCTCTTTTTAGCGGCTGGTTTTACATCAGCGGACGCCATGGTCCGTGCCCGCATGGTTTACTATGCCCTGATCGGGGAGTTCACTCTAGGCACTCGTGCCAATCAGGCGGAGCGCCTAGCCGAAATTCGCCTACAGCATCAGATTCTTACTCGCCGAGAGTAGCGGTTAGTGTTTTTAACTGCCATGTATGGTCTTCGGCCAGGCGTAGGATCGACTGATGATAAGCCTCTAAGGACTGACGATGCCCCACGCTCAGGTAGGCAGTTTTGGTTACGGCTAGATGGCTATAAAGCTGTTTTTCATTGTCCTGGTCAAGGGCGCTGGTGGCTTCATCCAGGATGGTGTATTGAGGCTGGTGCAGTAGCACGCGGGCAAAGCTAAGACGCTGTTGTTCTCCCAGGGATAAGACATCGCTCCATTCTTCTGTGGCGTCGAAGCCACCAAAGCGTTCGTCTAGGTCGGCCAGGTTCACCTGTTCTAGGGCATGTTTTAGCTGGGTATCATGCAGCTCAATATCGGGGTAAGGGTAGAGTAGCTGTTCGCGCAGGCTACCTAAAATCATGTAGGGTTTCTGCGGTAAAAACAGTAGCTGTTTGAGGTCGGGACGCTGAATGGTGCCGGTGCCAGAATTCCAAAGACCTGCGATCGCACGCATCAACGAACTCTTACCACAGCCGCTGGGACCCACCACCAGCAAGGAGCTATGGCCATCTAACTCCAGGGATAAATTTTCGATCAGGGTACGCTGGTAGTTGGGCGTTTGCAGCGTCAGGTTTTGAAGACTTAATGCTGGGGTAATTTCACAGTCGATAACGGGGCTCTCAACGGCCGTAGCGTCTGGCTCTGACTGCTCGGGTTCTTCTGTTTCCTCTGTTTCCTCCGGTTTTTCTATTTGGCCCAGAGAGGTGGCAAAGTCATAAAGACGGTCAATGCCAGCACCAAAGGCGGTTAAAGACTGAAACCGGGCAACAATCAAATTGAGGGAAAAGAAAACCCGGATAAATGCTCCCTGGGCTTCGCTGACTTTGCCGACTTCTATATCGCCACTAAAAATGCCGGGGGCAACCACCAGGGCGGGCAAGATAAAGGGAATAAACTCGTAGGCATTGGTGAGACCATTCAACCCCAGCTCCCAGCCTAGCAACCGCTTGTAGTTATCAAATGCGGCCATAAAGCGGTGATTCACCTGGGCCGATTCCTGGGCTTCCCCTTGATAAAAAGCAATCGCTTCAGCATTCTCCCGCACCCGCACCAGACCAAAGCGGAAATTGGCTTCTCGCTTCAGCTGTTCAAAGTTTAGACGCACCAGGGGCTGGCCAAAAACACCCACCGTGGCCAGGGTACCGACAATGGCATAGGCCAGCAGAAAGAGGACGAGTTCGCGGGAAATGCCCCAGAGCACACCGCTAAAGGCAATGACTTCCAGCAACGAGCCCACTATCACCAACACCAAGGTTAAGGATTCTTGGGTAAAGTTCTTGACATCCTCAGCAATCCGCTGGTCAGGGTTGTCGATATCGGGGTTGAACTGATTAATCTGATAAAACGCTCGATCCGCAAAGTAGCGTTCGACAAAATGGGTGGTGAGCCAGCGCCGCCAGGCCAGCCCTAGCCGGTCACGTAGATAGGTGTAACCGGCCAGCAGCGGTGCATATACCACCAGCACGCCAATAAAAATAACTACGGTTTGCCAAAAGCGGTCTTCGCTCTTAGCTGATAGGGCTGAGATTAGCTCACCGCGCTGATTGTTGAGAACAACGCTCAGCCCCGTGTAGGCCAGCAGTAGACCAACAATGAGCAGCAACAGGCCACGGGCTTTCCATTTTTCGTCACTAAACCAGTAGGTTTTGGCAATGGTCCAAAAGCGGCGGAAAATCTGAAAGTTGAAGCGTTGCATAACGGAAATGTCGTGGCCAGGTGTGAGTTCTGTTAGTGTAAAGGTTTTTTAAGTTTCCAACAGAACTATCTGCCTGGTCCCACTGCTGGGGCTGCCCATTAACCGTTACTCCACCCTGCCGCGGCAGGATCAATCTTCATCCAGGGCCGGAAAAGATTCTTCAATTTCCCATAGGAGGCTGCGATTAGCCATAAACCAGCTGCGGGTTTCGGGGGGCAACTCGTCCCAAACCTGGTCGAGGTTAATATGGGGGGACTCATACTGGTATTTTTTGCCGAGCGATCGCAACGTCTCGACCACCGCCGGGGGAATCCCAAACTCTAGCCAGTTGACCTTGACAACTCGACTGGCCACACCGCCCCTAGGATCGTAGATCAGCTGGGCGACTCGAATCAGATCGGCAAAGTGGGTGGAGCGTAAGCCGGTAATCTGTTGAATTTCTTGAATGCGTTCTTTATTTTGTTGGATACTCATGGTCGGGGCTCGGCTTGGGTCATCTGTCGTTGTGGTGGTTGCTCAAGCATGGTAATTTTTTACCCGTTTGTCTGCGGCAATCCCTAAAATTTTGGCTAACCACGGTGGCGGAGAGTTTGCGATCGCTGTTTGCAGATCTGCCAGGATCGGTCTAATCTCACCGCCAGTTTCTATCTTCATCGGATAAATATTGGCCTGGATCACTTGAGCGGCTGCAGGTCCGCCAATGGAAACAACATAGAGAACCGGACAATCTTTAATTAAATTGACGCGGAATTGATTTTTGTTGTCGCTAAGGTCGGCTTCGAGAGCAGAGCGCACATCAATCAGTTTGAGGTCATCGGCTGAGAGTTGATAAATCAAGTAGCGATGGCAGGAACCAAAGTGCCCGTCGAGTTGTTCTGCGGTATTGGATGCCACTGCTACCCTGATGGAGTTGGGCATGTCTCCCTCCTGGTATGGTTCAATCGGTAAGGGATGCTCACACTCTTCCTGTTCTCCCCACAGAATCCGAATGGCTGCTTTAAAGGCCGCGATGTCCTGGTTGTTGGCATCTTCACCTTCCCACTCACCTTCATCAACGGCGTAAATGTTGCCAAAGGAGCGCTTTAGCTGGGTGACTGTCAGTGTACTTAGCGATTCTTCTGAAATGTTATCGTCGAGATTGGTTTGTAGCGCACCGATTAACTCTGGCACCGACACATCCGGTAGCGCTCTGGCGGCTAGGGCAATTCTTAAGGCAACTTCATTGGAAATGGGTTGATCGGTCATGGTGTTTTCCTATGGGCTAAATGAACTAGGAATCTATCGGGGCGTTGCATGCAACGCCCCGATAGATTCATCACAAAATGAAATCGGTGGATAGGAAATTCGATTTTCGTTCTCTGACGATTTCGGTGATGATCGCTTTGTTTAACGGCTGATCTTTAGCCGCCACCAGGGTGCGAATGGAAAATGAGCGCAGGGCATCCGATACGGATAGGGTGCCTACGGCGGAGTCTTTGCGCCCGGTGAAGGGGAATGTGTCTGGACCGCGCTGACACTGGCTGTTGAGGTTCACTCGACAGACCTGGCTGACGAGGGGATCGATCAGATCTGCGATCGCATCCGTATCCTGGCCAAAGATGCTAACCTGTTGCCCATGGTCAGAATTAACAATGTAGTCGATCGGGGTTTCGATATCGTCGTAGGGAACAACGGGGATCACCGGACCAAACTGTTCTTCTGAGTAAAGTCGCATGGCTGGAGTGACCGGATACAGCACGGCAGGATAAAAGATGGACCCATCGACCGTGCCACCCCCTGGATTTATGACACGCGCACCGTGGTGAGCGGCATCATTGACCAGATCGCTAAAATACTCAGGTTTTTGCGCATCGGGCAGTGGTGTAATTGTGACATCCTCATCCCAAGGCATCCCCACGACTAGTTGAGAAACAGCGGCGGCAAATTTTTCTAGAAAGGTATCAACAATTTGCCGATGGACAAAGAGAATTTTTAAGGCTGTACATCGCTGACCATTGTAGGAAAGTGTTCCTAGAATACATTCTTTGACTGTGAGATCTAGATCAGCATTGGGTAGGACAATGCCTGGATTTTTAGCCTCTAATCCATAAATAGTCCGCAGACGGTTGAGCTTAGGATGCTGTTTTTTTAACTTGTTAGCCGCCCGACTTGAGCCAATAAAGGCAAACGCGCTCACCTTACCGGATGTCATTAAAGGGGGTGTGACTACTCGTCCGCTGCCATACACCGTGTTCACAACCCCAGCAGGAAAAGACTCCTGAAAAGCCTCTAGCAGTGGGTTGCAAAATAACACACCCGGACGGGGTAATTTCATAATTACGGTATTGCCCATGATTAAGGCTGGGATCAACAGCGCAAAGGTTTCGTTGAGTGGATAATTGGAAGGGCCCATACATAGAACAACGCCCAACGGTGCCCGACGAATCTGCCCAATCACCCCTTCAGAAATTTCAAAACGAGACGATATTCGATCTAAATTTTTCAGGGCATCGATCGTATCTTCGATATAGCTGACAGTGCGGTCAAACTCTTTTTGTGAGTCTTTACAGGACTTGCCAATTTCCCACATCAGGAGCTTAACCACCTCGTCTCGCTTTTCCTTCATGCGATAGGCAAAATCTTGCATGTGCTCAATCCGCTGAGCCACAGACATGGTCGGCCATGCACCCCGACCTCGATCATAGGCGGCTACTGCTGCGTTTAGCGCTGCTAAAGATTCCTCTTCAGTCAGCAATGGAAAATGCCCCACCGTGGCGGGTACCAGCCCATCCTCTGTTTGGATATGCACTGGAGACAAAACAGTTTCAACCTCACCGTCCCAGTGACGGAGCTCTCCATTAATTAAATACTCACGCTGATTTATCGGTGTTGGCAGCTGAAATTGCTGAGGAATATTCTCGGCAGTTGGAAAAATTGATTTAAACGTATTTTGTTTCTTTTCCGTAGTATTCGGAGTAATTGTTGGCAGAGGGATGGTGCTAATCATGAGCCTAATGGGAATGGTGGTGTGCTAGCTAGGGATAGACAACTCAAAACCGTGTGTTTTCTGTACAGAAAACCTGCAGGTCTGGATGTGGATAGAGCTACCCCCCTTGTCTCACCTACTATGTATACATATCTAGAAGATTGTGCTTTGAAAGGTGCTTCATACCTTGAGTTGGCCCTCACCCCAAACCCCTCTCCCGCAGGGAGAGGGACTTTGATCTGACTCCCCTTCTCCCACGGAGAAGGAGGTGGGGGATGTAGAGCTTTGCTCTTCTCGCAGAGTGGGCTTGAACTCTAGAGCTATTCTCCGACTTATGTATACACGGTAGCTTGTCTAACAAGGGTGGCAGAAAACCCTGATTGCTATAAAGCTATGAAATGATTCAGGTGTGAGGGATGTGGCGACCAGCTCATACTAACGTGTCTGTTCGCCCAACAGAAAGTCAAGCAGACTTCTTATTCTGCTGTTGCTGATTTAGGAGATGAACCAGTCGGTAAAACTCGCCAACCGTCCGAATTTGGAAGATGAGATCATCCTAAGGATCAACAACACCCTATTTTTTATCAGCCTGAAATGTACACACTCTCTACAATCAATTAGGCGAGATTTACGACAAACATTCTGTATCAATTAATACAAAACCTGTTGTTGTTTAATATCGTATTATACCGAATGATTAAGTTTTGTCTAGCCGATATTGAGAGTTTGTTGTAAGCGAGCGTGATCTGCGGCGCTAATATTAAACCGTCCCTTTTCAACATCACGGACCCAACTCTGACTTTTACCGAGATGTTTGGCCAGGTCACGCTGGGTCACGTTCTGACGTTTGCGAGCTGCCTTGATAGCACTCCCAGAAAGGGTGACTACCTCAGCTGGCTGAGACTGTTTTCGCCGTCGTCTAGGAGCACGACGTCGGACGGTTTGCTGCCATTCTTCAGAGAGTTCAAAGCCTGACAGCCGAGCATTGATCAGTCGTTGCCATTTATCTCGCGGGGCTGTATCAGTCAAACTCCGGCTTTGATGGGCATCATTGACCCAAAACTCCAGAGCTTCGTCCACATCGTTGGGAATATCGATCACTTTGGACCAGAGTGGTTGAATCTCAGCCGGATAGGTTTCTGGATCAAATAAGGGTTTGAGACCGTAGTAATAAATTGTTTCTAAATCACTCTCAAATGTTCTGAGCAACCGCTTATGGGCTCCCCGCACCGTGGTAGCCTCCACCAATCGTTCTTCCCCATAGGCAATGCGTAGTAATGTGCGCACGGTGAGTCGATGATCTCCGCCTAACCGTAGTTTGAACAACAGCCATAGCAGCATCCGTACGGCTCCCTCATGCTGTTGCCAATTGCTCATCACTTCACTCAGCAGAGACTGGGGTAAGGTGCCATACTGATAAAATGCCGTTTGGTTACGATAATCGCGCTTATTGAGAAAGTGCTTTGCCCAGATACCGGCACGTAAGGTAAACCCTAAGCCAATGAGATGGCGATCTCCCTGGGCATCGGTTTCAAAGTAATACTCGGTGTTGAGTAGATGCCAGATGGGGTGTTCGTCGAGGCTAAAGGATTTGACTTTTCCCTGACGGGGCCAGTCGAGGGTAACTAACAGCTGACAAGATTGGTACACCAAGTTTTTAATCAGGGTTAGTTTCTCTAGTTTTGTTAAGTCTTTGCGCTTATCTAGACCCAGGTATTGTTCAATGTGCTGATCGTTGAGGACAAAAGAGTCTTCCCAAGGGCCGCTCAGGGTGACAGCATAGGCTGCAAAAATTAGGTGGAGACAGGTGGCACGAATATCAAACTGGGCGATAGCTTTTTGAGCCTGATGTGCTGACATTGGCATCAATGTCTCGCTTTCTGGATCGGCGGCTAGCCGAAATCGCATCTCTCCGCGACCGCGATGTACAGGACGACGGTAGTAATGTTGACCGTCGGTATCAGTTTGCCAGGATAGGTGATGTCGTTGGGCTAAGATGTTGCAGGCTTCCCAAATCACCATAGAAGAGGCGAAGGGGGTGGTTTTACCGCTGAGAAAGATATCTGAGATGGCGGCTGGCAGCAGGCTGCTTTTGTAGCGACCTTTTTTGGGGACTAGGGGAGATAGGGCTCCAACATCACAGGCTTTTGAGCAGAGAGGAACGTCTAACCCTTCGCAATTGTTACAGAGTGTCGGATCAACCCAATAGCCTTCTGAGCCAACTAGGGGTTTTATCGCCCCGGTCGGGCATTGGGGCCGACAGCTATCGCAAATGATACAACCGTCTTTGATAGTGTAAGCCATAAGCACAGTGGACCCATCAACAGCTTGATGGTTAGAAGAATTTCAACGACTTTGGTGATGAGACTTAACGGTTTAAACCGTTTCTCAATCAGATAAATAGGCTAAGTGAACAGATGTTTCCATAGTTTAGAAGATAGGTTGGTGAGAAACATCTGTGCCTCGTAAAAAATGTTTATTAATGTTTCTTAGTAATAACAACTCAGATTCTTGTATTCTATGTCTCCTGATACGGTTTAATATTTTCTTCAAGAAATGACAAAGATTATGTTCAGCATGGACGATCTGGCCCAAGATTATGTTGTTATCATCACGGTTTTCTCAGAGGAATATAGGCAGTTGATTAAATTGTTGCGATGTTGTTGCTAACGATGTAAAAGTCTATCTTCGTTTATATTCTGTTATATAGTGGGGTTTTCCAATTATTGTGACTTTTTCATATTTAGTGTTGAACGATACTGAATGTTGGCTGTAAATCTCTACTAATAGAAAGAAGAGAGTGTGTAATCTCAGTTTTGAGTTCAAATTTGCGATCGCTGATTTATGGGATGAGCCGAGCTGTAACCATTGCTAGTTGACAGTCCTGAACAGTCAAATCCATCCCGAGGAGCAGCAATGTCCAAATTTAATTTAGGGGTCGGTGTCAGTCTCAAGCACCCTTCGGAGTAGTGCACTGATCCTGTGAATAGATGTATGCACATTCAACAGAATGATGACAACAACAGACCCACCGTGGCTCTCCGTCTCTGGCTCTGCTAGGACATGGCTGGTGGCAGCGGCCCAGACCTGGGAGGATACTGACGTTTCTGAGCAGTATATGCAACAGGCCCTGGCTCAACCAGACATTGGTCTGGATGTTTTGGTAAGTGCCTATCGTTATTACTTTTACAAAAATAACAATGTCCTGGCATTGGAGATGGCGTTGACGGTATGCGATCTCATCCAAAAAAACGAACAATGGCCAACCGACTGGGCAAGTCTCAAACCGCTGCTTGCAGACCAGCTTGATCATGAAATGGTTAGACTTTATCTCAGTGCCTATGGTGCTGCCGGATTGCTGCTAGCTCGTCTAGGTGACCTGGAACGTGCCCAGACAATTGCCGATCACGTTAAGCAAATTGACCCTAAAGAATTTGCAGGAGAACTACTGCTCAATATTCTCAATGCACCAGCTGAGGACGATTAAGCCATGGCAACCGTCGACTTTTATGAGAAACCAGGCTGTATCGGTAATGCTAAGCAAAAAGCCTTACTACAAACAGCCGGTCACATTGTGCGGACGCATAATTTACTAACAGAGGCCTGGACCCCGGAGCAACTACGCCCCTTCTTTGGCACGTTACCCGTAAGTCAATGGTTTAACCCTACTGCCCCACCCATTAAGGCCGGTGCGGTTCATCCTGAGCAAGTCAGTGTTGATCAGGCGCTGGCATTGATGGTGAAGCAACCTATTCTAATTCGACGTCCGCTGCTGCGAGTAAAGGATTGTTACGCAGTGGGATTTGATCTGTCTGCAGTAGATGCCTGGATTGGACTAGCCCCCAGCAGCGATCTCACCCAGGATGTTGAGACTTGTCCAAGTAACCTTTGATGAATATAAAGGAGATCTGTGACAATGATAGATTTATCAGTGGCCGATGCTAATATATCGGCGATGGATTTTTTGATGAATGATTTAGAAATTCCGGAGGTAGATCAAGATTTTTTCTCTATTCTTGCAACCCGTGAGACCGGTAGTGACTGGTACGTTGTCGAAATTGGCGTCGAGGGACTGCCTGACAAATGGGTGTTGCAGGTTTTTGATACAGGTCAGTGCGATCCCTGTTATACCTTTACGTCTCCCATGCCCAAAGGAGAAGATGCTGACTTAGAAGAATTTCCCGAACATATCGCTAAAGTAATCACAATGGAGCGCGCTAGCAATGAAACTTAAGATATTCCATAGTTTAATGACTAACATTGAGGAGTGATAATGTCTCATTTTCTTTCATCTGAAGACTTGCCACCAGCGACTATCACAGACCTGGATGCAGAGCTAAAAAGACAGCTAGAAGGATCTATCTGTCAGCATTTTTTTGAAGCGTGTGATGGCTCGACTCAATCTCTGTTGATGGCCTGCCGGTGGACGGTGAAGATGGCTGACGTCGTAACTTTACATATTTATTGTTCTGATCAAGAAAAAAACTGGCGCGTTTTAAATCGTATGGCCATACTGGCCGAATATTTATCTCAGTTTAGTTCTCAAGCCAAAATCAGAGTACATCCACCATCGGATATGGAAACACCCTTTGATATGCGTGTGGATGAACGCTCAGTCTAAGGATACTACTATAGTTAATTAATTCAGTCTAAATTTAAGTCTGCATTTAAGTCTGACAATAACCAACAGCGATTGAAACGGTACTTTGTTCTTTCAGGTATTCGCTATAGTCGGCCAGGTTATCTAATCCCACATAGCTAAGGACAACCTCAGCCACAAACCAGGTCAATAGCTTTATTAGCAGTTGACGGTACTTTATTTTCATAATTCATCTGATATTGAAATCTGCTCAGAGTGACAAAAATGCTGCTCGACTAGGGTAGGTAGACTTTGGAGATTTAGCCGATCGTAGCGGTGTTTGCCTGGCATAATTGTTAGCGTAGGGGCTTTTGAACAGCGCTTTTGACAGCCAGTGTATTGAATCTCGACTTGATCCTGAAGCTGATATTCTTGCAAAATTGTCTCTAAGGTTGAAATGAGTTGACGACCACCTCGTTTTTGGCAACCTGACTTATGACAAATAAGGACCTTAGCATGTTGTTTAGCAGCTGTAGGATGAGCAGTTGCTGCGGTCGGGATTGGTATGATTGGTGGAGCTGCTGCCGGTCTATCGTCCTTGGGAGGGAGCAGGGGAAACACCTGATAAGCTCTCAGCTTAATCACTCCTGTTGTAAAGTTAACCTGGCTACGACCAATGCAGCGGATTTGGTCACCTGGCTGGAACTGATAGTCTTGGATGGTCCCTCGTACTTCTTTAGGCAGCTTAATGACTAACTGCTCTTGCTCGACTTCAAGGACAATGGCTTTTACTTTTTTCTTTTTTTTACTGAGATATCCTAAAAAGATTCCCTCCAGGATAAACATGTGAGGGGGTAGTTGTTTAACCATGGGTCAACCTCCTGGTAAATTGATAAAACTAAAGCTATTGCTGTTCTGGGCTGTCTCAGTCGGTTGATGAAAAACCCATGCAGCGACATTTTGTCACCCTAGTTTGGAACAGCAACGCCAAACTTAATTGATGCGTTTTGCTCTCACTGTTTGTGGAGTTTTGATGGGATTGTCTAGTCCGGTGATCGCCAATTCCCAGCCGTTGGCCAGGGTGAAAACTTGGGCATCGTCAACAGTAGTTTGTTTGACCACTGCTTCTTCCAGGTCTTTTTTGGCGACATAGACCATGAGTTTCCCGGCACGGTCGGTGTGAAGCATAACTTTCATGATGGGGCTTGAGGGTAAGGGAGGTGGAAGACGGAAGGCGTAGAGGTAAGGGCTGGTCTGATGCCAGCCCGTGACTGTAGGAGCTAGCCTTGTGTCTGCTGGGTGCAGAATGATTACGTAATGGCTATGCCGATGTTTTCCTGAGATGCCAGGGTGAGTAGTTCATCAACGGTGAGACTCCGTTTTAGCTGAGTTGAGAGATCGCGGACGGCGTTGAGTAAGCTCTGGCTGTTATTGGCGTCGAGCTGTAGGCCATAGTCCCGTAAGATCTGGCTCAGCAGGTGACGACCGGAGTGTTTGCCGATCACAAATTGCCGCTGTTTGCCCACATCTTTGGGGTCAAAGGGTTCATAGGTGCTGGGGTTGTGTAGCACACCATGGGCGTGAATGCCGGACTCGTGGGCAAAGGTGTTGGCCCCAACGATCGCTTTCCAGGGAGGCACTGGACAATTGACGGTTTTAGCGACAAGGCGCGACAGTTCTAACAGGCGTTCGGTTTGAATTTTGGTTTTGATGCCGTAAATTTGCCGGAGGGCCATGACGACTTCTTCCAGGGCGGCATTGCCGGCTCTTTCGCCCAGACCGTTAACGGTCGTATTGATCGAGCTGGCTCCGGCTCTAATGCCAGCCAGGGCATTGGCGGTTGCTAAACCCAGGTCGTTGTGGGTGTGCATTTCGACGGGGATATCCAGGGCTGTGACTAGCTTTTGGACTTTGTCGAAGGTGGTAAATGGGTCGAGAATACCGACCGTGTCGCAAAAGCGAAAGCGAAATGCGCCCCATTCCTGGGCAAACTGGGCGGCATCGAGCAAAAAGGTCTCGTCAGCACGGGAGCTGTCTTCTCCACCGACGCTTACCTCCAGACCGTGGTCGTGGGCAAAGTTAATGGCATCCCGCAGCTGTTCAAACATTTTGGCCCACTGGCCTTGGAATTTGACTTGAATCTGTATATCTGAAACAGGAATGGAAATGTGAATACGTTTGAGACCGCAGTGGATGGAGGCTTGGATATCGGATAGTATGGCTCGATTCCAGCCCAGTAGCTGAGCGTTGAGACCTAGATTGGCGATCGCACGAATCGATTGGGCTTCATCTCTCCCCATGGCGGGGATGCCAACTTCCAGTTCTTGTACGCCAATGATGTCGAGAAAAGTTGCGATCGCAACTTTCTCTTCTAAACCAAAGGCGACACCTGCAGCTTGTTCACCATCTCTGAGGGTCGTATCGTTGATCAATATCTGGGGTGGAGTTGTCATGGTAGCACCTCCGTGATTATTCAAGAGGGAAGAGGGAAGAAGGAAGAGGGAAGAGGGTGAGAGAGGGCCGTGTTGCGATCTCACCCTCAGACTTGACCTGCTTGGATTAGAGACTATCTGGTTAGAGGGTTTGTCAGGTTAATGACGCATCATCCATTGACTGAGATCGATTGCTGTTAAAGTTTTTACGATCTTCTGCAATGATCTGATTAAGACAATATTGTAACCCCCAGGCAAAGAGAATAAATGGGCCAACCATCATCAGTGTCGTCAACATAAGAGAATTCTCCTTAAATAAAACCTCAGAAATCAGACTCTATTTCAAAAAAGCAAACGTCAGACTGTCGTCAGTTAAAAAGTGTTCTAGGTGAAAGGCACGTTCTTCTGTCTTAAGCAGAATCTGTTCATAAAGATAGCGTGTGGCCCGATCGCCTATACTTTCTGCCTGGGTTGCCAATCGGCGCAGCAGGGCGATGATTGCCTGCTCAGCCGACAGATCATTGGCAATCATCTGTCGGCAGTTATAGGCACCTTCGGATTCTGGTGTAAAACAGCAGAGTTCGGCCAAGGTGGTCAAAGTACCGGCTGGGATGCCTCCTAACCCATTGAGACGCTCAGCAACATCGTGGGCTTCTTCTTGAGTAGCCTCATAGCTTTCTTGAAAATACTCGTGAACAGAATAGAACTCTGCGCCTTCAATGACAAAGTGGTGTTTTTGATATTGCATATAAAGGGCTTGAAAACTGGCATAAACCAGATTCAAACCTTCGCAGACGGTCAGGGTAACCTCCTTTTCAAGACCGACGGGGTTATCGCCGACTTCACCAAAGGCACGGACCAGGGTTTGAGTAGTCATATAGTTTCTCCAAACAAAATTGTAGATGGACAGAATTAGACATACACAGTGAGATCAACAGGAGAAGGGAACGTTAATGCTTGGCAGTGCAGATGACTTGGGTTTGCCAACAACGCTCTAGCCAGCCAATGTTGACCTGACGAGACAGTGTGAATCGTCTGACGACGCTGTGGACCAGCATTAACTCTAAGGCATGGTTAACATGGACTCGTAGGGTGCCATCAGCTGGACAAGCACAAGCAATATGGAGTTCTTGCAAGCGGCGATTGATCGACCAGCGTTCGCCACGGGGTACGATAACAACCTGTCCCCAGGTGGAGACAGTGGGTTCAGGTTTATCCATAGGATTGATACTCCAGGGTTGATAGGGGTTGATAGGTGAGATCTTTTAACTGGGTTTCTAACGCTTCAATACGAGCTATCAGGTGTCGTACGGTGGCAGCTTCAACATCAGGTAGCTGGCCATGTTCCAGGGGGGCTGCTGTTGTATTACATTCACAAACGTTGCGACTGGGAATTCCCACAGCGGTGCAGTCGGTAGGTACACTGCGCAATACAACCGAGCCTGCCCCGATGCGGGCATGGTCACCAATCGTAATGCTACCCAGCACCTTAGCACCACTGCCAATCACGACCCGGCTACCGACGGTGGGATGACGTTTGCCAGTTTCTTTACCGGTGCCCCCCAGAGTAACCCCTTGATAAATCAAGGTGTAGTCGCCCACAGTGGCCGTTTCGCCAATCACAACCCCCATGCCATGATCAATAAAGACACCCTTGCCTAAGGTGGCTCCTGGGTGAATTTCGATGCCTGTAAAAAAGCGGGCCAGGTGAGAAATAAAGCGCGGAAAAAACGGGATGTGGTGCTGTTGTAGCCAGTGAGCTAAACGATGGGCGGTAATAGCATGTAGCCCCGGATAGCAGCACAGTACCTCTAACCAATTGCGGGCAGCTGGGTCTCGCTCAAAAATAATGGCAAAGTCTGCATAACATGGCAGGGACTGGTGTAGTGTGGCCCAGGAGAACAGACGCTGAAGGGAGAAGTGCTGCAAGGATGGTGGCATGGCTCTGGTAGGGCTTTGTTTGTTTGCTTATAGCAGTTGCGTCTTCAGGGATGTGATCGCAACAGCCCAATCCAGATTTACTAGAACTATTACCTTTACACTCAAGTGCTAAACCTATGATGAATCAGGGGTTTAGAATTCTCTTGGGTGCAGGGTATAGGTATTTTGGTAAGCAGGGCTAGGTATTTCTGAACGCAGGTACAAGTATTTTGTACTCAAGGGTAAGCCTTGATTTGCAGTGCTTGGAGCTCTATATATAGAGAAGATAAAAAATGGCGCTCTATGTACTCAAAGTACAATCTTTGACCTTTCAACACATAGTTCCATAATTGAAACTGTAACAAACGATGCAGAACTCTCTCGATTAAATTCAGCAATCCTTAACAACTGTCAAGAGAACGATATTAACTGCAAGGGACAAGCTGACTGCGAAGTTCTATCTTTCATATAGCTATTGGTTTCGATCCTAATTTGCTTTTTACTCTTCCCTCTTTATAGATTTTCCCCATTCAAACTTCTAAGCTTGATGCTGCCCTATACTCACCCCACAATTTCTAAAACGGCAGCTAGCTACCCTAAACTCTCCTATTGATTTTCACATTATTTAATATGAAATGGTAAACTGTGTTACCAAGAATAGGTTAAAACTGAAAACAACGATACAGACACATTTTTTACCAACTTAATGATTCCTTCATTTTTGTATCTAATGTAGCAAAAGCTCCGAATTTGAGTGCTCGAACAAACCGCTACTCAGAAGCACTCAAAATAGCCTGCATCCCTTGCTAGTAGAGGATTATAACTGAGTACAGTAATCATCGAACGGGGGTGGAAAAATACTAGTCCGCCCATTGAGAAATACTAGTACCCCGATCTAGAAAAAAGATTTTTCCCTAGATTTTCAAGGGTTACAGCCAGTGAGTGTAGTGATAATCATCCAATAAATCCTATCGGGGTGATGCTCAAAGCCGTCGCTAGAGCCATTGATATAACTCTTTCATCGCCGAACACCCAATTACTTGGCTGACTTGGTGAAGTCAATAAAACAAACCCAGTAAGAATCTATTGATCTTGTCGGTGCTTTGTTTTTAGATTTCGATAGTTTAGCCAGCTGCGACCAGACTGATTTCAGGGGTATTCACCCGTATTGAGACGTCCTCGTGATCTCACACAGACAAACGAGCACACCTCCACCCATGCACCCTGGAAATAGCTGATTGCTTAAAAGACTGAGTTCCTCGGCGCTCGCACACTCTCTGGTACTGCATTAGCGAGTCTATACTTTGCTTCTCCGATTTAATCGCGTGGAACAACATTCTATATGACCCAGCTAATGCAGCACCACTCTTTTTTATTTCATAACGCCCTCAGAACCATACTCCTTAACCCCTATTAAACCAATGACGCCTCCGCCTCCTACTGCCCTTGCCTCTGCGCCCACGACGACGCCCGAGCTGGACATAACTCTAACCAAAACCAAAACTATGGTCAAGAAGTCTGGCGGCGGCTGTGGCTGTAGCACTAAAAATGATGCCCCTAGCGCTATGAGTGAGTCTTTAAAGGCTCGCATTGAAAAACATCCTTGCTACAGCGAAGAAGCTCACCACCACTATGCCCGTATGCACGTTGCGGTGGCTCCAGCCTGCAATATCCAGTGCAACTACTGTAACCGTAAATATGACTGTGCTAACGAAAGTCGTCCCGGTGTTGTGAGCGAGCTGCTCACCCCCGAAGAAGCAGCCCACAAAGTGTTAGTAGTGGCCGGTAAGATTCCCCAAATGACAGTTTTGGGCATTGCTGGACCTGGCGATCCCTTAGCTAATCCAGAAAAAACCTTCCGCACTTTTGAGCTGATTGCTGACAAAGCACCCGATATTAAACTTTGTCTTTCCACCAATGGTCTGATGCTGCCTGATCATGTTGATCGGATTAAGCAGCTGAATGTGGATCATGTCACGATCACTATTAATATGGTGGACCCGAAAGTAGGGGAGAAAATATATCCCTGGGTTCACTACCGTCGTCGTCGCTATCGTGGCATTGAGGGTGTGAAGATCCTGCACGAGCGTCAGATGGAAGGTCTACAGGCGCTGCAGGAAGCCGATATCCTCTGTAAGGTAAACTCGGTGCTGATTCCTGGTATCAACGATGAGCACCTGCCAGAGGTGAATAAGGCAATTCGCGATCGCGGCGCGTTTCTCCATAACATTATGCCCCTGATTTCTGCCCCAGAGCATGGCACTTACTTTGGGCTCAACGGTCAGCGGGGTCCAAATCCTAAAGAACTTAAGACTGTTCAAGATAAGTGTTCCGGCAACATGAAAATGATGCGCCACTGCCGTCAGTGCCGGGCCGATGCTGTCGGTCTGCTGGGTGAAGACCGTAGTCAGGAATTCACTAAAGAGAAGTTTATGGATATGTCGGCGGACTACAGTTTGGAAAAACGTCAGGCAGTTCATCTGGGCATTGAGCAAACCAAAGCCGCTGTAGCGGAGAAAAAACAGGCATCTGTCAATAAGCGTCGAACTGAGTCTCCTAAAGTCCTGGTTGCGGTTGCGACTAAGGGTGGAGGACTCGTCAATCAACACTTTGGCCATGCCAAAGAATTCATGATTTATGAAGTCGACGCCACGGAAGCCAAGTTTGTTGGTCATCGTAAAGTTGCCGATTATTGCCAGGGTGGCTACGGCGAAGAGGCAGCCCTAGAAGGCATCATCAATACGATTATCGACTGTAAGGCTCTACTGACCGCCAAAGTCGGTCCCTGCCCTCAAAAGGCCTTACAAAAAGCCGGGCTGACCGTCATTGAAGCCTATGACGTGATTGAAACTGTTGCACGACGTTTTTATGACGAACATGTTTTAGAGAGATAGAAGAAATGGAGATATAGAAAAGAGGGAGATTTGTCATTTTTTTCCTCTAACTCTCCTCTCTCCTTTGCTCTCTCTGTCCTAACCCTAACAGCGAGGCCCATACCATGACTTACACCATCACTAATGACTGTATCTCCTGTCAGCGCTGTCTCTCTAGCTGCCCAACCAATGCTATTGAGACCGATGGGTCCACATTCTGGATAGATGTGAATCGCTGTAACCAGTGTCAAGGCTCTCATGGCGTCGCTCAATGCTGGTCTGTGTGCCCAACGAATGAAGGCTGTGTGCCTTTATCCACCGCAACCACAGCTGTCGCTCTGAATGCTGAGACAACAACAGATTACTGGCATGTTTGGTTTACCAACTATAGCCACATGATCGCGCGGCTTAAAGCCTCACAGCAGCCTAGATACTGGCGGCAGTGGTTTGATCGGTATTCCCAATCCTTACAAAGCTTGAGAGCCCAGGCTGACACAAATGTACCGTTAATGCCGTAGTGTCCGCCCTGATTCTTTTTATTGTCCTTTATTGTTTATTGATCGCGGAGATGAGGTAATGGTCATTTATTTAGATAACAATGCGACCACGCGGGTTGATCCCGATGTTCTGGATGCAATGCTGCCCTATTTGAGCGACCTCTACGGTAATCCATCATCAATGCATAGCTTTGGAGGACAGGTTGGTGCTGCCATTCAGGATGCTAGAGTGCGGGTGGCTGAGCTACTAGGAGCAGAAGATACTGAGATTATCTTTACTAGCTGCGGCAGTGAAGGCAACAATACGGCCATCCATGCGGCCCTGGCGGCCCAACCCGAGAAACGTCATATTGTCACTACTGCTGTCGAACATCCGGCCATTCTCAATGTATGTAAGCATCTGGAGAAAAAAGGCTATACCGTTACCTATTTATCAGTGGACCGACGCGGTCAGCTTGATCTAATGGAAGTGGAAGCCGCCATGACTGGCGGCACGGCACTGGTCACCACCATGTATGCCAACAATGAGACTGGTGTGATTTTTCCGATAGAACAGATTGGCGCGATCGCAAAAGAATGCGGTGCCACTTTCCACGTGGATGCCGTCCAGGCCGTCGGCAAATTACCCATTGATCTAAAAAACAGCACCATTGACCTGCTCACCCTCTCTGGACACAAGCTCCATGCCCCTAAAGGAGTGGGCGCTTTATATGTTCGTCGTGGTTTCCGCTTCCGTCCTTTCTTGTTGGGTGGACACCAAGAGCGCGGACGGCGGGCTGGCACCCACAATGTGCCTGGTATTATTGCCCTGGGTAAAGCCGCCGCAGTGGCCCGTGAACATCTCGCTGCTGTCGAGCGGGAGCGTCAGCTACGGGACCAGCTAGAAACCCAACTGCTGGAGTTAATCCCCGATTGCGAAGTGAATGGCGGCGGCACCCCACGTCTGCCTAACACCACCAACATTGGTTTCAAATATATTGAAGGCGAAGCCATTCTGTTTATGCTGAATCAGCATAGTATCTGCGCTTCCTCGGGGTCTGCCTGCACCTCCGGTTCTCTGGACCCCTCCCATGTTCTCACCGCCATGGGACTCCCCTACACTATTCTCCACGGCTCAATTCGCTTTAGCTTATCGCGATTCACCACTGCAGAAGATATCCAACAGGTTGTCAATGTCATGCCTGGCATTGTGGAAAAATTGCGGGCGATTTCACCCTTTAACAACGACGAGGCGGATTGGTTACAGGGCCGCGATTTGGTCCATAGCGCATAGGGCCGGTACAAGACCAGCCCCTACCTCTCTCTTCTTGCTCCTTTACCTCCAGAAACTACCATGTGGGACTATTCCGAAAAGGTACTTGAACTGTTTTATAACCCGATTAATCAGGGTGCGATCGCAGATGCAAACGAACCCGATGTGGCTGTTGTCTATGGTGAAGTGGGTAGCATTGCCTGCGGTGATGCTCTGAGACTACACCTGAAGATCCAGGAATCAACAGAGACCATTCTGGATTCACAGTTTCAGACATTTGGCTGTACCAGTGCGATCGCATCCTCCTCTGCTCTCACTGAAATTATCAAAGGCAAGACCCTTGATCAGGCCCTGAAGATCACCAATAAAGATATTGCTGACTTTCTGGGTGGTTTACCCGAAGCCAAAATGCACTGTTCTGTGATGGGGCAAGAAGCTATGGAAGCGGCCATCTACAAATATCGCGGTATTGAAGTAGAGCACCACGACGATGATGACGGCACATTAATCTGTTCCTGCTTTGGTATCACCGAGCCTCGCGTCCGACGTGTGATTATCGAAAACGATCTGACTACCGTTGAACAAGTCACCAACTATGTCAAAGCTGGCGGCGGCTGTGGCTCTTGCCTAGCCGGTATTGAAGATATCTTAATCGAGGTTCAGCGGGATAGAACATCGACAGCCGCCAGAGTAGAAGCAGAAGTCTCTGCTATACTCCTCACCCCCATGCAAAAGATCAATCGGATTCAACAAGTCCTGACCGAAGAAGTGCGCCCCATGCTCATGGCTGACGGCGGTGATGTTGAACTTTACGATGTCAGCGGCGATGTGGTGCAAGTGCAGCTCAAGGGTGCCTGTGGTTCTTGTGATAGCAGTACTGCCACCCTCAAAGGTGCAATTGAAACTCGGTTACAGGCCCAGGTTTCACCTGAATTAACCGTTGTCGCTGTATAAGCCATCTGTAATTTTCTCTCTTTAATCCTATGAGATTCTATCACCACACGCCAGTAGTCGAGCGTTCCCCACCGTCAGCAATCAGCGATCAGAGCCTCTGACCGACCCTCGACAGCCTGAACTGCTCTGGATCACCAAGTCTATATCCAGCGTTTGCTAACAATTTA
Source organism: Leptolyngbya sp. Heron Island J (assembly GCF_000482245.1). GTDB lineage: Bacteria > Cyanobacteriota > Cyanobacteriia > Phormidesmidales > Phormidesmidaceae > Leptothoe. The sequence goes on along the minus strand of NZ_AWNH01000073.1, from coordinate 4,261 downwards.
AGGAGAATCTAATCCATGAGACAGATTGCATTTTACGGAAAAGGCGGTATCGGTAAATCCACCACTTCCCAAAACACCTTGGCCGCCATGGCTGAGCAAGGCCAACGCATCATGATTGTGGGCTGTGACCCGAAAGCAGATTCCACCCGTTTGATGCTTCACAGTAAAGCCCAAACCACTATCTTGCACCTGGCAGCTGAGCGCGGTGCCGTTGAAGACTTAGAATTAGATGAAGTTCTGCTCGAAGGTTATCGCGGCGTTAAGTGCGTTGAGTCGGGTGGTCCTGAGCCGGGTGTTGGCTGTGCGGGTCGAGGTATTATCACTGCCATCAACTTCTTAGAAGAAGAAGGGGCTTACGAAGATCTCGACTTTGTTTCCTATGATGTACTAGGAGACGTGGTCTGTGGTGGTTTTGCAATGCCGATTCGGGAAGGTAAAGCTCAGGAAATCTACATTGTTGTCTCCGGTGAAATGATGGCCATGTATGCGGCCAACAACATTGCCCGAGGCGTTCTGAAGTATGCCCACTCCGGTGGTGTGCGATTGGGCGGCCTGATTTGCAACAGCCGGAACACGGACCGAGAAGTTGAGCTGATTGAAGCTCTAGCAGACAAGCTGAATACTCAAATGATTCACTTTGTCCCCCGTGACAACGTAGTACAGCACGCTGAACTCCGTCGGATGACTGTGAATGAGTATGCACCGCAGAGCAATCAGGCTAATGAGTATGCTCAACTTGCCGATAAGATCATCAATAACAAGAAGCTGACTATTCCTACGCCCATTAGCATGGACGAACTGGAAGAACTCTTGATTGAATTCGGCATCCTAGATAGTGATGAAAAGTATCAAGAAGCGTTAGCCTCTGATCCTGCTGTCGCCACCGTCTAGCAAGCTCGCTGGTGGGTGAACTTCTAGTCCTTAAACACTGACGAGATCTTCACCCCCGGCGTTGCCCACTCGCTTCACCTTATTCTCCAAGCTAAATGAGAGGACACCATGGCCACCGTAGAAGATCGAAAAGAGCTGATCCAGGAGGTACTGAATGCCTATCCTGAGAAAGCCCAAAAGAGACGTTCCAAGCACCTGAATGTCAAAGAAGAAGGCGCTTCTGACTGCGGCGTTAAATCTAACAAAAAATCTGTTCCCGGCGTCATGACAACTCGTGGCTGCGCCTATGCAGGGGCCAAAGGGGTGGTCTGGGGACCTGTCAAAGATATGATTCACCTGAGTCATGGGCCAGTGGGCTGTGGCTACTATTCCTGGTCTGGCCGCCGTAACTACTATGTGGGCACCACTGGTGTGGACACCTTTGGCACCATGCAGTTCACTTCCGATTTCCAAGAGCGGGATATTGTCTTTGGCGGTGATAAAAAACTGGCCAAAATCGTCGATGAACTAGAAGAACTGTTTCCCCTGAGTCAGGGCACCACAATTGAATCGGAATGTCCTGTAGGGTTGATTGGAGATGATATTGAAGCTGTTGCCAGACAGAAGGCTAAAGAGACTGGCAAACCCGTTGTTCCTGTCCGCTGTGAAGGATTCCGAGGAGTTTCCCAATCCTTAGGTCACCACATTGCTAACGATACCGTACGCGACTGGGTACTGCCCAAGGCCGACGAGTATCGCAAGCTCCCCGAAGGTTATGAGCCCGGTGCCTATGATGTCAACATCATTGGTGACTATAACATTGGTGGAGATGCCTGGCCTAGCCGCCGCTTGCTAGAGGCGATTGGCCTCCGTGTTATTTGCCAATTCTCAGGGGATGGCACCTTTAACGAAGTGGTGATGACGCCCCTAGCCAAGATGAATCTGATCCACTGCTATCGGTCGATGAACTACATCTGCCGGTTTATGGAAGAGAAGTATGGTATTGGCTGGATGGAATACAATTTCTTTGGTCCCACCCAGATTGCCAAGTCTCTGCGTAAGATTGCAGAACAGTTTGATGAGACCATTCAGACCAAAGCTGAAGCGGTGATTGCCGAGCATCAGGAACGCATGGATGCCATTGTTGCCAAGTATCGCCCCCGGTTAGAAGGCAAGACAGTGATGATGATGGTGGGTGGTTTACGTCCCCGTCACGTGATCCCTGCTTTTGAAGACCTGGGTATGAACGTGATCGGTACTGGCTATGAGTTTGGTCATGGTGATGACTACAAGCGCACCGCCGACTATGTGAAAGAAGGCACAGTCATCTATGACGACGTCAGCGGCTACGAGTTTGAAGAACTGGCCAAACAGCTACAGCCAGACTTAATTGCGGCTGGTATTAAAGAGAAGTATGTCTTCCAGAAGATGGCGCTACCTTTCCGGCAGATGCACTCCTGGGATTATTCCGGTCCTTACCACGGCTATGAAGGCTTTGAAGTCTTTGCCCGCGACATGGATTTGGCCATTAACAATCCTACCTGGGGGCTGATTAATGCACCCTGGCAAACAGCATAACAATCCAGAAGACCATAGGGGAGGATGAGGGATGAAGGATGAGGGATGAGTCTAAATTTCGCCCTCCGCCCTCCGCCTTTTTTCCCTTCTCCCTTTCCCCCGCACCCCCCTCCCGCAATCAAGGAGACCACCATGACTGAGAACAATGCTCCCCAAGTGCCGGAAACCGCTCCAGACCCCGGCAAGATAAAAGATCACTTTGATCTATTTCAAGAAGATACCTACCAGGATATATTCGAATACAAGCGTCAGTTTGAAGGTGCCCACAGCCGTGAAAAAGTGGCTGAGGTAGCTGAATGGACCAAGTCCTGGGACTATCGCGAAAAGAACTTTGAGCGCACAGCCCTGACCATTAATCCGGCTAAAGCTTGTCAGCCCTTAGGCGCACTATTCGTGGCGTCTGGATTTGAAGGCACCTTGCCCTATAGCCACGGGTCCCAAGGTTGTGTGGCCTACTTCCGCACCCATCTTACCCGTAATTATAAAGAGCCCTTCCAGGCCGTGTCGTCTTCTATGACTGAGGATGCAGCGGTATTTGGGGGACTGAACAACTTGAAGCAGGGTCTGGAGAATTCCTTCGAACTCTATAAGCCCAAAATGATTGCCCTCTGTACTACCTGTATGGCAGAAGTAATCGGCGATGACTTGGGGGCGTTTATCACCACCTCGAAGCAAGAAGGGCATATTCCAGAGGACCTGCCAGTGCCCTACGCTCACACTCCTAGCTTTGTGGGCTCTCATATCACCGGCTATGACAATATGCTCAAGGGCATATTGGACACCTTAACCGCTAATAAGGAGAAGACAGAGGCCACAAACGGTAAGTTCAACTTTAATCTGGGCTTTGACCCTTATATTGGCAATATCCGTGAGCTGAAGCGGATATTGGGACTGTTTGGCATCGACTACACCATTCTCTCGGATAACTCGGACACCTTTGATTCTCCCAATACAGGCGAGTTTAAGATGTATAACGGGTTGACCACATTAGAAGAGACGGCGGACTCGGTTAATGCTGAGGGTACATTCTTCTTCCAGAAGTACACCACTCCCAAGACCCAGGAGTACCTTGTCAAGGAATGGGATCAAAAGACCTATAATTTCCGGCCTTTTGGCATCAAAGGGACTGATGAATTCCTGATGGCGCTCTCTGCAATTACGGGCAAAGCCATTCCCCTAGAACTCCAGCAGGAGAGGGGTCGGGCTGTGGATGCTCTAACCGACTCTCAAGCCTGGATTCACGGTAAGCGCATCGCTCTCTACGGCGATCCGGACCATGTGTTTGGCATTACCCAGTTTCTGTTGGAAATGGGTGCGGAGCCGGTACATATCGTTGTTACTAACTCCAACAATGATTTTGAGGCTGAACTGCGTGAAGTGCTGACCAACAGTCCCTATGGTCAAGAGGCGACGGTGTGGGGTAAGAAGGATCTGTGGCATTTGCGATCGCTAATGTTCACCGAGCCTGTTGACCTACTGATCGGCAACTCCTACGGCAAGTACCTGTGGCGCGACACCGGCACTCCCCTAGTACGCATCGGCTATCCTATCTTTGATCGTCACCACATGCACCGCTATGCCACCCTTGGCTACCAGGGTGCCATCAACCAGTTCAACTGGATCATCAACACGGTTCTAGATGACCTGGACCACAAGACCAATGTGCCCGCCAAGACGGATATCTCCTTTGATCTGATTCGTTAAAGGCGAATGGGTGGATGGGAAGACAGAAGGAGTGGATGAGTCGATGGGTGAGCCCACAACCCCTAACCCGCTACCCCCTCTTCCCTCCTCCCTCCTCCCTCCTCCCTCC